>NZ_JAAAMH010000013.1 GCF_024105655.1 Aliihoeflea sp. 40Bstr573
AGGTCTTCATCCCAGCCTTCGCCGCGCGGACGGCCCTGCAAACCCAACCAGCGATGCCGCCCGCGCTGGCAACAAGACCGTCAATGCACTAACATTCCAGCCGGACCCGTCAGTGGGGGCTGATCAATCGTGCGACTTTGGGCCGACAAAAACGCCCCGGTCGTCACCTCGCTTGGCGCCTATCCGACCTTCAACTACCATGTCGCGGGGTTTGGCGCGCGCCTTGTCACCGTGCCTTATGAAGGCGACCGGGAGAGCCTTTTCGCCCTCCTTGAAGCCGTCAAACGCGAGAGTGCACCGCTCGTCTATCTCGCCAATCCGGACAACCCGATGGGCACCTGGTGGCCGGCGGAGGATATCCAGCGCTTCATCGACGCGCTGCCCGAGACCACGATGCTTGTGCTCGACGAAGCCTACGGGGAGACGGCACCCGCGGGCACCTTGCCGGCGCTCGACGTGGCGCGGCCGAACGTGTTGCGCATGCGCACCTTTTCAAAGGCTTACGGGCTTGCCGGCCTGCGCTGCGGCTATGCTATCGGTGAGGCGACGACCATCAACGCCTTCGAGAAAGTACGCAACCATTTCGGCATGACGCGCATGGCACAAGTCGCTGCTTCGGTGGCGCTGGACGACGAGGCCTACATGCAAAGCGTCATCGACCAGGTCGCATCTTGCCGCGACAGGCTGGCGAAGATCGCCGCCGACAACGGTCTCGTAGCTATCCCATCCGCCACCAATTTCGTCGCAATCGACTGCGGCAGCGACGGCGCGTTCGCGCTGAAGGTCATGCAGGCGCTGATCTCGCGCGACGTCTTCGTGCGCAAGCCGATGGCGCCGGGCCTCGACCGCTGCATCCGCGTCGCTGTCGCTCCGGCAGCCGAGATCGACATTTTCGAGCGGGAACTGCCGGCGGCGCTCGCCGAGGCCCGCGGCTGATCAGCCGGCGGCGAGACCGGCGAAGAGCGCGCGCAATTTCTCCGGCCCCTCGCCTTTCGCACCACTGGCGTCGATGCGGCTGACCTCCCGCGCGGCGGCTTGCTGCTGGTCGGCATCGGCCGGGAGCCACATCAGCCAGGCGAGGAAGACTGCTTCGGGCTCCTGCTGCCGGCGCGCAGCGAGGGCGGGGCGCGAAGGCGGCGGCATCAGTCCGAACTGACGTGCTTGTCCCATCTCAAGCCTCCACTGTGACGGGACCGAGCGGACGCGAGCAGCAGGCGAGGATGTAGCCTTCCTCGAGCTCGTGATCGAGAATGCCGCCATTGTGGCTCATCTCGACCTCGCCGGAAGTCTTCATGGTCTTGCAGGTGCCGCAAAGGCCGAATTCGCAGGCGGCGGGGATGCGAATGCCTGCCGCGCGCGCGGTCTGAAGGATGGTCTGGCCCGGCAGGCAGGGCGCTTCGACATCGGAAAGCGCAAAGCGCACCGGCTGCGCATCGGCCGGCGGTTCGGCCGCGATCTCTTCCTCGAACGGCGCCTGGATGCGCTCGATTGCCGGCGCGCCAAAGCTTTCCTGATGGTAGTGCGCCATGTCGAAGCCGGCCGATTCCAGCATCTCGCGCACCGCGCGCATGAAGGGATCGGGACCGCAGCAGAAGATTTCGCGCTCGCGGAAATCGGGCGCCAGCAGGGGAAGCCGCACGGCATCGATGCGACCCATGTGCCCGAACCAGCTTTCCCGGCTCGACCTTTCCTCGATCAGAAACCCGAGCGACAGGCCGGGCATCTGCGCACCCAGGAGTTCGAGCTCCTTGCGGAAGATGATCTCTTCCGGACGGCGCGCGCAATTGACGAAGGCGACATCGGTCTGCGGCGTGAAATCGTTCAGCCAGCGCAGCATGGACATCATGGGCGTGATGCCCGATCCGGCTGATATGAAGAGGTATTTCGCCGCCGGATGATTGTGCAGCGAGAAGGTTCCGGAAGGCCCGAAGGCGCGGATGTGGTCGCCCGGCTTCAGATGGTCAAACATCCAGCGCGTGCCGAGCGAATCCTTCTGCGCCTTGACCGTCACCGCTATGGAGAATGGCCGTGAGGGGCTGGAGGACAGGGTATAGGTGCGCATCAAAGGTTCGGGCTCGACCGGCAGCTCCAGCGTGATGAACTGACCTGGCTGGTAGCGAAACCAGGTCTGACTGTCGGAACGGAAGGTGAAGGTCTTCACGTCCGGCGCCTCGTCGACGACGCGCAGGCATTCGAGCACCTGGAGCCGGTCGTCCCAAGGCGTCATCTCGTCGAGGTACTTGTAGAGGGCGTGGGCGGTCATCGTCGTTACGCCACCGATCGTAGCGCCGGCATTGCGTCACCCGTCAGCCGTTCTTCTGCGAACCGGCAGTACCAGTCGACGAACTGCATCACGCCGCCTTCGTGTTCCTGCGAATACGGTCCCGGCTGGTAGGCCGGCGATGCGATGCCGAAGGCATTTTCCTCGACGATGCGGCGGTCCTGGTCGTTGGTTTCCGTCCAGACATGGGTGAGCTCGGCAAGGTCATAGTCGACGCCCTCGACCGCGTCCTTGTGCACCAGCCATTTGGTCGTGACAGCCGTCTCCGTGGGACTAATGGGCAGCACGCGGAACGTGACGGCGTGATCGCCGAGAACATGGTTCCAGGTCGTCGGATAATGGAACAGGAGAAGCGAGCCGATGCGATCCGCCGTGACGGTGTCGGACAGGTTCTTCTTGACCGCGCGCTTTCCCGTCATCGTGTAGCTGACGGCATCGCGCAGGAGCGGCACGCGAGTGATGCGGTGCTGGCCGTTCGTTGCGATTTCGAACCGGCTCGGCAGACCAGCCGCCTCGCACTTTTGCCAATGCGCGACGATTTCCGGGTCGCTTTCGGCCGCCTGCACGCCGGTAACGGTAGGCGCTTCGGGAAAGGTCTTGCAAAGCTCGGGATGGTTGCCCGCGCAGTGATAGCACTCGCGGTTGTTTTCCCACACGAGCTTCCAGTTGCCCTTCTCGACGACGGTCGATTCGAAAGCGACTTTCGTTTCCCTCAGGCGGTGCGGAGCGAGATAGGGTTCGACCTGCGCGCGCACGGGAGCGAAGTCGGCGGGGGCGTCGGAGAGGCAGATGAAAAGATAGCCGGCCACACTTTCGCAGGCGATCGGCTTCAGCCCGAATTGCGAAGCGTCGAAATCCGCGCCCATCTGGCGCGCGAAGACGAGCCGGCCGTCGAGATCGTAGGTCCACTGGTGATAGGGGCAAACGAGCTTGGCCGCCGTGCCCTTCGCCGCCGTGCAGACGCGCGAGCCGCGATGACGGCAGGTGTTGTGGAAGGCGCGGATCGCGCCTTTCGCGTCGCGCACCAGCACGACCGGGTAGTCGCCGACCTGCGCGGTGAAATAGCTGCCGGGCTTGGGCAGTTCGCAGTCGTGCCCAATGAAAAGCCAGTCGCGATACCAGATGAGGTCGAGGTCGAGCCGGTAGAAATCGGGGTCGGTGTAGAATGCCTGTTCGAGGCTGTAGCCGGGTTTGCGGCGTTGCAGCCGGGCCAGCATTTCGTTGCGCACATCCATGTCCTGTCCTGCCTTCATGCAAGGACTGAACTGGTGGAGATTTCGAAGGAGAAAGGCGCAACGAACCAATCCGCGCGCGCATCCGCCCCTTGACCGCCCACCGCGATCAGTCGGTTGTTTACAGGTTCAGGCTGGTTTCCGGGCTCAAGAGCTGGTCCCTGGATTGCTCCATCGACCTTGTCACAACACCTTCCCAGGCAAAATGCCCAGTGGCTCCCGTTGCGACGTCACTCCATTTACCGTTGCGGGGGCAGCGCCGGAATTTCACCGGCTTCCCAATTCTCCGTCTCCGTCATCCGGAGGCGGCACCTGAACTGAATGCATTCAAGCATTCGAAAGACCCGTCCGGAAGCTGGAATGCGACATGGGATGAGCATGGGGCGACGCGATGAAAAATCGACGTCAGCGTGTTTCCCGCTCGACCTCTCGCCAGCCGATGTCGCGGCGGCAAAAGCCTTCCGGCCAGTCGATCCTGTCGATGGCGGCGTAAGCCTTTTCGCGGGCTTCGCTGACGCTTTTGGCCATTGCGGTGACGTTCAGGACGCGGCCGCCATTGGCGACGATGTCGTCGCCCTTCCTGGCGGCGCCGGCGTGGAAGATTTCGACCTCGCCGCCGACCCTGTCGAGGCCGCGAATGACGCTGCCCTTTTTCGGCGCCGAAGGATAGCCTTCCGCGGCAAGCACCACGGTTAGCGCGACCTCGTCGCGCCAGCGCGCGGACATATGCGCCAACTGGCCGTCGGCAGCGGCGTTGAGCAGGATCAGGAGATCCTCCTTCAGCCGCATCATCAAGACCTGACATTCGGGATCGCCGAAGCGGGTGTTGTATTCGATGAGCTTTGGGCCGTCCTTCGTGAGCATCAGACCGGCATAAAGAACGCCCGAGAACGGCGCGCCCGTTTCGGCCATGCCCTTCATGGTCGGCTCGATGATCGTCCGCATGACCTCGTCAATCAAAGCCTGCGTCAAGACGGGGGCCGGCGAATAGGCGCCCATGCCGCCGGTGTTCGGCCCGGTATCCCCATCGCCAACGCGCTTGTGGTCCTGCGCGGTGCCGAATGGCAGCGCCGTCCTGCCGTCGCACAGGCAGAAGAAAGACGCCTCCTCGCCTTCGAGAAACTCCTCGACGACGACTTCCGCACCCGCCTCACCGAACCCGCCCTCGAAGCAATCGTCGATGGCGGCAACCGCCTCTTCCAGGGTCATCGCGACAGTGACGCCCTTGCCGGCGGCAAGACCATCCGCCTTGATGACGATGGGCGCGCCAAGCTGGCGGACATAGGCCTTCGCCTTCGGCGCGTTGTTGAAGCGCTGATAGGCGGCGGTGGGGATGTCGTAGCGGGCGCAAAGGTCCTTGGTGAAACCCTTCGAGCCTTCCAGGCGGGCAGCGGCGGCCGTCGGGCCGAAGACGCGGATGCCGTGCGTGGCGAGCACATCGGCAAGGCCTGCGACAAGCGGCGCTTCCGGTCCGACCACGACAAGGTCGACCGCCTCCGATTTGCAGAAAGCGGCAATCGCTTCGTGGTCATCGAGGTCGAGCGCCACGCATTTGGCATGCTCGGCAATGCCTGGATTGCCCGGCGCGGCATAGAGCTTCGTCAGCATGGGCGAGGCGGCGATCTTCCAGGCCAGCGCGTGCTCGCGTCCGCCCGAACCGATGAGAAGAATGTTCATGACCGCCCTCGCTTCAGCTTCGTGAGGCGGCGATAGGGGGTCTTTTGCAGCGGGTCAAGCGAACGCTTGACGATGCCGGCCCTGCCTGCCAATCGATGGCAATGGAAACGATCCAAACGAAGGGCGCGCGCGGGCGCGTTGCCGATGCGCCATCGGGCCACTGGGTCTATCGTGCCCTGCCGCAGGGGCTCTGGTCCTATGCGCAGCTTGCACGGTGGGACCGGCCAATCGGCTGGTGGCTGCTGCTCTGGCCCTGCTGGTGGTCCGCCGCGCTGGCGGGTGCGGCGAATTTCGACGCGGCCGGCGGCATTGCGGAGCAATTGCCCTCTGTCTGGCATCTGGCGCTGTTCATGATCGGCGCCATCGCAATGCGGGGCGCGGGCTGCACCTATAACGATCTCGTCGACGAGGGTATCGACGCCATAGTGGCGCGGACGCGCTCGCGACCGCTGCCTTCCGGCCAGGTCACGCGCAGGCAGGCCTGGGCTTTTCTATTCGGCCAGTGCCTCGTCGGGCTGGTCGTCCTCTTGCAGTTCAACTGGTTCGCTGTCGGGATGGGGATCGCTTCGCTCGGCACGGTCGCCGTCTACCCGTTCATGAAGAGAGTCACCGACTGGCCGCAACTCTTTCTCGGCTTTGCCTTTTCGTGGGGCGCGTGGATGGGATGGGCGGCGCATTTCGGCAGCGTCTCGCTTGCACCGGCGCTGCTCTATCTAGGATCGATCCTGTGGGTGATCGGCTACGACACGCTTTATGCACATCAGGACCGGGAGGACGACGCTCTGGTCGGGGTTCGTTCCACCGCACGGCTTTTCGGCGAGAAGACGAAGCCTTGGCTGGTCGCGCTTTATTCGGGAGCGCTGGCGCTCTTCGCCGCCGCCTTTGCCGCAGCCGAAATTGCGTGGCCAGCCTATCTCGGCCTGGCGGCAGCCGCCGCGCACATGGCACGGCAGATCATGGTCGCCGACATCGATGACGGCGACCAGTGCCTCAGACTGTTCAAGTCGAACTCGACCGTGGGCTGGCTGATCTTTGGCGGCCTCGTGCTGGGAAGCGTGACGGCAGCAGCCCTTTAACTAGCGACGCGCGATGATCTCGTCGCCATTGACCACGAGACGCATGCCGAGATTGCCGAATTTGCGGCGAGCGAGGAAGCGCGGACGCTTGTGGGCGGAGGCACGGCGCTTGCGGCGATCCTTGACCGGGGCGGTCTTCACCCCGCCAAGCGATTCCTCCAGCGAGCGGGCAACGCCGTCAGCCTCGAAGAGAAGCATGGGAAGCCGGTAGGCTTCAGCCCAGGCGCGCCAGTCGGCGGCGACGTCATCGAGGTCGTGGGCGACGAGCAGCGGGACACAGAGCATCGGATCGTTGTGCATCAGTTCCAGCGTGACCGTGACGGCGCCATCGGCGTCCTCGATCGCGCGGGCCGCAACGCCCTTGAAGGCGTTGGCCGGCAGGACGACGGTGACGGGAAGCTGGCTCTTCTCAAGCAGCCGGTGGATGGTGACGCGACGCCGGTCGATCTCGAACGAGACGTCCCCGAACGCGTCCTGGGTCGCGTAGGTCGTCGCTTGCGGCAGCCTGAAGGGATCGAGCCGCATGTCGCGGCCCGCCCAGGCTGGTTTCAGCCCCGTATTCATGTTTCGCCTTCCTGTCTCTCCTGAGAGCCGCCTTTGGCGGTTTCTCGCGGGCGGTTTTCCGCCTCGTTGGATTGGAGACTAGGCGCGGGCTGTTACCGTCGGCCTTAGATTTTCGGTTAAATTTGTCTGGATGCGCCGGATGGTTATCGCTTTCCAACCGGCTGAAAGGATTGGGAAAGCTGTGTTGCGATCCGGTTAGCGTCAGACGATCTTGCCCGGATTCATGATGCCGGCAGGATCGAAGGCGGCCTTGATGCGGCGCATCAGGTCGATCGCGAGCGGTGGGGCGGTGGCGATGAGTTCGTCGCGCTTCATGCGGCCGATGCCATGCTCGGCGGAAATCGAGCCATGCATGGCGCGGACGACCGCGTGGACGGCGTCGTTCATTTCCCGATAGCGCGATAGGAACGCATCCCTGTCGCCGCCTTCGGGCTGGGTGACGTTGAAGTGGAGATTGCCGTCTCCCATGTGGCCGAAGCAGACGAGCCGCGCGCCGGGTTCGACGGAGCGCACGGCAGCGGCGCCCTCCTCGATGAAGGCGGGGATCGCGGCGACGGGCACGGAGATGTCGTGCTTGATCGAGCCGCCCTCAGGGGCCTGCGCCCAGGACATGGATTCGCGCAGCTTCCAGAAGGCCTCAACCTGGGCAAGGTTCATGGCCAGCGTCGCGTCGGCGACGAGGCCGGCCTCGAGCCCCTCCCCGACGATTTCTTCGATCAGCGTGCGGGCGTCCTCGGCGGATCGGCCGGACGAGATTTCCATAAGCACGTGCCAAGGCTGCGGGCCGGAAAGCGGATCGACCGTGTCCGGGATGTGCTTCAAGGTGAAGTCGAGCGCGCGCTTCTGGATCAGTTCGAAAGCGGTGAGGCCTGCGCCGGCGCGATCGGAGGCGATGGCGAAGAGGTCGAGCGCGGCTTGCGGGCTTTGAAGGCCGATCCACGCGACTTCGCGGCCCTTCGGTTTCGGCACGAGCTTGACCACGGCGGCGGTGATGATGCCCAGCGTGCCTTCGGCACCGACGAAGAGGTTCTTCAGGTCGTAGCCGGTGTTGTCCTTCTTCAGCTTGCGCAGATCGTCCAGCACCTCGCCACTGGGCAGGACGACTTCAACGCCAAGGCAAAGTTCGCGGGCATTGCCATAGGAAAGGACGCCGGTGCCGCCGGCATTGGACGAGAGATTGCCGCCGATCTGACAGGTGCCCTGCGAGCCGAGCGACAGGGGGAAGAGGCGGCCATTCTCGTCAGCCGTTTCCTGGATGGTCTGGAGGATGACGCCGGCCTCGACCGTCATCGTGTTCGACTGAAGGTCGATCTCGCGGATGCGGTTGAGGCGGCCAAGGGAGAGGATGATCTCGCGACCCGTGCCATCGGGCATCTGTCCGCCGACGAGGCCGGTATTGCCGCCCTGCGGGACGATGGGCGTGCCGGTTTCGGTGGCGAGCGTGAGGATGGCCGCGACTTCCTCGACGGAGCCTGGACGCAGAACGAGCGGCGACGTGCCGCCGTAGCGTCCGCGCGGCTCGACGAGATAGGGCGCGAGCGCGTCTGGCTCGGTGAGCGCGTATTTCTCGCCGACGATGGCGGCAAATCTGGACAGGAGGGCGGGATCGAGAAGCGGCGTGGTCAGCATAACCGAAGCCTATTTGGCGACGGCCGGATTGTCACGCGGCGCGGCGGCGCGGGAAAGACGATCGTTGATCGCCTCGCCGAGGCCGTGCTTCGGGATCGGCGTGACGGCGATGGTCGACGCGCCGGAGGCATCGAGTTCGGCCAGATGGGAAAAGAGATTGGCCGCCGCCTCGCGCAGGTTGCCCGTGGGCGAGAGATTTCGCGTGGCAAGCGGACTGCCGGAGATGGAGAAGGAGCCGAAACCGAGCAACGCTTCGCCGGGCATGAGCGCGGTCGCATCGAGCCGGACAGCGGCCGCGGGCGCGTAGTGCGAGGCGAGCATCCCTGGCGCCTCGACCTTGCCGGACGCGGTTCGCAGGAGCGGCGTGTTGACGACGGCCTCGATGTCTTCGGCCGCGACGCCGCCGGGGCGCAAGAGCCGCACCATGCCATCCTCGATCTTGACGATGGTCGACTCGACGCCGACGGGTGTCTGGCCGCCATCGAGGACGAGCGGGATTTTCGATCCCAGATCGGCCTCGACGGCTGCGGCGCTTGTCGCGCTGATGCGGCCGGAGGAATTTGCGCTGGGCGCTGCGAGCGGGCGGTCGAGCCGGGCGATCACTTCATGCGCCAGACCATCGGGCATTCGCAGTCCGACCGTATCGAGGCCTGCCGAGACCAGCGGATGAAGTTTATGGCCTATGCGAAGCGGCAGCACGATCGTCAACGGCCCTGGCCAGAACGTGGCGGCGAGCTTGCGCGACAGGCTGTCAAAGATCGCGATATCCGCCGCCATCTTCATGTCGGCGACGTGGACGATCAGCGGGTTGAAGCGCGGGCGGCCCTTGGCCTCGAAGATCTTCGCGACCGCCTCGCCATTGGTGGCGTCGGCGGCAAGGCCGTAAACAGTTTCGGTCGGCAGCGCGACCGCCTCGCCCTTTGCCAGAAGCTCCACCGCGCGGGAAAGCCCCGCCTCACCTTTCGCGATTTCCGCCAAACCGATCTTCCGATTCATCTTTCCCGGCCAAGTCACTGAACCGGGATTCCTTTTCGGCCCGGATTAACGCCGTGAAATTGATGCCGCAAGGCAAAGCTCACGCGAAATTTTAAGGACTTGGTGCGGTCATGCTGACTTAGCCAGTCCGATTTCCGGGAAGCCCATGTCACGCGTTCTTCTTGCCACGTCCCTTCTCGCCGCCCTGCCGATCGCCGCCGAGGCCGGGTCGATCAGCGTCCTTCCGGGACCAAATGGGTCAACACCATCGATCATCGAGCGCGGAACAGCGGCCGAGCCGCGGGTCGAAACGGTGGTCCCGACCAAGGCCGAGACCAAGCGCGTCGTCACCCCGATGGTCATGCGCGGAGGCATTTCCGGGGGAGCCGCGCCGGTGCCAACGCCGCCAGCGTCACAAGCGCCGGAGGCGGAGTTCGACGCCGAGACGAATGGCGGCGAACTGGAATAGGGCTCAGCCTGCGATTTTCGAAAAGTCCGCCACCGCGCTCGTCGCCTCTCGGATGCGGGCAAGCAGTGCCAGACGGTTGGCGCGCACCGCCTGATTCTCGTCATTGACCAGCACCGCCTCGAAGAACGCGTCGACCGGAGCACGCAACACCGACAGCGCCATCATGGCGGCGGAAAAGTCCGGCATTTGAATCGCTTGGCTGGCATTCTTCTCGGCGTGGTTCACCGCTTCGAAGAGAGCGCTTTCTTCCGGCTGGCGGAAGAGGGACGGATCGACGGCCGCGGCGATCGCCGTGCCCTTCTTTTCCTCTGCAGCAAGGATGTTCGCCGCGCGTTTGGTGCCGGCAAGGAGGTTCTTGCCGTCTTCGGAATCGAGGAACATGCCGAGTGCGGCGACGCGGGAGACGATGAGGAGAAGGTCATCGGCTTCAGGCGAGAGGACCGCGTCGATCAGATCATGACGAGCGCCCTTGTCGCGCATGTAGACCTTCAGGCGATCATGGAAGAAGGAGAGGAGGTCGGCCGCAGCAGGCTGGTCGACTTCGATGCCGGAGACGAACGCACGTGTCAGCGGCAGATGAACGCCATTCTCAACCACAATTCTGATCACGCCCAACGCTGCCCTTCGCAGCGCGTAAGGGTCCTTCGAGCCGGTGGGCTTTTCGTCGATGGCCCAGAAGCCGACCAGCGTATCGAGCTTGTCGGCAAGGGCAACGGTAATCGCGACCGGGTCGGCCGGGACGTGATCGGACGGGCCTTGCGGCTTGTAGTGGTCTTCGAGAGCGGCGGCGACGGAGGGATCTTCGCCCTGCAAAGCTGCGTATTTGCGGCCCATCGCCCCTTGAAGCTCGGGGAATTCGCCGACCATCTCGGTCGTCAAATCGGCCTTGGCGAGGACGGCGGCGCGGACGGCGAGGTCGGGATCGGCGCCGACGAGGGAAGCGAGTTCACGCGCGAGTCTTGCGATGCGCGCGACGCGCTCCCCCTGCGTGCCGAGCTTGGCGTGGAAGGTGACGCCTAGATGATCGAGCCGGGCCATGCGCTGGTCGAGCGGTTTTGAAAGGTCGAGGCCGAATTTTTCGGCCGACGCGCCGAGTTGGTCGAGGTCCGGCAGGTCGGCCTGGTCGGTCTTCCAGAAATGAACGGCGTCGGACAGGCGCGCGCGCACGACCTTGCCATTGCCATGGACGATTTCCTTCCCGCCGTCGGCGGCCTCGATATTGGCGGTAAGCAGGAAGCGGTTGGCAAGGCCGTCCGGAGCGCCCTGCGGGCGCACGACGAAGCACTTCTGATTGGCGCGGATGGTCAGGCGAATGACTTCCGGCGGGATCGCGAGGTAGTCCTCTTCGAACTCGCCCATCAACACGACCGGCCATTCGACGAGGCCCGAGACCTCTTCCAGAAGCCCGTCGTCCTCGACGAGTTCTAGGCCGGAGGCGAATGCCAGGTTCTTTGCATCGTCGAGGATGATGCGCTTGCGGCGCTCGGCGTCGAGCACGACCTTGGCGGCTTCGAGTTTGGCGACGTAGTCGTCGAAGCGGCGCACGGTGATCGCATCCGGCGCATGGAAGCGGTGGCCATAGGTGACGTTGCCCGAGCGGATGCCGTCAATCTCGAAATCGACGACAACCGGCTCCTCGGTCTCGGGACCGAAGGTGCAGACGATGGACTGCAGCGGACGGACCCAGCGCATCGAGCCGGGTTTCGACGATGCCGCGCCCCAGCGCATCGATTTCGGCCAGGGAAAGGCGCGCACTACGGCAGGCACGATCTCGACGATAATCTCCTCGGCGGCGCGACCGGGCTTGACGAGATGGGCAACGTAGAACGCGCCCTTCTTCGGATCAGTGTGTGTGTGGGCTTCGGAAACGTTCGTGAGGCCGGCCTTGCGCAGGAAGCCCTGAATCGCCTGCTCGGGCGCGGAAACCGATGGACCCTTGATCTCCTCGCGCACGTCTTTCGAGCGCGCGTTGAGGCCGCGGATGTCGAGCGTCAGGCGACGCGGCGTCCAGTATTCGGTCGCGGCCTCATAAGTCAGGCCCGCCTCGACCAGACCGTCGGTGACCATCTTCTTCAGGTCGCCCGCCGCCTTGCGCTGCATGCGGGCGGGGATTTCCTCGGAGCGGAGCTCGAGAAGAAGATCAGGCATTGGTGAGCTCCATCCCGCATGCCTTTTCCAAATTGCGCGTCCTCACGCCTGCGGCGCTGCGGGCGCACCGGCGGGCGGGAATTTCCTCGGAGCGGAGTTCAAGAAGAAGATCAGGCATGGGATCGTTTCACGATGCTGGTGTTCACGGAATAGCGCTGGCTCTAGCAAGACCTCGCCAGTTTGTCATGCAGCAGCGGCGAATTTACCAGCCGCCGCCGCCACCCCCGCCACCGCCGCCGCCGGAAAAGCCACCACCACCTCCCCCGCCGCCGAAGCCGGAGGACGAGGACTGCGGTGCCGGCAGCGAAGCGGTGAAGCTGTCCGAAAGCGAGCCGGCGAGGCCGCCCATCGTCGAGCCGATCGAGCCGCCGTCAAAGCCATGGCCATGATACCAGGAAGGCGCCATGTAGCCGGCAGCAGCGCCCGTTGACGCAGCTGTCGCCAGCCAGGCGTCGAAGGCGCGCGACCACGGCTTTTCGACGCCGAGGGCGACGGCATAGGGAAGCAGGGTCTCGAAATGGCGCGGCGACATCTGCGGGGCACCCTGCATGTTCATGCGCTCTTTCTCGGCCACCGTCAGATATTGCTTGAGACCCCCGATCTCATCCATCGACCTGCGGCCGAGCGGCGTCGGCGCGCCCATCAAGAAAAGAAAGACGGCATTGACCATCACGATGCCGAGGATGGCCGCGATCGGCATAACCTCGCCGGGATCGAGGATGACGGAGAGGATCGTGGTGCTGAGGCCGGAAAAGACGACGAAGCCGGCAAAACCCATCATGACGACTGCCGCCAGACGTCCGCCGAGCGAGGTGGCGCTACGCATGCGCCGACCGAAATTGACGGCGAAGACGGACAGTACGATTGCCGGAATGGCAGTCGCGAACATCAGACCGAGCAGCCCTTCGCTGAGGCCGCCGAATACAATGAAGGCAAGGAGGGCCAGCACCGAAATCGCAATTCCAGCAAACACATATCCGGCGTTGTGACGGTAGAACCGGTTGCGGTGTTCCCGTTCGATGGCCGTGCGGAAGGACTGGCCAACCGCGACGACGCGGCTGCCATTCGCCTTGTCGACGGTGAGCATGTCGCCCGCCTGCGGCAGATGCGCGAGAATGGCCGCTTCGCCGACGGGGAGGTTCGCGGCGGGCGTCGCGGAGCGGCGGATGGTAAGTTGGCCGTCGAGATCGTCGAGCTCGACGAAGCCCTTGACCGCAAGATTGATCGTCGCGGCCGAGAGCGCATCCCACCCCTGCCCGCGAAAGCCGCGCTTGTCGATGTAGCTGGTGAGGGCCGGCGAGATATCCCGCGGCGGCTCCCATCGCGGCACGACGACACCGGCCGGCGGATCGCGCCCGACGCGCGTCCAGGCCCACAGATAGTAGGCAAGGACGATGGCGAGGCCGAGCGCGCCAATAAAAAGAGCGCGGTTGTCGCGCAGCCACCACTCGCGCTCCTGCGCGGCCGTAGGCGGGGCGACCGAGCCTTTGGGCATGGCGATTGCGACGGTCAGCCCTTCGCGGGGACGCAGCTCGCGATCGGCCTCGACGATGATGCGGTTGCCACCGTCAAGCCTTTGCGCGGAGGCATCCTGCGCCGTCGAGCCGAACGCGCCGGTGTAGAAGGCGACATCTTCGGCCGACACGCCCAGCGGCAGGCGGATGTCGGCGACGGCGTCGCGGATCGGAAAATCCCAGCCATTGCCGGTGACGTTCCAGTAGAGCTCGTCATGGGTGTCGAAAAAGCGGATCTGCCGGCCGGTCTCGTATGTGATCTCGTAGGTGTGGAGGCCGGGGGCAAGGAGCGTGTCGGCATCGCCGATGCGGATGCGCACAATGCCCGAGCCGCGCTCGGTGGCGTGTGGCTCGTCATCGCCGTCGCGGGTGACGGAAAGAATGTCGAAATCGACCTCGCGCAGACGGCCGGCTTCATCCTCGAAGCGAAGGGGAAAATCGCGGAAGATGCCGCGGCGGATCTGGTTGCCTTCCGCATTCACGGTGATCGTCTCTGTCACCTGCATGGTGCCGTCGGCAGCAAGTTCGATGTCGGCGCGGAAGGAGGTGATCTCTTCCTGTGCGAACGCGCCGGCGGCGAGCGCCAGAAGGACGAGGAACGAGGCGAGAATGCGCGTCATCCCGAAGCTCAGGAGAAGGAGACCTTGGGGACGACGCGGTCTTGCGGGTTCTCGATCTCGAAATATTCGGCCTTCTCGAAACGAAAGGCGCCGGCAACGACGTTGGACGGGAAGCTCTCGACCTTGATGTTCAGGTCGCGGGCGGCGCCGTTGTAGTAGCGGCGGGACATCTGGATTTCGCCTTCGAGCGTTTCCAGCGTCGTCTGGAGCTGCATGAAGTTCTGGTTGGCCTTCAGGTCCGGATAGGCCTCTGCGACGGCGAGCAGGCGGCCGAGCGCCTGGGAGAGCATGCCTTCGACCTGCGCGCGTGCGGCGACGTCGCCGGACGGCAGGCTCTGCGCCCTGGCGCGCAGTTCCGTCACCTCTTCGAAGGTGCCGCGTTCGTGGGTGGCATAGCCCTTCACGGTCTCGATCAGGTTCGGGATCAAATCGGCGCGCCGCTTCAACTGGACGTCGATGCCGCTCCATGCCTCGCGGACCAACTGGCGGGCGCGCACGAGGCCGTTATAGGTGAAGATCGCGTAGCCGGCGACCAGCACGAGAAAGAAGAGAAGTATCGTGCCGATGCCGAAATCCATGACGCGCGTCTCCTTTTGCGAGTGGCGCAGGCTAGATCATCGGCAAGAGCTTGGAAAGCGCGCCTATCAGCCCGCCAGATCGTCCGTGGTGCAGACGATGGCGAAGCGGTCCGCGAGCATGGCGAGTTCGGCTCGGTGGAGATCGACGGCCGTCAGCACCTCGCCTTCGGCGCCGGGCACCGGCAGGTCGCGGGTCGCCGAGGCGTCCGAAACGACCACGGTCTGGAAGCCGAGATCGAGCGCGGCCCGGGCCGTCGACGAGACGCACATATGCGTCATGAAGCCGGCGAGGACGAGGCGCTTGCGGCCGCTCGCCTCCAGCACGTCCTTCAAACTGGTGCCGGCGAAGGCGTTGGGCAGGCCTTTTTCGACCACCGCCTCGCCATCCTTCGCCGCGGCCTCGTCGGCAAGCGCGAAGGAGGTCGTCGCGGGATCGAAGAGGCCGCCGGCCTTGCCCTTGTGCTGTACATGGACGACGGGAGCGCCCTCCGCGCGGGCCTTTTGCAGAAGACGCGCGATCTGCGTGAGAGCGGCAGGCGCGCCCGGCAGCGGCAACTTGCCGTCGACATATTCGCGCTGCGCGTCGATGACGACCAACACCGTGTCGCCGAGCTTTGGCGGCGTCAGGTCGGCGCCTGCCAATTCCAGAAGGGTCTTTGCCATCTATGCGACTTCCAGCTTGAGATTGGCGCCACCGGCGTCGGTCAGGAGAAACGCTTCGCCGCAGGCCTTCGCCAGGTTGCGAACGCGCAGGATGTAGCTCTGGCGCTCGGTGACCGAAATCACGCCGCGCGCGTCGAGAAGGTTGAAGACGTGGCTTGCCTTGATCGCCTGGTCGTAAGCGGGAAAGACACAGCGATGCAGGGTATCGTTGGCGTCACCGGCCGGCGCGCCGGCGGCGAGAAGCGCGCGGCATTCGGCTTCCGCGTCCTCGAAGTGCTTGAACAGCATGGCCGTGTTGGCGAATTCAAAGTTGTGGCGCGAATATTCCTGCTCGGCCTGCAGGAAAACGTCGCCATAGGTGACCATTTCCGCACCTTCGCGACCATTGAAATTGAGGTCGTAGACGTTGTCGACGCCCTGCACGTACATGGCAAGGCGCTCAAGGCCGTAGGTCAATTCGCCGGAGACGGGCGCGCATTCGATGCCGCAGACCTGCTGGAAGTAAGTGAACTGCGAGACCTCCATGCCGTCACACCAGCATTCCCAGCCGAGGCCCCAGGCGCCGAGCGTCGGGCTTTCCCAGTCGTCTTCCACGAAGCGGATGTCATGGACGAGCGGGTCGAGGCCGATGGCCTTCAGCGAACCGAGGTAAAGTTCCTGGAGGTTCGACGGGTTCGGCTTCAGGATCACCTGATATTGATAGTAGTGCTGCAGCCGATTCGGGTTCTCGCCGTAGCGCCCGTCTTTCGGCCGCCGCGACGGCTGGACGTAGGCCGCGTTCCATGGCTTTGGGCCCAGCGAGCGCAAGGTCGTGGCAGGGTGGAAGGTTCCCGCTCCCACTTCCATGTCGTAGGGCTGCAGCACGACACAGCCATAGTCGGCCCAGTAGTTGTGCAGAGCCAGGATAAGCCCCTGGAAGGAGCGCGAGGGGTGCATGTGGGGCGCGGTCATGAAACTCTTCGTATTCGCCAGCGTAATTGCGGTGAGGTCTACAGCATCGAGGCGGCGCACGTCCAGTTGATCGCGACGGCGCTTGCAAGTTGCGCCCACCGCGCCAATTCTGGCGCATAGACAGGAGGCATCCCATGAAAACGACTTTTCTCGCGACATTAGCAGCCGGCTTGATGATCGGCGGCGCGGTGCTGGCGCAGAACTTTCCAAGCGGCGGCAGCGATGGCTATCAGAACGATCCGGTGACCGGCTATCTGTGCGTGACGCCGGCTTGCGACGTGGTGCGCCTTCCGGAGACGAACTGCGTCTGTTCGAAGACCAATCCTGCGGCGCGCAATCTGTCAGAGACGCGTCTGCAGTGCTCGATCCGCGAGAACGGCCAATGGGTGCAGTGTCCGGTCCCGCCGAAATATGGTGGATGAAGCCGGCGGCCTGTGGAACTGCCTGGCAAGGCTGACCCGAGCGCCTCTCAATTTTGTGGCAGAACCAGGGTCTGGCCCGGGCGAAGCAAGTCCGGGTTGCCCCGCAGATCGGGATTGAGGTCCAGAATTTCGCGGTAGCGGTTGCCGTCTCCGAGCCGTTCGCGGGCGATGTCCCAAAGGGACTGGCCGGGCCCGACTGCATGGGTCGCCTCGACAGGTGCGGGCGAGACAGGAGCAGTTGTCGCGACCTGAGCGGCAGGCACCTCAGGCTCGGCCGGGACTTCAGGTGCGGTCGCGAGGCTGGCGAAGTCCTGCTCGGCTTCCGGCTCGGCGGCAGCTTCGACCAGACCGTCGCGCAGCTTGCGATTGATTTCCTCGAGCAGGTCTTCCTCCGGCTCCAGATCGCGCGCGTGGCTCCACTGGAACGTCGCTTCGAGCCGACGTCCGACCTTCCAGTAGGCGTCACCCAGATGATCGTTCAGGATCGCATCGCTCGGCATCAAGCTGACGGCGCGTTCGAGTTCTGTCACCGCTTCCTCGAAACGACCCAGGCGATAATAGGCCCAGCCGAGCGAATCGACGATGTGGCCATCGCTCGGGCGCAGGTCGACCGCCTTCTGGATGAGGGCAAGCCCCTCTTCCAGGTTCATGTTCATGTCGACCCACGAATAGCCCAGATAGTTCATGACCTGAGGATGATCGGGATATAGTTCGAGTGCCTGATTGAAGTTCGGCTCGGCCTTGTCCCACTGCTTGATCCGCTCATAGGCGATGCCGCGCTGGTAGTAGAGGTTCCAGTCGGCTGCCTCGGGCGTTTCAATGCGAGCCACGGCGCGGTCATAGACCTCCGCGGCTTCCGCGAATTTCTGTTGCGACGCGTAGACACCGCCAAGCGCGAGATAAGCGCGGCGATCATCTGGCGCGGCTTCGAGCAGTGGTTCGAGATGCTCGACCGCCTCGTCATGCCGGTCGAGATCGGCAAGATTCAAGCCGACCTGTAACTCCGAGACCTGCCGGATCGGCGAATCCTCAGCGATCCGGCCGTAGATCTCGATCGCTTCCTCCGCCTTGCGCTGCATCTCGGCGATGCTGCCAAGCTGCAGGAGCACGGCGTCGCTGGTTGGCTGAAGCGCTAGCGCATAGTTCAGATAGAGCCTCACGAAAGCTTCGCCGCCGCCGCGATTGAGCGCGGTCGAAAGGTTCAGCAAGATTTCCGACGCCCCGGCCTCTGTTCCGGCGACAAGCGGCGAGATCTCCTCGCCGCCTTCGATCGCCTCGCGCAAGGCGACGACCGTCACCCGGTCGGGCGCGAGCTCGTCAGCCTTGGCGAGGATGTCCAGTGAGGTGCCGTCGTCCCCGTTCGCGGCGCGGAAGCGGGCATAGGCCTCATGGGCCCGCAGAAACACTTCCGGCGCGGCGCCGCCGGCCTCGAGGCTGACGGTGGCTGCCGAAAACGCCTGCTCGGCGACGTCGTCGCGGCCTGCCTCTGCGGCAATCAGAGCGCGGTGATAATCAACGAAGAGCGCGTACCAAGGAGGACCTTCGACACCATCAAGTCGCGCAAGGGCTGCATCCGCATCGCCCAATCCTGCTTCGATCCAGGCACGCATGACAGAGGTGATCAGCCGGTCGAGATCGGATTCCTGCTCGAATTCCAGGAGACCAAGCGCCTCTTCACCCTTGCCGGAGCGGATCGCGTCGACCGCCAGCGCCAATTTCGAAAAGCGCTCGATGTCCGGCACTTCGCGCAAATCCTCGGCGAGCGGCAAGGCTTCCTCGAAATCCCCGCGCGAGATCAACAGCATCATCAGGCTTTGCTGGATCGCTTCGTCGGTCGGGCTGAAAGAAAGCGCCCGCTGATAGTAAGCGATGGCCCGGTCGACATCGTTGTCGACCTCGGCCGCGCGTGCGGCCAGATAGGCACCGGAAAAGGAATTGACGCTGATTCGGTCCTGCGCCGTGGTGTCGTCCTGCGCAAATGCGGGAACCGCGGCTGACAGCCCCAGTGCAAGTGCTAGAGCTGCAAGGACTTTATCGGTAGAGCGCGGCATCGCTTCCCTTCCTGATCGATTGGCCCAGTCTGGGGGCTAGGCGTTCATGCAAAGCATGGCCTTTTTGGGGTCGCGCTTCAATCGTCTGGATTTCACGTTCCGGTCACCCGGCCGCCCGAGTGCTGGCAACGATCACGACACGCGGCTGATGCAAAAGTCGATCACCTCGACCAGTGCGTGCTTCTGGACGCTGTCTGGGAGCGGTGCGAGCGCGTCACGGGCGATGGCGCCGAAATGACGGGCGCGCGCGATCGTGTCGTTGATGGCGCCGTACTTCACCATCAGGCCGCGCGCCTTTTCGAGCGCCGCGTCGTCGCTCTGGGCATCTTCGATGGCGCTTTTCCAGAATGCGCGCTCGTCGGCTGTGCCGCGGCGGAAACTCAGGATCACGGGCAACGTGACCTTGCCTTCCCGGAAGTCGTCGCCGACATTCTTGCCCAGCTCCTGGGCGTTGCCGCCATAATCGAGCGCGTCGTCGACGAGCTGGAAAGCAAGGCCGAGATTGACACCGTAGGAGCGCAAAGCCGCGCGATCGGATTTCGACGCTGCGGCAATGATGGGGCCGACTTCGGCGGCAGCCGAGAACAGCGCGGCCGTCTTCGCCTTGATGACCGCGAGATAGTCGTCCTCGGTCGTCTCCAGATTCTTGGCAACGCCAAGTTGCATGACTTCGCCTTCGGCGATGACCGAGGCTGCGGCGGAAAGAACGTCAAGCGCATCGAGCGAGCCGACATCGACCATGACGCGGAAGGCCTGGCCGAGGAGATAGTCGCCAACGAGGACACTTGCCTGGTTGCCCCAGATCATGCGCGCAGTGCTCTTGCCGCGACGCAGCGCGCTTTCGTCCACGACGTCATCGTGCAGGAGCGTTGCGGTGTGCATGAACTCGACCGCCATGGCGAGCTTGACGTGGCCATCGCCGGCATAGTCGAACATCTGCGCAGCGGCGAGAGTCATCATCGGCCGCAGACGCTTGCCGCCCGACGAAATCAAGTGGTTTGCAATCTGCGGGATCATCTCGACATTGGAGCCGGCCTTGGCGAGGATCAGCTCGTTCACCTTGGCCATATCGGCGCGCGTGATCTCCAGCAGAGCATCGATCGATGCCGTATCCTGGCGCGTGCTGCCGATGTTCACTGCTACGCTCAATACCGTCTCCCAAGGGATCTGCCGTCCGGCCTGCCGGGTCGGCGCGGACCTTATGGCGACGCCTTATTGCGGGCAAGAGGCGAATTGGCGCAATACCGGGCTTTCAGGCGGGCCTTGCGCTCGTTACATAAGCATAAGGCCTGCGAAGGAAAGCCATGAAGGAACTGATGCGCACAAACGATATCGTCCTCATCTCCTTCGTGGAGACGCTCTTGCGCGACGCCGATATCGACTTCTTCGTGGCCGACGAGAACATGAGCATTCTGGAAGGCTCTCTCGGTATCCTTCCGCGCCGGGTGATGGTGGTCGACGACGATCTTGCGCAGGCCCGCCGCGTGCTCTCGGACGCAGGCATCGTCGATGAACTGAAGCCGTGACACCGCACACGGTCGACGCATTCCATCGGGGGCGCTTTTACCTGGTGCAGCCGGCGGATCGCGGACATCGCGCCGGTCTTGACGCCATGCTGCTCGCCGCGGCAGTGCCGGACGGCCTTGCGGGACGCGTCGCCGACCTGGGTGCCGGCGCCGGTGCGGCCGGGCTGGCGGTGCTGGCGCGCTGCCCCAATGCCGAGGCGATGCTCGTCGAGCGCGAAGCCGACATGGCCGCCTTCGCATGCGCGACGCTGAAGCTGGCGGAAAATGCCTCGCTTGGTGGTCGCGCGAACGTGATCACGGCTGATGTGACGTTGCGCGGAAAGGCACGGCTCGCGGCGGGGCTTGCCGACAATTGCTGCGACTTTGCCATCATGAACCCGCCCTACAACGACGCCGCCGACCGATCTTCGCCCGACGAATTGCGCAAAGCGGCGCATGTGATGACGGACGGTCTTTTCGAGGAATGGGTTCGCACGGCCGCCGCCGTGGTGCGACCGCGCGGGGGGCTTGCGATCATCGCCCGGCCGGCG
Organism: Aliihoeflea sp. 40Bstr573; assembly: GCF_024105655.1. Taxonomy (GTDB): domain Bacteria; phylum Pseudomonadota; class Alphaproteobacteria; order Rhizobiales; family Rhizobiaceae; genus Aliihoeflea. The sequence continues at coordinate 20,907 of NZ_JAAAMH010000013.1, forward strand.
ACGCTGGGCGCGATACTGGCGGCAATCGAAAGCCGGTTCGGCAGCGCGGAACTGATGGCCATTCACCCGCGCCCGGGCAAGGCAGCGATCCGCATCGTGCTGCGCGCATGGCGGGGACAGCGCGGCGCGCTCTCGATCCTGCCGCCGCTGACGCTGCATGGGGAGACCGGAAATGCGTTCACGCCCGAGGCGGACGGCGCGATCAACGGCGAACGGTCGCTCTTCCCCCGATAGACGCCGCATTGCGCAAGTCCGCATGAGCCCTACATGGGGAGGGCAACAGGAGACAGACCGAACGTGCGACGCCTCGTCAACAAGATCCTTCCGAAATCGCTTCGCTCCACCGCCGTCACAATTCCAGTGATCCGGCTGCAAGGCGCGATCATGTCGGGCGCGAGCCCGCTGAAGCAGAATCTGTCGCTGGCGACGACGGCCGGACTGATCGAAAAGGCGTTCGCCGTTGTAGATGCGCCGGCCGTGGCGATTTCGATCAATTCGCCAGGCGGATCGCCCGTCCAGTCCCGGCTGATCTACAAACGCATCCGCGACCTGGCAATCGAGAAGAAGAAGACCGTGCTCGTCTTCGTCGAGGACGTCGCGGCCTCCGGCGGCTACATGATTGCCTGCGCCGGCGACGAAATCATCGCGGACCCCTCCTCCATCGTCGGCTCGATCGGCGTCGTTTCCGCCTCGTTCGGTTTCCAGGACCTGATCAAGAAGATCGGCGTCGAGCGGCGCGTGCATACGGCGGGGCAGAACAAGTCAGTGCTCGATCCCTTCAAGCCGGAGCGGCCGGAGGACATCGAGAAGCTGAAGGCGCTTCAGCTCGAGGTTCACGAAACCTTTATCGAGTTGGTGCGCGAGCGGCGAGGCGCGAAGCTTGCCGACCATCCCGACCTCTTTACCGGGCTCTTCTGGAGCGGCAAGAAAGGGTTGGAGCTTGGACTTGTCGATCATCTCGGCGACATGCGGCAGGTGCTGAAGGATCGATATGGCGAAAGAACGCGAATGCAGCTCATCACCATGCCGCGCGGGCTTTTCGGCCGGAAGCTCGGTATCGGCGGGCTGAGCCAGGAGATCGCGCATTCTGCTGCACAGGGAATCGCCGACACCGCGAACGAGCGGGCGCTGTGGAGCCGATACGGGCTTTGATCGCGATCACGAAACGCCTAGGATATGTCCCATCATGCCAGCATGCGTGTTGATCGGGAGCAGATGATCGCAATGCCCCAGCTACTCTTCTTCGCGGCCGTCGGCGCCGCAGCCGTACTCGGCTACCGGCGCTTCGTCCGCGAGGCCGAGAAGATCACGGCCCGCGCGCGGCGCAATGAGAGCGAAGCGCGAACCGGCGCGATCGGTACGCTCGTCAAGGACCCGGCGACCGGCGAGTATCGGGTTGCCAGGGACTGATGCGGGCACGATCGACGTGATCGAGCGCCTGCGCCTTCGCGCGCCGGCAAAGATCAATCTTGCGCTGCATGTCACCGGCAGGCGGCCGGACGGCTATCATCTTCTCGATTCGCTTGTTGTGTTCACCCGGTTCGGCGACGAACTGGAGATCGCACCGGCAGCGGCGGACAGCTTTGAGGTCGAGGGGCCGTTTGCGAAAGGCATTCCGACCGACGGAAGCAATCTCGTCATCAAGGCGCGCGATGCGTTTCGTCAGGTTTACGGAAATGGCGCTGCACTGGCCTTGCGGCTTGCCAAGAATTTGCCGCCGGCGTCCGGCATCGGCGGCGGCTCGAGCGACGCGGCAGCCTGCCTTGCGGGGATGGCGCGTGCCGGGGACGATCTGGCCGGTATCGGACTGAGGCTCGGCGCGGACCTGCCGATGTGCCTTGCAGCCGAGCCTCTGCGCGCGCGGGGAATCGGGGAATTGATCGATCCCCTACCGGACTTTCCCGCACTTTCGCTGGTCCTTGCCAATCCTGGCGTCGAGGTGCCGACCTCCGAAATCTTCCGCCGCCTGTCCTCGCCCGACAATGCGCCTTTGCCGGGACTTCCCCAAAGTGACGTAGTCGCCTGGCTGCGGGCAACCCGCAACGACCTTCAGGAGCCGGCCATCGCGTATGCGCCACAAATCGGCGAATGCCTCCGGATGCTGGAGCGTTCGGGCGCCGCCTTCACCCGGATGTCAGGATCGGGCGCGACCTGTTTCGGGGTGTTTACGGATTTTGACGCCGCGAGCCGAGCGGCGGAACGAATGCGGGCCGAGAACGGTTCGTGGTTCGTGACCGCCACGCAAAGCCATGCCTCGGGAACCTTCAGGAGACGGATCGAACCATGAGCGAACGCCCCTTTATCGCCGTCACCTTTGCCGTTCTCACCGTTTCGGATACGCGCAGCCTCGAAGAGGACAAGTCCGGCGCGACGCTTGTCGAGCGGATCAAGGCCGCAGGGCACGAGGTGGCGCAGCGCGACATCGTCAGGGACGATATCGCCGCGATCCGCGCCAAGGTGAATTCGTGGAGCCAGGACCAGGCGATCGACGCGATCATCACGACGGGCGGGACCGGCTTCACCGGCCGCGACGTCACGCCCGAAGCGCTCGAACCGCTGTTCGAAAAGCGCATGGAGGGGTTCTCGGCGCTGTTTCACAATATCTCGGCCGAAAAGATCGGCACCTCGACGATCCAGAGTCGGGCCACGGCAGGGCTGTTGAACCAGACCTTCGTGTTCGTCTTGCCGGGCTCGCCCGGCGCCTGCCGCGACGCCTGGGATGGCATCTTGAAGGACCAGTTCGACTACCGCCATATGCCGTGCAATTTCGTGGAAATCATGCCGCGGCTCGACGAGCATCTGAAGCGCGGGGCGGGTCAGGTCGTCTGATCAGACAGCGTGAATTTCGGCACGCAGCCGAAGCGACTTCTGACTGGACGTTTTGCCTTTGCGCATAAGAAGACCTTCGCCAAAATCCTCGCGTCGCTTCAGCCATTTCGACCAAAACGACAACTCCGTTTGACGTGATCGCGAAAAAGTTGCCGGCCGATCGGCGACCGCGACATGCTCGCGAGCCGCTTCTATCCAACCTGGAACGAGACGGGCGCCGGGCTTCAAGATGAGCACCCAGTCGCTGCGCGCGCGCGCCAGCGCATCTTTGTAACTCGCGGTAGCCAGGAAGACGCAACCGGCGTGTTCGGCAACCAGTTCGGTTCCGTCCGACGATCCGTGATCGCAGACGATGACCTCGCGAACCAGGCCCTCGACGGCGCCCGGCACAAGCGAGGCCAGTGTCTTCGCCAATTCGTTCTCGTTGTCCTTGGTTTCGATCAGAACGGAAATCATCCCCTTTCATTAGCGCAGTGTGAATGAGGTGGCCAGACGCCCGTAGTGTACAAAAAGTTCTTGCTTTGTTCCGCATCAACCAATAGGAATTGTTTCATCGAAACGCCGAGTCCCGAAGCGCCACGAAGCGGCGCCAGGAGAGCGATATGGAACAGATCAGACGAGCCGACGTTGCCGCTTTCACAAGCGGAGATGCGCATATGGCCAATGCGATGATCGAGGAGGCCGGCCTGCGCGTGGTGCCGGACAGGCGGCGCGGGCGGGGGGCCGGCGTCAATCCGAGCGGGCGGTTCGAGAAGTTCGAGCGCCACGTATTCGATGATGGCTGGAACTCCTTCGAGGAACTGCCGCCGTTCAAGACGGACGTGCAGATCGAAAAGCCGCGCACGATCATCACCCGCAACGATTCGCCCGACATTTCCTTCGACCGCTCGATCAATCCGTACCGGGGTTGCGAGCACGGCTGCGTCTACTGCTTCGCGCGCCCGACGCACAGCTATATGGGCCTGTCGGCCGGGCTCGACTTCGAATCGAAGCTCTTTGCAAAGCCGGACGCGCCGCGCCTTCTGGAAAAGGAACTGGCAAAGGACGGATACCAGCCGAAGACGATCGCAATCGGCACCAACACCGATCCCTATCAGCCGATCGAAAAGGAATGGCGCATCATGCGCGAGGTGTTGGAAGTGCTCGAACGGCAAAACCACCCGGTCGGCATCGTGACCAAGTCGGCGCTCGTCATGCGTGACATCGATATTCTTTCGCGCATGGCCGAGAAGGGCCTTGCCAAGGTGGCTCTGTCGGTGACGACGCTCGACAGGAAGCTGGCGCGCGCCATGGAGCCGCGGGCTGCGACGCCGCCGCGCAGGCTCGAGGCAGTCCGCGCTCTGTCGGATGCGGGCATTCCGACGTCCGTGATGATCGGCCCGGTCATTCCCGGCCTCAACGATGCCGAGATCGAGCGCATCCTGGATTCGGCGGCGGCAGCCGGCGCCAAGGAAGCCGGCTACGTCATCTTGCGCCTGCCGCTGGAGGTCAGCTCGATCTTCAAGGACTGGCTGTTGCAGCATTACCCCGACCGCTACCGCCACGTGATGTCACTGGTGCGGTCGATGCGAGGCGGCAAGGATTATGATGCCGAGTTCGGCAAGCGAATGAAGGGTGCGGGTCCATATGCCTGGCAGATCGGGCGACGGTTCGAACTCGCGGCCAAGCGGCTCGGCCTCAACACGCAGAGGCTGAGGCTGCGCACCGATCTCTTCGTTCCGCCCCTGAAGCAGGGAGAGCAATTGACGCTTCTCTAGGGTGGTACTGAGATTGAGTTTGGGCCATCTGTAGATGTAAGCATCCCGAGCTTCCGGGGCTCATGTGCCAAGTACATATTCCGCTCCGGTTCGCAAAGGCCGCCATTTTCGGCAAGAGCCCGAATCTCAGACCCCTCCTGCACGTCTTCCCTGTCTCCGTCCGGCTTGTCCCCAATCATTGCCCGACGGTGCCCTTCCCGCCCCGCCCCACGGTCGGGAAGGACTTGCGGAGAATCGGACGCAATGCGAGCATTGCCGCAACATGGCTCGCCCGCGCTCCGATTTTCCGCTGCTTTTCGATCTACCCGTCCGTCCGGATTTCCGGCTGGAACGCGCCGCCGAGCGCGAGGGGCTTTGGCCAGTCTGCGGAACGGACGAAGCCGGGCGCGGACCGCTTGCGGGGCCCGTTGTCGCAGCGGCTGTCATCCTCGACCCAAAGCGCATCCCGAAGGGACTCGACGATTCCAAGCGCATGACGCATGGCGAGCGCGAAGCGCTTTACGATGAAATCCTGAAGAAGGCGCTGGCGGTTTCTGTGGCGTCGGTTTCGGCCAATTCAATCGACTGTTCGGATATCCGCAAGGCGAGCCTTGAGGCGATGTGCCGGGCGGTGACGTTGCTGGCCGTCGAGCCAAAGCTGGTTCTCGCCGATGGACGCGACATTCCACCGGGGCTGAGATGCAACGGCAAGGCAGTGGTCAAGGGCGACCAGCGCTCGCAGTCGATTGCCGCCGCGTCGATCATCGCAAAGGTGACGCGTGACCGGATGATGTCGCGCACGGCGACGATCCACGTGTCCTACGGGTTCGAGGTCCATATGGGCTATGCGACCGTGCGCCATCGCACGGCAATCGAGGCGCACGGCCCGCTGACGCGGCTGCATCGACTGTCGTTTGCGCCATTCAGACTGGAAGCGGCTGAGTAGGCCGCCGTACTTTCAGTATCGCAGTCCCGCTATTTTTCTTGGGTTAAGCCGAGCGACCTTTCCCCGACCCCGGAGCGGGATCGACGCTCATTCAAGCAACAAAAAAACCCCGCCGTAGCGGGGTTTTTGGAACATCGAAACTGACCGCAATCAATTCATGCGAGCCTTCACGTCGTCGACGGACGACTTGAAAAGCTGCGCCTTGACGTCGGCGTCGGCGCGTTCCTCGAGCAGCTTGGCAGCTGCGGCGACCGCGATGTCCACGGCGTTGGAGCGGACGGCATTGACGGCATCGCGCTCGGCCTGGGCGATCTTCTGCTCGGCGAGTGTGGTGCGACGGGCGACGTATTCCTGCGTCCGCGCCTTGGCTTCCTCAACCAGGTGGCTTGCCTCGCGCTTGGCGGCGGCAACGATGTCGCCGGCCTCCTGCTCGGCTTCCTTGCGCTTGCGCTGATACTCGGCAAGGAGCTGCTGCGCTTCTTCACGCAAGCGGCGGGCCTCTTCGAGTTCGTTGCGGATGCGCTCGGCGCGCTGGTCGAGCGTCGAACCGATCTTGCCCGGCACCTTCAGATACACAATAATGCCGATGAAGATGACGAGGCCGACTGTGGCCCAGAATGTTGCGTCCATGTCGGGCTCCTATCGAACCTGGCGGACGGCTGCGGCAACCGCCGCGTCGTCCGGCTTGCGATCGATGAGCGCCTCAACGATGGCGCCGGCGGTTTCTTCGGCGATCGTGCCGACATCCTTCATCGCCGCTTCGCGGACGACAGCGATGCGACGCTCCGCTTCGACCAGCTTCTGCTCAAGCTCGGCTTCGACCGACTTGCGCTCGGCTTCGGCGTCGGCCTTGGCCGCATCCTGCGCAGCCTGAGCAATGCTGTGCGCCTTGGCACGTGCATCGGCCAGTTCCTGCTCGTAGGCAGCAACCGCAGCGTCGGCTTCTTCCTTGTTGCGTACTGCCTGATCGAGATCATGAGCAATGCGGTCGCGGCGCACCTCGAGGATGTTTCCGATCCTCGGGAGCACGACCTTTTGCAGGAAGAGGTAGAACAGGCCGAATGTGATCGCCAGCCACAGAAGCTGCGAGGGATAGGTCGACGTGTCGAACGGGGGGAACCCCGCCTCTCCGTGGCCTTCCTCGTGGACGATTTCGGTCTGCAATTCGCCTTCGGCGGGAGCGGCCTCCTGCGCGTATCCAGGCGTTACGAACATGTGCATCCCCTGCTCATGTTGCCGGCCAACGGAATTGACCGGCGGGTCTCAGCACTCGCAAATGGCGGCGCGAGCGGGCGCGGACGCGCCCGCCGGCCGGACCTCATCTTACGTGAAGAGGAGGAGAAGAGCGATGAGGAGCGAGAAGATGCCCAGAGCTTCCGTCACGGCGAAGCCGAAGATCAGGCGGCCGAACTGGCCGTCAGCTGCCGACGGGTTGCGCAGGGCGCCCGAGAGGTAGCTGCCGAAGATGTTGCCAAGACCGAGAGCGGTACCGGCCATGCCGAGGCAGGCGATGCCTGCGCCCAGAGCGCGTGCTGCTTCTACTTCCATTTTGAAACTCCTTTTTGGATTCGCTTTGGCATCATTCATGCCGGTTGGAAGATGGTCGGCCCGGGGGCCGGTGATGGCTAACCCCGTCCGATCAGTGCTCGGGATGGACGGCGTCGTTCAGGTACATGCAGGTCAGGACCGCGAAGACGTAGGCCTGCAGGAACGAGACGAGGAATTCGAGACCGGTGATCGCGATGGTCAAGAGCAGCGGCAGCACCGCGCCGATGACGCCGAACGCGCCAAGGCCGCTCAAGGTGGTTACGAAACCCGCGAAGACCTTCAGCGTGATGTGGCCGGCCAGCATGTTGGCAAACAGACGGACCGACAGGCTGATCGGGCGCGACAGGAAAGAGATGACCTCGATCGAAGCGACGAGAGGCACCAGCACGCCCGGCACGCCATGTGGCACGAACAGCTTGAAGAAGCGCGCTCCGTGGGTCTTCAGGCCGTAGCCGACCAGGGTCAGCATGACGACCATGGCAAGGGCGAAGGTGACGATGAGATGACTCGTCACCGTGAAGAAATACGGCACCATGCCGAACATGTTCGCCACGAGAATGAACATGAAGAGCGAGAAGACGAGCGGGAAAAAGCGCATGCCTTGGGGGCCGGTGGCGTCGCGCAGCATGTTGGCGACGAACTCGTACGACATTTCCGAGACCGACTGCGTGCGGCTCGGCACCAGGCCGCGGCTCGACGTCGTCAGATAGAGGAAAGCGCCCGTGGTCACGACGGTTGCGACCATGAAGAGCGACGAATTGGTGAACGAGAAGTCGAGCCCACCGATCTCGATCGGAATCAATCTGGAGATCTGAAACTGGTGGATCGGATCTTCGGCCATCAGGCGCCCCTCGATAAAGATGTCGGCGCAGACGCGCCGGATAAAGCTACGTTTCGCGTCAGTCCCGGCCGCTGTCGGGCGGCTCCGCCCCACGCTCCGCGACAACACCGGCGGAGCGAAGAACGTTCAGGACCCCAGCGGCAAATCCCAGCAACAGAAAGACGACCAGACCCCAGGGGGTCGTGCCCGCCGCCGTGTCGATGAACCACCCGATGGCAGCGCCCACGACAATGCCGGCGATGAACTCGCTCGACAGGCGCAGGGCTTTGCCCATACCGGCCATTCCGCCGGTTCTCGGACCGCTCGCCTCGACATCCTTCGCCGGTCGCTTCACCGCCAGCTTGGCGTCGAGCTCGCGGCGGCGACGTTCAAGATCGTCTCCGCTGCCATCCGGCTCCGGGCCTGTCCGGCCGGTCCCGCCTGGCCCTTTCATGTCGGCCATCGCAACCTCCTGACCCGCCTGGTATCCCGCTTGGCTTACCGCTTCAAAGTCGCGCGCAACATATTCAGGGCACTCGCGCCAGTCAAGCCGCGGTCAGGGATTGAATCGAGCGTGATTTCATTAGAAAAATCATACGATTAGCAGGCTGCGACAATGCGCGCAGGCGGCCCTGCCAAGAATCGCTGCGCTGAACCGCGCCGGCGGGCCTGCAATCAGCTCCAGCCACCGCCCTTGGTGCGGTAGAAGATATGCAGGCCGATCTTCTTCACCTTATCCATGGTGCGCGCCCAGCGCGGGCTGACATAGGTGGCGTGGTAGTGCGTGGACGAGGCGACCTCGGGCAAGAATATCTTGCCGGCGGTGACCGCCATGGCGACTTCCTGCGCCAGCTTATAGTGCCGCTGGCTCGTGACACGCGGCGTGGTGCCGTCGCAGGCGAATGAAAACTGGCAACGATTGCGCCAAGAACGGTTCTGATAAACCACACCGCAGATCGTATTGGGATAGGCGGGTGCGCGGACCCGATTGAGAATCACCTGGGCGACGGCGGCCTGGCCTTTCACTTCCTCGCCGCGCGCCTCGAAGTAGATGCCTTCGGCAAGGCACTTCTGTTCCTTCGCCGAAAAAACCTGCGCAGGAAGCGGCATCTTCATCCAGGCGTGGTCGCCCGGTGCCATGGGTGGAATGAAACGACCACCGGAGGGGTCTTCGCCTTTCAGCAGGCTCGCAAAGGGCGAAGCCGTTGCGTAATCCGGTTCTGCCGGTGCATAGGCGGTCGCGAGGATGTCTGCCTTCTCATTGTTGACGAGCGAGGCGAGCATGACCGGCATGTCGTTCTCGAGCGGCCTGTGGGTCGGATGGAAGGCAAGCGCGATGTCGAGTTCCTTGCCCTCGATCTCGGGCTTGACGAAGGCCATCGCGAATTCGGGCTCGGGCTGATGCAGCGACGAGGTGCGCTCCAGAATGGAGCCCGCGTTAAAGAATTTCGGGGGCGAAACGGGCGAGATCTTGAGGATTCGGCCCTGCTTGCCGGTGCGGTTGATGCGGTCTTCGTCCGGTCGGCTGTTCTTCTCACCGTCCTGCGAACGAAGGGCGACCGTGCCGAGGCCGGGAACCTTAAAGCCAGCCCCGGCGATAGCACCGGTGACGGTCGCATCGACGAAGGGCAAATCGGCCTGCTGGATTGCGCCGGCCTGCGCCTGCTCGACCACGGCGCCCCAGCGCCCTGAGCCGGTCTCAAGCCCCGAAACGAAGCTCGTCATGTCCTGATAGGCGGAGGCGGTGGGAAAGGCGAGCCAGATGCCGATGCCGAAAAGCGCAGGGGTCACGACTGACCTGCCCTCCAGCAGACGCTTCAAACGACCCAACAAACGCCCTACCTGCAATGGACCCTCTCCATACGCATTCAAAAAAATCGAAACCGGCAACGATCAAGACCGGCCAAAAATGATCGATTAACCTTTATGGGCGGTTAATGCCGCAACGTCAGCGCCGCGTGCCAAGATGGTATGCAGCGACCATCGGACAGTTGCCCGCCCCCTCAAATCACTGACGGACCGCGTGTCGCCAACGAGTAAGGCGTGAATGTGACCTAGAGGCAGATGAGGGTGCTGAAAGGCAAATGCGCGCTCAGGTTCTTTTTTTGGCCCGGCCGGCGAAGGGATTTTCGGAGGCGCGCAGGATCATGCGAATCGGCACGCCCGGCATATCGAAGGCCTGGCGGAGCTCGTTTGTCAGATACCGGATATAGCTTTGCGGAACGGCATCGGGGCGCGTGCAGGACAGGACGAAACCGGGCGGGCGCGTCTTGATCTGGGTGATGTACTTGATTTTCAGCCTGCGGCCGGCGACGGCCGGCGGAGGATGGTGTGCGGTGACGCCTTCCAGCCAGCGATTGAGACGGCCGGTGGAAATGCGCGTGTTCCAAACGCGGTGCGTCGTCTCGATCGCATCCATGAGCTTGTCGAGACCGCGCTCGGTCTCGGCCGAAATGGTGACGGCCTGCAGGCCGCGCACCTGGGGCAAAAGCCGCGTCGTCTTCTCGCGCAGTTCGGCAAGCAGTTCCTGGCGGTTCTCGATCAGGTCCCACTTGTTGAAGGCTATGACAGGCGCCCTGCCCTCGCGGATGATCAGGTCCGCTATGGTCAGATCCTGCTTTTCGAACGGGATCGTCGCGTCGAAGACGATGACGACGACCTCTGCGAAGCGGATCGCCCGCAGTCCATCTGCCACCGACAGCTTTTCGAGCTTTTCCTGGACGCGCGACTTGCGGCGCATGCCCGCCGTGTCGAAAAGCTTGATCTTGCGGCCCTTCCAGTCCCAATCGACCGAAATCGAATCGCGGGTGATGCCGGCTTCGGGGCCAGTCAAAAGCCGGTCCTCGTCGACGAGCGCGTTGATCAGCGTCGACTTGCCCGCATTCGGGCGGCCCACGACGGCTATGCGCAGCGGCTTGGTCGCGTCATAGGCGGGGATGGGCTCTTCGTCTTCATCAGAGACGTCCTCGCCGATCAGCGGCTGGCCGGCAAAGGTGTCGTCCTCGTCTTCATCTTCGCCGAAGGCCTTCTCCTCGCCGATCGCGGCGACGATGGCATCGCGCAGATCGACCATGCCCTCGCCATGCTCGGCGGAAATGCCGACGGGCTCGCCGAGGCCGAGTTCCCAAGCTTCGAGGAAACCGCTCTGAGCACCGCGGGCCTCGGCCTTGTTGGCGGCGAGGACGACGGGCTTTCCGAAGCGGCGAACGATATCGGCGAAGGCGCGATCGTCCGGCATCAGTCCAGTCTTGGCATCGACCACGAAGCAGACGACGTCGGCTTCCTCGATGGCAATTTCGGTCTGCTGGCGCATGCGGCCGGCAAGGCTGGCGGCTTCCGCGATTTCGAGGCCCGCCGTGTCAATCACGTCGAATTCGAGATCGTAGAGCTTGGCGGCATGCGAGCGCCGGTCGCGGGTGACGCCCGGCGTGTCGTCGACGAGCGCCAGCTTGCGGCCGGCCAGCCGGTTGAACAATGTCGACTTGCCGACATTCGGTCGTCCGATGATGGCGAGTTTGAAGCTCACGAGGGTTCCTGCGTTCCGCGAATGAGCTCGGCCATCATCTGCGCGCGCTGGCGCATATTCGCGGAGACGCGCTCATCGGCGATGATGAGGTCGAAAAGGCGCAACGCCTCGTCCGACTGGCTGTCCTTCCACGCTGCAAGCGCAAGCGCCTCGCGGGCGGAGTGGCGCATCGCATTGTCGTCTGCCGTCAGCGCCTCGACGCGGGCGGCGACGTCCTCGTACGAGCCATGGTCGACCAGAAGATAGCCGGCGCGCAGCCGGGCCGCATCGCGGATTGCCTGCGGAATTGCCGTGTCGCTGGCGACGGCGTCGAAGGAGGCGACTGCGGCGGCATGATCGCCGGCGTCGGCCTGTACCGTGGCGGTGCGGAAACGGGCGAGTACCGGATAGGCGCCGTAGCCTTCTTCCTGGAGCGCGGAGAGTTCGGCCAGCGCCTCTTCGCTCTGGCCCTCATTGGCAAGCGTCAAAGCCTGGGAGAAACGGTCGCCGGAGGCATTCGCCTGACGCGTCGTCCACCATTCCCAAGCGACGAAAAGAATGGTTGCAAGTACGATGACGGCAGCAACGCCGAGGGCGGTGAGCCCATAGCGGTCCCAGATCTGGCGCGCGCGATCCTGACGAAGCTCCTCGTTGACCTCACGGATGAAACTGTCGTCGGACATCAAACACAACCATTTCCAGAGACAAGGCGCGACGGCGGCACCCACATTGGCGAGCGTTTTAGCCGAAAATCGCCGTCATGGAAGGGAAAATCCCCGAACCGCACGGCGGGGGCGGCAAAATCACGCGATGACGGGGACGCCGATCAGCCATTCATGCAGGACAAAGGCGAAGAGCGCGTAGGCGACAAGGCCGATCACGATCGCAGCGATATCCCATGTGAGCGGACCGGGCGCCGGACCCACGTCGCCGCGACGCTTGATCGAAATGCGGTCGAGTACGGCCCAAGCGAGGAAGGTCCCGAACAGCAACAGAGCCGCCAGATCGCCATTTGCGAGAAGATGGCCGAGCGCCCAGATCTTTACCGCGACCAGCATCGGATGCTTGAGCGCCGCCTTGATGCGACCTGCCGGCAGTTGAGAGGCTGCAAGCGCGATGAAGGCGAAGACCATCAGCAAAAGGTTGAGATGACGCGTCCAGACCGGAGGTTCGTAAAGGATCGGAGCCGTTTGCCGCGCGATGCCATAGCCCCAGACGATGAGGACGAGACCGGCGAAGGTAACCAGCGAATAAATCCCTTTCCAAGGGCCGAGACCCCGCTTAGCAATCTGCGCGTCGCGGATGCCAGGCGCGAAAATGCGCACCGAATGGACGCCGAGAAACAGGATCAATCCGAGAATGAGAATCAGCATTGCGCGCCCCTTGGTTGCGCAATCCTACCGCGTCGACCGCTCGGGCGACAGATCAAGCGCTGGCAGCCACCTTCGAAGAAACCGCCAGCCAGGCCGAAACGGCGAGCGCCAGCGCAGCAAGGACGGACGGCCAGAAAAACCCGCCCGTCCAGTCGGCAACGATGCCAGCCACGACCGGGCCGACGATCTGGCCGAGACCGAACGCCGCCGTCATGACGGACAGGATCTTGCGCGGTGACGGACCGGCGAGGTTCCGACCGATCTGGATCCCCAGCGCGGTGATGGCAACGAAGGTGTTGCCGAGGAGGATGCCGCCCAGCAGCGGGCCGGTCATGCCGCCGAGCGCGACGCTCGCCATCACACCGACGCCTTCCACCGCGCAACCAATGGCCAATGCCGCGCGCAAGCCCCAGCGACGGGCGGCAAGTCCCCACAGATAGGCCGAGGGGATGACTGCAAGGCCGGTGACGAGCCAGACGACGGCTTCCAGCACCGAGCCACTCTCGTTCTCGCGGACGATCGCGATCAGGAAGGTTGCTGTGACGACATAGCCGAAGCCGAAGATGCCATAGGACCAGACGATGCGCTTGAGCGCCGGCGAAAAGACGAGCGCAGGCTCCTTGACCGCCGCACCGCCCTGCCCGCCGCCGCGCGGCAGAAGAAGCGAGATTGCTGCAAGGGCCGCGAACGACAGGGCGCTCGCCCCGATCCAGTTGGCCTGCCAGCCATAATTGCCTACGGCGAGCAGCGCGACCATCGTTGCCGAGGCCGCGATGCCGACGCCAACGCCGCCGAAATGTATCCATTGCAAATCGCCCCGGTCGAGCCGCGCGAGGCCAGCAAGGACGATGCTCGACAGGAACACCATGACGAAAGCACTGGCGACGCCGGCCGCAAAGCGGATCGCCAGGAACGTGGCGAAATCGTCCGTCAGGGCCATTGCGAGGCAAAGTGCGGTGCTGAGAGCGAGGCTCGCCAGCGACAAAGCGCGCTCCCAGCCATGCGCCCAGCCGCCACCGGCGATCAGCGCGCCGATGAGATAGCCCGTATAGTTGGAGGCGGCGATAAATCCCGCCTCGGACGTCGTCTGGCCGAGTGCGGCCATCATGCCCGGCAGGATCGGCGTATAGACGAAGCGGCCGATGCCCATGGCAACGGCCATGGAGAGCATGCCTGCGACGGCCAATCTGACGGGGGAGACGAAAGGTGCGGGTGCGTGCATTCTGCTACGAGACTAGCGGCGCGCCGGCACGGCGCAATGCTTAAACATGGCGCAAAGCGGCTTTGGGTCGGGCCCGCCGATCAACGCGCGAAAATCTCCGCGTAGCTGTCTGGCCTGAAACCGATCTCAATCGCCGTCCCGGTGTCGAGAACCGGGCGCTTGATCATGGTCGGCTCCCCCAGCATCAGCGCGACGGCCTTGGGTTCGTCAAGCTCGTCGCGCACCTCACCAGGCAGCGCTCGAAAGGTGCGGCTACCCTTGTTCAGAACCTTTTCCCAGCCGGCGGCTGCGCACCAGCGGGCGATGTCGTGTTTCCCGATCCCGTCGACGCGATAATCATGGAAGGCGTAGGCGATGCCGCTGGCATCAAGCCAGGCGAAGGCCTTCTTCATCGTGTCGCAGTTGCGGATGCCGTAGATTCTGACCGTCACGGCCTATTCCCACTCGATCGTGCCGGGAGGCTTTGAGGTGACGTCGTAGACGACGCGGTTGACGCCCTTGACCTCATTGATGATGCGGGTTGCGGCACGGCCGAGGAATTCCATGTCGTAGTGGTAGAAGTCCGCCGTCATGCCGTCGACCGAGGTGACGGCACGCAGCGCGCAGACGAATTCGTAGGTGCGCCCGTCGCCCATGACGCCGACGGTCTGCACCGGCAGCAGCACGGCAAAGGCCTGCCAGATGGCATCGTAGAGGCCGGCCTTGCGGATTTCGTCGAGATAGATCGCGTCGGCTTCGCGCAGGATTTCGAGCTTCTCCCGGGTGATGCCGCCCGGGCATCGGATCGCAAGGCCAGGTCCGGGGAATGGATGGCGGCCGATGAAGTGTTCCGGCAGGCCGAGTTCCTTCCCGAGAACGCGCACTTCGTCCTTGAAAAGTTCGCGCAGCGGTTCGACGAGCTTCATGTTCATGCGCTCGGGCAGGCCGCCGACATTGTGGTGAGACTTGATTGTGACCGAGGGGCCGCCAGTGAAGGAGACGCTTTCGATGACGTCGGGATAGAGTGTGCCCTGCGCCAGGAAATCCGCGCCGCCAAGCTTGTGCGCCTCTTCCTCGAAGACCTCGATGAAGAGCCGCCCGATGGTCTTGCGCTTCTTTTCAGGGTCGCTTTCACCTTCCAGCGCGCCGATGAAGCGGTCCTGCGCGTTCACGAGGATCAGCGGCAGGTTGTAGTGCTCGCGGAACATGGCGACGACCTCGGCCGCCTCGTTCTTTCGCATCAGGCCGTGGTCGACGAGGATGCAGGTCAACTGGTCGCCGACCGCCTCGTGGATGAGGAGTGCCGCGACGGACGAATCGACGCCGCCGGAGAGCGCGCAGATGACTTTGCCATTGCCAACCTGATCGCGGATCGCCTGCACGGCCTGTTCGCGATAGGCGGCCATCGTCCAGTCGTCGGCAAGGCCTGCGATCTTGTGGACGAAGTTCGACAGGAGCTTGGCGCCGTCCGGCGTGTGCACGACTTCGGGATGGAACTGAACGGCGTAGAACCTGCGCTTCTCGTCTGCGATGGCGGCGAAGGGCGCGCCGGTCGAGGTGCCGACCACGCGGAAGCCTTCGGGAATCGAGGTCACGCGGTCGCCATGACTCATCCAGACTTGATGGCGCGTGCCCTTGGCCCAAACGCCGGCGAAGAGCGCGCATTCGTCCTCGATGTCGAGGAAGGCGCGGCCGAATTCGCGGTGATGGCCACCCTCAACCTTGCCGCCAAGCTGGGCGCACATGGTCTGCTCGCCATAGCAGATGCCGAGCACCGGGATGCCGGCGTCGAACACGATCTGGGGCGCGCGGGGGCTGCCCATCTCCGTCGTCGAGGCGGGGCCGCCCGACAGGATGACGGCCTTGGGGCCGATCCGGTGGAAGGCGTCTTCAGCGAGCTGGAAGGGGACGATCTCGGAATAGACTCCGGCTTCGCGCACGCGGCGCGCGATGAGCTGCGTGACCTGGGAGCCGAAATCGATGATGAGGACGGTGTCGGGATGGGCTTCGTTCGTCATGACGGGCCTTTAGAGAAAAGCGCCTTTTGGCGCAATGGTGTTCACCGGCTTTCCAGCGTTCCTGCGATGATGGCCGCTTCGAGCCGGTCGACAGCATCGGCAAGCCTTTCGTCGACGAGGTGGAGATAGTCGGTCCAGTCGGAAAGCTTCGACAGATTGCTGCGGCCGTCGGAAATGCCGCGCAGCGCGACCAGCGGGACGTCGAAGGCCTGGCAAGCTCGCAGGACCGCGAAGGTTTCCATGTCTACCATGTCGGCGTCGATGCCTTCATAGGCCACGCCGGAAACGACATCGGCGCCGGTCGACAGCCGCGCCTCGGCGATGCCGGGCACACGAAGCGGGAGCGCGATCTCAGCCGGATGGTCGAGGAAAGGCGTGCGGCCCTTTTCGAAGCCGAGCACCGACGCGTCCATGTCGCGATATGAGACGGAGCGCGCCTGATAGATGACGGCATGGTCCAGCGTGCGGCTGCCGGCGGAGCCGAGCGAGACAGCGATTGCGGGCAACCGGTCGCGCGCCTTGAGCGTCGCAAGCGCGGACGCGGTTGCGACGGCCGCCTCGACTGGACCGACGCCCGTCATCAGGGGCGTGAACCGGCGCTTCAGGTGCGGGCCGTATTCGGCCGATGCCGCCATGAGGAAGAGGACGCGCGCGTCGCCGATCAGCGTTTCGGGAACGGCGCGCGGCACGCTCATCCGCGGATGTCGGCGCGGCCCGACACGACCATGATCGTCGCCGTCATGGTGGCGACAAGCTTCGGATTTCTATCGCCATCAATCGCATAGGCCTGGCCATCGGCGACGATGATCGTGCGGCCGGGTTTGGTGACGGAGCCGCGGAAAAGGAAACGGTCACCCTTGCCCGGGGACAGGAGGTTGACCTTGAACTCGATCGTCAGCACCGCGGCATCGGCCGGCATCAGCGAATAGGCGGCGTAGCCGCACGCCGAATCGAGCGCTGTGGAGATAATGCCCGCATGGAGGTAGCCATGCTGCTGGGTCAGCGCGGTCTTGTAGCCCATCTCGATTTCGACGATGCCGGGGGTGACGCTCGTCAGTTCGGCACCGATCGTGCGCATCACTTCCTGTCGCGCAAAGCTCTCGCGCACGCGTTCCTCAAAATCGCCGTCCGGCTTCAGGAGATCGGTCATGGTCCACCTTTGTGCTGTGATACGCTTATTGCAGAGCAGCATGTGACTGGCAATCGGGCTTCGTGCGCGCGGCGGCGTTGCCAACGCTGCCATGATGAAACGGACCTAGAGGGTGGCGACGGACGGTCAGTTCAGCAGCCAGATGGAGCCGTTGAGCAGCGCGGCGAAGGCGACCCACGCAGCGTAAGGCAGGAACAGGACGGCCGACTTCCGGTCCCGATGCCAGTTGATGCGGATGAAGGCGAAGATCGAAACGAGCAGGACCACGATGACGAGAAAGGCAAGGCCGATCTGGTTGAGCGTGAAGAACACCGGCGACCAGAGGAAGTTCAACCCGAGCTGGAGCCACCAGACCGACATCGCACCGCCGGTGCGCTCTGCGTTCCATACTCGCCAGCCGGCGACGGCGATCAGGACGTAGAGGATCGTCCAGACCGGTCCGAAGATCCAGTTCGGCGGGTTGAAGGGCGGCTTGGCGAGCGCCTGATACCATTCACCGGGAACGTTGTTGATGCCGATCAGCGACCCACCGCCGACCACGAGAACGACAAAGAGGACAAGGGAGAGAAATCTGGTCATGGCGAATTCCGGCGGTGTCGTTCTTGGATCTGGTGCGCACGCGCGTGAGGTCAATGCCGCCTGAACGGCCGCAATGACTTCCAGACCCGCCTTTACAAGCTCCGCTGCAGCACGGCGACGAAGAAGCCGTCAGTGCCTGTGCGGTGGGGGGACAGGACGATGCCGCGTGCGGGATCGATGCGCGCCTTGTCCGATTGGCCGAGAAACGTCTTCTCGAAATGAGCCGTGTGGTCGACTGGCGCGAAACCGGGGTTCTCGGCGGCGAAACGGTCGATCTGCGAGCCGTTCTCGGCGTCGAAAACCGAGCAGGTGACGTAGACGAGACGACCACCGGGCTTCACGAAGCGCGAGGCGCTCCGAAGGATTTCTGCTTGTTCGCCGGTGCGTATTTCGAGCTGGCGGTCGGTAAGGCGCCATTTGGCGTCCGGGCGGCGGCGCCACGTGCCCGAACCGGTGCACGGCGCGTCGATGAGAACGAGGTCCATCTGGCCTTCATGCCCGGAAAGGCCGGCAGCGCCCGCGACAACCTGCGCATTGCGCACCCCTGCCCGCTTCAGGCGGTCGAAGATCGGCGCGAGACGGGACTTGTCGGCGTCGTGCGCGAAAATCTGGCCCTTGTTGGCCATCGAAGCTGCCAGCGCGAGCGTCTTGCCGCCCGCACCCGCGCAATAGTCGAGGACCTGCATGCCGGGCGCGGCACCGGCGAGCGCGGCCGCCATCTGCGAGCCCTCGTCCTGCACCTCGAACCAGCCTTTCTGGAAGGCGGGCTCGACCTGCACGTTGGGGTGGCGCCCTGCCCCTTCGATCGGCGCGATGCGCAGGCCCAGCGGAGCGATGGCCGTTGGGTGCGCGCCGGTCGGCTTCAACTCAGAGAGCACACGGTCGCCGTCGGATTTCAGCGTGTTGACGCGCATGTCGAGCGGCGGGCGGGCGGCAAGTGCCGCGGCTTCTTCAATCCAGTCCTCGCCGAACGTCTCGCGCAGAAGTGGCTCGCACCAATCGGGGCAATCGGCCTGGATGAGCGCAGGGGCATCCACAAGCCGGCGCAGCGACAAGGCTTCGACTTCGTCGGCGGTTGGCGGCTTGGCTGCGAAGCGGTCGCCGTCAAGAGCTGCGGCGATGTCGGCGGCGGACATGCCGTTTTCAAGCGCGAGCGCGCCGAGCGCCATGCCGCGCGGCGTATCGGAGCCAGCAAGCCAGCCCGCCGAGCGTTTGCGGCGCAGCGCGTCGTAGACAATGTTGCCAATGGCGGCTCGATCGCCCGCGCCGGCAAAGCGATGCGACAGGCCCCAGTCTTTCAGCGCTTCGGCCGCCGGCCTGTGGCGGGCCTCCATGTCGGTTAAAACCTCGATGGCTGCTGCCAGCCTGCCGCCCAAACGCATGTCTTGTTCCTATAGTCGGTTGCCCGGATGGCAGTGTGACTAATGCGTTGCCGCGTCGATCACAAGTCCGGAGACTTGACCGCAGGCATGAGCAGCAATGCAGCAAGAGCAAAGATCAAGCTGGCCGCCACTGCCAGCCAGAGCGCTTGCATGGCGAAGGCACGAAAGGCAAACGCTCCCGCGACCGCCCCCGATGCAAGGCCGACCCACAGACAGAAGTGCCAGAACCAGGATGAATGGCCGCCGCCGCGTAAAGCGGCCGCCATGCCCTGCCCCATCTTGACCAGCGCGCCGGTCATGTAAGTCACTCCGATCGACACTTCGCCATTGCGCTGGAACACCGCGTTCTCGCTCCCCATCGCCAGCGCCATGCAGGCGATCGCGATCCAGGACCTGCCCTCGGCGGCGGCGAAGGCGGCCGCGGACAAGAGGGCCGCGACGAGCAGGAGCGTTGCCGGTGCACGAAAACGCCCGGCTTTGTGGACGGCCAGCGAACTGGCGACCACGCCCGCCACGAACAGCGCGACGAGCGACAGCGGCAGGATCACCGCCGATGCGTGCTCGGCGAGCCCGGTGCCTATCTGTACGGAGTTGCCCGTCATGAACGAGACGAAATAGCCGCCGAGTTCGATAAAGGCGACGGCATCCACAAATCCTGCAAGGCCGGCAAGCGCGACCGCCAGCATTCGCTCAGCAACGGGATGGTCTTTCACGCCGCGCCCCCAATGGAAAAGGCCGGGCGCGCTGCCCGGCCTTGACCCATGTACTTGATTCTCAGCCCCGTTAGGCGGCCTTGCGGCGTTCTTCTTCCTTCAGGTCGAAGCGGTCGAGTTCCATCACCTTGACCCAGGCCGAGACGAAGTCCTTGACAAACTTCTCCCTGGCGTCGGCGCTGCCATAGACTTCGGCGAAGGCGCGGAGCTGCGAGTGCGAGCCGAAAATCAGGTCCGCTCGAGTAGCGGTCCAGCGACGGGCGCCGGACTTGCGGTCCTGCCCTTCGAAAACGCCGTTCGAACCTTCGATGCCTTTCCACTTCGTGCCCATGTCGAGGAGGTTCACGAAGAAGTCGTTGGTGAGCTTGCCCGGCCGGTCGGTGAGGACGCCATGCTCCGGGCTGCCGACCTGAAGGACGCGCAGGCCGCCAACGAGCACCGTCATCTCCGGGGCGGTGAGCTGGAGCAACTGGGCACGGTCGACCAGGTGCTCTTCCACCGACATGATCGGGTTGCGCACATAGTTGCGGAACCCGTCCGCCTTCGGCTCCATGTAGGCGAACGACTCGACTTCGGTCTGTTCCTGCGAGGCGTCCATGCGTCCCGGGGTGAAGGGGACCGTCACGTCGTGGCCGGCATCCCTCGCCGCCTTCTCGACCGCGACCGAGCCGGCGAGCACGATCAGGTCTGCCAGCGAAACCTTCTTGCCGCCCGCGTTGAACTCACCCTGGATGGCTTCGAGGGCGGCGAGCACCTTGGCAAGCTCGGCAGGACGGTTGACGTCCCAATCCTTCTGCGGGGCAAGACGGATGCGGGCGCCATTGGCGCCGCCGCGCTTGTCCGACTCGCGGAAGGTGGAGGCAGATGCCCAGGCGACGGAAGCCAGTTCCGCGACCGTGAGGCCGGTGGCGGCAATTTCCTGCTTGAGCTGCGCGATGTCGGATGCGTCGACCAGCGGGTGGTCGACTTCCGGGATCGGGTCTTGCCAGATCAACGGCTCCTTCGGCGCGAGCTTGCCGCGATAGAGCTTCAGCGGGCCCATGTCGCGATGGGTGAGCTTGAACCACGCCTTGGCGAAGGCCTGCGCGAATTCCTGCGGATTGGCATGGAAGCGGCGCGAGATCCGATCGTATTCGGGATCGGTGCGCAGCGCCATGTCGGCCGTCGTCATCATCGGCGCGTGCTTCTTCTCGCCGTCATGGGCGTCCGGCACCTTGCCGTCGCCGGTCGTGCCGACCGGCTTCCACTGATGCGCGCCGGCCGGGCTCTTGGTCAGTTCCCATTCGTGGCCGTAAAGCGTGTCGAAGAAGGTCATGTCCCAGGTGATCGGCGTGGGCGTCCATGCACCCTCGATGCCGCTGGTGATCGTGTGACCTGCCATTCCGCTTTCGAAAGTCGACGCCCAGCCAAGGCCCTGATGCTCGATCTCGGCGCCTTCCGGCTCGAAGCCGACATGGTCCGCCGGCCCGGCGCCATGCGCCTTGCCGAATGTGTGGCCGCCGGCGACCAGAGCGACGGTCTCCTCGTCGTTCATCGCCATGCGGGCAAAGGTTTCGCGGATGTCGCGGGCGGACTTCATCGGGTCCGGATTGCCATCAGGACCTTCCGGGTTGACATAGATCAGGCCCATCTGGACGGCGCCGAGATCGCCGTGGAGCTCACGGTCGCCCGAGTAGCGGCTGTTTTCATGCGAGCTGTCGGCCAGCCACTTGTCCTCGGCGCCCCAATTGACGTGGTTCTCGGGCTCCCAGGTGTCGGCGCGGCCGCCGCCGAAGCCATAGGTCTTGAAGCCCATGGATTCCAGAGCGACGTTGCCGGTCAGGATCATCAGATCGGCCCAGGATAGCTTGCTGCCGTATTTCTGCTTGATCGGCCAGAGCAGACGGCGCGCCTTGTCGAGGTTGCCATTGTCGGGCCAGCTGTTGAGCGGAGCGAAGCGCTGCTGGCCCCGACCGCCGCCGCCGCGCCCGTCACCGACGCGATAGGTGCCGGCGCTGTGCCAGGCCATGCGGATGAAGAACGGACCGTAATGGCCATAGTCGGCCGGCCACCAATCCTGCGAATCTGTCATCAGCGCATGCAGGTCGGCGATAACGGCATCGAGATCGAGGCTTTCGAACTCCTTCACGTAGTCGAACGCTTCGCCCAGCGGATTGGCGTCGGGCGTATTTTGGTGCAGCACGCTGACATTGAGCTGGTTTGGCCACCAGTCGCGGTTCTGCCTACCCCTCGAATGCGGAACGGGGCACTTGCCTGTGCCCTTGTCGTCTACCTTGGCATCCATGATCATTTCTCCCTGGCGAAAATTGCTTGGTCGCCCGGAACCGAAATCCCAGGCAGTTTCAATCAAGCAGATATTCGACCGGCGCGATAATTTCAAATTGCGTTTTCTTGGATCAACGATAGTTTGCGGTTATGATCAAGCTAACTATTCGGCAGATGGAATATTTCATCGCCCTCGCCGAAACGCTGCATTTCGGCCGCGCGGCGCAGCTTGCCGGCGTCACGCAGCCGGCCCTTTCCGCTCAAATTGCCGAAATGGAAGACAAGCTGGGCTTGCGGCTGTTCGATCGCTACAGGCGTGGCGTGACGCTGTCGGAAGATGCACGGCTTCTCTTGCCGCGGGTCGAACGCGTTCTGGCCGAGATGCGGGAGATCGAGGCGATGGCGCGGCGCGAGCGGGCGGCGATGTCGGGTCGAATGCGGCTCGGCGTCATTCCGACGGTCGCGCCCTATCTCCTGCCTGCGATCCTGCCGGCACTTGGCGCGCGTTTTCCCGATCTGTTGCTGGAACTGAAGGAATCGGTGACCTCGACGCTCGTCGAGGAGACGCTGGCCGGCCGGCTCGATGCGTTCATCGCTGCGCTGCCACTGGAAGATGCGCGGCTGGCCGCGGCGCCTATCCTGGAGGATGGCTTCCTGCTTGCCGTGCCTCAGAACGACCCGAATTTCATCGAGCCCCCGGTCGCGCCGGAGAGTCCGGAACTGGAGCGTCTGATCCTTCTTGAAGAAGGGCACTGCCTGCGCGATCAGGCCCTTGCGATCTGCGGATCGGTCAAGCCGCTCGCCATGTCGAATTTCGGCGCGACGAGCCTGACGACGCTTCTGCAGATGGTGGCGCACGGCCAGGGCCTGACGCTGGTGCCGGAAATGGCGCTCACCGCTTCAAAGGCTCTGCCAGGTGTCAAGTTCGTGCCTTTCTCCGCGCCGATCCCCTCGCGCACGATCGGCATGGCCTGGCGCAAGCGGGCCGCCCGCGAAGCGGATTTTCGCGCGCTCGCCGAAACGATCGGCGAGCTCGCTAGTTAATGGCGAGCGCCAGCCAGATCCACATGATCGCCAGCACGAGGAAGCCGAGCGAGAATGCCGGCTGGCGGTAGCGGATGCGGTTGGAGGTCACGTGGATGAAAGCGTGAACGTAGCGCGAAAGGACAAAGATCCAGGCGAGCACGAGCGCGAACAGCCCGGCCCCGCCGACGGCGTAAAGCGCCAGGCAGCACGCGTGGAAAAGGACCGGAAGCTCGAACTGGTTGGCCAGATTGTTGCGAACGAATAGGCTTTCAGGAGGCTCGTTGGTGTTCTCCCGGAACTGCGAAATCCTGGTACTGCCGGCCTTGACGGCCGCCTTACGTCGCAGGAACATCAACACATAGATGCCGTAGACCAGCGCGACATGCGCCAGCATCGGCCAGAAGATCGCGGTCTGGTTCATCGCGCCACTCAGCTCATACCGGGATAGTTCGGGCTTTCGCGGGTAATCGTCACGTCATGCGTGTGGCTCTCGCGCCAGCCGGCATTGGAGATGCGCACGAAGGTGGCACGGTCACGCAATTCAGTCAGGTTCGCGGCGCCGACATAGCCCATCGCCGCCTTCAGGCCGCCGACGAGCTGATGGAGGACGCCCGCGACCGGACCCTTGTAGGGCACCTGGCCCTCGATGCCTTCCGGCACGAGCTTGAGCGCATCGCGAACTTCGGCCTGGAAGTAGCGGTCGGCAGAGCCGCGCGCCATTGCGCCGACCGAGCCCATGCCGCGATAGGATTTGTAGGAGCGGCCCTGATGCAGATAAACCTCGCCGGGGCTTTCGTCCGTGCCGGCCAGAAGCGAGCCGACCATGGCCGCCGACGCGCCGGCGGCAAGCGCCTTGGCGAGGTCGCCGGAGAACTTGATGCCGCCATCGGCGATGACGCCGACGCCCGCCTTGTCGGCCTCCTCGGCTGCGCCCATGATGGCGGAGAGCTGCGGCACGCCGACGCCTGCAACGATCCGCGTGGTGCAGATCGAGCCCGGCCCGATGCCGATCTTGACGGCGTCGGCGCCCGAATCGATGAGTGCCTTCGTCGCTTCCGCGGTCGCCACATTGCCGGCGACGATGCGCACGGAATTCGACATCTTCTTGGCACGCAGTACCGCGTCGAGGACGCGCTGCGAATGGCCGTGTGCGGTGTCGATGACGATCAAGTCGACGCCGGCGTCGATCAGGCGCTCGGCGCGCTCGAAACCGTCATCGCCGACGCTGGTGGCGGCGGCGACGCGCAGGCGTCCCTGCGCGTCTTTCGAGGCATTCGGATTGAGTTGCGATTTCTCGATGTCCTTGACCGTGATGAGCCCCACGCAGCTTCCGTCACCGTCCACGACGAGCAGCTTTTCGATGCGGTGCTGGTGCAGCAGGCGCTTGGCCTCGTCCTGGCTGACCGTCTCCTTGACCGTGATCAGGTCGCGGTGGGTCATCAGTTCGCGGACCGTCTGCGCCGGGTCGGAGGCGAAGCGCACGTCGCGATTGGTCAGGATGCCGACGAGGCGGCCGGTGCGATGACCGCCGGTGCCGCCGTTCTCGACGACCGGGATGCCGGAAATCCCGTGGGCGCGCATCAAGGCCTGCGCATCGCCCAGCGTGGCGTCGGGGCCGATCGTCACCGGATTGACCACCATTCCGCTTTCGAACTTCTTGACCTGACGGACCTGTTCGGCCTGCTCGGCGGGCGAGAAGTTGCGGTGGACGACGCCAATGCCGCCGGCCTGCGCCATGGCGATGGCGAGGCGCGAATCGGTCACCGTGTCCATGGCCGCCGAAAGGATCGGGATGTTCAGGTCGATGTCGCGGGCGATGCGGGTCGAGACGTCCGTCTGACCTGGCATCACGTTCGAGTGACCGGGCTGCAGGAGCACGTCGTCGAAGGTGAGCGCAATTGCGCCGGTTGCGGATTCGATGATTTTTGCCATTGCCTTGCCTCGCCCGGGAAACTGGGATTGGCGGCGGCTCGTAACACGTCCCCTGTCATATGGGAAGCGTTGCGGCGCAACATAGCTGTGTCGTACCCGGAAGCCGGCTCAGGCAGCCAGCACCATAGCCCAGTAGCGCTGCGCAGGATCGCGCGGATCGGTGACGTAGCCGAGGCCAAAACGTGAGAACTTCGGATCGAGCATGTTGCGGCGGTGGCCGGGCGAGTTCATCCAGATGTCCATGACACGCACAAGGTCCATGCGACCACGGGCAAGGTTCTCAGCCGCCGCGCCGTTGGTCGTCACCTTGCCCATGCGCGTTTGGAACGAGCGACCAATGCCCGTGTCGTGCGCCATGCGCCCGGTCTCGGCCATGAAGCCGGCCTGCACGATCGCGGCAGTCTCCAACTCGCTGTCCGCGCGCACCGCGCCAAGCGAATTTGCGCTGCGAATGTCGGCAAGGAGCGGCGCGCCGTCGCGGGTCATGCGCACGCTTTCGCCAGAGGGGCCATGCGACAGGCAGCCCGCCAGGGGCGCGAGCGCCCATGCAGCGCCGCCCAGGATCAGAAACCGGCGGCGGTCAATCGTCGTTTCGGTCATGGAGGCCCGTGAGGATGTTGTGCAGTTGCCTCGACTTTCCGGGCGATTGAGGCAAAGCTTTGGCGACATGAAAAGCCCAGCCGCACCCAGCGGCCAGGCTTTTTCCGCGCAAGCGCCCGACTGGCCTAAAGATCGAACTGATAGGTCGCCGGAACGTAGCGATAGCCCTGATCGATCTTTTCGACGAAACCCACGGCCGGGAACGGCATGTGGTAGCCGATGAAGGGAATGCGTTCAGTCGCGATCTGGTCGAAGATGCGCTTGCGGGTTTCGACTGCCATCTCCTTGTCCATATCGAAGCGGACGTGCCAGTCGGGCCGCATCAGCGAAGCCACGTAATGGTTGGCCGTATCTGCCGTCAACATGAGCTGGCGACCGCCGCTTTCGATGGCGAAGGCGAGGTGACCGGGCGTGTGGCCGAAGGCAGCCACGGCCGAGATTCCCGGAACGACCTCGTCGCCGTCCGCCAGGAATGTCATGTCTTCGGCGAGCGGAACAACATTTGCCTCGACGGCCTGGGCCGCGTTGGCGGTCTGACCCTCGGCACGCTCCGGCGCGGTCCAGAAATCATACTCGGCCTGCCCGGCAACGTAGCGAGCATTGGCGAAGGCCGGCGCGCCGCCTTCCATCAGACCTCCGATATGGTCGCCATGGAAATGGGTGAGGACGACGATGTCGATCTCGTCGGGCTGGTGACCGGTAGCCTGCATCCGCTCACGCAACTGGCCAAGGCCGTTGGCCCGTGCGCCCTCTCCAAGGCCGGTGTCGAAGAGAATCTTCTCCGATCCGGTGTCAATGATGACCGGAGCAAAGCCGTTCACGAACTGGTCCGCGGGCAGGAAGTTCGCCTCCATCAATTCGGCGACGGCATCCTCCTCCTGATCCTCGCCGAAGGTCGGGTACGGACCGTGGGAGGGGCGAGCGCCGTCCAGAACGGTGGTGATCTGAAAATCGCCGAGCCTGAAACTGGAATAGCCCGGATTGCCGACTTCAGGAGCGGTCGCGATCTGCGCACTTGCTGCGCGAACCATGATCTGGGGTGCGGTCAAGGCCATCGCGGCGCCTCCAGCAAGCTTGAATATCGTTCGACGATCAGTGGTGCCTGACATCGGCTCTCTCCAGCTTTGTTTTAGGGATGCAGCGGCAGATGGACCAGAACGGGAGAACGGCAACCGGTCTCACACAGAAGTGAACCGTTCACATGTGCAATTGTGCGCGCGGGGCGAGCCATGCTAGTGCGCGGCCATGCATTCGCATCTGCGATCTTTTTCCGGACACCACTCTTGAACCGCGCCATTCCGCTTATCCTCGCGGTCGCCCTGTTCATGGAACAGATGGATTCGACCGTCATCGCCACGTCGCTGCCAGCGATCGCGGCCGATATCGGTACCAGCCCGATCACACTGAAGCTGGCGCTGACCTCCTATTTCGTGGCGCTTGCGATCTTCATCCCCGTATCCGGCTGGATGGCGGATCGATTCGGCGCCAAGCGGGTGTTCCGCATCGCCATTGGCGTCTTCGTCGTCGGTTCGATCTTCTGCGCCTTCGCCAATTCGCTCGAGGCCTTCGTCGGCTCGCGCTTCCTGCAGGGTATGGGCGGCGCAATGATGACGCCGGTCGGCCGCCTCGTGCTCGTACGGGCCACGCGGCGCGACCAGCTCGTATCCGCCATGGCCTGGCTCACCGTTCCGGCGCTGATCGGTCCGCTGATCGGGCCGCCGGTCGGCGGCTTCATCACCACCTATTTCACCTGGCACTGGATCTTCCTGATCAACGTACCGATCGGCGTCATCGGGATCTTCGTTGCGGGGCGCGTCCTGCCGGAAATGCCGGGCGGGATCGCCGCGCCGATCGATTGGCGCGGCTTCGTGCTGGCAGCGATCGCGGCGGCGGGCATCGTCTTCGGGCTATCCGTCGTCTCGCTGCCGGCCCTGCCCCCGATCGTCGGTGTCGCGACGCTCATCGTCGGCATTTTCGCGTCCGTGCTCTATGTCCGCCATTCACGCGCGACGTTGTCGCCAATCCTCGATCTGAGGCTGTTCAACAATCCGGTGCCTCGGATCGCGATCCTTTCGGGCTCGATCTTCCGGATCGGCGTCGGCGCGACGCCGTTCCTGCTGCCGCTGATGTTCCAGCTCGCCTTCGGGCTCGACGCGTTCCAGTCGGGCCTGCTCACCTTTGCCAGCGCGATCGGCGCGATCTCACTGAAGTTCGTGGCGACCACGGCGCTGCGGGCATTCGGCTTTCGCACGGTACTCCTGATTGCCGTCGGCGGCGGGGCGAGCCTGATCGCGATCAACGGGTTCTTCACGCCGTCAACGCCCTACGCCGTCATCATCGGTACGCTGATCGTCGCGGGCTTTCTTCGCTCGCTCTTCTTCACCTCGAACAATGCGCTGGTTTTTGCCGAGATCGACGACAGCCAGGCAAGCCAGGCGACCGCGATCGCGGCGGTGTCGCAGCAGATCTCAATTGCGCTTGGCGTCGCGGCGGCGGGCATGCTGCTCGAAGCGCATCACTTGTGGACCGGAGAGCCAATCGGGCTCGAAGCCTTCTCATTCGCCTTCTTTGCGGTCGGAGGACTGGCAGCGCTCGCCATCCTGCCGATCCTTAGCCTTTCGAGGACCGCGGGGCGGACAGTGTCCGGCCACGGCCTCGCAAAACTCAAGGACGATCAGGCACCGCTGGCAGGCGACTGATACGGGTCGTCTGCCGGCTCCTGCCTGCCCTTGAAGTCCTTCGCCAGGATGAAAAGCTCGACCGAAGCATCTCGCGAGGCCGGCGGCTTGACGTGGTGGACGCTGCGGAAATTGCGCTTGAGAAGATCGAGAAGATCGTTCTCCGTGCCGCCCTGGAAGGTCTTCGCGAGGAAATGCCCGCCCGGCTTCAACACCGAAATGGCGAAATCGGCTGCGACCTCGCACAGATGCATGGTGCGGATGTGATCCGTTCGGCGGTGGCCGGTCGTCGGGGCGGCCATGTCCGAAATGACGAGATCAGGTGCTCCGCCAAGCGTTTCCATCAGGCGCTTGGGTGCATCGTCGTCGAGAAAGTCCATCTCCAGAAGCGCGGCGCCGGGAACCGGGTCAACCGGCAGGTAATCGATGCCGACGACCGTCGGGGCGTCGATCGGCGAATTGATCCGTGCGGCCGCGACCTGGCACCAGCCGCCTGGCGCTGCGCCAAGGTCGAGCACCTTTTGGCCGGGCTTCAGGAGCTTGTACTTGTCATCGATCTCGATGAGTTTGTAGGCCGCGCGCGAGCGGTAGCCATCCGCCTTGGAGCGGTGGACATAAGGATCGTTCAGATGGCGTTCCAGCCAGCGGCGGGACGAGTTCTTGAGGCCGCGCTTCTTCTTCACGCGGGTCTTGAGCGCGCGCGCGCCTGTCGGGCCGGAGCCGGGTTTGACGGGTTTGGTCATGCGTCGAGCGGTCTCCGCTTGCGGGCCCGGCGCCAGACGCCGTCATCGGCCATGAGTTCGGATAGCATGCCTTCGCGCAGGCCCCTGTCCGCGACGCGCAGGCGCTTGGATGGCCACGCGCGGCGAATGGCTTCGAGGATCGCGCAGCCACCAAGGACGAGGTCGGCGCGGTCGGCGCCGATGCAGGGGTTGGCGACGCGCTTTTCAAACTCCCAGTCAAGCAGGGTCGTGATCATCGCATCGACTTCATCGTTTTGCAGCCAGAGCCCGTCGACCCGGCGGCGGTCGTAGCGCTCAAGGCCGAGATGGATGCCGGCGAGCGTCGTCACAGTTCCTGACGTGCCGAGGAGATGGAAACCGTCATCGGCGAGGACGTGGGAAAGCCGGTCGCGGCCCTCGAACCGGTCAAGCATGTCGGCGACGTCGTCGACCATCGCGTCGAAGACATCACGCGTGACGTGCCGTCCGCCGAAACGCTCGGCAAGCGAGACGACGCCGACGGGCAGCGACGTCCACGAGACGATGTGATTGGCAAGGCGCGGCGTGCGGTGGCGCGACACATCGACAAGCGCGATTTCCGACGAGCCGCCACCGATGTCGAAGAGGACGACGCCCTTGGTCCCCCGCTCGACCAGCGAGCCGCAGCCGGAGACGGCGAGGCGCGCTTCAGTCTTGCGGTCGATGATCTCCAGCGAGAGGCCTGTCTCGCGCTTGACCCGGGCTATGAACTCGGCACCGTTCGCGGCCGAGCGGCAGGCTTCCGTCGCGATGAGACGGACGCGTTTCAAACGGCGATTCCGCAGCTTGTCGGCGCAGACTTTCAACGCCTCGACAGCGCGGTCCATCGCGGCGTCGGACAGGCGACCGGAGGCGGTTAGCCCCTCGCCCAGCCGGACGATGCGCGAAAAGGCATCCACGACGCGGAACTGACCGCCTTTCCCCGGGATGGCGACGAGCAAGCGGCAATTGTTGGTGCCGAGATCGAGCGCGGCATAGACCGGCGCTTCACCGCCGGCCATGTCGCGGCCGTTGAAACGGTTCGGGGCGAGCGCAGGAGCTGCCGGCTTTGGCTGCGGCTGTTTGAATTCTGGCGCGGTCGGCTTGTTCTGGGGCGCGTCATCGCGCGCATAAACCTTGCGGCCGCGCTTGCGCTTGCGCCTTTTGCGCGACTTGCCTGGCTTTTCGCCGGCCTTGTCTTCGGGTCTGCCGTTGGCCGGAGGCTGCGCATGCGCATTGCGACCGCCGGGTGGCGGCCTCGAATGCCTTTTGCCGGCGTCGCCGCGCGGCGGGCGCGCCCCGTCCGACGGCACGTCATTGCCGTATTCGGGGTCCGTCACTCTATTCCCTTCGGCGCCGCGCCAGCAAACAAAGCCGGCAGCAGGCACTCCTGTCTTTCACGTTGGCTAAAGTGTAACAGCCCTTGAGGCGTTCACCAAGCCCGCCAGACACCGGATGTCAGAATGAAAAGGACCGCGAGGAGCGCGAGTGCCACGATGGTGAAGCTCGCATCCGCCGGGCGCAATCGCGGCGCACCGACGATCGTTCGCACGCTTACGGTGCCAAGTCCGCGCGCTTCCATGGCGATCGCGGCGCGGTTGGCGCGGCGGATGGCAAAGGCGAGAAGCGGCACGACGAGCGACGCGGTCTCCAGCGGGCCAGGTAGGCGACGCGGGACGCGGCCCCTCTTCATAGCCCGGGCGAGACGAATCTGCTGCGCTTCGGATGCAAGATCGGGCACGAGATGCAGCGCCGAAAAGAGCGCGTAGCCGATGCGCGGCGACAAATGCCAGTTCGCCATCAGCGCCTTGATGAAGCGGCCTGGCTCCGTCGTCAGCACGAAGACGGCCGAGACCATGCCGCAGGCGATTGCGCGAAGGAAAAGAACGATTCCAGCCGAGAAGGCAGGCGAGCCGAACGGCGTTTCGGCGGCCATGCGGGTAGCGAAATCGCTCTCCTCGCGAAAGAGCGTCGCGGTCGTCAGGAAGCCGAAACCGAACAGCGCGAACGGTATCATGAGCGCGAGAATGAGCAGCGGCGAGCGGCGTTCGATGACGATCATCGCGAGCGCGGAAAGGACGACGATGCCAGCCTGGAAGCGTGGATCGAAAACGGCGATCGAGGCCGCTAGCCAGACGAGGCAGACGATCAGCTTTGGCAGGGGATGAAGCATGCTCAGCACGGAACAGCCTCCATCCAGTCGACCAGCAGGAGGAGTTCCGGAGCGTTCAGGCCGGCGCTCGCAAGAAGCTCGCCGTCGCGAAGGAGGTCGATGAGTGGCGCGTCAGCGGCGATCGATCCGCCATCGAGGACGATGCCCCGCGAACAGGTCTTCAGCGCGAAATCCATGTCGTGGGTGATGACCATGACCGCCCTGCCATCCGCCGCGATTTTCGCAATGCGCGATGCGATCTCGTTGCTGGCAGCGGCGTCGAGGCCTGCGGTCGGCTCGTCAAGAACGAGAAAGGGCCAGCGCGTATCGGCCGTCAAAGTCGCAAGTGCGAGACGGCGCTTCTGCCCCTGTGACAGCTCGAACGGGTGCTGGTCAGCGACGTTCTCGAGGCGCCAGGCGGAAAGGATTGCATCGATGCTCGCGGCGTCTTTGCCGACGATCGACTCCAGCTCGGCCCGGACGCTTCCTTCGGTGAACTGCGTTTCGGGGCGCTGGAAGGCGAAGCCGCCGGCAGGGCCGGTTCGGGTTCCTCCCTTGAGACGCAGCAGCCCGGCGAGCGTCGCACCGAGCGTCGATTTGCCTGCACCGTTGCGGCCGAGAATTGCGACGGTCTCGCCAGGCCCGATTTCCATCGAGATGTCGTGCAGGACGGGCTTGGCAAATAGCGGCGCGCAGGCGGCATGCACGAGCGTGGCGCACGACGGGCGGGTCGATGCGGTAGGTCCGGCGATACGGTCCGAAAGGAAATGGCGGATCACCGTGCCGGCGGCGGTTCGGTCAGCCGGCGACAGTCGGTTGAGGCCATCGATGATTTCGGACAATACCAGCGGCGGTCGCTCGAGCACGATGCCGATCCCGCACAAGAGCCGGTCGAGATCTGCGGCGAGAGGCCGCCAGATTCCTTCTGCTGCAAGAACTTCGCCCCGCGCGCGAAAGATGTCGCGCGGTGAGCCCTCGGCAAAGAGCGCTCCGTTGCGGCCGATGACCGCGACGCGGTCGATCGTGCCGATCAGCCCGTCGAGGCGATGATCCACGACAAGGAACGTCTCGCCCTCGCCGCCGATGACGGCGTGGAGGCGCGCGGCGGCGTCGGGCGACAGGTGCGCGGTCGGTTCATCGGCGATGAAGAGTGCGGCTTCCTGTGCCAGCGCGGCGGCGAGCGCGACGAGTTGCCTTTCGCCGCCTGAGAGCGCGGCTGTGCGCCGCGCGCGCCAGCTTTCTGGCACACCGGCCTTTGCCAGAGCGCGATCCACGCGGGTTGCAATCTCGTCTGCCGGCAGCGCCCGGTTTTCGAGCGCGAAGGCGACTTCGTCCCCCACCGTCATGCCGCAAAGCGTTTGGTCTGCATCCTGGAAAAGCTGGGCAACGGACGCCGACCACTCAGCGGGCGAGCGGCTTGCGGCCGGCACGCCGAGCGTTGCGATCTCCCCCGTTATCTCGGCCGGGATCGTCGCGGGCACCAGGCCGGTGATGGTGCCCAACAGCGTGGACTTGCCGCAACCGGAAGGGCCGAGGAGCAGAAGCCGTTCGCCCTTGCGCAGTTCAAGCGATACCGGACCGACGGCAAGGTTCGCCGCATAGGGATAGCGTACGGCAACCTCTCGCCATGCGACGGCGGGCGCGGCTTCAGGCACGCTGAAGGCGGCGCTCATGATCGATCTTGAGGCCGGACAAAACGCCGGTCTTGTAGAGCGCCTCGACCACGAAATGGCCGGCAAAACCGCCGAGGATCGCGCCGCTCAGGCACCGCAAAACGAACATGGTGACGAGCAGGCCGGGGGCGAGCGCGCCGTAGTCGAAGCGGATCCAGGTATAGATGAAGGAAGCGATCGCCGCGCCGACACCGGCGAGCATCAGCACCGGCAGGCGGTAGTTCTTCCAGCGCGTCGCGGCGAAGACGGCTTCCGCGCCCGCGCCCTGGACGAGGCCGGTGACAAGCAGGAGAAGACCAGCGGGGCTGCCGAGAAGCACCTGCACGAGCGCGGCAAGCACCTCCGACAAGAGCGCTGCGCCCGGCTTGCGGATGATCGCGGCGGCGATGATGGAGACGATGAACCAGAAGCCCATCACGACATCCATGGTCACGGCGCCAAAGATCGCCTGCGCGATCAGCCAGACCTGCACCCAGGCCAGATAGAGAATGCCGAAAACGGCGCCGAGAACGGCGACGATGAGGATTTCGCGCAGAGTCCAGCCGCGAGTGGTCAGCATGACGATTTTTCCTTGAAGCGAGAGGGGCGCGCCTTCCGGCACGCCGGAAAGGCGAAATCAGCCGACCTTGGTCGGGCTGTTGGAAGAGACGGTCAGGTCGAGCGCGACATGGCCGTTCGGCGCACCGAAGCGCAGAAACGCTTCGCTCAGCGTCGCGAAGACCGGGCCCGCATCGCCGCGCAGCTTGGTGCAGAAATTCTTCGACTTCTCGAACACGCCCGACGACTTCAGGAAGTCGATGCAGCCGTAGATCTCGTCCATGTGGTGGCTGCCACCGAGCGGATAGAGCGAGAACTGCGCCGCGACCTGCACGCCCGTAACACTTGCCTTCGAAACCGCTTCGCGCGCGGCTGCGATCCGCTCTTCGAGCGGGGCGGCGATGCCGAAATCGGCCGAGGGCGTGCAGATGTCATCGTCCGGCTCGCCAGGGCAACCACGCGAGACGGCAGCGGAGAGGACGCAATGGACGCCGGATTGGGCAGCCGACGCGAAGAGATCGCGCATGGCCGGGAAGATTTCTTCCGGCGGGCCGACGATCAGCGTCGAGACGTCGTCGGTCTCGATGCGGAAGCGCGGCCGATAGGGCTCGAGCGCGTCGACGGCATTGAGGATGACGGCGACGAAATCGTCGCACATCGGATAAAGGGAAAGCTGTGCACCTGAAAACATGAACCGCCTCGCTCCGCTGGTATTACCCAGATCAGCTTGAGGGTCCGGAAGCATGTCGCTTCTCGTCTCAGCCCCGGCATTACGGAGCACCCCTGTGGAAAGGCGGCAGGGGTAACATCGCATTTGCCGGCTTGGCAAGGGGATATCGGCCAAGCCAGCGGGCGATGTTCCTTAAGCCAGTCGCAGGGCCGCGGCGCGGCGATGTCCCTCCATACCCTCGGTCGCACTCTGGCGGATGGCGGGCGGCGCGACGGCTGCCACGCCACGCGCGTCGAGCCACTGGTGCGTGCATATCTTGACGTAGGAACCGACCCACAGCCCGCCCGTATAGCGCGCCGCCGCCATGGTGGGCAGGGTGTGGTTCGTGCCGCAGCACTTGTCCGAATAGACCACGCTCGCCTCGCGCCCGATGAAGAGCGAGCCGTAGTTGCGCAGCTTCTTCGCCGTCGCCCGCGCATCGGTCGTGTGGACCTGCAGATGCTCGGCGGCGATGAAGTCGGAATAGGCGATCATGGCGGCCTCGTCGGCGCAGACGACGATCTCGCCATAGTCGTGGAACGCGGGACCTGCGACGTCGGCGGTCGGCAGGTCGCGAAGCTGCCGCTCCACTTCGGCGAGCGTCGCCTCGGCGAGCTTGCGGTCGGTCGTGATCAGGCCCACGCGGGTGCGCACATCGTGCTCGGCCTGTGCCAGCATGTCGGTCGCGATCATCGCCGGGTCTGCGCTCGCGTCGGCGACGACGTAGATCTCGCTCGGGCCGGCGAGCTGGTCGATGCCGACCGCGCCGAAGACCTGGCGCTTGGCTTCGTTCACATAGGCATTGCCCGGCCCGACGATCTTGTCGACGCCGGGCACGCTTTCGGTGCCATAAGCCATCGCCGCGATCGCCTGCGCGCCACCAATGCGGAAGATGCGGTCGGCGCCGGACAGGTGACAGCCGGCAATCATTGCCGGGTGCGCGCCGGGCGGCAGGCAGGCGACGATTTCCGAACAACCCGCGACCTTTGCAGGAACCAGGGTCATCACCGGGGCGGACAGGATCGGGTAGCGTCCGCCGGGGACATAGGCGCCCACCTTCTCGATCGGAATGACGCGGTGGCCAAGATGCAGCCCGGGTAGCGCCTCGTAGTCGAGCGGCTTGATCGTCTGCATCTGCGCATCGGCGAAATCGTGGACGCGCTCGATTGCGAATTCGGTGTCGGCACGGGTCTGGCGGTCGAGACCGTCCACTGCGGCCCTGCGGTCGGCGGCCGAGACTTCGAGCGCTTCGATGTCGAGCTTGTCGAAGCGGCGTGCATAGTCGCGAACGGCTTCATCGCCCCTGTCACGCACGGCGGCGAGGACTTCGCGAACCGTCGTTTCGACGTCTCCCGTATCGGCGACGGCATCGCGCGTCGGCGCCTTCACATGGTCGATCTTGGCCCTGAGGGTATCGGGGAGCTTGCGCATTGGGAGACTTTCGCCTGAGAGGATCGCGAAACATTCTGCGCAAGGCCAGGTGCGCCACAAGCGAGGCGGCGGCCCTTGTTGATTAAACTGACCACGCCTAGTCTGGCAGCGAGGGGAGAGCGCAATGCCGAGAATAGGGACCAAGCTGCACGAACTGCGCCGCCGGCGATCGCTGAGCGTCCGCGAGGTGGCGAAGCGCTCCGGCGTGTCGCATTCGGCGATCTCGCTGATCGAGCGCGATCGGATGAGCCCGTCGGTCGATACGCTGACGGCCATTCTCGATGCGCTTGGAACGACACTGACGGGATTCTTCCTCGACCTTCAGTCGAACCTGCCAGCCTCGTCCTTTTACGGCACGGCCGACCTCGTTGAAATCGGCCGCGCGGATGCGATTTCCTACCGAATGATCGGAGCGAACCATCCCAACCGGCAACTCCTCATGCTGCTCGAATCCTATGCGCCGGGCGGCGATACCGGCGAGGCATTTTCACACTCGGCGCAGGAGTCGGGCATGGTCCTGACCGGAGCCATCGAAGTGACTGTGGGACAGGAGCAAAGGGTGCTCGCGCCCGGTGAGGGATACTATTTCGACAGCCGCCTCCCCCACCGCTTTCGCAATGTCGCGGAGGGCGAAAGCACGATCCTGTCGGCGATCACGCCACCGACCTATTAGGCCGTAGCGGTAATAATTCTTTCCATGGGAGGATTGGCGGTTTCAACGCACCGATTCTATGGTTGGATAGCCAAAATCAATAACGCAGGGGAAGAAAATGAAATCGACACTCAAGCGTCTCGCGCTCGCCTCCTCCTTCGCCGTTCTCGCCATCGCCTCTTCGTCGGCTCAGGATCGGAACCTGACCGTGGTGTCGTGGGGCGGCAACTATCAGGACGCGCAACGCGAAATCTACTTCGAACCTTTCACCGCCGAGACCGGCAAGGCGATCACCGAGGAATCCTGGGACGGCGGCTATGGCGTGATCGCGGCCAAGATGGAAACGCGCCCGGCGGACTGGGACGTCGTGCAGGTGGAGACGGAAGAGCTCGCGCTCGGCTGCGCCGACGGCATGTACGAGACCGTCGACTGGGAAGCGCTCGGCGGCGAGGACAAGTTCCTGCCGGCGGCCGTCAACGAATGCGGCGTCGGCGCCATCGTGTGGACGACCGGCCTTTCCTACGACGCGGACAAGCTGACCGAAGCACCGACCGGCTGGGAGGACTTCTGGAACACCGAGGAATATCCCGGCAAGCGCGGCCTGCGGCGCGGCCCGAAATATTCGCTCGAATTTGCCCTGATGGCGGACGGCGTGCCGGTCGAAGAGGTCTATGAAGTGCTCGGCACCGACGAGGGCGTCGACCGCGCTTTCGCCAAGCTAGACGAGATCAAGGGCGATATCGTGTGGTGGGAAGCCGGCGCGCAGCCGATCCAGCTCCTCGCCTCGGGCGAAGTCGTGATGACCACGGCCTATAATGGCCGCCTCGCCGGCATCAACAAGTCCGAGGGCACCAATTTCCAGATCGTCTGGCCGGGTTCGATCTACGCGATCGATTCGTGGGTGGTGCTGAAGGATTCGCCCAACAAGGAAACGGCGTTCGAGTTCATCAACTTCGCGAGCCAGGCGGAAAATCAGGCCAAGCTGCCGGAATTCATCGCCTACGGCCTGACCAATGTCGAAGCTGGCGCCTCGCTCGCGCCGGAAGTGGCGGCAGAGCTGCCGACCTCGCCCGAGAACCTTGAAGGCGCGATCGCGCTCGATGGCGATTTCTGGGTCGACAACATCGAAGAGCTCAACGAGCGCTTCAACGCCTGGCTCGCCCAGTAGTGGAGCCCTGAAGGCGCACCCGAAAGGGTGCGTCTATTTTCTCCAGTCCAGCAATCGACGGGGCTGCATGACCGCTTTCATCGAGCTTCGCGACGTGTCCAAGACCTTTGGTCAGGTCACGGTCGTCGAAGGGCTCAATCTCGAAGTCCGCAAGGGCGAGTTCCTGAGCTTGCTCGGCCCCTCGGGTTCGGGCAAGACGACGATCCTGATGATGCTCGCCGGCTTCGAGGGGGCAACGTCTGGCGATATCCTGCTCGACGGCGAGAAGATCGACCATTTGCCGCCCTACAAGCGCGGCATGGGCGTCGTCTTCCAGAATTACGCCCTCTTTCCGCATATGAGCGTTGCCGAAAACGTCGCCTTCCCGCTCGAGATGCGCGGCGTGCCGAAATCGGAGGCCCGGCCGCGTGTCAAGGCCGCGCTCGATCGCGTGCAACTCGGCCATTTGGCGGACCGCCGTCCGGACCAGCTTTCCGGCGGCCAGCAGCAGCGCGTCGCGCTCACCCGTGCGCTCGTCTACGAGCCAAAGGTGATCTTGATGGACGAGCCGCTCGGCGCGCTCGACAAGAAGCTGCGCGAGGAGATGCAGCTCGAAATCCGCGAGTTGCACCGCCGGCTCGGGCTGACCATCATTTTCGTCACGCACGACCAGTCCGAAGCGCTGACCATGTCCGACCGCATCGCGATCTTCGACGCAGGCAAGATCGCGCAGATCGGCACCGCGGACGAGGTTTACGACCGTCCGCAAAACAGGTTCGTCGCCGAGTTCATCGGCGAGACGAATTTTCTCGATGGTACTGTCAATGGCTCCACTAGCGTCGAACTTGCGACCGGCGCGACAATAGCCGTGCCCGATCACGGCTTTGCGGCAGGCAGCCGCGTCTCCGTCTCGATCCGGCCCGAACGGCTACGCCTGGAAGGCAGCGGCGAGAACCGGCTCCAGGCAACGATCTCCGATGTCGTCTATCAGGGCGACCATCTGCGGCTTCACCTCGATGCTGGCGCGCTTTCCATTGTCGTTCGGTTGGAGCGCGGCGCTGCCGAGCGTCGCGCCGGCGAAACCGTGACCGTTTCCTTCGCCGCTGCCGACTGTTCGGTCTTTCCCGCATGAGTGCGGTCTCGGCACGGCAACATGGCCGGGCGGCGCTCCTGATTGCGCCGCTGGTGATCTTTCTTGGCGTCTTCTTCCTGTGGCCGCTGTGGCTGATGGTCGACGTGTCGATCCGCAACGATGCGATCGCCGGCGCTTTTCCCCGCACGGCGGAGCTGATCGAAGACTGGGACGGCGAGGCAATGCCCGAGGCCGAAATCCAGGCTGCGCTCGTCGAGGATCTGCGCGACACGCCGCAGACGGCATTGGGCGCTGCCGTCCGCACCCTGAACAGCCAGGTTTCGGGGTTTCGCACTTTGATGGGGCGGACGGCAACGGCCGCCCGCGACCTCGAAGAGGGCCAGACGCTCGACCTCATGGAAATCGACGATCGCTGGGCCGAGCCCCGCTTCTGGAGGGCGATCCAGATTTCGGTGGCACCCTATACGGATCGCAACCTCCTCGCCGCGCTCGATCTCGAGCGCTCGGATTCTGGCGAGATCGAACAGATGGCAGCGTCGGCCTCGGCCAATCGCCTGATCATCTGGCGCACCTTCGCCATCGCCGGTTCGGTGACGCTGCTCTGCGCGCTGATCGGCCTGCCCTATGCGATGCTGGCGGCCTCGGTAACGGGGTGGAAACGCAACGCGCTTTTGCTCGCGGTACTGCTGCCGCTGTGGACGTCGCTTCTGGTGCGCACGGCAGCATGGTTCATCCTTCTCCAGAACGAGGGGATCATCAACAATACGCTGATCGGGCTTGGCCTGATCGACGGGCCGCTGCCGCTGATCTTCAACCGGCTCGGCGTCGTCATCGCGATGACGCATGTGCTTCTGCCCTTCATGGTGCTGCCGATCTTCTCGATTGTATCGGCGATTCCGAAGAATTTGATGCCCGCCGCCGCCTCTCTTGGCGCTCGTCCGCTGCGGGCCTTCTGGCGCGTGTTGCTGCCGCTTTCGATGCCCGGGCTGCTGGCCGGCTCGCTGCTCGTGTTCATGGTGGCGATCGGCTACTACATCACGCCGGCGCTCGTCGGCGGGCCGAACGACCAGATGATCTCGTCCGTTATCGCATTTTATGCGCTGCAGACCGCCAACTGGGGCATGGCGGGTGCGCTTGGCATCCTTCTTCTTGCCGTGACGACCGTGCTCTATCTGGTCTACGGCCGGCTGTCGCGCGGCGGCGCGCCGACGGGAGCTTGAGCATGCTGCGCCTCGCCCAGGCCGTATTCGGCATTGCCGCCGCCCTCTTCCTGATCCTGCCGATCGTGGCGATCCTGCCACTCGCCTTCACGTCGAGCATCTTCCTGAACTATCCGATTTCGGGTTACTCGCTGCGCTGGTTCAGCGAACTCGTCGAAGTCGCGCACTGGCGAAATTCGATCGTCAATTCGCTGATCATCGGTTCCGGCGCGACCGTGCTGTCGGTCGTCCTGGGCACCCTCGCGGCGCTCGGGCTAAGGGGGCAAGGCATCCCCTTCCCCAACCTCCTGCGCACGGTCTTCCTCCTGCCTATGGTCGTACCGGCCGTCGTGCTCGGCGTCGGTCTTCAGATCTCGTTGGCGCAGATCGGCCTGGCGAGCAGCTATCTCGGCGTCATCTTCTCCCACGCCGTGTTGTGCGTGCCCTTCGTCATCGTCTCCGTGTCGACGGCGCTGCAGGGCATCGACCCGACCATCGAGCGGGCGGCGGCGAGCCTTGGCGCTTCACCGACGCGGGTGTTCCGCCGTGTGACCATGCCGCTCGCCATGCCGGGCATCGTGACGGGCGCCGTGTTCGCCTTCGCGACATCGCTCGACGAGGTGGTGCTGACGCTGTTCGTGGCCGGTCCGAACCAGCGCACGCTGGCGCGGCAGATGTTCTCCTCGATCCGCGAGAACATCTCGCCCGCAGTCGCCGCAGCCGCGCTCTTGCTGATCGTCGGGACGCTTCTTCTGGCGCTGCTCGCGGCCTATGCGCGCCGGCGCACCGCGAAGACCTAACGCTCGCCCTTCTGGTAAGGGATCATCAGCGCCTTCGGGTAGCTCGCGCGACGCGCCACGAGCACGAGCGCGGCGATGGACAACAGATAAGGCATCATCAGGAAGACCTGATAGGGCACGATGCCGCCGGCAACCTGCTGGAGGCGGATCTGATAGGCGTCGAACGCAGCGAAGAGAAGTGCGCCGACAAGCGCTTTGCCGGGCCGCCACGACCCGAAGACGACGAGCGCGATGCAGATCCAGCCGCGGCCATTGACCATCTCGAAGAAGAACGAGTTGAAAGCGGACATGGTCAGAAACGTGCCGCCGACGGCCATCAAGGCCGACCCGACCATGACGGCGCCCATGCGGATGCCGGTGACCGACAGGCCCTGTGCCTCGACCGCAGACGGATTTTCACCCGCCGCGCGAACGGCAAGTCCAAGCGGCGTGCGATAAAGGACCCAGGCGACGACGGCCACGGTGACGAAGGCGAGATAGGTCAATGGCGTCTGGTCGAAGAGCGCCGGGCCGATGAGCGGGATGTCGGACAGGTAGGGAACCGCCCAGTTGCGGAAGGGTTCGATACGCGGCGGCGACGAGACTTCCGGCAAGACGATACGGTAGGTGAAATAGGTGAGGCTCGACGCCAAAAGCGTGATGCCGATGCCGACCACGTGCTGGGAAAGGCCGAATGGCACAGTCAGCGTCGCGTGGACGAGGCCAAAGGCTGCGCCGGTCAGCGCCGCCACCACGACGCCGGTCCACAGATCGCCGCCGGCATAGACCGTGACCCAGCCTGCAAAGGCGCCGGCGACCATGATGCCTTCGATGCCTAGATTGAGGACGCCCGCGCGCTCGCAGATCAGTTCGCCCATCGTGGCGAAGATCAGAGGCGAGGCGATTCGGATGGCCGCGACCCAGAACGAGGCGGTGAAGAGGATTTCGAAGAGGTCCATCAGCGCCACCTCACCTTGTAGCGCGACAGCATGATCGCGGTGACCATCGTCAAAAGCGCCGTCGCGACCATGACCTCGGCGATGTAGCTCGGCACGCCTGCCGCACGGCTCATCGCGTCCGCTCCGACGAAGATGCCGGCGACGAAGATCGCGGCAGCGACGACGCCGAGCGGATTGAGCATCGCCAGCATGGCGACGACGATGCCGGTGTAGCCGAAGCCGGAGGACAGATCGAGCGTGAGATTACCCTTCAGGCCGGCGACTTCGGAAAAACCGCCAAGGGCGGCGAGGCCGCCGGAAATGAGCGCCGTCTTCATCAGCACCGCATTGACCGGAATGCCGGCGAAGCGCGCGGCTTCCGTGTTGGCGCCGACGACGCGCATCTCGTAGCCGAGCGCCGTCTTCTTCATGACGAACCAGATGGCGAAGGCCGCGACGAGCGCGATGACGAAGCCATAGTGAAGCCGCCTGCCCTCGACGATGCGCGGCAGTCTGGCATCGGCTGTCACCATTTGCGACTGCGGCCAGCCGAGGCCCATCGGATCCTTCAGGACGCCTTCGAGTAGCATAGAAACGAACAGCAGCACGACGAAGTTCAGGAGCAGCGTCGTCACCACCTCGTCGACCCCGAACCGGGTTTTGAGGATGGCTGGACCGAGCAGGACGAGCCCACCGGCGAGGATCGTCGCCAGCACGATAACGGGGATCAGGATCGGCGCGGGCAGTGGCAGCAGCCCCGTGCCCAGCACGACCGTGACGATGCCGCCGACGTAAAGCTGGGCCTCCGCGCCGATGTTCCAGAGGCGGGCCCTAAAGGCGACGGCAACGGCAAGGCCGGTGAAGATCAGCGGCGTCGCGCGCGTCAACGTTTCCAAAAGCGCGAATTGCGAACCGGCCGCTCCTTTCAGCACCAAGCCAAAGACGGACAGCGGCGACGCGCCTGCGGCCATGACGAGCAACGATGCGATCGCGCGCGTCGCCGCGACCGCGCCAAGCGGGTAGAGGATCAGGGCGATCGTCGATGGGTGGGGTTTCGGCTCAAGCCGCATCGAATTGCGTCCTCACGCGGCCTCCAGACCGTGGCCGGCCATCATCTCGCCGAGTTCACCGACACTCTTTTCGCCGCGCGCGAAGGAACGAGAGAGCGCTCCGTCCGCGATGACGTGGATGCGATCCGAAAGCGAGAGCACCTCGTCGAGGTCTTCGGAAATCAAAAGCACGGCGGCCCCGCGATCGCGCGCTTCGATCAGGCGGGCATGGACATAGGCGACCGCGCCGATGTCGAGCCCGCGCGTCGGCTGGTTGGCGAGGATCACGACCGGGTCGGGATCGAGCGCGCGGCCGAGGATGAGCTTTTGCATGTTGCCGCCCGACAGAAGCCGGATGCGGGTTTCGGGGGACGGACATTTGACGTCGTAATCCGCGATCAGGCGTTCTGCGAATTTGCGCGCCGCGGCCCAGTCGATCATGCCGTATCGCGAGAAGTCGCCATTGCGGTAACGTTCGGCGATGACGTTCTCGGTCACGCTCATGTCGGCGACTGAGCCGACAGCGTGGCGGTCTTCGGGAATACGAGCGATGCCCCGATCGAGGGCAGTGCGTGGCGACCAGCCGGGCGGCGCTCCCCCACCGATGAGCAACTGGCCAGACCGCGGCGACAAGACGCCTGACAAAAGACCAGCAAGCGCGGCCTGCCCGTTTCCCGAGACGCCGGCAATACCGGTAATCACACCGCCATGAAGCTGCAACGAGACGTCGCGAATCTGTGTGCCGGATGCGCCGGCTGTCGAGACGGAACGCAGTTCAAGAATAACCGGTCCGGGCGTGCGCGAAGCGGCCTTCGGCAGTGACACCTCCTGCCCGACCATCAGGGCCGCGAGTTCCTGGCGCGTCGTTTCAGCCGTCCGGCGCTCGCCTGCCAGGCGCCCACCGCGCAGGACGACGACGCGGTCGGCGACCGCCATCACCTCCTTCAGCTTGTGCGAGATGAAGATGATGGAGAGCCCTTGCGCGACCAGAAGCTTGAGCGTTGCGAAGAGCGCCTCCGTCTCGCCGGGCGTCAGCACCGCAGTGGGCTCGTCCAGGATCAGAATGCGCGCGTCGCGATACAGTGCCTTCAAGATTTCGACGCGCTGGCGCTCGCCGACCGCGAGTTCCGATACCGGCCGCG
The DNA here is from genome assembly GCF_024105655.1 of Aliihoeflea sp. 40Bstr573. Classification (GTDB taxonomy): domain Bacteria; phylum Pseudomonadota; class Alphaproteobacteria; order Rhizobiales; family Rhizobiaceae; genus Aliihoeflea. The sequence continues at coordinate 64,449 of NZ_JAAAMH010000013.1, forward strand.
ACGGATCAATGGCGAGGCCAAACTCGGCTGAGAGTTTCGAGATACGTGTTCGCGCCGACGTGCGGTCGAGACGCGGCGACCAGATGCTTTGCGTGCCGAGCGCGATGTTCTCGAGGACCGTCAGATTGTCTGCCAGCGTGAAATGCTGGTGGACCATGCCGATGCCGGCGGCAAGCGCGGCGTGCGGGTCTCCCGGCCGCAAAGGCTTGCCCAATGCCTCGATCGTTCCCTCGTCGGCCACATAGTGACCGAACAGGATGTTCATCAGTGTCGTCTTGCCGGCGCCGTTCTCGCCCAGAAGCGCGACGATCTCGCCCCGTTTCAGGTCGAGATCGATCGCATCATTGGCGATGAGCGCACCAAATCGCTTGGTAATGCCGGCAAGGCGCAGAACGGTCTGCGCTCGCCGGGCCATGTCGTTGCCCATCAGCTCGAGGTCGGCTCTTCGTCGTTGATCTCGACTGTGAAGGAACCGTCCTTGATGGCGGCTTCCTTTTCGGCAACGAGCGCCTTGATCTCCTCGGGAATCTTGTCTTCGAAGGTGCCGAGCGGAGCAAGCGAGCAGCCGCCTTCCTTCATGAAGGAATAGACGCCGTAGTCGGCCGCCGTGAAGGTGCCGCCGCGCACTTCGGCGATCGCCTTGTCGAGCGTCGGCTCGAAATGCCAGAGCGCGGACGCAACCACCGTCTCGGGATAGTCGGCCTGGGTGTCGATGACGTTGCCGATGGCAAGGATGCCCCGCTCCTGTGCCGCGTCCGACACACCGAAGCGCTCGGCATATAGCACGTCCGCGCCCGCGTCGATCTGGGCGAAAGCGGTTTCCTTTGCCTTGGGCGGGTCGAACCAGGAACCGATGAAGGCGACCTGGAACTTTACGTCCGGCCTGGTCTCGCGCGCGCCGGCCATGAAGGCGTGCATCAGGCGGTTGACCTCGGGGATAGGATAGCCGCCGACCATGCCGATATTGCCGTTTTCCGACATCGCGCCGGCAATGAGGCCAGTGAGATAGGAAGCATCCTGAATGTAGTTGTCAAACGGTGCGAAGTTCGGCACCGCCGGGTCTTCCTTGAAACTCGAACCCATCAGGAAGGCGACGTCGGGATAGTCCATCGCGACCTGGCGCGCGGCTTGCTCGACGCCGAAGACCTCCCCCACAATGAGCTGGTTTCCGGCCTCGGCATATTCGCGCATGACGCGCTCATAGTCCGAGTTCGAGACATTCTCGGAGAAGGTGTACTCGATGTCGCCGCGCTCCTGCGCGGCCTGGGCCGCAAGGTGGATACGGCTCACCCATTGCTGCTCGGTTGGCACGGTGTAGATCGCCGCGACCTTCAGCGGCTCCTGCGCGAAGAGGCGCGAGGGCAGGCCCGCGGTGGCCGCGAGCACAGCTCCCGCGCCGGCGGTCTTCAGGAGGTGGCGACGGGACAGGGCAAAGTGTTGCGGTAGCTTGAAAGTGGACATGGCTGTTTCCCTCTGAGCCTGAGTTCGATGGTCCCGTCGATTTCTTGTTTGAGATGAGCCTAGTCCAAGAACCGAAGCGCTACAATCGCGCCAGAGCGACCGTCCACGGTGGCGAACGGCCGTACTTCTCAGTCTTCCGGAACTGCGATCAAACGTTCAGATGCGCTCGTCGGCTATGACCTTTCCGTCATTGGGAAGCTGACCGATCGGCACGATCTCGACGGAGCCCTTGAGCTTGGTGAGTTCAGCGAGTTTGGCCCCGGCCCGGTCCGCCAGCGAGGCGTCCGTGTGTTCGATCTTCAGAACCATCGCGTCCTGCTCGTTCGCACGCGTAACGACCAGGCGCATGCGGTCGGCGATGCCGAGAGCCTTGCCAAGCGCAGCGATCTGCTCGGGGCGCACGAACATGCCCTTTACCTTGGTCGCCTGATCGGCCCGGCCCATCCAGCCGGCAATGCGTTGCTGGTTCCCGGCCAAGGGAAGCACGCGCGACATGTCCCCGGTCGCGAAGCGGATCAGCGGATAGTCGCGGTTGAGCCGGGTGACGACGATCTCGCCCACCTCTCCATCGGGCAGCGGATCGTCGGCTCCGGGGCGGACGATTTCGAGCACGATGCCATCGTTGACGGCCATGCCCTCGCCGCCATCCTCGTAGGCGACGATGCCGAGATCGGCCGTGCCGTAGCACTGGACGACCTCGATGCCGCGGTCGGCGAGCTCGGCCCGAAGGCTCGGCGGAAGCGCGGCGCCAGACACGACGGCGCGGCGGATCGAAGACGAAAGCTTTGCCTCGCCGGCCTTATCGAGCAGGATCTTCAGGAAATCGGGCGTGCCGATATAGACCGTTGGCTGAAACTGCGCGATCGCGACGAGCTGGTCGGCCGTATTGCCAGGACCGGCCGGGATCACGGCGCAGCCGAGTGCGTGTGCTCCGCTCTCGAACATCGCGCCAGCGGGGGTCAGATGGTAGGAAAACGTGTTGAGGACGACGTCCTGCGCGCCGACACCCGCCGCCGCCAAAGCCTTCGCAGCGCCCCACCAGTCCCTGCCATGACCTTCCGGATCGAAGATCGGGCCGGGCGAGACGAAGAGCCGTGCGAGCGAGCTAACCGGCGTCGCGGTCAATCCGCCAAAAGGCGGGGCCTTTGCCTGCAGGTCCACGAGCTCGGACTTGCGAAGCACCGGGACGGCACCAAGCGCAGCGCGCGAGGTGAGCGACGCGATGTCGACGCTTGCGAGGCGCGAAGCCCAAAAGGGCTGGTGCTCGACCACGTGCGAAATCTGCCTTCGCATCGCTGCAAGAAGATCGGCGTCGCCACCTGACGCCGCGATGTCTCGATGCTCGACCATGCGGTCTCCCTGCCGGTTCATATTCTCACGCCAGCCAACGCTTGCGGCGCTTGTAGTGCTTCACGTCGCGGAAGGACTTGCGTTCCTCGCCGCCGACGCCGAGATAGAACTCCTTGACGTCGTCGTTTTCGCGAAGGGCTTTCGCCTCGCCGTCAAGAACGATGCGGCCGGATTCCAGGATGTAGCCATATTTGGCGTAGCGCAGCGCGACATTGGTGTTTTGTTCGGCCAGCAGAAACGAGACGCCCTGCTCCTCGTTGAGCTTCTTCACGATCTCGAAAATCTCCTCGACGAGTTGCGGCGCCAGTCCCATGGAGGGCTCGTCGAGCAGGATCATCTTCGGCCGCGACATCAGCGCCCTGCCGATCGCCGTCATCTGCTGTTCGCCGCCTGAGGTGTAGCCGGCCTGGCTGGTGCGCCGTTCGCGCAGACGCGGGAAATACTGGTAGACGAGTTCAAGATCGTCGCGGATCGCTGCCGCTCCATCCTTGCGGGTGAAGGCCCCGGTCATCAGATTGTCCTCGACCGAGAGATGGCCGAAGCAATGGCGTCCTTCCATGACCTGTATGCAGCCGCTGCGCACGAGCTGGTTGGGCGACAGGGACTGGACCTGCGCACCGTCGAAAATGATCGAGCCCTTAGTGACCTCGCCGCGCTCTGCGTGGAGCAGGTTGGAAATCGCCTTCAAAGTCGTTGTCTTGCCGGCGCCGTTGGCACCCAGAATGGCGGTGATGCCGCCGCGTGGCACGGACAGCGACACGCCCTTCAGGACGAGGATGACGTGATCGTAGATCACCTCGATATTGTTGACCGAAAGGATCGGCTCGGCAGCTTCGGCAAGGGGTGCGGTCGTCGGTGTCATCGCGGTTTCCATCGTCTGGAAAGGACGCGGCGGGGACAGTTCCCCGCCGCGTATACTGGCTTGCTATTCGGCGCAGTCGTCGTTCATCTGCCAGGGCTGGTTGGCCGTGGCATAATCGGCCGCCGCCGTCTCGACCAGCGGGTCGATGACCGCGCGATCTGCCGTCAGAAGGTCGGAGACCTTCACGAACTTCGTACCGTCCCACTCGATCATCCAGGCGCTCGCATGGCCGGTGTGGTTCGAGCAGCTCATGGCGAAGGGCGCCATCATCTCCTCGGCGCCGAGCTCGGCAAGGCGGGCCTCATCGAGATTGACGTTCTCGAGACCCTTGCGAAGCTGTTCCTGGTTGATCATCGGCGTACCAGCTTGCTCCTGTGCGGCCTCCACCGCTTCGGCGAGAATTACGGACATCAAGATGCCGCGCTGGTAGGCGGTCGTGTCGAATTCGCCGGCCTGCTGGTTGAGCTGCGACTTGCCGGCGTCGACGACGTGGGTCTTCACGTCCTGCATGAGCTTGGATTCGGAATCGACGAAGTTCCACGACAGGGCCCGATAGCCCTTGGCTTCTTCGCCGACGAGATTGAGATCAGGCTCATGCGCGCCCCACCAGACGGAAACGAACTGCTCCATAGGGTAGCGCGTCTTGACAGCCTCGGTGATGGCGCCGGCGTTCATCGCGCCCCAGCCCCACATGATGACGAAGTCCGGACGCTCGCGGCGGATCTGCAGCCACTGGGCCGACTGGTTCTGCATCTCGGTCAGGCCGACGGGAATCGGCAGGAGTTCGAAACCGTGCGTTTCGGCCATGGCCTCAAGAAGCGGCAGCGGCTCCTTGCCGTAGGGATGGTCGAGATGGAGGAACGCGATCTTCTTGCCGTCGAGGCTGTCGAGATTGCCGTCCGAGATCCCCTGCATGATCATCGACGCGCCGTCCCAATAGGAAGTCGGCGGATTGAAGGCCCATTTGAACGTCTTGCCGTCCTGCATGGCCGAGAAGCCGTAGCCGGGCGCATACATCGGAATCTCGTCGACATTGGTGCGCGGGAGAACCTGAAGCGTAATGCCGGTTGACCAGGGCTGCGTGACGAGCGCGCCTTCCGACTTGAGCTTCTCATAGCACTCGACGCCCTTTTCGGTGTTGTAGCCGGTCTCGCACTCCTCGAACGCGATCCTAACGCCGCCAATGCCTCCGTCACGCTCGTTGAGCATGGTCATGTAGTCGAGCTGGCCGTTCATGTGCGGCGTGCCCGTCGCCGCGAACGGGCCGGTGCGATAGGACATGTTGGGCAGCTTCAACACTTCCTGCCCCAATGCCGGCGCGGCGATGCCGGCCGCAACGATGCCGGCCACAAGAGCCGTCGTGTGCTTCATTCTCATCAGTCGCTCCTCCACTTCAGCCCGCTTTCGGGCTTGCCTCAATCAACCCGCATCGCTCACTCCTCAATGCGGGAATGGCCAGATGATCAGCTTCTCGCGGATCATGGCCCACAATCGCGCGAGCCCATGCGGCTCGACGATCAGGAAGCCAATGATCAGCGCGCCGATGATCATGGTGTTCAGATGCTCGACCATGGCCGAGGAAATCGGCAGGCCGAACATGGCCGGTACCGTGCCGATGATGACGGGCAGCGCGACGATCAGCAGCGCGCCGAGATAATTGCCCAGGATCGAGCCCAGCCCACCGATGATGGCGATGAAGAGGACCCGGAAGGACAGCTGGATGTCGAACAGATCGGCCTCGGCTGCGCCGCGCCACAAGAAGACGAACAGCGCGCCCGCGATGCCGACGATATAGGAGGAGACGAAGAAGGCCGAGAGCTTCGCCTTCATCAGATTGATGCCGACGAGTTCGGCCGCGATGTCCATGTCACGCACGGCCTTCCAGGTGCGCCCAATGCGGCCGCGCGTGATGTTGATGGCGAAGAACGTCACGATGCAGACGACGGACAGGACGACGAAATACTGGCTCATCGCGGAGGCGCGCGCCCCGGTGACCGTGACACCGAACATCTGCGTGTTCGGCACCTGGATCGCACCGGATGCGTTGTAGTTGTACAGCCAGCCCCATTTCTGGAACAACCAGACGAGGAAGAACTGCGCGGCAAGCGTCGCGATGGCGAGGTAGAAACCCTTGATCCTCAGCGACGGCAGGCCAAAAGCGACGCCGACGGCGGCCGAGAAGAAGCCGGACAGGGCAATCGCCACGATGATGTTGAGCTCAGGAAAGATCGTCACGAGCTTGTAGCAGGCATAGGCGCCGACCCCCATGAAGGCGCCGGTGCCGAGCGAGAGCTGGCCGGCATAGCCAGTCAGGATATTCAACCCGAGCGCGGCGAGCGCATAGATGAGGACGGGGATCAGCAGAGCGCGGTACATGAAGTCGCTGGCCGTCAACGGGAAGACGACGAAGGCGACGACGAGGATCAAGGCGAGCAGGAACGCGTCCTGCTTGACGGGAAAGAGGGCGTAATCCGCTTGATAGCTGGTTTTATACTGGCCGGCGACGCGATAGAACATGGATTACACCCGCTCGATGATTTTTTCGCCGAAGAGACCCTGCGGGCGCACGAGAAGCACGAGCAGCGCCAGCATGTAGGCGAACCAGGCTTCCGTATTGCCGCCGAGAAGCGGCTGGCCCCAATAGATCTCGAAGACCTTTTCCAGAACACCGATGGCAAGGCCCCCGACGATCGCGCCGTTGACGCTTTCGAGGCCGCCGAGCATCAGGACCGGCAGCGCCTTCAGCGCGATGACCTCGAGCGCGAACGAAACGCCGGCACGTGCGCCCCAGACGATGCCCGTCGCCAGTGCGATGATTCCGGAGATGAACCAGACGATGACCCAGATCGTCGACAGGGAAATGCCGACCGAGAGCGCGGCCTGGTGATCGTCGCCGAGCGCGCGGATGGCGCGGCCCATCTTCGACTTGTTGAGGAAGACGAGGAGCGCGATGACCAGGAGCACAGCACCGACGACGGCGGTGACATCCTTCTGCTCGATCGAGACGAAGCCGCCGAAGGGCTCCATGGTCCAGCTTCCGGTCGGAATGCCGAGTTGCTGCGTTATCATCACCTTGTTCTCGCCGCCGAAAATCGTCTCCCCGAGCCCGATCAGGAAGAGCGTCACGCCGATCGTTGCCATGAAGAGGATGATGTCCGGCTGGTTGACGAGTGGGCGAAGAACGACCCGCTCGATGGCGACGGCGAGGAAGAACATGACGACCAGCGTCAACGGCACGGCGAGCAGCGCCGGCACGCCGCGCTCATGCAGGCCGACCAGCGTCAGCGCCGCGAACACGACCATGATTCCTTGCGCGAAATTGAAGATGCGCGAGGACTTGAAGATGAGCACGAAGCCGAGCGCGATCAGCGCGTAGAGGACGCCGGAAACCAGCCCCTCCCAGACGACCTGGAGGAAGAAATCGGGCGCAGCCACCATGTCCGCGAAGGGCGCCACAAAGATCGAATGCAAGCTTTCCATTCACAAGTCCTTCCGGTCGCTCAATGCGGCACGCCGAGATAGGCGTCGATGACGGCCTGGTTATTCTTGACCTCGTCGGGCGGCCCGTCGGCGATCTTCTTGCCGTAGTCGAGCACCACGACGCGGTCCGACAGGTCCATCACGACGCCCATGTCGTGCTCGATCAGCGCGATCGTCGTTCCGCGCTGCTGGTTCACGTCCAGGATGAAGCGGCTCATGTCCTCCTTCTCCTCCAGGTTCATGCCGGCCATCGGCTCATCAAGGAGCAGAAGCGATGGCTCCATCGCGAGCGCGCGGCCGAGCTCAACGCGCTTTTGCAGGCCGTAAGGCAGCTTGCCGACCGGTGTGCGGCGAATGTGCTCGATCTCGAGAAAGTCGATGATCTCCTCGACCTTCTCGCGGTGCTCGATCTCTTCGGCCAGCGCCGGGCCGTGCCAGAGCATCTGCCAGCCGATCGAGCGCTTCATCAAAACGGAGCGCCCGGCCATGATGTTGTCGAGCGTCGACATGCCCTTGAAGAGCGCGACGTTCTGGAACGTGCGGGCGATCCCCTGCCGCACCGCGTGATGCGGCTTCATGGCCCGCCGCTCCTGCCCGCGGAAGGTAATGGTGCCGATCTGGGGCGTATAGAAACCGTTGATGACGTTGAGCATCGACGTCTTGCCAGCGCCGTTCGGGCCGATGATCGCGCGGATTTCGCCCTTGCGGACGTCGAACGAGATATCCGTGATCGCCTTCACGCCACCGAAGGCGAGCGAGACGTTCTTCACCTCCATCAGCGTTTCGCCCTTGGCGATACTGTCCTCGTTCGGCGCAACGATGATGTGGTGGTCGGGATGGGCGTTCATTCGGCGGCCTCCCGCACCGGCTGGACTGGGCCGAAGACCGGCGCGTCGACGATCTTCACATTGGCGCTGATCCTGCCCTTGCGACCGTCTTCATACGTCACTTCAGTCTCCACGAAGCGCACCTGCGAGCCGTCGTAAAGCGCTTCGATCAACGGTGCGTACCGATCGGCGACGAAGGCGCGGCGCACCTTTTGCGTGCGCGTCAATTCGCCGTCGTCGGCGTCGAGTTCCTTGTGCAGGATCAAGAAGCGCCGGATCTGCGCGGCCGCCATCATCGGCTCTTCCGAAAGGCGCCGGTTGGTCTCCTCGACGTTCTCCGCGATCATCTTGTAGACGAGCGGATGGCCGGCGAGTTCCTGATAGGACGCGTAGGCGATATTGTTGCGCTCGGCCCAATTGCCGACGGCCTGGAGGTCGATGTTGATGAAGGCAGTGGCGAACTCTCGGCCATCGCCAAAGGCGACCGCTTCCTTGATGTTGGGGAAGAATTTCAACATGTTCTCGAGATATTTCGGCGCGAAAAGCGCACCGCTCGACAGTTTGCCGACATCCTTGGCCCGGTCGATGATCTTGAGCTGACCGTCGGTGTCGAAGAAACCTGCGTCGCCGGTCTTCACATAGCCGTCTGGCGTCATCGTTTCGGCGGTCTTCTCGTCCTCCAGATAGTATCCTGAGAACATGCCGGGCGAGCGGAACTGCACCTCGCCATCCTCGGAAATGCGGATGTCGACGTTGGGTGCGGGCGGGCCCACCGTGTCGGAGCGCACTTCACCGTCCTTCTGGCAGGTCACATAGAGGAAGGCTTCAGTCTGTCCGTAAAGTTGCTTCAGGTTCACGCCAAGCGCGCGAAAAAAGGAAAAAAGGTCGGAGCCGATCGCTTCGCCCGCCGTATAGGCGACGCGGATATTGGACAGTCCCAGGACGTTCTTCAGCGGGCCGTAGACGAGGATTTCGCCCATGGCGTAGGAAGCGCGCGCCAAGGCCGGAACGTCGCGGCCCTCGAGAATCGCCTCGCCATATTTGCGCGCGACCTCGATGTAGTGCCGATAGATGCGTCGCTTCAGTTTTCCGGCGTCCTCCATTCGGATCGTGATCGAGGTCAAAAGGCCCTCGAAGACGCGTGGCGGCGCGAAGTAGAACGTCGGCGCCAGTTCCCGCAGATCCTGCGCCACGGTCTGGCTGCTTTCAGGGCAGGCCATGGTGAAGCCGGATACGTAGCCTTGCGCGTAGTTGAGATAGTGATCGCCGACCCAGGCGAGCGGCAGATAGGCGAGGACACTGTCCTTTTCGGTCAGCCTGTCGAAAATCACCGTATCCTGCGCTGCCTTGACCGCGTTTTTCGCCTTCAGCATCACGCCCTTGGAGCGCCCGGTCGTGCCCGACGTGTAGAGCATGATCGAGACATCCTCGCCGGAGCCGTTGCGGATCGTCTCTTCCCAACGCGCTGCGGCCTGACGGTCCGCCATCTGCGCCCGGCGGCCCATTTCCTGAACGTCCTCGAAATCGTGCAGCGCGCGCTTGTCGTAGTCGGCGAGGCCGCGCGGCTCATCATAGATGACGGCACGAAGCGAGGTCAGGCGGTCGGCGAAGCTGTTGAGCTTGTCGACCTGCTCCTGGTCCTGAACGACTGCGAAGCGCACGTCGGCGTGTGAAAGCACATAGGCCAGCTCGTCGGCGACGGCATCTGCATAGACCGGCACAGGAACGCCACTGAGCGATTGAACGGCACACACCGCCCAATAGAGCTTCGGCCGGTTCGCGCCGATGATGGCAACCTTGTCGCCATGCCTGAGGCCCAGTGTGGCAAGTCCGGTCGCGAAGTCACGAATCTCGTCACGCTGCCGGCTCCACGTCCAGCTCTGCCAGATGCCGCGATCCTTGTGGCGCATGGCCGGACGCGTTCCGAACATCTCTGCGTTGCGCAGGAGATATTTCGGAAACGTATCGGGCAAGGTTTGAGCCTCAGCCAATGTCGTTCCTCCTCGGGCGACGTTGCGCCGTTCCTCCCGGGGTTGTTCCCCCTGTTCTTGAAGAGGAAAGTTCCACGAATCGACCGCCCGTTCAACTTGCGCCTTGACAGACAGATCGCTTGATTGTCTCTTAACTCGGCAGCAACTCTATCCAAGCCACAGATTGGCCATTCGCTTTGCTTGCCACGGCGCGCGGTCAGCCCGTCGGCCTTTCGACAATCCTCCCCCTCACGACCCGTAGTTTGCAAGCTTGTCCACGGCGAGCGGGCGGATGATTCCCGGTTCGAGAACGAGCAGACCTTCGTCGGCAAGTTCCTTCAGGCAACGATTGGCGACCTGGCGGGAAATGCCAGCCAGATGGCCCAACTCCTCCTGCGTGATCTCGATGACGCCGCGCACCTGCGGGCAAAGGACCGGATTGCATATCCACGACAGGTTGCGCGCCACGCGCGCCTTGGCGTCGAACGAGCGGTCATGCTCGGTGATCGCGATGAACTGGCCGAGGCGCTCGTTAAGCTGGCGCACCAGGAAGCGATTGAAGCCCACACTGTTTTCGCACAGCCAGACGAAGGTCGCGCGGTTCATGAGGAGGAGATGCGTGTCGCGAAGCGCCACGAGGTCGTATTTGCGCTCCTCGTTCTTGAGCATCGAGCCTTCGCCCAGCCAGCCCCCTGCCCCGATACCGGCAAAAGTGATCGCCTTGCCGCTGAGCGCCACGGCGCTCATCTTCACCAGGCCCGTGACCACACCCGTCCACGCATCCCACCGGTCGCCGCGATGGCAAATATAGCTGTCCTTGACGTAATGCCGCTCGGAAATGCCCTTGGCGGCACGCGCGATCACATCGTCTGTCAATTCCTGCGCCCAGATCGCGGATCGCACGAGGTCGATTTTGCTGGTCATCCGATACCCGAGATTGTGCCGCTAAGTGCTTCACGGCTCGGCCAGCAATGTCAAGCCGAATGGGCACCAGCTTATTGAGGTGGAACAGCCATGATCGGAGCCTTTGACCCTCAGCGCAACGCGATCTCCCATCATGTCATGGACGGGCAGTGTCCAAGACATGAACCTCGACAGAGCTGATTGTGTCGAGACCGCTGGAAACAGCGCTGAAGAGCCGGAAGCATTCAGCAACGCGCCGCCCCCTGCCGAGTGAGCCGGAAGGGCACGTCGGCCGAAGGGTTTATGCAGTGCCTGTGTACACGCGCTCCGGAAATCCGTGCAGGATTAGCTGCCGGTGAAAACGCTAAGCGGCTCGGTGCAACTCTCGGTTTCGGCAAGCGGCCGTTATCTCCCAGGAAGCCGACATACCCTGCTACCAGTGGCTGCATTTCATCGTAATCGTTCAGGGCAACACGGAGGGGCGTGGAGGGCGCTACGCAACTGGGCGCATAGCGTCATCCAATTGCGGTAGAATTACCAATTAAAGAGGGCATGCATAGCTGCGGCGTTGCGATCATCCTCGTTCGAGCCTGAACGAGGAGGCCATGTCTTGTTTATGTTGCGAATGCTTCTTGTAGCTCTTGTGCTCCCGGTACTTGCCGTCTCGGCGATGGCCGCCAAACCGCCCGATCGCGGCGACACGCCAGGTCTCGGATGGGGGCCTGGCGGATCGAAGAGGGCGATAGGAACCCCCGCGCCGGTGGCGGGTCTCGGGCTTCCCGTCGTTATTGCCGTTGGCGGGTATGTGTGGATCCGTCGCAGGCGAGCATCGAAGCTCTAGTGTGTCGTCATGGATGCTCAGGAGACATCCCTGCCCGTCGCGCGAGATGCCGGCACAGACGTCCTGTGGTCAACGTTCCAGCCCGTGAGCAATTTCGCCGAATTGCAGCGCTTGTTGCCCGGTGCGGCAAGGCAACTGACCAGGTCAGCGCTTTTTGCGGCCTTGATGTCGATCGGGTTCCTTAATGGCGTAAGCGAGAAAGTGCTCAACGCGCTTGATAGCCAAGGCCTGGCTTTGGCCATTTTCGGCACGTTCGGCATCAGTGCGATCGTCTGGATCGCCGCGTTCATGGGAATCAGGCTGTTGCTGGACACGGATGCGGGACCACCTCCAAGCCGAACCGATCTTGCAGTAGCCACTGTGGCATCGGCCGCCATTCTGGCACCCGTCCCCTCTCTGAGCTGGCTTGCCATTTCAGGGATGGCCGCGCATCTCCTGTTCACCTCCCGATCACCCGGACCGACGCGCCGGGCCGCAGCGATCCTTCTCGCGATGACCATCCCGGTCTTCTGGTCACGGCTCTTGTTCGCTGCGGGCGGCAATGAGCTCCTGATCGCCGATGCGCTGATCGTCGGCATGTTGGTTGGTACGGGCAGCGAGGGAAATACTGTCGCTCTGGCGGATGGATCTGGCTGGCTTTTCATCGCGGCTGGCTGTTCGTCCATCACCAACGTATCGATTGCCATCCTCTGTTCAGTGCTCTTCGTGACTTCCTATGCAGAAGGATGGACGCTCAGAAGCATGGTTGTCGCCGGGCTTGCCTGTGCCGCCACGGTGCTCATCAATGTGATGCGCATTGCCCTGATCGGTCGCGACCCAAGCCTATACCCGATCGTGCATGGCCAAATCGGGGACACGCTGACGGGGTGGCTTACGCTGATCGTGATCGCAATGATCTGCACGATCGGGATGCGAACACATGCGTCTGCTACCCGCTAGCCTCGCGATCGGCTTCGTTCTCGTTGCGAGCCTATCGACCAAGTTCATGGCACCTGCGGCAAGCAATGATCCTGGCCTGGACCAAAATAATCGCGCGGTCATCGCCGCTCTGGACGGGCTGGGCTTTTCAACGGAATTGGACGGAGGCTGGGTTCTCGGCACGCGCGGGGCGTGTCGGCTTCACGTCGCCGATGTCGAACCTCAGGGCTGGACCCGGTCATCCATACAGCGAGCCGCGGCGGGAAATCCGATCCACTACGCGTTTGCCGGACAGCTCTATGATGAACAGCCCATCCTGCGCACATCGTCCGCATATTACAGGCGGCGTCTGCTGGCATATTTCCACATCAAGACCTCGCCAAAGTTCGCGCGAGCCATCGTCGTGGCGAACACATGTCCCAGTGAGGTGATCGACGAAATCAAACTGTTGGCTGCAAGGATCTGATGATGGCGCAGTCTGAAGTCGTCCGATGCCTGAAACCGGACAGTGCGGAAACGGCTCACGAAGAGACGGATCGATTTTCAGCGCCCCTGAGCTCGCTGGCAAGCGCTCTCACTTGCGAACGAAACGGAAACGAGCTTCAGTCGACCGATGGTATCCCTGCTTTCCGATTCGCCGTCATTGCCTGCTGAGCACACCTATCTCGACACCCTCAATGCCGAGCAGCGACGGGCCGTCGAGCACGGCGATGGCGGTATCGCGGCAGCACTGCTGGTCATCGCCGGAGCAGGCTCCGGCAAGACCAACACCTTGGCACACCGGGTCGCTCATCTGATCGTCAAAGGCGCAGATCCGCGACGGATTTTGCTGATGACGTTCTCCCGGCGAGCAGCGACCGAGATGCGCAGCCGCGTGGAGCGGATTGCCGCCAAGGTGATGGGCGAGAAGGCGAGCGTGTTGACTGAAGGGCTCGTATGGGCCGGCACCTTCCATGCGATCGGAGCGCGTCTGTTGCGGGATTACGCGATCGAGATCGGCCTCGATCCGGCATTCACGATCCATGACCGCGAAGATTCGGCCGACCTGATGAACCTGGTTCGGCACGAGCTTGGATTCTCGAAGACGGAAAGCCGATTTCCAGCGAAGGGCACCTGCCTATCGATCTATTCGCGCGTCGTGAATGCGCAGGCCGAGCTCGAGCCGATCCTGGCGCGGCATTTCCCATGGTGCGTCGGCTGGGCGGACGAACTGAAGCAGCTCTTCGCCGCCTATGTCGAAACCAAGCAGGCGCAGAACGTCCTCGACTATGACGACCTTTTGCTCTGGTGGGCGCAGATGTGCAGTGAGCCTGCGATCGCCGAGCATCTGTCGGCGAGGTTCGACCATATTCTCGTCGACGAGTACCAAGACACCAATCGATTGCAGGCAACGATCCTTACGGCGATCAAGCCGGACGGTCGAGGCCTGACGGTCGTCGGCGACGACGCCCAGTCGATCTACTCGTTCCGCGCGGCGGAAGTGCGTAACATTCTCGACTTTCCCAGCCTCTTTGCAGAGCCAGGTCAGGTCGTCACGCTCGACCGCAACTACCGGTCCACATCCGGTGTCCTTGACGCGGCTAATGCCGTGATCGCGGCGGCGGCCGAGCGTTTCACCAAGGATCTTTGGACCGACAGGGGCGCGGGCGAGAAGCCACGCCTGGTCACCGTCAAGGACGACGCCGAGCAGGCGAACTATGTGTGCGAGACCATATTGGCCGAGCGCGAAAGCGGCACAGTTCTGAAGGAGCAGGCGGTCCTGTTCCGCGCATCGCACCATTCGGGCCCGCTCGAGGTGGAGTTGACCCGCCGCAACATCCCGTTCGTCAAGTTCGGCGGTCTGAAGTTCCTCGATTCCGCGCATGTGAAGGACGTCCTCGCGGTCTTGCGTTTTGCGGAGAATCCAAAGGATCGCGTTGCAGCCTTTCGCGTCATGCAGCTCCTGCCAGGCATTGGACCTTCCACCGCCTCGGCTGCGATGGAAGCGATGGAGCGGGCGCTCGATCCGGTTCTCGGCCTGCAATTCTTCCGCGCCCCGCAACGCGCCGAGGGCGACTGGTCCGGCTTCGTGGATCTGTTCGCCGGGTTGCGTACGCGTGCGTCATGGCCTGCCGACCTGGAACGCGTGCGCCTCTGGTACGAACCTCATCTGGAGCGCATTCACGAGGATGTGCAGGTAAGGCGCAACGATCTCCTTCAGCTTGAGCAGATTGCGGCCGGACACCCGACGCGCGAGCGGTTCCTCACCGACCTGACGCTGGATCCGCCGAGCGCGACGAGCGACGAGGCCGGCCCACCGATGCTGGACGAAGACTATCTGATCCTGTCCACCATCCATTCGGCCAAGGGGCAGGAGTGGAAGAACGTTTTCGTTCTCAACGGCGTCGATGGATGCATTCCATCGGATCTGGGCGTTGGCGAGCGGGACGAACTCGAAGAGGAGCGACGGCTGCTGTACGTCGCCATGACGCGTGCGAAGGATGCATTGCATCTGATCGCGCCGCAGCGCTTCTTTGTCCACGGTCAGGCGTCACGCGGTGACCGCCATGTCTACGCATCCCGAACGCGCTTCATACCCGATCATATCCTCGATCGGTTCCAGCAGACTTCATGGCCGCCGCCGTCGGCAAACCACGGCATGCGTGGCGCGCAACCTGCGGTGCGAGTGGATTTGAAGGCCAAGATGCGCAGCATGTGGAGCTAGTACCGGGGTGGCGGACGACCAAGCTCACCCTCATGGCCGGCGCGTCGGTCTCCGCGACGTTCGACAGCTTCTCCACCGTCGACTGCGATCAACCTATTGGCCCATTGCAAGGGCCAATCTGTCATTCCGATTTCTGTGGCGAGATTGGCGACTGCTTCAGTCGTCGCGGTACCTCAGCGTGGTTGCCGCAATGTCGCTTACGAGCGGTGGCGGAGGTGATCTCAGCGGCCGCAATGAGGCGCGAAGCGGCGGCTTGAGGAACGAATGCGTTAGCGCGGACCGAGCCTGGAAATCGGTTTCCGCTTTGCGCCCCCTCCCGACCCCTCAGGCAAACTTTGCCCTTACCTGACAGCGGAAGTTGCGGTCGAGACGTCGCAGCGATCGGCATGCTGGCAGTCTGAAGCCCCTCCGTCGATAGCCGCGCTCCTGCCGGTCATACGCTCCAATCGATGTGTCGCCATCAAGAGGCCAAACCTGGCGCATCCCACGGCGGACCTGGAGGGCGTCGCCACAACTTGGGCGCGATAACTCGGGCGACTTTCTACACACCAATAAGTTATTCCTGCATCACTACAAATACCATAGGTATACCTTTCGAATATTCTGTTCAGCTCCAAGAATTACCGGATTCCCGCCGCAGGTTGGCCATAGTCGATATCTAGGAGGTTAACGGGCGATCTAGAGGGCTTGGTGGTCATTAACCAAAAACAACAAATGGAGCATCAGGCTTATGTCGCAACACAGCGCAAATGAGCAATATTTACTAGAGCTTATCAATTCGGAGAGGGCCAAGGCAGGGGTTCAGCCGCTGGCCTTCGATACCGACCTCAGCGAATCCGCCGAAGATCACAGCCAGTGGATGCTGGCGACCGACACCTTCTCTCACACCGGGGTCGGCGGTTCGACCCCCACGGCGCGGATGAGAGACGCCGGATACAGCTTTAACGGGTCCTGGGCGAGCGGTGAGAACATCGCCTGGGCAACGACACGGAACCCGACCGGCACGGCAGACGAGGTTCTGCTCTTGCACAACAACCTCATGAACTCGCCGGGCCACCGCGCCAACATCCTCAATGGCAATTTCCGCGAAGTCGGCCTCGGGGTCGAGGTCGGCGATTATCGTGGCCGGGAAAGCGCCTTCGTCACCGAGAACTTTGCCAAGACGGGCTCCGACCTCTTCTTGACCGGCGTCGCGTTCGATGACCAGGACGGCGATGTCTTCTACGACCCGGGCGAGGGCCTTGGCGGCGTCACCATCACGGCGAGAGACTCGGCTGGAACCATTTTCACCACCACCACGTCGGCCGCCGGTGGATACGATCTGGCGCTCAAGCCCGGCACCTATACGGTGACCTTCTCCGGGCCGGGCATCGAAAACACAGCCCAGAATGTCACGATCGGAAGCCGGAACGTGAAGCTCGATCTGGTCGATCCGGAACAGGCAGGCGACGTCGTGGCCGGCCCTGTCGATCCCGCTCCGGAACCGACGCCTGCGCCGCAGCCCGAGCCGACGCCAGCGCCAGAGCCGACACCCGCACCAGAGCCCGATCCGGTGCCTACTGCTCCGCAGTTCAGCGGCAATGACGGCTTCAGCGGGCTCGCCAGGTTCTTCGGCAGGTCGGGAGGAGACTTCTCGTTCAGCCGCACCCTAGCAGTGCACGAAGAAGGCGAAGCCGCTCCGGAAACGACCCCGCAGGTGGCCTTTGACGGGGATTCGATCTCCTTCCCGCGGCTCGGCAGGACCGCTGCCATCGAGCAGTTTGTTGAAGACGTGCAGGACACGGTTCGGGGCTCGGAGGACTACGGGGCCGACGTCCAGTTCCAGACCGATTGGGCCGAAGCCGCGCATTTGCCCGACGATGTCGATGCGTTCGCTTCGAAGCTTCTGGCGCAGTTCTCGGCGCATGCCAGCGCCAATGCAGACGCCGCCGCATAGCTGGCGTCCACAGGCGGGTACCCGGCCACGGGTGCCCGCCCTTCCCACGGTTAGTGTGGTTCTCCCGAGGAGAGTTTCCTGTGTCCCTCAACGATCCTGAAGCGGCGCGCCCGCGAACGGCCCCCGGTGCGGCCAGCAACCCGGCATTGTCCGAACTGACGGCCACACTGGCGCGTTTTCGCGGCGCCTTCCTGGCGGTGGCCGGCTTCAGCGGGCTGATCAACATTCTGATGCTGTCCGGCTCCTTATTCATGCTCCAGGTTTACGACCGGGTTCTGCCGAGCCGCAGCGTGCCCACGCTCGTTGCCCTCATCATCCTCGTTGCGGTCCTCTACCTTTTCCAGGGCCTGCTCGACGCCATCCGTGGCCGTGTGCTGGCGCGCATCGGCAGCGGACTCGATGAACGGCTGGGCGAACGCACCTACCGCATCATGTCGCAGTTGCCGCTCGTCAGGGGACGTTCCGGCGAGGCGCTCCCGCAACCGACGAAAGACCTGGACCAGATCGGCAGTTTCCTCGCCAGCGGAGGTCCGGCGACACTGTTCGATCTGCCATGGATGCCGCTCTATATAGCGCTCTGCTTCAGCTTCCATCCCTGGCTCGGTCTGGCCGCCCTTGCCGGCGCCGGGATCCTGCTTGCGCTGACCCTGATGACGGAAAGAAGAGTACGGCAGCCAGCCCGACGGCTGGCGGGCATCGCGGCGACGCGAAGCAGCTTCGCGCAGGCAAGCGTCCGCAATGCGGAGGTGCTGGCTGCCATGGGCATGCGGTCCAACATGGCCATGCGGTGGGCCGAGACAAGCGAGCAGCATCGACGCGAGCAGATTCGGACAAGCGACGTCACCGGCACCACCGGTGCCATCTCCCGCGGCTTCAGAATGATGCTGCAATCGATCGTGCTGGCCATCGGCGCCTTGCTGGTCATCTACCAGGAGGCAACCCCCGGGGTGATCATCGCAAGTTCGATCCTGACAGCGCGTGCGCTTGCACCAGTCGAACTGGCGATCGCGCATTGGAAGAATTTTCTTTCCGCCCGCCAGAGCTGGAAACGGCTGAACGAACTCTTCAGTCAGTTTCCCGCCGAAGATTGTTCCATGCAGTTGCCGCCGCCGGCGGCCGAACTCTCGGTCGAGGGTATCAGTGTCGTGCCGCCCGGCAATCGCCGCGTCGTCGCCCAGGAGATTTCCTTTTCCCTGCGCGCCGGATCGACACTCGGAATCGTCGGGCCCAGCGCTTCGGGCAAGTCTTCCCTGGCGCGTGCGCTCGTCGGCGTCTGGCCCACGGTTCGCGGCAAGATCCGCCTTGACGGAGCAGCCCTTGAACAATGGCCGGCAGATACGCTCGGACGCCATATCGGCTACCTGCCGCAAGATGTCGAACTCTTCGCCGGCACGGTCGCGCAGAACATTGCCCGGTTTGATCAGGCACCCGCCCCCGCCGCTATCGTCGCGGCGGCCAGGACGGCCGGCATGCATGAAGCGATCCTTCGGCTGCCGCAGGGCTACCAGACCCAGATCGGCGAAGGCGGTGCGGCCTTGTCGGCGGGACAGCGTCAGCGCATCGGCCTGGCGCGGGCGCTCTACGGCGACCCCTTCCTGATCGTCCTGGACGAGCCGAACTCGAACCTCGACACCGAGGGCGACCATGCCCTCACCCAGGCGATACTCGCCGTGAAGCGTCGCGGCGGCGTGGTGGTCGTGATCGCTCACCGGCCAAGCGCGCTTGCGGCGGTCGATTTCCTGATGCTGATGGACGGGGGCCAGCAGCAGGGCTTCGGCACGCGCCAGGAGATCCTGCGAGGGGCGATGCAGTCGGTGCCGCCCAGAACGATCCAGCCAGCCCCGGCAGAGGAAAAGGTGACAGGATGAACAGGCTGCATCAACGGTTCCCCCTCCACGTTCCGCGCAAGAGCGAGGCTCTGCGCAAGGCCGACCTTGCCGGCAGTGCCCGCGCGCTGGCGCCCGAAACCGTCGAGGGGCGGACCCACGCCGACGCCTCGCTGCGCAGGCATCTCTTCGTGGGCGCCGCTGCCGTGGCGTTGCTGGTCGGCGGTCTCGGCACTTGGGCAGCGACAACCGAGCTGTCCGGCGCGGTTATCGTCAGCGGGAATGTCGTCGTCGAATCCAACGTGAAGGACGTCCAGCACCCGACTGGCGGTGTGGTCGGCGTGCTCAACGTGCGCAATGGCGCCTATGTCGAGGCCGGTTCCGTATTGGTCAAGCTGGACGACACGCTCACCCGCTCCAACCTCGCCGTTGTGACCAAGAGCCTGGATGAACTTGCGGCGCGCGAGGCGCGACTGGCGGCCGAAGGGGAGGGTTTGGGTGAGATTACCTTCGATGCGGACCTGGCGAGCCGTTCCGATACCGATCATGTGCAACGCTCGATGGAGGGCGAGCGGAAGCTCTTCGCACTGCGCAAGGCTGCGGGCGAAGGCGAGGTGCAGCAGCTTCGCAAGCGCGTCGAGCAACTGCATGACGAAATCACCGGGCTCAAGGCACAAGAGGCAGGCAAGGTGAGCGAGCTCGCGCTAACCCGGGAGGAACTCGGGAGCGTCAGGAAGCTCTGGCAGCAGAAGCTCATACAGCGTTCACGGCTGCTGGACCTGGAGCGCAGCGTTGCGAGCCTCGAAGGCGAGCGCGGCCAGCTTGTTGCCGCCATCGCGCAGGCCGAAGGCAGGATCAGCGAAACCGAACTCGCCATCATCCAGATCGAAAAGGCATGGCGCAGCGATGTCGCCGACGAGTTGCGAGAGACGGAGACGAGGATCGCCAGGCTTGAAGAACAGAAGATCGCGGCTGAGGAGCTGTTGCGGCAGACCGACATCAGGGCGCCCCAGAGCGGCCGCGTCCACCAGCTTTCAGTGCACAGCGAAGGAGGCGTGATCAGGGCCGGCGAAGCAATCATGAAGATCGTGCCGAGCGCCGACGAGTTGACGATCGAGGCACGCGTGGCGCCGCAGGACATCGATCAGGTTCGGCTGGACCAGCCCGTTTTCGTGCGCATGCCGGCATTCAGCCAGCAGAGCACGCCTGAACTGGAAAGCAAGGTGTCGGCCATATCTCCCGATCTGACGGTCGATGAGCGGACCGGCGAAGCGTACTACAGCATCCGCATCCGCCTGCTCGACGGCGAACTCGAGCGCCTCGGCAGCGAGGAGCTCAAGCCGGGAATGCCGGTCGAGGCGTTTTTGCGCACGTCCGACCGCACGGTGGTGTCCTATCTGATGAAGCCGCTCAGCGACCAGATCAACCGCGCCTTCCGCGAGTAGCGCGTGAGCGCCGCACCCCTGCTACAGCCCGTCGGTGCGGAATGCTGGGCGGCCCGTGAGTTCACGCGCCGCGCCTGATCAGTAGCCGGTCGATGCCGAGCCAGCGTCAAACTGCATCTGCGAACGGATATTGACTGGAGGCTTCGCCCAGGAATCGACCCTGCGGGCATGGAGACTTGCAGTCTCGCACGTCCCCTCCCCCACAAGGCCCAATGAAACTCCACCTGCCAAAAGGATGGTTACATCAAGGCTGGTGCACACTCGGGTGGCGCAACCTTGAGTCGCGTCGGCATGGTGCACGAGCCGCAGCGCCAGCCCCCAGTGCCAAACGCTGCGGCTGACGGCCCATTTGGATCGCCTCCAGTCCATTTTGGGGCCGGATGGCGGTCGGTGGCTCCCTGTCACCGGCCGCTTTCGTTTTGGGCCAGCACAATCATTGAGAGCATTTCTGGTTGTGCATCGACCTCTGTCTGCTATCCAGATTCCGGGGGCTCCGATCGTTGCAGGCAGAAGGCAAGCTAGAATATGCAGATTGATTGTCCACGCTGCCCCAGCAAGGCGACGATTGTCCGTCGGGGCGATGGCACGCTCGAAGCTTCCCACGATGTCAGCTATTGCCTGTCGCAAACGGGCTGGACGGGAGGTGCTGAGACCTGTCGTATTCTGGACTTGGCAGTATCCGAGGCGCGCCGACGGCTCAGGTAGTTTGCGGGATAAGGCTCTCATGCTGTCAGCCTCAGTGGCTTATGCTGGCAACGATGTCACCCCGTCCAGATGCAAAGCTCACCTTCTCGCGCTCGGCCAACATCGAGCGCGACAGCGCTTAGGTCGACCTCGCCATTGTTCAACTGGAGAGCGAGCCGCGTTGGACGCTGGAGGTGATTGACGGAGAAGGTGATTCGACTGTCTGCGAAGGTCCTCGACACCGAACGGCATGCACTTGCCGAGGTGCTCGCGTCGATCAGCGGTGCGGTATCAGGGTCAAAGTCGACAGTACTTCCTGAAGACTATTTGGTGTCAGAAATCGTTCACCAAGGCAGTCCACCACTGTGCATATGGCGTGTTCTTGACGAGCTTGCGGCCGTAATCCGGTGCCCCGTCGTCCCACCACACCTCCCCGCGCTCTCCCAGCGCGATTTTCGCTTCATCGACCAGCTTCCGGGCGGCCTGGACGGCACCTTGATCCCCTTCGCGCAGAGCCTTCCCGACGGTCCGGCGCGCAGCCATCAGATCCTTTGTGAACTGCTCTCGTTCGACGGGTGTAAGCGTCGGATTGGACTTGCGCCAAAGCCGGTCATTGACGACGATGTAACGGCCATCGGGCGTCTCGACGGGCGCATCGTCGTGGCCGCCGACCACGGTCAGCATGATCCTGACGGCCGCAACCGGCGAACCATATGCGTCACAATGGGATCGTAGCGCTCCTTCTGACTGAGCGCATAGTCGACCAGGAAGTAGGCCATGCGGTCACCGCAGTATCGAATTGCGCGAAGATATCTTATCTGGTCGGCCTGGATGCCCGAGTAGCTCGCCCAGTCGGCCGTGATCCGCTCGTAAGTGATGTCCCATCCTTCGTCTTCATCTCTCCGCATTCGCTGGCGCACCGCTTCTCGAAAGCCGCTGGCGCCGACGTCGCCGGCCCAAACGGCGAGAATGTCGCCCTGCGGGTTGTGATAGAGCCTGGAATTTCCGGCCTCGGGCCGAAGCGAAAGCTCATAGGCGGCGGGTATCGGAATCTCGTAGCCGAACGCATCGTCCCGAAGCAGGTTGAACTCCTGCGCCGTCGCTGGACTGACGAACAGCATCGATACGGCAGCGTATCGTTTCATCGCACAACTCCAGGTTTGCCGATACTCAAAGCGTCCAAACCGTTTTGTGTTCCTTTCCGCCTATTGCCTGCAGCGACCGAGCAGCGGACGCATCGAGTAGGTGAAGCGCGATCCGTGAGAACAATGCGCCACCTCTCCGTTGTCGACCGAGCCACCTCGCCGCGCTGCGACAGATGGCAACCTCTTGAACAGGAAAATCTCAGCACTCAAATATTCAGGCGCCGCCCGGTGATGGCGGCGCAGTAGCCAAAAAACGCTCAACAAGAGAGGATGGAAATGGAGAGCAAAGCCTTCGCGAAACCGATCTATCTGAAAGATGGAACGCTCGTGCGGGAAATCACAAACGTCGAGGACGCCATCGACTTCCTCATGGAATGGCCGGAAAGCAAGCGCGACGTGCTGCATGAGGCAACGGTGCGTACGTGCATCATGGCTCATGACGGTCTCAAGCCGGTCAAGATCGCTCGCGATGCGTTGCGGGCCTTTGCCGTGAAAAAGGGTATCCTGGAGAGGCAGGCGGCGGTCAAACCCTGGATGATCAAGCCCGGCTCCGGTGGGCGCGCTCACGCCTGACCCCTCGCAATCCAAGCTGCACAGGAGGATGACATGCTTGCGAAGCCTTTTGAGAAACCCGTCCGCGTCTGGACCGGACTTGGTTTCCCTCGACAGCTCAACAATGTCGCAGACGCCTACCAGATGCTTTTGAACTGGTGTGGCAACAGCCCCGAGCAGAAGGCCGCCCTTCGTGCTTGCAAGGCTGCGCTCGCCGGCGACGTCGATGCAGAGACCGCCCGCGGCATCTTTCTCGCATTCGCGCGAAGGAAGGACATTCTTGTCGAAGACGCAATGATGCCGCCGCCAGTGAGCCATGGCCGGGACACTCACATCTGATCTGGCGGCGTTGGGAACATTTTCGCGCCCTGCTGGATTCCGAAAGCATTCCAACAGGAGACTTCAGCGATGGCAGACGATCCCAACAAGCAGGATGGCCGTGACCGCAGCAAGGTTGCCGGCGATCAGGACTATGAGGTCCAGTATTTCGCCAAAGCGAACGGTGTGACGCCTCAACAGGCGCGCGAACTGATCGAGACCTACGGCAACGACCGCGAGACGCTCGAGCGCGAGGCGAAGAAGATGCGGGCTTGAACGGCGCATGCCGCTTACCCACATATCGATCAGGTTCTCGCCTCCGCAGCTGACCACGGATGTACTGGCAGCAGGTGTTGAGGCGATCGGAAGGTCGGGCGTTCAGCCCGGCCTTTTTTTATTCATCGATGGCTATTGCTCTCCCAAACGAGGCTTTTGGCGTATAAATGGTGCGTACCCGCGCCTTTGATTTGCAATGAGACATTAGATGGCCAAACACCGCGACCGCCGCGCATCGCATCGTTCAGAATGGAGCGACGAAGCACCAAGCGATTTCCAAGAGCCGTCGTTCTTTCGCCAGCGGCCCACCGCCAGTGCGCATAGCGGCGTGAACGTGGTCGTCCTGTGGTTCAATGCCGACAAAGGCTTCGGCTTTGTGCAAACACCTGATGGCGGCAAAGCATTTCTTCACGCTCGCCAGCTCGAGACTGCCGGCCATTCAACTGTGACTGAGGGCACGACGATGAAGGTCGTGGTCGAGTCCGGCGACAAGGGGCCGCAGGTCGCAACGGTCCTGGAAGTCGATTCTCCGCCGACGGCAAAGGTCGCGCAGCGCCCCGTTCCGCCGGTCAATGCCGCAGTCGATGAAGCCGATGGAACGGTCAAGTTCTACAATTCTGACAAGGGCTTTGGCTTCATCGGCTTGGCCAATGGTGGCAAGGACATCTTCGTTCATGCCTCGACGCTATCTCGTTCGGGTATCTCCACCCTCGAACAGGGACAGGCAGTTCGGGTGACGTATGCGCAGGGGGCCAAGGGCCTGGAAGCGCGCTCCGTTCGACTGAAGTAAGGCTCGTCACGCCAAACCATCCGGCGCGCCCATCGGATATCTCGTTCACACAGCACAGATTGATCGTCTGCCGGTCGGCCGCGAAGAGACGGTGCAACGTCGACACGCAAATGGCCGCGCGTGCCGCAGGATCAGGTCAGACGGATCGACGCAGCTAGAGGGCGGGCACTGTGGATGGGTGCCGCCCCCGATAAACACATCATGGTGAATCGCCCAATTGAAGCAAGGCCCGGGCTGTCTGGCATGGCTTCCTTTCTCGCGCCTTGAAAATTGACCATTGTCATGGCGCCGAGGCGGTGCTCGCCCAGAATGAAGCATTATGCTGAAGGCCAACAAAGCTACGTCCGTCAGCGATTCCGCCGGCTTCCGGCGCATGTTCGCGCCTGACCGGATATCGCTCGGACTGTTCTTCCCGATCGAGGCCTTCGAGCGGGACGAGCCCAGCATGCGCGACCAGTCACGTCTTGCCCGCCGCGCGGAGGAACTCGGCTTTGCCGGCCTTTGGACGCGGGACGTGCCTCTGCGCGACCCCAATTTCGGAGATCTTGGGCAAGTCTACGATCCGTGGGTGTGGCTGGGCTGGATCGCGGCGCATACCTCGACGATCGCGCTCGCGACGGGCTCTATCATCCTCCCCTTGCGCCACCCGTTCCATACCGCAAAAGCCTCAGCATCCGTCGATCAGCTGACAGGCGGGCGCTTCGTCCTCGGCGTCGCCTCCGGGGATCGCCCCGTTGAATTTCCAGCATTCGGTGTCGACTGGCACCAGCGCGACGTCCTCTTTCGCGAGAACTTGGCAGTGATCCGCAGGGTGCTCACGGACGAGTTTGCAAGCGTCCAGTCGAGCTATGGCATCATGATGGGGACGGCAGACCTCGTGCCCAAACCGGTCTCTCGCCTGCCGATTCTGATCACCGGTTCGAGCCGCCAGAGCTTTGAGTGGATAGCCGCGCATGCAGACGGCTGGATCACCTATCCACGCGACCTCGCGCGGCAGGCGGAGTTGATCGCGAAATGGCGCGCAGCGGTGGAGGTCGCGTCACCTGGCGTGTTCAAGCCCTTCGTGCAGTCGCTCTATGTCGATCTGGCCGACAAGCCGGCCGAGCCGCCTCGGCTAATTCATCTCGGGTTCCGGGCCGGCCGCAACTTCATGCTCTGATCCAGCCCCACTGAACGGGTCCACCTTGAGTTATGGTTTTGACCATGAAGGAGGACCACGATGAGCAACAAACGACACAAGCCGGAAGAGATCGTCACGAAGCTTCGGCAGGTTGAAGTCCTG
>NZ_JAAAMH010000014.1 GCF_024105655.1 Aliihoeflea sp. 40Bstr573
GAGGATCGGAACGCGCGGATCTCCATCTTGGCGGCGGCCGTCAGGCCGACATGCCGGATACGTTTGTGCAGACTGTTTACACCATCGTCCAATTGTCGCTTGCAACCGGGGCGGGCCATACGTTTGCGACAGGCGGTCATAGATCGGTGTCGTGCGCAGCGGCCGTCCGGCCGGCAGTTCCTCGTTCGGAAAGCGGATCGAGAAGCGCCGCGAATAGTTCTCACGCACCTTGGCGTTGGTGTAGGCCATCGACGCCCAGTCGCCGTAGCGCGCGACATCCATCGCCCAGATGTCGGCGCCCGGATCGTCTTCGATCATCCAGTTGGCAATGGCAAGCCCGACACCCCCGCCCTGACTGAAACCTGCCATGACGCCGCACGCCACCCAGAAGCCAGGCAGGCCGCGCACCGGGCCGACCAGCGGGTTGCCGTCCGGCGCAAATGTGAACGGACCATTGATGATCTGCTTGATCCCGGTCTTCTGGAACGCGGGGAAATGTCGAAAGCCGACTTCGAGCGACGGCGCGATGCGGTCAAGGTCCGGCTCCAGCAATTCGTGCCCGAAGTTCCATGGCGTCTCGACCTGCGACCACGGCTTGCCCGCCTTCTCGTAGGTGCCCATCAGCATGCCGCCGCGCTCCTGGCGCAGATAGAACTCGCCGTCGAAATCGATCGCGTGGATGATTTCGGTTCCGGTCTTGGCATTCCAGGCCGCGACCTCGGGCATGTCCTCGGTGATGAGGTACATATGCTCCATGGCGAGCACCGGCAGTTCCAGCCCGACCATGCGCCCGACCTCGCGCGCCCACAGCCCGCCCGCATTGACGACGTGCTCAGCGATGATCTCGCCCTTGTTCGTCGAGACCTGCCACTGGCCGTCCGGCCGCTGCGCGATGCCCTCGACCTTGGTGAACCGCTCGACCGAAGCGCCGAGCTTGCGCGCGGCCTTGGCATAGGCGTGGGTCACGCCCGATGGATCCAGATGGCCGTCGACGACCGTCCGGACCGCGCCGACGAATTCGGCCGGATCGAGAAGCGGCATCAGTTCGCCGGCTTCCGCGGCGGAGATTTCCTCCAGTTCGATGCCGAGATAGCGCCCCTTGGCGACGAGATTGCGCAGCCAGTCCATCCGCGCCGTCGTCGCCGCCAGCATGACGCCGCCGGTCAGGTGAACGCCGGTCGCCTGGCCGGAAAGCTCCTCGATCTCCTTGTAGAGGCTGATCGTGTATTTCTGCAGCTTGGCGACGTTGGGGTCGCCATTGACCGTGTGCATGCCCCCTGCCGCGTGCCAGGTCGAGCCGGACGTCAGTTCGTCGCGTTCCAGCAAGACCACATCCGTCCATCCCGCTCGCGCCAGATGATAGAGCACAGAGCACCCCACAACCCCGCCCCCGATGACCACGACACGTGCATGCGATTTCCTGGATGTTCCTGTGAAGTCAGATGGTTGAGTTGGTTCTTGGAATCGACGTCTCAGCTTCTTGAGATCAAGGCTCCCCGCTGCCGATCTCCTCGCGCCGCCGCGCCACATAGGCATCGAGTTCCTCGCGAACGCCCGGATCCATCGCCGGCTCGACATATTCCTCCAGCGCCTTCTTCCAGACCGCCGTCGCGCGGTGGGTGGCATCGAGCCCGCCCGCCTCCTCCCAGCTCTCGAAATTCTGCCAGTTGGAAAGGATCGGCTGGTAAAAGGCGGTGGAATAGCGCTCCAGCGTGTGCGGGTCGCCGAAGAAGTGCCCGCCGGTCGGGACGCGGCCAAGCGCGTCGAGCGCGAGTTCGCCGGCATCGACCGGGATCGGCGTCAGGAACTCCATCATGTGCTGGATCATCTCGACGTCGATGACGAACTTCTCGAAGCCCGCCGTCAGCCCGCCCTCCTGCCAGCCGGCCGCGTGATAGACGAGATTTCCATGCCCGAGGATCGCGCCCCAAAGCGCCATCATCGTCTCGTACGCCCCTTGCGCGTCCGCCGCATTGGAGGCCGAGCCGGGGGTCGTTCTGTAGGGCAGGCCGTATTTCCGCGCGAGCTGGCCGGACGCGATGTTGGCCTTGGTATTTTCCGGCGTGCCGAAGGCCGGCGCACCCGACTTCATGTCGACGTTCGACGTGAACGCGCCATAGATCGCCGGCGCGCCGGGCCGCACGAGCTGCGTCAGCGCAATTCCGGCCAGCGCCTCGGCGTTCTGCTGGGCCAGCGCGCCGGCGAGCGTCACCGGGCTCATCGCCCCCATCAGCGTGAACGGCGTCACGCAGACCGACTGGCCATGCTCCGACATGGCAATCATGCCGTCCAGCATGTCGCCGTCGAAGCGGCGCGGCGAGTTGACCGAGATGATCGTCGTCACGGACGGATCGCCGCGCATCTCGTCGAGCCCCATCCCGCGCGCGATCGCGGCCATCTTCACGCCGTCGAGCGCCCGCCCGGCACCGATCGCCGAAACGTGGAAGGCCTTGTCGGTGAGCGTCAGATTGGCGCGATAGGTGTCGAGATGGCGAGAATGGGCCGGCAGTTCCATCGGCGCGCAGACCTGATTGCCGAGCATGTGGATGCAATTGAAGTGCTGCGCCAGCCGAACGAGGTCGCAATAGTCGCGGTAGTTGCCCGACCGCCGCCCGCGCTCCATGTCGTGAACGTTGGGCGGACCGGCAACGAGCGTGAAATTGATCGCATCGCCACCGATCGTCAGCCGGTTTTCGGCATTGCGCGGCGTCAGGTGAAATGACGAAGGCGCCTTGGCAACCGCCTCCAGGACGAGCCCCCGGTCGAGCCGGACGAGCCCGCTCGCATGATCGACTTGTCCGCCCGCCGCCTCGAAGATGGAGCGCGCCCGCGCGCTCATGATCTCGACGCCGAAATTCTCCAGAATATGCATCGAGGCGTCGTGGATCGCCTCGATCTGGTCGGCGGAGAGGAGTTCCATCGGCGGATATGGATTGCGCGCCGCGCGTCGCGGCAATTGCGCGATGCCCGCATCCTCGGAACGGCGGGCACGGTCGGCGGAACGGCGGCGGCGAGGCTGGGTCATGCCGCCAATGTGCAAACCCGCAGCGAGGGCCGCTAGAAGAAATGCGACGTCTGAATATGGCGATCGCGCCAGTTCACCGGCACATCAATTGACAAGTACCCAAATAGCGACACATCAAGTCGCCTCATCAACAAAGACGCCTTCGGCAGGGATCACTCACTATCCTTGCCGCTCACCGCACGCGCGCCGATCGAGCGCCGAGCCTCTTCCGGCGAGGCGGCGACGTCGATCGGCTGGCGCGGAGCGCGCTTTGCTCCGGCCGCTTCTGCCTCTTCCTTCGGCGTCGCGGCAAGGCCGGGCTTCACCTCGGCGCTTGCGGCCAACCGTCCCTCGCCGGCCTCCGTCAGCGACTTTTCCGGCGCCGAATCGCCGGGCACGGCCGACATTTCCTTCGACGCCACGACAGGCGGCTCGCCGTCCTCGGCGCCGTCGTCCACTGGATGCTCTGCCGACTCCTGCACATGGCCGCGCGGCGCGTTCGCCATCGGCGCGCTGCTCGCCGTGTCGTCTTCCTTCTTGCCGTCGAAGCTGATCACCGGCTCCATCTGCGCAAGTTCCGCATCGTCGAGCCAGCAAAGGCTCTTGTGCCCTCCGCCAAGTTCGCGCAGCGGCGGCAGCTCGGTCTCGCATTTGTTGCCGGGCACCAGATGCTTGTAGTTGCAGCGCGTCTGGAACGGGCAGCCCGAAGGCGGGTTCATCGCCGAGGGAATGTCGCCTTCGAGCACGATGTGCTTCTTGACCACGGACGTGTCGGCGATCGGGATCGCGGACAAAAGCGCCTCGGTATAGGGGTGGTAGGGCGGCGCGAAGATCTGGTCTGTCGTCCCCTGCTCCACAATATAGCCGAGATACATGACGACGACGCGGTCGGCGAGATAGCGCACGACCGAAAGATCGTGGCTGATGAACAGCATCGTCGTCTTGTTCTTGCGCTGGATGTCCATCAGCAGTTCGGTGACCGCCGCCTGCACCGAGACGTCGAGCGCCGAAACCGGCTCGTCGGCCACCACCACGCGGGCGTTGCCTGCAAACGCCCGCGCGACGCCGATGCGCTGCTTCTGCCCGCCCGAAAGCTGGCGCGGCATCCGGGTCGCGAATGCGCGGGGCAGCTTCACGAGGTCGAGCAGCTCGAACATGCGCTGCTTGCGTTCGGCCGTGTTATTGCCGATCTTGAACTTCTCCAGTGTGCGGATGATCTGCGAGCCGACCGAATGGCTGGGATTGAGCGTGTCGAACGGGTTCTGGAACACCATCTGGATCGACGAGATCGTCTCCGTGTCGCGGCCCTCGATCGGCGTGCCACCGATGGATTTGTTGTCGAGCGTCACCGACCCTTCCGTCGCCGTCTCCAGCCCGAGCAGCACCTTCGCCAGCGTGGACTTCCCGCAGCCGCTTTCCCCCACGATCGCGACGGTCTCGCTTTCGCGTGCCTCGAAGCTGATCTGCTCGTTGGCCTTGACGGTGCGCGTGTCGCCGCCGCCGAAAATGGCATTTGCCGCGACCTCGTAGTGCTTCTTCAGCTTCTCGATCTTCAGCACCGGCGCACCGGGCTTCACCGCTTCCTTCTGCGTCGTCGCTCCCTCCGGCACCGCCGCCCAGTCGATCTGATCGAACCGCACGCAGCGGCTCATATGCCCCTCATGCCCCTCCACCTTCACCATCGGGATTTCGGCGGCGTCACACACACCTTCCACGAAATGGTGGCAGCGCGGGCCGAAATTGCAGCCCTTCGGCCGCTCGTGCGGCAGCGGCAGCTGGCCGGGAATGGCGATCAGCGGCCGCGAATTCTTGTCGGCGCCGGGCAGCGGAATCGAGCGGAACAGCCCTTGCGTATAGGGATGGCGCATATGATCGAAGACGTCGCGGATCGAGCCTGTTTCGACGGCCTCGCCCGAATACATGACCGTGATCCGGTCGCAGGTCTCGAGGATCAGCCCCAGATTGTGCGACACGAAGATCATCGACGTGCCGAAGCGCTTGCCCAGATCCTTGACGAGCTGGACGATGCCCGCCTCCACCGTCACGTCGAGCGCCGTCGTCGGCTCGTCGAGCAGAAGCAGCGCGGGCTTCGACAAGAGCGCCATGGCGATAACGATGCGCTGCTGCTGGCCGCCCGAAAGCTGGTGCGGGTACGAATCCATGATGCGCGCCGGATCGGGCAGGCGAACCGCCGTCAGCATGTCAAGCGCGCGGTCATAGGCTTCCTTCTTGGAAACCTTTTCGTGGATGATCGGCACTTCCATCAACTGCCGCCCGACCCTCATGGCCGGGTTCAGGCTGGCCATCGGCTCCTGGTAGATCATCGCGATCTTGTTGCCGCGGATCGCGCGCAGTTCCTCATCCGACATGTCGCCCATGTCGCGGCCCTGGAACTTGATCCGTCCGCCGACGATCTTCCCGACATTGGACAGGTCGCGCATGATGCCGAGCGAGACGGTCGACTTGCCGCAGCCCGATTCCCCGACGATGCCCATCGCCTCGCCCGGCATGACCGAGCAGGAAAAATCCATCACCGCAGGGATTTCCCCGCGCTTAGTGAAGAAGGAGATGGACAGGTTCTCGATTTCGAGGATGGGCTCGGCCCCCTCGACGGCGGAGGATTTGACGGTCTCGTTCATGGCCTCAATCCTTCAGTGACTGCTCACGCAGCGCATCCGCCAGCAGGTTGAGCCCGAGCACGAAACTCATCAGGGCAACCACGGGCGGCAGCGCCGGGTGGACATAGGCGCGCAACAGGCGGCTCGCATCCTTGATCGCCGTGCCCCAATCCGGGCTTTCGGGAGACAAGCCAAGGCCGAAATAGCCGAGCGTGCCGAGCAGGATCGTCGTATAGCCGATGCGCAGGCATGCATCGACGATCAATGGGCCGCGCGCATTGGGCAGCACTTCCCACAGCATGATGTACCAGGGCGTCTCGCCCCGCGTTTGCGCGGCCGCCACATAGTCCCGCGTCTTGATGTCCATGACGAGCCCGCGCACGATGCGAAAGACGCCCGGGCTCGACGCAAACACCACCGCCACGAAGATGTTGAGCTCGTTCGGCGAGATACGGATGAATCCCAGCGGGTCCGCGTCGAACACCAGCCCGGCATAGATCCACCCGCCGATCAGGAAGGTCAGCCCGAGCTGGATCGCGAGCAGGACCGGCCGGTGCTTGTTGCGGGTGTAGAACAGCGTGGCGAAGAAGATGATCGGGAACAGGAAGAACAGGCCCGCCATCGCATAGGGGATCGGCGTCTCCATGATGCCGGGGGTGACCAGCAGGTAGAAGAGCAGGATCACCGGGAAGGCGAGGACGAGATTGGCGAGGAAGGAGAGGAAGGAGTCGATCCGCCCGCCATAATAGCCGGCAGGCAGGCCGAGCGTCGTTCCCACCATGAGCGCGAAGCCCGTCGCAACTGGCGCGATCAGGAGCACGATCTGGCTGCCATAGATGGTGCGCGAGAAGATGTCGCGCGCCAGCCGGTCACCGCCGAAAAGGTAGGCCTGGCCTGATTCCGCTTCGATGGCGCCGGGCAGCGCATCCTTCATCATCAGCATCTGGCCGAGCGGATCGAACGGCGCGATGATGTCGGCGAAGATCGCGGTGAACAGCCAGAAATAGCAGATGGCGACGCCGACCACTCCGACCGGGTTGCCGAAGAGTTCGCCGTAGAGGGCGAGCCTTTTGCGAAAGGCAAAGCTTGCGCCCATGACGATGAGAAGCGCGACCCAGACGGGCCAGAACCGGGCGAGAACGCCCGTCAAGATCTGGAGTGCACTCAGATATTCAAGCTGCATGCGCGTTTCCCCCTATTGAACGCGAATGCGCGGATTGAGATAGGCATAGCCGACGTCGGAAATGAGCTGCGTGAACAGCACCACGAAGACCGAGACGAGCGAGCAGCCGAGAAGCATGTCGATGTCGTTGTTGCCGGCCGCTTCCACCAGCGTGAAGCCGAAGCCCTGGTAGCGGAACATCACCTCGACGATGACGACGCCGGTCAGAAGCCATGGAAACTGCAGCATGATCACCGTGAACGGCGCGATCAGCGCGTTGCGCAGCGCGTGCTTGATGACGACGGACGAAAAGCCGAGGCCCTTGAGGCGTGCGGTGCGGATATATTGCTGCGTCATCACCTCGACCATCGAGGCGCGGGTCATGCGGGCGATGTAACCGATGCCGTAGATCGCCATGGTCATGACCGGAAGCGTGAAATTGTTGAAGGTGATGCCCTGGTTGGTGGCGCTCGCCGCCGACCCGTTGAGCCAGCCCAGCCACGAGGCGAAGATAACGGTGAAGATGACCCCCGACACATATTCGGGCGTCGCTGTCGTGGTGATCGCCGCCACCGAGAGACTTCGGTCCGTCCGCGTTCCTTCGCGCATCCCGGCAAGAATGCCCATCAGGAGCGCGATGGGGACCATGGTGACCATGACCCAGAACATCAGCTTGCCCGTCGCCGCCAGTGCCGGGAAGAGCTTGTCCTCGACCTCGGTCCGAAACTTGGTCGAGCAGCCCCAGTCACCCTGCAGGATGCCGGAATAGCTCGGCTCCATCGGACCGGAGCAGTAGCTGAATCGCGGCTGCGGCTCACCGGCATCGTTCGTCACCGGTTGCTTTGGCACCACGCCGAGCCACTGGCCGTAGCGCACGAAGAACGGCTCGCGATAGCCGTTATTGACCAGCCATTGCTCGATCTGCGCGTCCGAGGACCGCATGTCGATCTGGCTGATCGACAGGCGCCGCAGGTTCGGCTCCAGATTGACGAGGAAGAACACCACCAGCGTCAGGCAAACCATCGTGAGTGCCATGACGCCGAGACGCCGCAAGATGAAAGACAGCATGAGCCCCCTGCCGTTCTGGTTGGGGTTTTGTTTTTATGTTCCCGAAGCAGTCTGGCGAAGGCCGGCTTGCGGCCTTCGCCTGTTGCGTAGCGCGGCCGATCAGGCGCCTTCGGCCAGCCACACCTTGCCGAGATCGATCTCGAAGGTCGGGTGCATGCCGTGGTTCTTCACCGCCTCGACCGAATGGTTGTAGAGCGTACGCCAGTAGGGCTGGATGATGATGCCGGAATCCTGGATGATCGTTTCGATCTGCTCCATGACTTCCTTGCGTGCTTCCGAATCCCCGATCGCCAGGCCCTGGCTGATCAGCGCGTCGAGCTCTTCGTTCGCATAGGCCGTCTCGTTCCAGCTTCCGCCCGAGCGGTAGGCGAGCGCGATGACCTGGATGCCGAGCGGGCGCATGTTCCAGTTCGTGGCCGAG
The DNA here is from genome assembly GCF_024105655.1 of Aliihoeflea sp. 40Bstr573. Classification (GTDB taxonomy): domain Bacteria; phylum Pseudomonadota; class Alphaproteobacteria; order Rhizobiales; family Rhizobiaceae; genus Aliihoeflea. Next base: position 8,274 of record NZ_JAAAMH010000014.1, read on the forward strand.
AAGGGATACTTCGTCCAGTCGTTCCAGAAAGTCGAACCCGGCAGAACCGTGCGCTTTACCTTGAAGCCGGCGTCGCGAAGCTGCGCGGCGACGGCATCGCACGAATTGCGGTGCCAAGTTTCGTCGACCGAGATGATCTCATGCTCGAAATCCATCTGGCCGGCTTCTTCCATCATCTGCTTGGCGCGCTCGACGTCGCGCTCATGCGCGGCGATCTCGACATGGTCCGGCTGGATCGGCGCGACATGGTAGTTGTCGGCCTTCACGCCGGCATTGTCGATGCCAAGCTGCAAGATGACGTTGTTGTCGACGCCGTACTGGATGGCCTTGCGCACGTTCTGGTCGTCATAGGGCGCATTGTCGACGTTCATGCGAATGCACAGCGTCGTGCCCGTCATGACTTCCGAGCGCACCAGGCCGAGACTGTCCATGATCTCGAGATAGTCGGAGGTCGTCTCGTAATTGGTGTGGATCTCGCCGGATTCGAACGCCGAGACCATGGCTGCCGGATCGGTGCCGTAGTCGATGAACTCGACGCCGTCGAGATAGACGTCGCCATTCCACCACGAACCGCTTTCGCGGCGCTTGAAGACGATGCGGTCGCCGACCGAATAGGAGACGAGTTCGAAAGGCCCGGTGCCGATCGGGTTCGCAACCCAGTCCGCGCCGGTCTCCTCGAAGCTCGGGTGAACGATGAGCGCCGGATAGTCGGCGAAGCCGGGGATGATGGACACGTCCGGCTCGGGCAGCGTCAGCTTGACCGTGTAATCGTCGACACGCTCGACCGCGCCTTCGCGCAGCTTCTTCGTGTCGGGATCGATCATCGAGGAGACACGCGTCGCCATCGAGTTGCCTTCGGCTTCCTGGTCGGCCCAGCGCGTCAGATTGTAGATCACGTCGTCTGCTGTGAATTCGTCGCCGTTCGTCCAGGTCACGCCCTGGCGTACGTTGAGCAGGTATTCCGTCGCGTCCTCATTGACTTCCCAGCTTTCCAGCAGCCGGCCCTCGAAGGTGAAGTCACGGGTATACTTGACCAGCGGCTCGAGCGACTGGCGCATGCCGTTGGCGATTTCGGACCAGTCGGCCGTACGCGGATCCTTGTTCGCCTTGACGAACATGGCGACACGCAGCGTGCCGCCGGTGACGGGCTCGCCGTCATCCTGCGCAATCGCCTCGCCCGGCAGCGCCATGCCAAGCATCGAATAGGCAAGCGCGGTCGTCGCGCCGAAAGTGCTGGCCAGCGCCAGGAACTCGCGACGATCCATATCGCCGGCCTTGGCTTCTTCGGCCAGCTTCTCGATATGCGCGGGAACGCGATCGCCGTCGCTCTTGAAGAACTTCATGACTGTCATCTCCCATTATTTTGCCTGAACCCTACCATCCCGTATCGGTCAACTATTGTCAAAAACGCCGCCAGATCAGGATGTTCGGCGCTGAATGTGCCCCGCGACGTGCATCGCGAACCGCGCAAATGCGACATCCATGGCGCATTTTCGCCACTTATACGGCAAAAATTGACGTTACGTCGCCCGACCGCGCGTTGCGGACGGGCCACACGAGCACATCCCGATAACAAGTTGGTGACAGCCCCGATTGACGCCGGGTTTCCCGCCCTGCTACCCATTTCTCAGCTTGAGGTGCCTTGCGTCGTCGGACGCAGGCTAAGAGGGAATACGGAAGGACGAGCGATTGTCCGAGCCGTGGCTGCCCCCGCAACTGTAAGCGCCGAGGACATTCGAACGACCACTGGACCATCGGTCCGGGAAGGTGAGTGATCCGCCGAAGCGCGAGCCAGGAAACCTGCCTCGAGTGTCACCTTTGCCGGATGCGGGGCGCGTTCGGGGCTGTGGTTTCGCAGTGGTGACTTCTGTCATCGCTGGCGATATCGGGGCTGCAACGGTTCCTTTTCCCAGCATCGTTGAGAAGCTTGAGCTGCCGCCCGCGACGCGTGGCCGGCACGGGGGACCGAATGCATATTTCCCATCTTGGCGCAGCCTGCGCCGTATCCGCCATTGCCGTTCTGGCGAGCCTTCCCGCGCACGCCCAGTTCACCGAACTGCCGCAGATCGTCGTCACACCCAATCGCGCCCCCACCGATGCGACGAAAACCGGCTCCCGCGTCGAGACGGTCAGCCGCGAGGAGATCGAGGAAAAGTCGCAGCCGCTCGTCATCGACTATCTCGACCGCCTGCCGGGCATCAATCTGGTGCAGACCGGGCCCGACGGCTCGACATCAACACTGATGATGCGTGGCCTTCGCAAACAATATGTGAAGACGCTGTTTGATGGCATCGACATCTCCGATCCCACTGGACCGCAGAACGCGACGCTTTACGAACATCTTCTCGTCGGTGGCGTCAACGGCATCGAAGTGCTCAAAGGCTCTCAGAGTACACTTTACGGCTCAGACGCGATTGCCGGTCTTATAAGCATTTCGACACTCGGAAACATCGAGCCAGGAATCCACCATACGATCACCGCTGAAGGCGGATCCGACGGCACAGTGCGCGGCGGCTACAGGCTGGAAGGTGGATTCGAACGCGGTAGGGTGAGCGCCTTTCTTGGCGGTTTGCGCACGGACGGCTTTTCGGCTGCCGCAGCTGGCACCGAACGCGACGGCTACGAAAACATTACTGCCAATATCTCCGGCGAATTCGATATCAATGAGGATGTCTCGGTATTCGGGTCGGCGCTTCTGCTTGACGCAACGACCGAGTACGATGGTTTCGCCCCACCGACGTTTACACTCGGTGACACGGAAGACTATGCAGAGATTCGCCAGGCTGGCGTACGCGGCGGTGTGAACTTCGCCCTGCTCGACGGACGGTTCAAGAATACCGTTTCGGCGCAACTTTTCGACTCCACCCGTGAGGTCGTGGATTCCTTTCCGGGACGATTCGACGGCCAGCGAATCAAGCTCGACTATCAGGGCTCCTACGAGTTCAATCCAATGCTTACGACACAGTTCGGATTCGATTTCGAGCGCACGGCGGCGGAAACGACCGGCGGGGTCGATGAAGATGCGACAATGGCCAGCGTTTGGGGACAGGCCCTATTATCGCCTATTGAGCCCCTCGATCTGACGGTCGGAGTACGTCACGACGAACACGACATGTTTGGCGGTTACACCACTTGGCGCACAACGGGTTCTTATCAGTTCGAGACGGCCACCCGTCTACATGCTTCGGCTGGCTCGGGTTTCCGCGCGCCGAGCCTTTTCGAGTTGTATAACCCGACGAGCGGCAACCCAAACTTGGATCCTGAAACAAGCGTCAGCTTCGACGTCGGTGTCGAGCAGCGCTTTCTTGATGGCCGGCTGATTGCTGACGTGACATTCTTCCATAGCCGCATCGATGACCACATCGAATGGGCGGCCGGCAGATATCGCCAAGTCGAAGGAACCACCCGCACGAGTGGCATCGAATCAACCCTCGTTTATGATGTAAATGAATGGTTCCAACTCGGCACAAGCTACACGTATACGCGTGCAAAGCGTCCCAACGGCGACCGTGAGGTGCGCGTTCCAGCGCACACGGCCGGCCTCTCGGCGGTTGTCCGACCGGCCGAGAAATGGACCATTGCAGCCGACGCCAAGCTCGCGTTCGACACAATAGATGTCGGAGGCCTCGAATTGGATGACTATGTTCTTCTCAATGCGAAAGTTGCTTATCAGGCTAACGATAGCACTGAGATATACGTGCGCGCCGAGAACCTGCTCGATCAAGATTACCAGACGATTAGCGGGTACAACACGTCGGGCTTCGCCGCCTTCGCCGGCGTCAGGTCGAGGTTCTGATGCGGACGAGTCCGGCAGATCGGAAAGGTCGGAGCTTCATAACGCCCCCTTCTGTCCTGCCGGACTTCTCCCCCGCAAGGCGGGTGATTGCCCCCTCGTTCGCCGCGCGTGATCTCGCCACTCGCTGGGGGGGCGAAGGACGCAACGAGACCGGTGGCTCGGCCCAAGGCGGCCGACCACCCAGAGGGAGGCGCCGCAAAGCTCTGGTCTTGGTGGCTTTCGCGAGCGCCATATCGACCACGTCTTACGCCGCCGACCTGCCCCGCGTCATGTCCATGAACGTGTGCACCGACCAGCTCGTCCTGCTCCTCGCCGAACCAAGTCAGATCGCGTCTCTCTCCGACCTCTCCCTTGACCCTTCCCTCTCCTTCCTCCACGAAGAGGCCGCGCCTTACCCCAAGAACAGCGGCCGCGCCGAAGAGGTTTTCCTGTCGAAGCCCGACCTCGTCGTCACGGGCACCTTCTCGCTCCACAACACGACCAGCCTCCTCGAAGCGCTCGACTTCGCCGTCGAGGAATTCGCCTACGACCAGTCCGTAGACACCATCGCCGGCGAAATCCGCCGCATGGGCGCGCTCATAGGGCAGGACGCGAAGGCCGAGCAGATCGCATCGGCCTACGAGCGTGATCTGGCCGACCTGCGCGCCCGCCAGTGCTCGACGAAGCCCGCCGCCATCGCCTATGAGCAGAACGGCGTGGTGCTCAGCGAAGGCACGCTCGCCGACAGCGTTATCGAGGCCGCCGGCCTGACGAACCTTGCGACCGAACTTGGCTATTCGGCCATGACGCCGCTGCCGCTGGAACAACTGGTCTCGCACGAGCCCGATATCGTCATCGTCTCCGAGCCGATGACGGACGCCCCTGCCCTTGCCGACCAGATCGCTCAGCATCCGGCTCTTCGGTCGCTGGAAAGCTCCCGTATCGGCGCGTTCGTGCCGCGCGGCGCCTGGGCCTGCGGCGGGCCGTTCGTCATCGAAGCCGTGCGCGCCCTGACCGCTCTGCGCGAAGAGATCGCTTCCTGCGCGCCGGCGCGGTAGAAGGCGCGATGCTGAATCCGATCCTCGGCCTTGCCTGCCTCCTCCTGACCGCCGCCTCGCTGCTCGTCGGCCCGGCAGATCTCGACCTGGCGTCGAGCATTGCAGGCCTCTTTGCCGGCGGCGATGCGGCGGCGATGATCATCATGCAGGAAATCCGCCTGCCCCGCGCGCTCCTCGCGCTCACCATCGGCATCAGCCTCGGGCTTGCCGGCGCGGTGCTTCAGGGCCTCCTGCGCAATCCGCTGGCCGAGCCCGGCCTCATCGGCGTCACCTCCTCGGCCTCCTTCGGCGCGGTGGCGATTTTCTACACCGGCCTTGCCGGCGCCTCGCTCTATGCGCTGCCGGCCGGCGCGCTCGCGGGTGCGGCCGTGTCCGTCCTCCTGCTCCTCGCCATTGCCGCCCGCAACGGCGCGACGCTGACCCTCATCCTCGCCGGCGTCGCACTGACGAGCCTGACCGGCGCCTTGACGTCGCTGGTGCTGAACCTTTCGCCCAACCCCTTCGCCTCCTACGAGATCATCTTCTGGCTGCTCGGCTCGCTACGCGACCGCTCGATGAGTCATGTCTGGCTGGCGCTGCCACTGATGGCCCTCGGCTGGGTGCTTCTGGGCGCCTCGGCCCGCGCACTCGATGCGCTGTCGCTGGGCGAGGAGGCGGCGTCGAGCCTCGGAATCCGTCTCTCGGCGACGCGGCTGCTGGTCGTCCTCGGCACCGCGCTCAGCGTCGGCGCCGGCACGGCGGTCGCAGGCGCCATCGGCTTCATCGGGCTTGTCGTGCCGCATCTCGTACGCCCCTTCACCGACCGCCTGCCCTCCAGCCTGCTCGTGCCGAGCGCGCTTGGCGGCGGCGCGTTGCTGCTGGCAGCCGACATTGCCGCGCGCATCGTCGTGCCGACACGCGAACTCAATGTCGGCGTCCTGACGGCGCTGATCGGCGCACCGTTCTTCTTGTGGCTGGTCGTGCGCGCCCGGCGGGAATTGTTCTGATGCTTGCCGCCCGCAACCTCTCCGTCAGCCTGTCCGGCCGCCCGATCCTGCATGACGTTTCGCTTTCGCTGCAGCCCGGCGAAGTGGTCGGTCTTCTGGGCCCGAACGGCGCCGGCAAGTCGACGCTGATGCGAAGCCTGTCCGGCCTGATCCCGTTTTCGGGCACCATTGAACTGGACGGCCGAAACCTCGCCGCCATGAGTGACCGGGAGCGCGCGCGCGAAATCGCGTTTCTTCCACAGGCCCGCGCCATCGCGTGGCCCTTGTCCGTCGAGAATGTCGTCCGCCTCGCCCGCTCCCCCTGGCGTGGCTTCGGCGCGTTGTCGCAAAAGGACCTCGCCATCGTATCCGATGCGATGGAAGCAATGGACGTCGCGGCGCTGGCGGATCGCCCCGTCACCGAACTCTCAGGCGGCGAGCAGGCCCGCGTCCTTGCCGCCCGCGCCATGGCGCAGACGACGCCCGTCCTCCTCGCCGACGAACCCGTCTCCGGCCTCGATCCGGCGCATCAGATGACGATGACGGGCGCCTTCCGGCGCCTTGCCGGCGAACGCCGCGCGATCCTCGTCTCGCTGCACGATCTGACGCTCGCCGCCCGTTGGTGCGATCGCCTGGTGGTGATGGCACAGGGACGCATCGTCGCCGAGGGCAAGCCCGCCGACATCATGACGAGCGAGCGCCTGCGAGAAGTTTTCGGCATCACCGCCCACATCGCCCATGACGAATGCGGCATGATCTTCGCGCCGACAGGTCTGGCTGCAAATAGTTAGGCGTTTCAAGAGTCGGTCGAAGTGACCCCCACCCTGTATCCCTCCCCACAGGGGGGATACAGGGTGGGGGTCACTTCAGAAAAAACCTTCAGCGGTCAACTCAACGTCCGCCGCACCGCATCGCGCCACCCCGCCAGCTTCGTCTCCCGAAGCTCGTCCCCCATCGCCGGCTCAAACCGGCAATCGAGCTTCCAGGCCTTCGAAAAATCCTCCATCCCCGGCCACACGCCCGCGCGCGAACCGGCCAGCCAGGCGGCCCCCAGCGCGGTCGTCTCCAGGATCGTCGGCCGGTCGACGGGTGCGTCGAGGATGTCCGCGAGCCGCTGCATCGTCCAGTCGGATGCCACCATGCCGCCATCGACCCTCAGGACCGTCTGCCCGCTCGCATCCGCCCAGTCCTTCCTCATCGCATCGAGCAGATCGCGGGTCTGGAATGCCACGGATTCAAGCGCGGCGCGGGCGAACTCCGCCGGACCGGTGCTGCGCGTCAGACCGAAGATCGCGCCCCGCGCGTCCGCGTCCCAGTGCGGCGCGCCGAGCCCGACGAAGGCCGGCACCAGATAGACCTGTTGTGTCTCGTCCGCCTCCGCCGCCAACAGACCGCTTTCCTCGGCCTTGCCGATGACCTTGATCCCGTCGCGCAGCCATTGCACCGCCGCGCCGGCAACGAAGATCGAGCCTTCCAGAGCATAGGTCGTGCGCCCGTCGAGGCGATAGGCGATGGTGGTCAGGAGCCGATTCTTCGAGCGCACCAGCGTCTCGCCGGTATTGAGAACGGCAAAGCAACCAGTGCCATAGGTGGATTTCATCATGCCCGGCTTGAAGCACGCCTGGCCGATCGTCGCCGCCTGCTGGTCGCCGGCAACGCCGAGGATCGGGATCGCCGCGCCGAAAAGACCAGCCTCCGTCATCCCGAAATCCGCCGCGCTGTCCTTCACTTCGGGCAGCATCGACACCGGCACATCGAGAAGCGCGCCGAGTTCGGCGTCCCACGCATTCGTTTCGATGTTGAAGAGCAGCGTGCGCGACGCATTGGTCGCGTCGGTCACATGCGCCGCGCCGGCCGTCAGCTTCCAGATCAGGAACGAGTCCATCGTGCCGGCAAGCAGGTTGCCCGCCTCGGCGCGCGCCCGCGCGCCCTCCACATTGTCGAGCAGCCAGGCGAGTTTCGTGCCCGAGAAATAGGGGTCGAGCAGAAGCCCGGTCTTGCCCGCGAAGACCTCTTCAAGCCCCTTCTCCTTCATCTCGTGACAGATCGCGGCAGTCCGTCGGTCCTGCCACACGATGGCATTGTGGATCGGCTTTCCCGTTGTCTTGTCCCAGACGACGATCGTTTCACGCTGGTTGGTGATGCCGATCGCGGCGACATCCGCAGCCGACACGCCAGCCCTTTCGAGCGCCGTCTTCACCACCGCGACGACGCTCTCCCAGATTTCATCCGCGTCATGCTCGACCCAGCCGGACTGGGGAAAATGCTGCGTGAACTCCTGCTGTCCGACGCCGGCGATCTTCATCTCGCCGTCGAAGACGATCGCCCGGCTCGAAGTCGTGCCCTGGTCGATCGCGAGAACGAACCCGCCCATGAAATCCTCCCCGATGCTGGTCTGTCAGGCGGCGGCTGCGAGCCCGCCCATGAAGGTCTCGAGCCGTGCGGCGTCTTCCCTGGACACCACCAGCCCGCGCTTGGTGCGCCGCCATAGCACGTCCTCGGCGGTCTTCGCCCATTCGTGCGCCATGAGATAGCAGATCTCGGCCTCGTAGAGGTCGGCGCCGAAATGCCGTCCAAGATCCTCGATAGACTTCGCCGAGCCAAGGATCGTGCGCGCCCGCGTGCCGTAGAGCCGGGTCAGCCGCCGTGAATGCGCCTTTGCCAGGAACGGAAAGTCGTCGCTCAGCTTGCGCACGGTTGCGTCGAATGTGCCGACCGCGAAATCCCCGCCAGGCAGCGCCGCCCTTTCGGTCCAAGGCCGCCCCTTGGCGCCGATCAGCCCCTCGATCTTCGCCAGCGTGGATTCGGCGAGCCGCCTGTAGGTGGTGATCTTGCCGCCGAAGATGTTGATCAGCGGAGCGCCATCCGTATCGGCCTTCAGCACATAGTCGCGCGTCGCCTCCTGCGCCTTCGACGCGCCGTCGTCATAGAGCGGGCGCACGCCCGAGAACGTCCAGACGATGTCCGCGCGCCGCACCGGCTCTGCGAAATACTCGCTCGCCGAAGCGATCAGATAGTCGATCTCCGCCTCGGTGATCGCAACCTCCTTGGGGTCGTCCTGATAGTCCTGATCGGTCGTCCCGATCATGGTGAAGTCGTCATGATAGGGAATGGCGAAGATGATCCGCCCGTCCGCATTCTGGAAGAAATAGGCGCGCGGATCGTCGAACTTCTTCTTCACCACGATGTGGCTGCCCTGCACCAGCCGCACATTGTGGACGTCGCCGCGGCCGACCGTCTCGCCCAGCACATGGTCGACCCACGGGCCGCCGGCATTGACGAGAAGCCGCGCCCGCACCGTCTCGCGCGTGCCCGTCGTCTGGTCCTCGATCTCCACCGACCAGACGTCGTTTTGCCTCCTGGCCGAAACGACCTTGGTGCGCGTGCGGATCACAGCGCCCTTGTCGGCCGCGTCGCGGGCGTTGAGCACGACGAGCCGCGCATCGTCGACGCCGCAATCCGAATATTCGAACGCCTTCGAAAAGATCGGCTTAAGCGGCCGTCCGGCCGGATCGGCCCTCATGTCGAGGACGCGCGTTTTCGGCAAAAGCTTTCGCCCGCCAATGTGGTCGTAGAGGAAAAGCCCCAGCCGCAGAAGCCAGGCCGGGCGAAGACCCTTGTGGTGCGGCAGCACGAAGCGCATCGGCCAGATGATGTGCGGCGCGTTCTTCCACAGAACCTCGCGCTCCTCCAGCGCCTCGCGCACGAGTCGAAATTCGTAATGCTCGAGATAGCGCAGCCCGCCATGAATCAGCTTGGTCGACCAGGACGAGGTGCCGCTCGCAAGGTCGTTCATCTCGGCCAGGAACACCGAATAACCGCGCCCGACGGCGTCCCGCGCGATGCCGCAGCCATTGATGCCGCCGCCGATGATGAAAATGTCGTGGATCGTCTCGTCAGGCACGTCGAATATCCGATTTCGAAATCAAACGAAATCTAAACGAAACTTCATCGAAATCCAAGCGCTGGCAGTGCCTCAGCGCGTCGTTTCCACCAACTGCACGCCCGCTTCCTTGCATACCCGCCTGATCTCGGCGCTGGGACAGCGGTCGGTGACGAAGCTCGAAACCTGCGACAGGTGCGCGATCCGCACCGGCGCGGTGCGCTCGAACTTGGTCGAATCGGCGACGAGGATGACGTGCCTTGCATTGGCGATGATCGCCTGCGCGACTTTCACTTCGCGAAAGTCGAAATCGAGCAGCGCGCCATCCTCGTCGATCGCCGAGGCGCCGATCACCGCATAGTCGGCCTTGAACTGGCGGAAGAAGTCGACCGCCGCCTCGCCAACCACACCCCCGTCCGAGCCGCGCACCACACCTCCCGCGATTACCACCTCGATCGACGGCTGCACCCGCATCCGGTTGGCGACGTTGATGTTGTTGGTGATGACCATCAGCCCCTTGTGGTCGCCCAGCGCCTCGCTGACGGCCTCGGTCGTGGTGCCGATGTTGATGAAGAGAGAAGCGTTATCGGGCACGAGCGCCGCCGCTGCCCGGCCGATCGCCTGTTTCTCGTCGGCCGCGATGCGCCGCCGCGCCTCATATTCCATGTTCTCGATGCCAGACGGAATCACCGCGCCGCCATGGACGCGCGCGAGAAGTCGCTTGTCGCAAAGCTCGTTCAGATCCTTGCGGATCGTCTGCGGCGAAACGTCGAAGCGAAGCGCAAGATCGTCGACAAGGACACGTCCGCTGTCCTTGGCGAGTTGCACGATTTCGGCATGGCGCGGAAGAAGGAACATGGAAGCCGTCTGCTTTCGTTTTCGCTCCTTCTAATGCAAATCGAAAGCCGATGCATCTATTTCGAAAAACGATACTCGGTCACTTGCTCGTAGGTCTCGCCCGGCCGCAAGTCCGCCTGCGGGAAATCCGGGTTATTTGGCGCGTCCGGCCAGACCTGGGGCTCGAGGCAGAGACCGGCAAACGCGCCGTAGTTGCGTCCGCCGAGCCCGCCATCCACGGCTAGCTTGTGCCCCGCATAGAATTGCACGCCCGGTTCGCTCGTCCAAACTTCCATCGCTACGCCCGATCGCGCGCCTTCTAGGCGAACCACTCGCGTCAACGAACGCCTGCCATCGGCAAGGCACCAATTGTGGTCGTAGGCGAACTGCGCACCGTCCTCGTTCCACGCAATCTCGCGCATCCTTCTGAAGTCGAACGGCGTTCCAGCCACATCGAGCGTTCCGCCGGTCGGAATCCATTCGCCATCGACCGGCACATAATTGTCTGCGTCGATCATCAACCGATGGCCGAGCACGTCGCCCGCCCCGCCATCGTCGAGATTGAAATAGGAGTGATGCGCAAGATTGCAGAGCGTCGGCGCATCGGTTCGCGCCGTCAGCCTCACTTTCAGCGCGCCATCCTCAAGCGTGTAAAGACATTCGATGTCGAGATTGCCGGGAAACCCCATTTCGCCGTCCCGGTCGGCGAGCGTCAGCCGCACGAAATCCGATCCCATGTCCGCGATCGTCCAGATCCGTTTGCCGATCCCCAAGATGCCGCCATGAAGCAGATGCTTTCCGAGGAAATTGGTATCGACCTGCACCGGCCGGCCGTCGAGTTCGAACCGGCCATGCCTGATCCGGTTGGCATAGCGCCCAGCGGTCGCGCCGAAGAAGGGCGAGCGCGCGGGGTAGTCCTCGAAGCGCTCGAAGCCGAGCACGAGCGGCGGCTCGTGGCCATCAAGGCGCAGATCCTGCATCACCGCGCCCCATGTCAGCACATGCGCGGTCAGCCCGCCGCCGGCGATGCGAATGCGCTGGACCGTCTCGCCAGCAGCGGTCCGACCGAATTCCTCGATGCTCATGCGGCACCGATCGCGCCGATTTCGTCGATCAGCGCCTCATCGACCGAAATGCCCTCGGCAGTGAGTTTCTTGCGCAGCGCGATACGACGATGTCCCGGCACGCGCGCGCCGTCACTGCCTGCGATCTGGTCCGCCATCTGCGCAAACCGGACCATTGCATGGCTTCCGAATACGCCCGGATCGATGGCGATGATCGCCTGTCCCGTGCCCGGCGGATCGCCCGCGGCGTCGAAGAACGACGTCTGCTCATATCCGTAATTCGCGCCGGTGAGCCCGGCGCAGAGCAGCTCGACCATCAGCGCAAGCGCCGTTCCCTTGGCATTGCCGAGCGGGATCATCGTGCCGGCGAGCGCAGCCTTGGCGTCGGTCGTCGGATTGCCGTCCACGTCGAGCGCCCAGCCTTCGGGAATGGACTGCCCTTTCTGGTTTGCGGCCATGATCTTGCCGCGCGCGACCTTGGATAGCGAGACGTCGACGACGATCGGATCGCCGCCCTCCGTCGGACAGGAAAACGCAATCGGATCGGTTCCAAAGAGCGGCCGACGCCCACCCCACGGCGCCATCGCCGCCGGCGCATTGGCGAACATCAGCGCCACAAGCCCGCGCTCGGCCAGCGCCTCGACGGCGAGCCCCGCAACGCCGGCATGGTGCGAGCGATGGATGCCGGCAATCGCGACGCCTTGCGCCGGCGCCATCTCGGCCAGTTGCTCGCCGGCCATTTCCAGCGCCGGATAGGCAAAGCCGAACCCGGCATCGATCCGCACCGCGCCGGGCCGGACGCGCTCGGCACGCGGCACCGCATGGCCCTTGACCTTGCCGGCACGCGCCTGCGCCGCATAGGCCGGAACGCGCCTCAAACCGTGCCCGCCCTGCCCAACGAGCTCGGCGCTCACCAACGCCCGCGCGACAGCGTCGGCATTGTCGACCGACGTTTCGCACGCCGTCAGCACGGCGGCGATCAGCGCATGCGCCTCACCCACCGTCAGAACCCGTTCGCTCATGCCTGCTTCTCCAGATGCGCGATCACGAGTTCCGCGATCATGTCGGAGACACGCACATTCGATTCTTCCGTCACGCCCGCGATATGCGGCGTCAGCACGAGATTGGGAAGCCCCCTGAACTTCGCGCCGTCCGCCGCCGTCAACGGTTCGCTTTCGAACACGTCGAGCGCGGCTCCGCCAAGCCTTCCATCACGCAGCGCGTCGGCAAGCGCCGCCTCGTCGACGACCCCGCCCCGCGCGGCATTGATCAGCACCGCGTCGCGCTTCATCAGCCCGAGCCGCCGCGCGTCGATCATGTGCCGCGTCGCCTCGGTCAACGGCACGTGCAGCGAAACGACGTCGGCAAGTTCCATCAGGCCGTCGAGCGCGACATTGCGCGCGATCTGCCAGGCAGGGTGCCCCGCGTCCAGGTGCGGATCGTAGGCGAGTAGCCTCATGCCGTAGTCATGCGCCCGCCATGCAACTTCCTGCGCGATCGCGCCGAAGCCGATCAGGCCGAGCGTCTTGCCGGCAAGTTCGCGCCCCATCATCTTCTGGCGCGGCCACGCGCCCTCCGCCACCGCATCGCTCGATTGATAGGCCTGGCGCAAAAGCAGCATCGCATTGGCGATGACATATTCGGCAACCGCCAGATTGTTCGCCCCCGTCGCCGGGTGCACCGCGATCCCGCGCGCCGAACATGCCTCCACGTCGATATTGTCGAGCCCGACGCCCAGCCGCCCGACGATTTCCAGTTTCCCCGCGCTCTCCAGAAGCGCGCCGCGCACCTGCGTGCGGTTGCGCACGATCAGCGCGCGCGCCGGCCGAACCAGGTCGGTGAGCCTTTCCGGATCATCCACCAGCTTCGGGTCGTAGAGCGTGTCGAACCGCGCGGTCAGCCGCGCGACCGCTGCCTCGTCCATGAATTCGCTGATGACGATGTCGGCCATGTCACGCGCTGCGATAAAGCTTCGTCATCGAGAACTCGCGGTGCCCGAGCGCCTCGGCCGCCGTGTTGCGCCCGTTCGCCGTGCGCACGATCATGTCGATCAGGGCGTCGCCCGCCTCGTCGATCGTCATCTCGCGCCGCAATATGCCCGACACGTCGACATCGACATGCTCGCCCATCGTGCGCACGGTGCGAGGATTGGCGGTGATCTTGATAACGGGCACGATCGGATTGCCGATCACGTTGCCCTGACCCGTTGGAAATGTGTGGATCACATACCCGCCCGCCGCCATCAGCGTCACGCATTCGGCCGCGGCCGACGAAGAATCCATGAAATAGAGCCCGTTGCCCGATTTCGGCATCTCGGCAGGCTCCAGAATGTCGATATATTTCGACGTCCGGCCAATCTTCTCGAGGTTGCCGAGCGCCTTTTCCTCGATCGTCGTCAACCCGCCTTCGATATTGCCCTTGGTCGGCTGGCTTTCGGACAGATCGTCGGTCTTGAACTGCTCGATGACGTCGTCCTGATAGGCCTTCCACATCCTGTACCAGCGCTCGCCGACTTCCGGGTTGATCGCGCGCGCCTTGGCGATGTGCTCCGCGCCGGTGATCTCGGACGTCTCGCCAAAGCAGCCATAGATGCCTTCGGGCAGGAGCTTGTCATACATGTTGCCGACGGTCGGGCACGAGCCGAGCCCGGTCGTCGTGTCGCTCTCGCCGCATTTGGTCGAGACCCACAATTCCGAGATCGAGCATTCCTCGCGCTGCAGCTCGGTGGCGTAGTGGACGAACTCCTTCGCCTTGCGGCTGGCGTCCATAATTGTCTTCAGGTCGCCATTCTGCTCGATGGAAAAGCCCGCCACCGGCTTGCCGGTCTCCGCTATGCCGTCGACGATCTTCTTCGTCCAGCCCGGTTCGATGCCGATGACGACGACGGCGGCGACGTTCGGGTTCGCGCCGGTACCGATCATGGTGCGGAAATGCAGCTCCAGGTCCTCGCCGAACTGCAGCCGCCCATAGGCATGCGGCAGCGCCATCGTGCCCTTGATGTTGTTGGCGACCGCCTCGCAGGCGGCGTTGGAAATGTCGTCGACCGGCAGGATGATGACATGGTTGCGCACGCCCACGCGCCCATTGTCGCGCCGATAGGCCTTGATCGTCCGGTTCGAATATTTCGACGCCATGGGTCGGCTCCTACCAGCGCTTGGTCTTGAGATTGTGGACATGGACGTGGCCGCCCTTGGCGACGTCGGCGACGAACCTGCCGATGTCCTCGCCATACTTGATTGCCGTGTCGCCGCTCTTGATGTCGGCAAGCGCGACCTTGTGGCCGATCGGCACGTCGGCCTTGGCTTCCAGCTCGAAGCTGGAATTGTCCTGCGTGACGACGCCGAGCATCTTCGTGCCCGCCGTCAGCCCTTCCACGACGACGACGCCGACATTGTCCTTGTGCTCGTGAACAAGCAGATGGGGAATCGCCATCCTGACCTCCGCAAAACCTCAAAGCCACGCTGGCGGTGCAGCGATAGCTCTTGTATAAGATAAAAGACCAGCGACGCAATCGGGAAACGGCGGGCGACCGGGCAAACGAGAGTTCATTTCGCGGAGAAGAGTGTGACCAGCGCACGGATGGAAGAATCAGACGGCGATTTCCAGGAAGAGCGCTTCCGCGCCGAGCGAGCCGGCAAGCTCGGCTACCAGCCGCTCTACAAGCGCGTGAAGGCGCTGCTCGTCGCCCGCATCGCCGACGGCCGCTGGCAGGCCGGCCAGTCCATCCCCAACGAGTTCCAGATTGCCGAGGAACTGAACGTATCCCAAGGCACGGTGCGCAAGGCCTTGCACGAGATGACGCTCGACAATCTGCTTGTGCGCCGGCAGGGGCGCGGCACCTTCGTCACATCCTATGATGACGAGCGCATCCTGTTCCAGTTCTTCAAGCTGACCCCCGACGAGGGCAGCCGGGAGTTTCCCGACTCGACGGTCCTCTCGCTCGAGAGTGGCGACGCCAACGCGGCCGAGGCCGATGCGCTTGCCATTCCCGCCGGTAACCCCGTCTGGCGTCTCATCCGCCGCCGTACGCTTGGCGAGAAGCCGCTGATCATCGAGCGCATCGTCCTACCGGCCGAGCACTTCCCCGAACTCGACCGTTTCGAGACCATCCCCAACAATGTCTACGGCCTCTATTCCACCCGCTACGGCATCACCGTTGCCCGTGCGGTCGAGCGGCTCAAGGCAGTCGGCGCCGACGCCCACGACGCGCGCCATCTCGACTGCCCCTTCGGCATGCCACTCCTGGAAGTCGACCGCCGCGCCGTCGGCCTCGACGACCGCATCGTCGAATGGCGCATCTCCCGCTGCCTCACCGAAGCGCATCACTATCTGTCGGATCTGAAGTAGCTTGCCGCCCGCAGCACGCATTGAACGTAACTACATAATGTGCTTACATGACTTTTGAATGGGATGAGGCGAAGAACCGGACAAACATCGCCAAGCATGGGCTGAGTTTTGCAACCGCCTGTCGAATCTTCGAAGGTCCCGTCCTGACGGCAATCGATGACCGGTTCGAATATGGCGAAGTTCGCCGCAACAGCATCGGCGCGATCGAAGGCGTGTTCGTGCTCGTGGTGACCCACACCGACCGGAATGGCACAACCCGCATCATCTCCGCGCGCCCCGCCAAGCGCGTCGAAAGGAACACCTATGAAGAAGCGCTACGACAGGGAATTGACCCTTGAGCAACTGGCCGCCCTGCCGGACGACCAGATCGACACCAGCGACATTCCCGAACTGGACGAGAACTTCTGGAAGAATGCGAAGCTGGTCGAGCCCGACACGACGCAGCAAGTGACTTTGCGTGTGAAGAAGTCCGTCCTCGATGCCTTCAAGGCGACGGGCAAGGGTTACCAGACCCGCATGAATGCCGTGCTGGAGACCTACGTCCGCACCTTGCACAAGCAGCGCTAGACCGCAGCGATCACGCCACCTGACGGTCGCGCCAGCCATCCGCAAACTCCACCGCCTGCCCCGTGCGCGCGGAAAGCTCCGCCGCCGCGCCCATCTCGACCGATCGCAGCCCGTCCTCGAGCGACACCTGCGGCTCGCCGCCTTCCAGCACCATCTGCCGGAACAACCGGTGCTGGTAGAAGGTCGAGCCGTGATGGTCGCCGGCGGCGAGGATTTCCGGGTCGACCTCGATCACACGCCGCTCAGGCCCCTTCGGCTCGCGCGGCGAAATGACGATCTCCGCCGCCCGTTCGCCCGCGCCCGGCCAGAACCGCGCCGGTCCGGGCACAAAGGCCTCGATCTTGGCCGCGGAGCCCATCGCCGAGACGTGTTCCTGGAACCAGCTTCCTTCCGAAAACATGCAAAGTTCGAGCATCGCCCGCATGCCGTTGGCGAAATCGACGATCACATAGGCATTGTCGAGGATGTCCGGCGCGCGGCCGTCATAGGCCTCGTCCTTGTGGTTCACATCCTGCGCGCCGGACGCGAAGATCCGCACCGGCTCCGATTGCGTGACGAGCCGCATCAGGTCGAAGAAATGGCAGCATTTCTCCACCAGCGTGCCGCCTGTCTCCGCCGAAAAGCGGTTCCAGTGGCCGACTTTGTGGAGGAAGGGAAAGCGGTGTTCACGGATCGTCAGCATCTTGGTCTCGCCGATCGTCCCGGCGCGGATTTCCTCGATCATGCGCGCGATCGGCGGCATGTAGCGATATTCCATCGCCACCCATACCGGAGCCTTGCGGCTGGCGGCCACTGACAGGATGTGCCGGCTCGCCTCGGCAGTCGAGCAGAGCGGCTTTTCGACGAGGATCGGCAAGTCTGCCGGCATGACATCGAGCAGGATGTCGTGATGGGTCTGGTTGGGACTGGCGATGAGGAGCACATCCGCGAGCTGCGCATCCATCAGCGCACGATGATCGGCGAACTGCCGCGCCCCTCCGGCAAGCGCCGATGCACGTTCGCGCATGCTCTCGTCCGGATCGCTGACGGCGACGATTTCCGTATCGGGCAAGAGCATGATGTTGCGAATATGCTCCTGCCCCATCATGCCCGAACCGATGATCGCGTAGCGCAGTCTGGCCATGTGTTTACCCTTCAGAATTCGAGAACCGGAAGGCCTATCTCGGCCGCGAGTGCCCGCAGCGCCGGCCGGTGATCGCCGTAGACGAGACTCAAATGATGCTCGAGTCCGGCCCCGATGATCGTCTCGGCGACGGTTTCGATTGCTGCGTCGAAGGCGAGCACGCCTGCCGTGCCGGAAAAGGCGAGCGGTCGGCGCTGCATCTGCCCGCCTGCGATCACCATCGTCGGATGCCCGCGCGCCTGGCTGATCCGGGCAAAGGTGACGCGGCCGGGCTTCAGCGGGAACTCGAAGAGCAGCGGCATCTTGCGGTTGGAATGGATCGCAGCCTTCGCGATCACCGTCTCGTCGCGCATCGAAACCGGCGCCTGCCCGCAGTGCCAGACCACGGCGGTGCCGTCCTCAGCGTCCAGGTCGACGAGATCAACGAGAAACGCCGCCTCGCCGGTCATCTCTTGGAGGAAAAGGTTCGTCAGCGCGCCATGGACGTCGGCCTCGCAGGCGCACGGCACGCGCCGCTCCCCCATCATGCCGACCGGCCCACAGACCGCGCCGCCATATTGCGTGAACATCTCCGGCCAGCAGCGCACCGCAAAGGCCGAATAGCCGCCTGTCGCGCGCACGTCTTCCAGCGCGGCGCGCAAGCGTAGCGAGCGGTCCAGTTGGTCCTGATCGACCGTGTCGAGATCACCGAGCGTCGCCCCCGCCTCCGCGCGCGCCTCGCCGACGGCGCCCGCGTCCGCATTCCGCGCGGCGTCGAACAGCGCGTCGAGCGCGATTGGCTCTACCGAGACTCCGGCTAGGCTTTCCAGCCGCTCCGAATCATAGTCGCAGGTGAAGAACCCGTCCGGCCGCTCGCCGATCCGCCCGATCCGGCTGCCGGCGATGCGTGCCAGGAGCGCCCGCGCGCCGGCCCTCTCGACTTCGCCCGCTTCTGCCGGAGCAAGCGGCAGCGCGTTCGCCTGCCGGTTCCCGGCAAGAAGATCGCCGGCCAAGGCACCGACATCCGTCGTCGCGGGGTCCGCATGGACCCAGCCGAACGCAACGTCGTTCAGGCCCAGCGCGTGCGCCGCGAGATTGAGTCCGCAAAATGCGTTGAGCCGCAGCCGCCCGCCGGTCCGCGGCTCGGGAAGCGACCAGATCGCGAGCGGCGCATCCGCTTCATCGGCAATCTTCACAGTCATCGTCGCATCGGTGAAAGTCACCTGCACGATAAGCAGGAGATCGAGCGGCTCGCCCGTCATCGCAGCGAGCGCGGCCTCGGTCGCCGGCGCGTCGAACAGCAGCGCATCGCCGCTAACAAGATCGTGCCCTGCAGCCAAAAGCCCGCGCCTCAGCTTGCCGTAGAGCGCTTCGGCATAAGGCACGTCGAAGGTCGCACGCGCCAGCGGCAACAGCCCGATCCGTGCCATCATCCGCCTCCCATGCCGGGATAGGCCATTCCCTCATAAGAATGCCGGAACGAAGCATCCGCATGGGCAATCTCGGCCCTGCCGCCATAAAGCGGCGTGTCGAACCACGGCGTCGCGCCTTGATCCGTCAGCGCATTGATCCGCTTCACATAGGGCAGGCTCGTCTGCCGCAGGCCGGCGCGGATCGCCTCCCAATCCGGAAACGCCTTGAACGGTTCGGACCAGATCGCTCGACCCGCCAGATAGCCTGACGCACCGGCCGCGTAGGCGTGCTTCAACACCGCCTCGAACTCCGCCATGCCGGCGCCCGCCGAAAGCATCACCCAGGGGCGGCGGGCGATCCGGCCCATTTCATCGAAGAGTTTCTGCGTCGCGCCGCCCGACCCGTCGCCGATACCCTTGGCCGGCACCGGACTTTCCAGCTTGAAGATATCGATGCCAAAGGCCGGGTCGGCGAAACGCCGCACGCTTTCCAGCACGTTGTCGGCCTGTTTCGCCGCCATCTCGACATAGTCCGTCGTCTGGTCCGCCTCGCCGGGCAGCGGATAGACGAGCAGTTCGAAAAGATAGGGAATGTCATAGACTTGGCAGGCTTCGCCGATTCTTTTCGCGAAGTCTTCCTGTGCCTGGCAATTGGCGCGATCGGCATCCGGCCGATACCATGCCAGCACCTTCACCGCGTCGCCGCCGGCGCGCTTTATCTTTTCGACCGACCAGTCGTCGATCTCGCCCGAAAGCCGCCCCGTCTCCGTCTCTTGGAAAATCGAATCCTCCAGCGTCACGATCATGCCCTTGGCTGGCGAAGAGACGGAAAGCCCGCGCGGCAGCGCGAAATGCGGGTCCATCAGCACCGCCGAGGTCTCCGCCTGCAACTCCTCCACCAGCATCAGCTTGAAGCGGGCCACGTCCTCATAGGGCGCTTCAGCGGTGCCACGCATCGCCTTGATCAGTTTCTTGATCGGCGGGCGCTGGTCGACGGCCAGCATCTTGAACCGCCCGTTGTCGTCGGCGAGCCGCCGCAGGCCCCACAGCTTGCCGGCCGAAAGTGACGTCATGCCTGCGATCCTTCGCATCTGTTCAGGAATTGATCGAGTTCGACGCGGGTCGGAATTCCCGCTCGCCCGCCGAACCGGGTGCATTTCAGCGCCGCCGCCGCCGAGGCAAAGCGTATCGCCGCGCGCGTTTCCATGCCTTCGGCAAGCGCCACGGTCAGCGCGCCATGCCACACGTCGCCGGCGCCGAGCGTGTCGACGACATCGACCGCGTAGGCCGGTTCATGCGCGATCGCATCGCCCTCGAAGAACAGCGTTCCCTCCGCGCCGATCGTGACGGAAAGATGCGCGGCACACCGTTCGCGCAGGCGCGTCAGCCCGGCGCGCGGATCGGCCGTTCCCGTCATCTCGCGCAGCGCCTGCGCCGACAGCGCGACATGGCTCGCAGCGTCCAGAAGGCTCGCATCGAAGGGCGGCCGGTCGACGTCGAGCACGGCCGGCAGGCCCGCGCCGCGCGCAAGATCGAAGAGATGCCGCGCGCCCTCCTCCCAACGAATGTCGCCCATCACCGCGCCCGTTCCGGCCGGCAGTTCGTCCGGCAGCCAGTCCGTCGCTGTCGGGATCGACCAGTCGCCGTAATTGACGATCATCCGCTCTCCCGCATCGTCGACATAGACCGAGGAGAGCGGCGAGCGATGCCCTGCAAAGCGGCGCAGACCGGCGCAATCGACGCCTTCGGCCGCAAGTCCCTCCCCGATCTGTCCTGCCACGACATCGTCGCCGATGCGCCCGATCATATGCGCGCTGTGGCCAAGCCGCGCCGCCGTTACCGCCGCATTGGCGGCCAGCCCGCCACCGACGATCTGCAAGTCGCGCGCCCGGTATTTTTCGGCGCGGTCAGGGAGACGGTCGACCAGGAAGATATAGTCGACGACCGCGATACCGATGAAGAAGATGTCGCTCATGCACTCGTATCGCAATATTGGGGCATCGCAATGTGCCGCCGGAACCGGCGCAATGCGCGGCTGGGCACGCCCTTTAGATGACTGGACGGTAACAGGTCTTGTATCTTTTACAAGACATGGCATGATCCGCCTCGATCGATGCTCTTGGATGGCATCGCACCTTACGCATATGGTCCCGCCAAGAGGATCGTCTGGGAGGTCAAACGTGGCAGGCGTCGAAATTCGCCGGGTCGTCAAGCAATATGGCCGCGTCGAAGTGCTTCATGGCGTGGACCTTTCGGTGCGCGACGGCGAGTTTGTGGTCCTCGTCGGCCCGTCCGGTTGCGGCAAGTCCACGCTCTTGCGAATGATCGCAGGACTGGAGGGCATCACCGGCGGCGAGATCGCCATCGACGGCACGGTGGTCAACGACATGCCGCCGCGCGAACGCGACCTTGCGATGGTCTTCCAGGACTACGCGCTTTATCCGCACAAGAGCGTCTACGACAATATGGGCTTTGGCCTGCGCATGCGCGGCGCGGCGAAGTCGGAAATCGAAACGCTCGTCCACGAAGCTGCGGACATCCTCCAGATACGGCACCTGCTCGAGCGCCGCCCCGGCCAACTTTCCGGCGGCCAGCGCCAGCGCGTCGCCATGGGCCGTGCAATCGTGCGCCGGCCGAAGGTCTTCCTTTTCGACGAACCGCTCTCCAATCTGGACGCCCAGCTCCGCGCCGAAATGCGCGTCGAGATCAAGAAGCTGCACCAGCGCTTCGGCACCACCATCGTCTATGTCACGCACGACCAGATCGAGGCGATGACGCTCGCCGACCGCATCGCGATCATGAAGGATGGCCATCTCCAGCAATACGGCACGCCGGACGAGGTCTACAATCGCCCGGCCAACCGCTTCGTCGCCTCCTTCATCGGTGCCCCGCCCATGAACATGACGCCCGCCAGCGTCTCGGCCGATGCGCAGGCGATCCGCCTGCCGTCGGGCGTGGACGTCGCGCTGCACGGCGCGAACCTTGCCGCCTGTGCCGGCCGCGACATCGTCATAGGCCTTCGCCCCGAGCACGTCACGCTCGGCCATCACGATCCGTCGCGCACGCCCGTTGCCGGCCAGGTCGAACTGGTTGAGCCCCTTGGCTCCGAGACACAGGCGACCGTGCGCGTCGGCGACGCCCGCTTCACCGGGCGCTTTTCCCCCGATGCCGGACTGAAGTACGGCCAGGACGTCACCCTCGGCCTCGCGCTCGACCGCGCCCATTTCTTCGATGCCGAAACCGGCGAAGCCATCCGCCTCGCCGCCTGAGAAAGAACATTCCGGCCCGCCCGTCGGGTCCACAACATCAGGGAGACAGACATGACGAGACTGATTACCGGAACCACGCTCGCCGCGATCATGACCTTGTCGGCCGGATCGGCCTTGGCGCAGACGGAACTGCGAATCTTCACCGGCGGCCAGCAGCGCCCCGACGTCATGCGCCAGATCCTCGACGCCTATCAGGAACAGAACCCCGACGTGAACGTCGAGGTCGAGGTCGGCGGTGCGACGTCCGAACAGCAGCAGCAATATCTGAACACCGTCTTGGCCTCGCAGGATTCCACGCTCGACGTGGTCCTGATCGACGTCATCCGTCCCGCGCAATGGGCGGCCGCGGGCTGGGCGGAGCCGCTCGACGAATATCTTGGCGACGAGCGCGACGCGGTCATGGATCGCTACCTGCCCGCCTATCGCGAGGCCAACATCGTCGATGGCCAGGTGATGGCGCTGCCCTACTTCGCGGATTCGCAGTTCCTCTACTACCGCACCGACCTGCTGGAAAAGCACGGCGTCGAGCCGCCGAAGACCTGGGACGAACTGAAAGCCGCCGCGCTCAAGATCAAGGAAGCGGAAGGCAATCCCAATCTCGCCGGCTTCCTCACCGCCGGCGCGCCGATCGAAGGCACGGTCTGCACCTATCTCGTCCCCTATTGGGGCGCGGGCGGCGAGCTTGGCGGCGAAGGCGGCGCGATCACGCTGTCGCAGGAGCAGGCCGCGCGCCCCTTTGAGCTGTGGGGCGACTTCAAGGAATCGGGCGTCCTGCCGCCGAACATCGCCGAAATCCCGACCGACCGCATCCGCCAGGACTTCCAGGCCGGCAACGCCATCTTCGCGATGAACTGGGGCTATGTATGGAACCGCGTCCAGAACGACGAGGACAGCCAGGTCAAGGGCAATGTCGGCGTCGTCACCCTGCCCGGCTTCACCGCCGACACGCCGGCGACCTGCATCGGCGGCTGGCAGCTCGCCGTCTCCGCATTTTCCGAGAACAAGGAAGCGGCTGTCGAACTGGTGAAATATCTCTCCAGCCCCGAAGTCTCCAAGCAGCAGGCGATCCTCGCCTCGCACATGCCGGTCTTCCCCGAGGTTTACACCGATGCCGAGGTGCTTGAGGCCAATCCGTGGTTTGAAGACGCGCTTCCAGTCGTCGAAACCGCCCGCTCGCGTCCCGTCACCCCGGCCTATCCGCGCGTGTCGGAGGTCATCCGGACCAACATGAATGCCTTCCTCGCCGGCACCCAGGACGGAGCCGCCTCCCTGCAGGGCATCGAGCAGGGACTGTCGGAGGTCATGCAGTAAGGCTTCCTAGGCGGCCGAAACCATCCGGCCGCCTCATTCTTCCCAAAAGCAGAGGACTTGGCCGATGGCGCCACGTACGGGCAAGACGGTGGCTCTGAAGCCCCTGCCGCTGACCCGCCTGGAAAAATCCGAGCGGCGGCTGGGTCTGCTGATGATCCTGCCGGCCTTCCTCTTGCTCTTCGCCGTCGTGCTGTTCCCGATCGGCCGCCTCCTCGTGACCTCGACGCAGCAACTGCGCCTGACCGAGCCCTGGCTCGGCACACCGTTCATCGGCCTTGCGCACTACCAGAAGGCGCTCACCGACCCCCGGTTCTGGGAAACGACGCTCAACACGGTCATTTACATCGCCGTCACGGTGCCCGGCGCCATCGTCGTCGGCCTCGGTCTCGCGCTCCTCGCCAACCAGCCCTTCAGGGTCAAGTGGCCGGTGCGGCTCGGCCTCCTCCTGCCCTGGGCGCTGCCGCTTGTCTTCGCGGGCCTCATCTTCCGCTGGTTCTTCGAGTTCAACCAGGGCATCGTCAACAACATCCTCATGTGGGTCGGCCTGCCCAAGCTCGCCTGGCTCACCGATCCATTCCTCGCCACCATCGCCATCTGCATCGCCATCATCTGGAAGACGTCGAGCTTCGTCGCGCTGATCCTGCTTGCCGGCCTGCAGACGATCCCGAAATCGCTCTACGAGGCGGCCGAGATTGACGGCGCGTCGAAATGGCAGCAATTCATCGAGATTACGCTGCCGATGCTGCGGCCCGCGATCATCGTCGCCGCCATCTTCCGCACCATCACCGCGATCCAGACCTTCGACATCCCCTATGCGATGACGAATGGCGGGCCGGGCAATTCGACCGAGACGCTCGCCATGTATATTCTCAAGACGACGATCGACTTTCTCGATCTCGGCTACGGCTCGGCGCTCGCGGTGCTGATGTTCGTCGTCTCGCTCGTAATGACCGCCGGCTACCTGCGCTACACGCGTCGCGACCCCCGGCAGGAGGCGTAGATGATGCGTCTGCCCCGCCCGCGCGTGATGGTTCTCCTCGCCGGTCTCGTCGTCGTCGTCAACGGCTTCGTGCCGGCCATCTGGATCGTTTTGACCTCGTTCAAGACCGAGGCCGAGCTCCTTCGCCTGCCGATCACCATCCTGCCCGACACGCTGACCTTCCAGAACTACACACGCGTCTTCACCGACCAGCCGATCCTCGCCTTCATGTGGAACTCGGTCGCGGTCGCCACGCTGTCGACGCTTCTGTGCGTCACCGTCTCGGCGCTCGCGGCCTATGCGCTGGTGCGCCTTCGCCTGCCCGCACCAGGCCTCATCCTGTCGGTGCTGATGGCGATCGCCATGTTCCCGCTGATCTCGCTGATGGTGCCGCTCTTCCAGGTCATGCGCACGGTCGGCCTCCTGAATACATGGTGGGCCCTGGTCCTGCCCTACGCGGTCCTTTCCATGCCGGTCTGCACCATGGTGCTGATTTCCTTCTTTCAGGACATCCCGAAGGACCTCGAAAGCGCGGCCATGATCGACGGCTGCTCGCGGCTCGGCGCGCTGTGGCACGTCGTCATTCCGCTGACGGCGCCCGGCGTCTTCACCGCCGGCATCCTCGCCTTCGTCAATGCGTGGGACGAGTTCCTGCTGGCGCTGACGCTCTCATCGCGCCTGTCGAGCCGCACGCTGCCGGTCGGCATCACGCTCTATCAGGGCGAGTTCTCGTTCCCCTGGCCGATCATCTCCGCCGCACTCGTCGTGGCCATCGTGCCGATCTCGATCATCATCGCGCTCTTCCAGGAACGCGTGGTGGGTGGCCTGACGCAGGGCGGCATGAAGGGCTGACCGTCGAATAAGATCACGCCCGAAGGCCGGCAAACCTTGCGCGAATTGCTCGGCGGAGCGGTTCTGACCGAGCCCATCTCGCTCGAATTCTCTCTGTCGGGGTTGACCTTCACATTTGCCCCGCCATGCTTAGGGAGCTTTCCCAGCCTTCCGATCATCGAGACCTCCTATTCTGATGCGATTCATTGTCTGCGCCTTCCTCGCCCTGTTCCTGTCCGTCGGGGGCGCCAGCGCCCAGCTGCTTGCGCAGGGCCAATCGGCCGCCAGCGAGGAGACGCCTGCGGCTAGCGTCGACGACCTCATTCGCCTGCTCGAAAACGACACGACGCGAAACGAGCTGATCGAACGACTGCGCGCGGCCGGCGGTACGGAAGGCGCGCCGGAAGCCGAGGCACAGGCCGCCGAGGGCACGGCTGACCCCACCATCGCGCGCCAGATCGCGGAATATACCCGTGACATCGCCGAAGGCGTATCGACGACGATCGGCGCGGTCGTCGAGCTCGGCTCGGATGTGGGGGCGATCTTTTCGTCGCCGACCCGCGACTTCGGAGCGATCACGCAGACTGCGACCAGTGTCGCCATCCTCGCCGTGGCGCTGTTTGCCAGCTACTTCTTCCTGCGCGCCTTGGCCACACAGGGCCAGAAATCCATCTCGAACCGAGTCGCCGGGCGCGGCTGGGTCCCCCGCATCATGGGCATCGTCGGCGCGGCCGTCATCGATGTGGTCGCAGTCGCCGCCGCCTGGGCGATCGGCTATGCAATCTCGCTCTATTTCTTCACGGGGCCGGGCCGCATGGGCATCAACCAGACGCTCCTGCTGAACGCCTTCCTCGCGGTCGAAATGACAAAGGTCGTCGCGCGCGCCATTTTCGAGCCGCACGGGCCCGCGCTTCGCCCCCTCCCCATGAACGACACCACCGCAGCCTACTGGTATTTCTGGGCCGCGCGCATCATCGGCCTCCTCGGCTACTCGTTCATGTTCTTCGCGCCCATTCTCGCCGACATGGTCAGCCCCACGGCGGCACAGGCGCTGCGCGTCCTCGCCATGCTGACCGCTGTCGTCATCGGCATCTTGATCGTGCTCCAGAACAAGGCGGCCGTCCGCAACGCCATGACGTGGCGGGCAAACAACGGCCGTCACGATGCCCTGTCGAAGTCGCTCGCCTTCCTGGGCGCGTACTGGCACATGATCGCGATCGCCTATCTCGTCGCGATCCTCGTCGTCTGGCTCGCCAATCCCGCCGAGGCATTGCCGTACATGCTGGGCGCGACGATCCAATCGATCGCCGCCGTCGTCGTCGGCGTCATCGTCATCTCGTTCATCTCGCGCTTCATCCACGTCGGCGTGCGCCTGCCCGACGATCTCAAGCAGCGCCTGCCGCTGCTCGAAGCGCGGCTCCACGCCTTCGTGCCGCGCGTCATGGAGGTGGTGCGCACCGTCACGCTCATCGGAGTCGCGATCGCGATCGCCCAGGCTTGGGGCCTGATCGACTTCCTCGGCTGGGTCGCCTCGGAAGGCGGCCAGCGCGTTACCGGATCGGTCATCTCCGCGCTCATCATCCTGCTCGTCGGTTTCCTGATCTACCTGGCCATGTCGTCCTGGGTCGAATACCGCCTCAATCCCAACTTCGGCACCGTGCCGACCGCGCGCGAAAAGACGCTGCTCTCGCTCTTCCGTAACGCCTTCACGATCGCGCTCGCCGTCTTCATCGTCATGCTGGCATTGGCGCAGATCGGCATCAACATCGCCCCGCTCCTCGCCGGCGCCGGCGTACTCGGCCTTGCCATCGGCTTCGGCGCGCAGAAATTCGTGCAGGACATCATCACCGGCATCTTCATCCAGCTCGAGAACATCATGAACGAGGGCGATGTCGTCAGCGTTGGCGCGACGTCCGGCGTTGTCGAAAGGTTGACGATCCGCTCCGTCTCGATCCGCTCGCTGGACGGGACGCTCCACCTCATCCCGTTCTCATCCGTTGACATGGTGTCGAACTCGATGAAGGGCTTCTCCTACCATGTCGCCGAGATCGGCGTCGCCTATGACAGCGATATCTCCGAGGTGAAGACCGCGATGCAGGAAGCCTTCGACAATCTGATGGAAACGGATGCGAAGACCGCGATCCTGGAACCGCTTGAGATCCATGGCGTCACGCTCTTCGGCGACTCGGCCATCAATGTGCGCGCCCGGATCAAGACCCTGCCCGGCTCGCAATGGGGAATTGGCCGTCAGTTCAACGAATTCATAAAGGCCGCGTTTGAGCGTCGTGGCATCGAAATCCCGTTCCCGCAGGTCACCTACCATGTCGGCGTCGACGGGCAGGCCGATGCCCTTCTGACATCCAAGACGCGCAAGCGCCGCAAGAACAAGGCCGGCAAGATCATCGATCAGCCGAGCATCGAGAAGCCGGAAGAGGCCGACACGCCGGACGCAGCATCGCGGTCGTGATGCCGGCCAATCAGTCCCGGCCGATGATCGCCCGCACCTTGCGCTCGAACTCGGCCATGTCGAAGGGCTTGGAGATCAGGTCCATGCGCTCGCCGAGAAAGCCGGCGCGCGTGCGCGCACCTTCGGCATAGCCGGTCGCAAACAGGATCGGCAGCTCGGGCAGGTGCCTGCGCACATGGTCGGCGAGTTCACGCCCGTCCATGCCGGGCAGACCGACATCCGACACCATCAAATCGATCCTGCGCCCGCTTTCCACGATCTTCAGCGCGGATGGCGCGTCGTGGGCCTCGAGCGTCTCGAATCCCATCTCGTTCAGGGCATCGACGACGAGCATCTGGACGATCGCTTCGTCCTCGACGACGAGAACCGTCTGCGTGACCTCATCCGGCGAGACTGCGCCATCGCGAGATGAATCCAGCGCGGCGAACTCGGCATCAGGATCGCAGGGCATGATGATCTCGATCGTCGTTCCCTTGCCCTCTTGCGAGAGGATCTGGGCAGCGCCGCCGAGCTGCTTGGCAAAGCCGAACACCATCGACAGCCCGAGTCCCGTCCCCTGCCCGATCGGCTTGGTGGTGAAAAAGGGGTCGAACGCTTTTTCCTGCACCTGTTTGGACATGCCGGTGCCAGTGTCGGTGACGGTCAACGCGACATAGTCGCCGGCCGCAAGTCCCTTGCGCTGCGCAAAGTCGCCATCGACATGGCGGTTGCGGGTCGAGATCGTCAGCACGCCGCCCTCGGGCATCGCATCGCGGGCGTTGATGGCCAGGTTGAGGATGGCGCTCTCGAGCTGGTTTGCGTCGGTCAATGCGGGGCACGTGTCGCGCGCGAGATCGAGATCGAGCTGGATGGACTCGTTCAATGTGCGCCGCAGCATGTCCTCCAGCGAGAGCACCAGTTCGTTGAGATTGGTCGCCTTGATATCGAGAGACTGCCGCCGTGAAAAGGCGAGCATGCGCTGCGTTAGGGAAGCGGCGCGTCCGGCGGAAGTGATGATGCCCTCGAGATACCGCTCGATCCCGTCTGATCGCCCCGCCGACAAGCGCCGTTGCAGCAATTCCGCGCTGCCCAGGATGCCAGCAAGCATATTATTGAAATCATGCGCGATTCCCCCAGTAAGCTGGCCGATCGCCTCCATCTTCTGCGACTGGCGCAGCGCCTCTTCGCTGTCCCGCAATTGGGCGGTGCGCTGGGCAACCTCTGCTTCCAGCATCTCGCGCGCAAGCTTGGAATCCGTCACGTCGACCGCGCAGCCGCTGAAACCCAAGAAGGCGCCAGAACCGTCGCGCCGCGGAATCGCTTCGCAGCGCAGCCAGCGCACCTCGCCATCCTTCAATGTCCGGATTTCGGCATTGAACGGCTGGCGATTGTCGAATGCGTCACGGAAGGCAGCTTCGAACCGGGCGACATCGTCCCCATGGACGATCGAGCGCCACCCCTCGCCGAGCATGTCGGCAGCACCGCCATATTCGGCCTCGAACTTGCGGTTGGCGAAGGTCAATTTTCCGTTGGCGTCCGTCGACCAGATAAGCGCCGGTGCGCTGTCGGCAAGGTTGCGGAAGCGGTTCTCGCTTTCAGCCAGCGCGTTGACGGCGCGGGCGCGCTCGCGCTTTTCGCGCGCTTCGTCGAGCGCGCGCCGAACCACCATGGGAATCTTGTCGAGATCCTTCTTGGTGACGTAATCCGTCGCCCCCGCGCGCACGGCTTCCGTGGCGAAATGCTCGCCGGCCACGCCCGAAACGAAGATGAACGGCACGGTCGGAAAGTTTTTCTCCGCCATCTTGAGCGCAGCCATGCCGTCAAAGTCGGGCAGCGAATAGTCCGCGATGATGAGATCGAAGTCTCCGACCGCCAGAGCCGCCTCGAATTCGCGTTTGCGCGTCGCGCCGACGATATCCGCAGGCATGCCGATCTTGCCGAGCTGGTTCTGAATGAGCTCGGCATCGATATGACTGTCTTCCAAAAGAAGGATGCGGATCTGCGCGGCGCCGACCATGTTGGCTCGGAGTTGGTTCAATTCAAAGGCCTCCGGGATAGGGCTCGTTGAGAACGGCCCATACGAGCCCCAGGTTCCGGATGGCTTCGAAGAATGCGTTGAAGTCGACCGGCTTGACCACGAAGGAGTTCACCCCTTGCTGGTAGGAGCGAACCACGTCCGATTCCTCGCGCGACGAGGTCAGCATGACGATCGGGATGTTGCGGTGGTGCGGATGGTTCTTGACCTTCTCAAGCACCTCTATGCCATCGACCTTCGGTAGCTTGAGGTCGAGCAGGATGACCGCCGGATGCTCGCCGTCGCGACCTTCATGTACCCCTTCACAGAAAATGTAGTCGAGAGCCTCGACCCCATCGCGCGCGATGACGATCTCGTTGGCTATGTTGGTCTTTCGCAGCGCTGCGATGGTCAGTTCGATGTCGGCCGGGTTGTCCTCAACCAGCAGGATCGGTCTCAAGCTTGCCACGTTCGTTTTCGCCTTTTCGATCGGGCAGTTCGATTGTGAACATCGCCCCTTTGCCCAGCGTCCCTTCTGCGCTTATCGATCCTCCATGGCGGTCGATGATGCGTTTCGTCAAGGCCAGTCCGATTCCCGTGCCGTCGAACTCGTCGGAATGGTGAAGCCGCTGGAAAACCTGGAACAGTTTTCCAACATAGCTCATGTCGAAGCCGACGCCATTGTCCGCGACACTGTACCGCGTCGACCCGTCGGCATCGCGACCGCCGGTAATGGTTATGACCGACGGGTCGCTGTCGCGCGAATACTTCACTGCATTCTCGACCAGATTGAACATTGCCTGGCGCATCAGCGAGGGATCGCCCCAAGCGACGGGCAGGTCCTTGTCGACCTTCCACTCCACGCGGCGCCGTTCCGTCTCGTGCGATAGGCCGCGCTGGATTTCCTCCACCACCTTGTTCATGTCGACGCGCGACATCTTGAGGCCGGTGCGTCCAAGCTGCGAGAACTGCAAAAGATCGTCGACGAGCTGGCCCGCCGTCACCGCGGCCTGAGAAATCCCCTCAATATAGTGCCGCGACAGCTCCTTCAGCTCCGGCTCCTCATCCTTCAGGAGCTGCGCATAGCCGGCGATGTGCCGGAACGGTGCCCGCAGATCATGGCTGATCGAGTACGAGAATGCCTCCAGTTCCTTGTTGGAACGCTGAAGCTCCTCGGTCAACTCGGCCCGTTCCTCGGCACGCTGAAGCACGAGATCGACCACTGACTGGCGGAAATCCTCCGCGCTGTGGAGTTCCGCACTCGACCAGGGCACGGAGCGGCCGCGCACGGTTTCCTTCCAAATCTCGAACGAGGTCCGCGGACTGATGCGCATCGTGCGCTCGTCGACGTTTTTCGCCGGCTCGCCGCCCCACTTGACCGTATGTTTCAGTTCCGGGCGGAACCAGATGATGAAGCTCGCATGGCGCTGCGAGATCGGCACGGCGAGGACCCCGCTCGCGACATCGGCAATGTCCCTGCCCGGCGTCCACTCCTGGCCCAGTTCACGCGTGACGAAGATGCGATCGACATTGCTCTGGTGCAGCCAGCGCGCCAGTTCCTTGATCCGCGCGGTCGAAGGCACCTGCCCTGCCGTCAGCAGCACGCCCTCGGTAACCACCGCCGCGCCCTCGGCATTGGTCAGTTTCAGCCATTGCTTGGAACGTGCGACGAGCCCTTCCTGAAAGACCGGCGTGCGGGCCAGGTGCGACACGAGTTCGGTCTCCACGCGCTTGAGCGCCAACCGATCGCTCGTCTCCGTGCGCCGCTCGTGAAACGCGATCTGGTGGCCGACGATACGGCCCAGAAACTCGCAGGCCGCACGAATGCGCGCGTCCACTTCCTTCGGGTCGCGATTATGGCACGAGATCAGGCCCCACAAGGCTCCGTCGATGATGAGCGATATCGACATCGACGCACCGGTGCCCATGTTGCGCATGTATTCCAGGTGGATCGGCGAAACGCTCCGCAACGCCGCGTCGGAAAGATCCAGCGGCTCGCCATCCACGGGTGAGTTGACTGGCTCGATCGGCACGGGATCGTAGGACGAACTGGGGATCAGGCGCAGGCGGTTGAGCTTGTAGAGTTCGCGGGCCTGCGCAGGAATATCCGTCGCTGGAAAGCGCAGGTCGAGATAGGACGGCAGAACCCCGTCGCCGTCTTCGGCGATCACCGTTCCGTTCCAGTCCGCGTCGAAGCGGTAGATCATCACCCTGTTGAAGCCGGTCAGGGCGCGGACTTCGCCGGCCGCCTCGGCCAGCACATTTGCAATATCCTTGCTGCTTTCGATCCGGTCGACAAAACGCTGCATTCGCGGATAGGGATTTGCGGACACGATTTCCGGATCGGTCTCCTCGAACTCCACGATCACGCCCTGCGACGTGCCATGGGCTGAAACCAGCAGGCACTTTTCGCCGATTTCGATCGGCTTCAGGAAAGGGTCGCCCGGCGCGTTCTGCTTCAATGCGGCGAGCGCATCGGCGAGCGGCCCGGCGTCGATCCGCGCGCCGGCCTTGGCCTCAAAGCCCAGAAAGTCGGGCGCGTTCGCGCTGGCCTGAAGGATCGTGCCGAGGTCGGCGTCGAGAACGATGAGGGCGCCATGAGGCTGAATGCCGCCGGGAATGCGGATCGGCTCCTGCGCGCACAGATCGAGGTCGGTCGAAACTTTGACGTTCATGCGCGGGGCCTGCTTCAGGATTTGCGCCGATCCCGTTTCACGAACGGTTCGCGGCGACAATGCGGTTTGCGTTTTCAACTGGACCAACGGGCTCGATGCCGCCCCGTTGCATCATGGCAAGGATTTCGGCAGTCGCCGTCATATACTGTTCGAACGCCATGCTCGCGCCATTCGCCAGGCTGCGGCGCATCGCGAGATCGTCGGGCAGGCTTTCGAGATGGCGCAGGAAGTCCTGCCAAAGGGGCTGTCCCGCCCCATGCGTGAGAAACGCGTTGCGCGCGCCCTGAACCCTGGCCCTGCGTTCCAGAAGCCTGCCTCCCAGACGCGAGCCCTCCAGGACATAGAGAACCCCCATCTGTTGACCGGTGCCGCAGATTGCGGGCAGCGCCGCGCCGGTCCCCTCCTCGATATCGCATGCGCGAAGGTCGGCGATCAGCGCGTGGCTGCGGCGATGGCGCGGCCACGTCGGAAAGCTGCCTTCGATGCCACTCGCCTCCAGCGCAGCTTCGAGGGGCAGTAGCGCGGCGGCATGGATGCGCAGGAACGCCGCGTAGTCACCGGCATCGGCGAGATCGAGACGCGAGATAAGCGCGTCGAGGTCGTGGTGAAGGTCGCGTGTCGTCTCACGCAGGAAAAACCGATGCAATTCGTTCCATCCGCAGTTCGTTGTCTGGAAGACCCTATTCGCACTCGGGCCGGAAGCGAAACACCTCCAGCTTGATTAGCAGGAACCAAAATGCGTGCCAGCACATTATTGCAGCGCGATAAGGGATGTCGCATTCACCGGCAATGCTGATCCGCAGGTGGATTGCCCAGAATTTGAGAGGAAACAAGAATGTCTGATCGTGGACCGACGATTGTCAATACGGGTCGCGGCGGTGGCGGTGGTGGCGGCTGGGCTGTTGCGCTCGTGCTCGCCATCGTGGTCATCATCGGCGGAGTCTGGCTGCTCGGTGGATTCGGCGGCGGCGGCGGTGCCGACGACGTCAACGTGACCATCGACACGCCGGACGTCGATGTACCTGATGTCGACGTGCCCGATGTCGATGTGACGACCGACGGCGACTGATCGGCGGCAGCACTCACTATCAAATGATTAAATCAAATGATTGAACGAGACGTCCGCCGGTGCAGCCGGCGGGCGTTTTTCGCGGCTGAACGCCGTCATATTAAAAATCTAGTGGCATTTCGCGGGTCGATGGGCCATTGCTCGAAGCGGGGACGGACTTTGGGCTGAACGATCGAATGCCGACTGCTAATAAAAATTTCATCAGGACCACCGGGATCCTGCTGCTCATCGGCATGCTCGCGCTCGTGGCCATTGTCGGTACGTCGGCGTGGCTCGTCGAGCAGACTCAGAACCATTTCGAAGAGGTTATCGAGGCCCGCCAGGCGCGCTCCGCGACGGTCGACCTGCGCAGCGCGTTGCAGGATATCGAGACCAGCCAGCGCGGCTTCATCCTGACGCAGGAAGAACGGTATCTCGAACCTTACGAGGCCGCGCGCGGCACCGTGATGGAGCGCTACGAGCGGCTTCGTACGATCCTTCTGCCCTATCCGCAGGCGACGGAGCCCATGGCGCGCCTGCTCGAAGGCATCAATCTCAAGATCGACGAGATCGACGAGACGATCGAACTCGTCCGCCAGGGCGATGTCGCAGCCGCCGTCGCGATCGTCCGGACGGATCGCGGCAAGGAGATAATGGACGAGGCGCGCGAACTCTTCACCGCCATCATCCGCGCCGCCGACGAGCGGCTGGACACGGGCGCAGACCGCCAGCGGGACAGCGCGAACTGGCTGCGCCTGACAACCTTTCTCGGGGCGCTCGTCATTCTCGCGGTCGTCGGTGCGGCCGT
Source organism: Aliihoeflea sp. 40Bstr573 (assembly GCF_024105655.1). GTDB lineage: Bacteria > Pseudomonadota > Alphaproteobacteria > Rhizobiales > Rhizobiaceae > Aliihoeflea. Next base: position 42,665 of record NZ_JAAAMH010000014.1, read on the forward strand.
CTGGATGGCGCTGCGGTATACGCGCGAACTTCTGAATGCGCGCGAGGAGGTCAAGGAACTGAATGCCGGCCTTGAACAGCGCATCGCCGAGCGCACCGAAGACCTCGTGCGCGCCAATGAGGAAGTGCAGCGTTTCGCCTATATCGTGACACACGATCTGCGCGCGCCGCTGGTCAACATCATGGGCTTCACCAGCGAACTCGACTCGACCATGAAGACGATCCAGACCTACGTCCTGGCCGACGGCGAGCCACTTTCCGAGCAGGAGATCCAGGACGCGCGCCTTGCCGCTTCGGAAGATCTTCCCGAGGCGATCGGCTTCATCCGCTCATCCACGCGCAAGATGGACGCGCTGATCAACGCGATCCTCAAGATTTCGCGCGATGGTCGCCGTCCGCTCAAGCCGGAGCGCATCGACTTGAAGGAACTGATCGAGGCCAACGCCAACACGATGCAGCACCAAGTCGCCGACAGCGAGGGCCGCATCGATGTCGATGTCGCGGTACCACCGATCCTGTCCGACCGCCTGTCGCTGGAGCAGATCATCGGCAATCTGCTCGACAATGCGGTGAAGTATCGCGCGCCCGACCGTCCGATCGAAATCGGCGTCTCCGCCCGCAAGATGAACGGTCGCCAGATCGTCATCGACGTCAAGGACAATGGCCGCGGCATCGCTCAGCAGGATCACCAGCGTGTCTTCGATCTTTTCCGCCGTTCCGGCACGCAGGACAAGCCCGGCGAAGGCATCGGCCTCGCCCATGTCCGCACGCTGGTTCGCAACCTCGGCGGCGATATCACCCTTCAGTCCGAGTTCGGGCGTGGAACCACGTTCCGGGTGACCTTGCCGGAAAAACTTCCCACGGTTCAAAGGAGTGCATGAGTTGACCGACGGACAGCCAGTGACGATCATCATGATCGAGGACGATGAGGGCCATGCGCGCCTGATCGAGAAGAACATCCGCCGCGCCGGCGTCAGCAACCAGATCATCCCGTTCACCGACGGTACGTCTGCGCTCACCTATCTCTTCGGCGCGGATGGTTCGGGCGAAGACAGTGCCCGCCGCCAGCTCTTGATTTTACTGGACCTCAACCTGCCGGACATGACCGGCGTCGACATCCTCGAGAAGATCAAGAACAACGTCCACACCAAGCGCTCCCCGGTCGTCGTCCTCACCACGACGGACGACCAGCGCGAAATCCAGCGCTGCTACGATCTCGGCGCCAATGTCTATATCACCAAGCCGGTCGACTATGACGGGTTCGCCAATGCGATCCGCCAGCTCGGCCTGTTCTTCTCGGTGATGCAGGTCCCCGAGACCGCTTGAACCGATGACCGATTCCGTCCGCGTCCTCTATGTCGACGACGATCCGGCGCTCGCGCGTCTGGTCCAGAAGCGCCTTCAGCGCCAGGGCTTCGTCGTCGAACATTGCGGCGACATCACCGAGGGTCTGGCGCAGATCGACGCGCAGCCGATCGACGTGGTCGTGCTCGATCACTATCTCGCGTCCGGAACCGGTCTCGACATGTTGGCGGCGCTCAAGAAGCGGCGCATCGCCCCGCCCGTGGTCTATGTCACCGGCTCCTCCGAGGCGACCGTCGCCGTCGAGGCGCTCAAGGCGGGCGCTGCCGACTACGTGCTGAAGAGCGTGGGCGACGAGTTCTTCGTGCTGCTGTCGAGCGCGATCGATCAGTCGATCGAAAAGGCCCGGCTGCAGCGCGAGAAGGAGAACGCCGAAAAGGAGGTTCGCGACGCGCGCGACCGGGCGGTCATCCTGCTCGCCGAAGTCAATCACCGCGTCGCCAATTCGCTCGCACTCGTCGCGGCTCTCGTGCGTATGCAGACCTCCGCCGTTTCCGAGCCCAAGGCGAAAGATGCGCTCGCCGAGACCCAGGCGCGCATTTCGGCCATCGCCGGCCTCCACCGCCGGCTTTACACGTCGGACGACGTGACCATGGTCGACCTCGACGCCTACATCTCGACCCTGATCAACGAATTGGACACGTCGATGAAGGCCGCCGGCCATGCCTCGCGTATCCGCGCCGATCTCGAACCGCTCACGGTACCCACCGACAAGGCCGTCTCCATCGGAATGATCGTTACCGAGCTCGTCACCAACGCCTACAAATATGCCTATCCGGGCGACGCCGAGGGCGAGGTGCGCGTCTATATCCGCCGCGCTGGCGACGAGTTCGCCGTCCTGCGCGTCGAGGACGACGGCATCGGCTGGAACGGCGAAGGCAAGCCCAAGGGGACCGGCCTCGGTTCGCGCATCGTCAAGGCGATGGCGACCAGCCTCAATACCTCGATCGTCTATGGCGATGGCGTCGGCGGCACGCGCCTGACCATCGACCTGCCCATCGGCCGTCCCGTCCAGCACTGAAATCTTCTCAGGCCGAAACTTCCGTAGCGAGCCAGCGCAGCACCAGCGCTTCCTCCTCGTCGAGCCCTTCGATCGGCTTGCGGTAGCGCTTGCGCGCTTCGGCCAGTTCTTCCACCAGCCTGCCTGCGGACCACGAATCGACCACGCGCGGGTGGATGTAGCAGCGCCGGCACACGGCGCGCGTGTTGCCGAGCCGCGCCGCCACCTTGTCGATCAGGCCGTTGAGAACCCGCGCCATCTCCGTTTTCGTCCCCGGCAGTTCGACGGTTGAAAACAGGGCCGCCGCGCTCGTCGTCCCGCCCCAGGTGCGAAAGTGCTTGGAGGAAAACTCCTCGCCCGTCGCCTCGCGGATATAGGCGTTGACGTCCTGCGAGCGCACCATCCGGCGCTCGCCGTCCTCGTCGCGGTACTGAAACAGGTGCTGGCCGGGAAGGTCCAGAATGTCCTTCATGATCCGCGCCATGCGCTTGTCGACGAGCTTCAGGTTCCATTCCTTGCCGGACTTGCCCTTGAAGGCGAAGCGCAGCTTCGAGCCTTCCACTTCGACGTGGCGTGCGCGCAGCGTGGTCAGGCCAAAGCTCTTGTTGTCGCGCGCATAGGCCGGATTGCCCACGCGGATCATCGTGTTGTCGAGCAGCCAGACGATGGAGGCGATCACTTTCTCGCGCGGCAGCCCGCGCTTGCGCAGGTCCGCCTCCATCCGCTCGCGCATCCGCGGCAGCGCGGTCGCGAAATCGACGAGGCTTTGATATTTGACGTCGTCGCGATATTCGCCCCACCGCGCGTGATATCGATATTGCTTGCGCCCCTTGAGGTCGCGCCCCGTCGCCTGGATGTGGCCGAGCGGATCGGGCGAGATCCACACATCCGTCCAGGCCGGCGGGATCACGAGCGCCTTGATCCGCGCGATCTCATCGCGATCCGTGAGTTTCGCCCCTTCCGGGGTCAGAAACGAAAAGCCCTTGCCGGCGCGCTTTCGTCTTATCCCGGGCTCGGCATCGCTGACATACGAAAGATCGGCCGGCCGGCGCAGCGCCATCGGCAGATCGTCTTCAACTGGCTTTATCTGTCTGGAAACGGATTCGAGCACGCAGATCGCTCCTGGTCGGTCTCGTCAAATGCGCCGGGCATGCGGAAGGTTCCTCTCAGGAAGCGCGATCCGAGGGAACCTGGAATGCCGTTCCGCGTTTCAGTTCGCCTTCCCAAGGGCAGACCCAAAAGACCACCACAAGAAGACATAGGGACCCTCTCATGGACCATCGCGACCGGCTTATTCTCGCTCTCTCCGCGTTGATCCGCGCAGAACGCGAAGCTCGCAACGCCTGGGACTCGGCAATTGCCGCCAATGCCCTCTCCCCGGAAATCATCGACGGCGATCCGAAACGCCTGATCGGACATGAAGACCTCGAACTGGCAGAGGCGTTCGTCTCGCCGTCTTCGTCGCGAAGCCGCGCCGCCGCGCGCTTCGCCTGATTCTTCGACGAAAAGGCTGGCCCGGCGATTTCGCCGGGCTTTTTGCTGTCTGGCCCTTGGATGCCCAATTGCTCCCGGCTATCACGGAACCGCAATTTGGGAGGCGCATGAATGACATCCGAACTGATCCGCAAATCAGCCTGCGAAATCGTCGACGGCCTGCGCGCCGAAAAATGGTCGCCGCGCCAATTGCTCGACGCATTGGAGGAGCGGATCGTCGTCGTCGACCCCGCCGTCAACGCCCTGCCCACTCTCGCCTTCGAGCGTGCCCGCGCAAATGCCGATGCACTTGCCAGGCGCCCGCTCGCCGAGCGCGGACTGCTCGCCGGCGCGCCCGTCGCCATCAAGGATCTGACCGAGGTCGAGGGCGTGCGCACCACGCACGGCTCGCGCATCTTCGAGAACCACGTCCCCACCCGTTCCGACATCATGGTCACGCATCTGGAGGACGAGGGCGCCATCGTCTACGCGAAGACCGCGACGCCCGAATTCGGCGCCGGCGCCAATACCTTCAACGACGTCTTCGGCGCCACGCTTAATCCGTGGAACACCTCACGCTCGGCCGCGGGCTCGTCCGGCGGCTCGGCGGTCGCGCTCGCCACCGGCATGGCGTGGCTGGCGCAGGGCTCGGACCTTGGGGGCTCGTTGCGCAATCCTGCCTCCTTCAACGGCATCGTCGGCCTGCGCCCCTCGCCGGGCCGCGTCGCCGCCAATCCGGGCATGCTCGTCGACGACATCCTGTCGGTCGAAGGCCCGATGGCCCGCACCGTCGAGGACGTCGCGCTCTTCCTCGATGCCATGACCGGCGAGCATCCGGCCAACCCCATCTCGCTGCCGCGTGACGGCACCAGCTACCGCAAGGCCGCACAAAGCCGTGCTCTGCCGAAGCGCGTCGCCTTCTCGGCCGATCTTGGCGGCATCACGCCGGTCGATCCGGAAGTCGCCGACATCTGCCGCGCCGCCGCCTACCGCTTCACCGAACTCGGCGTCGAAGTTGCCGACGCCCATCCCGACCTTTCCGACGCCCGCGAAACCTTCCAGACGCTGCGCGCCGTCAGCTTCGCCACCGGCCACGCCGCGAAGCTCGAGACGCACCGCGATCTGTTGAAGCCGGAAGTCGTCTGGAACATCGAAAAGGGCCTGGCGCTCACCGTCGGCGACGTCGCCAAGGCTGAGGCCCGCCGCGCCGGCATCATCGCCCGCGCTCTCGCCTTCTACGAGGAGTACGACCTCCTCCTGACGCCCGCGACCATCGTCTCGCCCTTCCCGGTCGAGAACCGCTACGTCACCGAATGCGCGGGCGTGAGGTTCGAAACCTATATCGACTGGCTGACGATCGCCTTCGCGGTCACGCTCACCACTGGCCCTGCCCTGTCGCTGCCCTGCGGCTTCACGCGCGAGGGCCTGCCGGTCGGATTGCAGATCGCCGCGCGCCCGCGCGGCGAGGCGCGGCTCCTTGCCGGAGCCGCCGCCCTCGAGCGCCATCTCGATCTCGGCACGGTCGCGCCGATCGATCCGCGCCCGGGAAGCTGACGCGCTCTATTCGGGCGTGTCGTTATTCGGGCGTGTCGTTCCCGCCGATGGCGAACGTCACGTCGACATGGACGACGTAGTTGTTCTCGCCGGTCTCGACGGGAACCGCGCCGCCCGAATCCGCCGCCGACATGCGCATCATCGCGCGCTCCTGCATCGGCATTGGCGGCGGCGCGGTCCGCTCGGACATTTCGACGACGTCGCCGAGCGTCACCCCGGCGGCCTCGGCCAGTATCTGCGCACGGCCCATCGCGTCCTCCACCGCCTTGCGGCGCGCCTCGGCGGTCGCGGCCGACGGGTCGTCGTTGACGAAGGAGATCGATCCGCCCTGGTTGACGCCAAGCGTCACCGACTGGTCGAGGATTTCGCCCACCTTGTCGATGTCGCGAATGCGGATCGTCAGGTTGTTCGTCACCTGGTAGGCGACGATGCGCGGCTGTTCTGAGCCGTCGTTGTTCTGCGGATAGACATAGCGCGGGCTGATCGAAAGACCCGCTGTTTGCAGATCGCGTTCGGCGATCCCCGCTTCTTTCATCGCCGCGATCACGTCCGCCATCGCCTCGTTGTTGTCGTCCAGCGCCGCGCGCGCCGTCTCGGCCTCGCGCAGCACGGCCAGATTGACGATCGCCATGTCGGGCGCAACAGCCGCCTCGCCCTTGCCGGAAACGACGATCTTGGGAAAGGGCCGCTCTTCCTGCGCTTGTGCGGCGAGCGGCAGGGCAAGCGCGAGGATGGCGGTCGAAACGAGAAGGCGCATGAGGTAACTCCCTGGATATGCGGATCGAACCAGAATGCGTATGCAGCGATTATGGGTGCATTGCGGCGCGGCCCGGCTTGTGCGGTGGCCCAAAAGCCCTTAATGCCAACACCCGTGTGGGGCCTGTAGCTCAATGGTTAGAGCCGGCGGCTCATAACCGCTTGGTTGGGGGTTCGAGTCCCTCCGGGCCCACCATTCCGATCCTTGTCGGACTGCGAATACGGCACCCCGTTGGTTCGACCTCATTCGCCTGGCCATGATGGGGCGCAAGTCGTCTTTTGCCCGCGGAACCTAAAGTCCGATCGCTTGTTGGACCATTTCCAGCCCGATGGAGATGCCCGTGGCGATATACTCATTCAGCGTCCAACACCCCCATTCGCCCGCTGAATCAGTAGATCTCGATCTTCCGGATGATCTGTCTGCTTGGGCGGAAGCGGTCATTGCATGCGGCGATTCGCTGAGAGACATGAACAGCCGGTTTGGCCCGGCGGACGAATGGTCGATCACTGTTACGGATCAAGCTAGAACGCCGCTCTTTGAGATCAGGTGCACCAGCAAGCACTTCGATCGCCGATAAAGTTCATCGTCTGCGTTAGCCTCGCTCAGTACGCTTGGTCCCGGCACTTGCCGCATGCATGAAATGTCTGCATGGGATACTCGGCCAAGCCTTCGCCGCCCGCCTGACCGAGGACAACATGACACCAGCGATCGAACTTCTATGCCGAAGCCTGTCACGCCGCGACAAGCTGACCCCTGCCGAAGAAGCGTCGCTGGCCTCCCTGACGCAGCGCACTTCGCACTATGCCAGGGGCTCTGAAATCATTGCCGAGATGTCCCGCCCCTCGGCCAGTTGCCTCCTTGTCGAGGGGCTGGCCGGCCGTGCCGTGAGTGGTGAGGACGGCACACGACAATTGAGCGCGCTTCATATCCCGGGCGACTTTGTCGACCTTCACGGATTGCTCTTGCGCAAGATGGATCATTCGATTGTTGCGATTTCCAATTGCACGGTCGCCTACATTCCGCACGAAAGTCTGATCGCATTGACCGCGACAGAGCCGCATCTGACACGCATGCTGTGGACATTGACGGCCATCGATGCGGCCATTCAGCGAAAAATGACTGCGCTCCTGGGCCGCCATACGCCGGCCCAGCGACTGGCTCACCTCCTGTGCGAGATTTATACGCGGCTCGAAATAGTCGGCCTTTCGTCCGGTTTGGGCTTCCATTTTCCGATAACGCAGACAGAGCTTTCGGATGTGCTCGGCTTGTCGGTGGTTCATACAAACCGAACCGTCGGAAAGCTTCGGGCGCGGAACCTGATTTCCTGGAACTCGCAGCAAGTCGATATCCTGGACATGGAGGGGCTAAAGTCGCTGGGGGACTTCGATCCCACCTATCTCAGCCTTCAGTCGGAACCCCGCTAGGCAGCGCGACGAATGGCCAACGGTTCGCGAACAAGCAAGGCGTGCGGCTCTTCCAAAGCCATCACTTCGTCAGGCCGGAACTGGAAACGTTCTGGCCGCTCGATGACTTACCAGGGTACGGCACTGCGGCAGCGGGCCGCGACCGCAATAAACTAAGTTCGCCCCGCCACCCGTTCGACCGCTGCCAAAAGCTCACCTTCGCTGATCGGAAGAGCTGGATGAGTCCTCCGAACAATCGCAGCCACGGCGCGATGGGTCTGTTCGCCATTCCGGTCGGGGAAGTCGAGCAGAGCGCGCTGGATCGCGATCTGAAGGTGTTCTGGCAGCCACATGCCCTCCCTTGTTCGAAACGAACTCTTGTTCTTCATGATTGCGCCGCCGCTCTGTTGGTCCAAGCACACGCTCTAGCCGAGGACCCCAAAGCCCGAAATATCATTTGCTATACGCCGCAGCCCGCAGCCCTCATTTGCAGGATCGGGAACATGCCGAACCGCTGCTTGTTCGGTCATGAGAAGGAGCCCTCCATGACCAACGAGAAGCACGACAACGGCGTCTACATACCCAAGACACGCAATCCGCCAACCGAGATCGACCAGAATGCAGGTATGCCGAAGAACCCGCATGGCAACGGCCTGTCGCGAACGGCGGGCGAGACGAACGATGAAACCCGCCAGTCCGATCAGGCGGGAAGCATGGCGAACCCGGCTGAAACCGACGCCAAGGGCCAGTATGCAAAACCGCAGAGCGGTGGCGACAATGATGGCGTTGCGAGTGTCGATCCGGTCGCAACCTCCGGCGCCAACAGCGGAGACGCGACGTTCAAGCACACGTACAAGGGCATCGATAAAGAATAGAGCGACGGCCAACGCCAAGGTGGCGGCCTTGCCGGCGAGCCGGCGAGTCATTCGACAGCGGCAGGCTGTCTGCCGAGGTGAAGGGTCGAGCATCACGCCTGCGGCAAAGCTGCTATGAGAAACACCTTTCCGATTCTCCATGCAGATTCACATGACCGGCACTGCCCTCGAAATCCTCAAGACTGTCTATGGCTATGATGCGTTCCGAGGGCCGCAGCAGCACATCGTCGACCATGTCATCGGCGGCAACAATGCCTTCGTGCTGATGCCGACGGGCGGCGGAAAGTCGCTTTGCTACCAGATTCCCGCCATCGTGAGGCCCGGCATGGGCCTCGTCGTCTCGCCGCTTCTGGCGCTGATGGCCGACCAGGTAACCGCCCTTCGCCAGGCGGGCGTGCGGGCGGCAGCGCTCAATTCGGACCTTGCTCCCGACGAGCGCGGCGCGCTGTGGCGCGACATCCACGGCGGCCAGCTCGACCTCCTCTACGTCGCGCCCGAGACGCTCCTGCGCCGGGAGGTGCTTGAGCAGCTTGGCCGGGCGAAGCTGTCGCTGATCGCCATCGACGAGGCCCACTGCCTGTCCCAATGGGGACACGACTTCCGCCCGTCCTACCGGCAACTCGATGCGCTTGTCGGGCAGTTTCCCGAGACGCCGCGCATGGCGCTGACGGCGACGGCGGACGAACCGACGCGCGCGGAAATCCTCTCCCATCTCGCCATTGCCGAGGCAGACGCCTTCATCGCCGGCTTCGATCGGCCCAACATCCGCTACGCCATCGAGGAAAAGGACAATCCCCGCGCGCAACTGAAGGCGTTCCTGAAGCGCCATGAAGGCGAGAGCGGCATCGTCTACTGCCTGTCGAAGCGCAAGACGGAGGAGACCGCCGCCTGGCTTCGCGACCAGGGCTACGATGCGCTCGCCTATCATGGCGGCATGGACAAGGCGGCGCGCGAGGCCAACCAGATGCGCTTCCAGCACGGCGAAGCGATCGTCATGGTCGCCACCATCGCCTTCGGCATGGGCATCGACAAGCCGGACGTGCGCTTCGTCGCCCATTTCGACCTGCCGGGAAGCATCGAGGCCTACTATCAGGAAACGGGCCGCGCCGGGCGGGACGGCCTGCCATCGGACACGCTGATGCTCTACGGGTCCGAAGACATCGCGCTGCGCAGTCGCTTCATCGAGGAATCGGACGCGCCCGACCAGCGCAAGCGCACGGAACGCCAGAACCTCGACGCGCTTTTGGGGCTGGCCGAGACGGCAAGCTGCCGCCGGCAGGTGCTCCTGTCCTATTTCGGCGACCACTGCGAGCCTTGCGGCAATTGCGACACCTGCGCGGAGCCGCCGAAACTCTTCGACGGCACCACGGCCGTTCTGAAGGCCCTGTCCTGCATCTATCGCACCGGCGAACGCTTCGGTCAGGCCTATGTCGTCGACGTGCTGCTCGGCGTGGAGAACGACCGCATCGCCCAGTTCGGCCATGACCGCATATCGACCTTCGGCATCGGCAGAGAGCACGACAACCGCACCTGGCGCGCGATCCTGCGCCAGATGATCGCGCTGCGCCTCGTGACCGTCGATCTCGCTGGCCATGGCGGCCTGTCCATCGCGCCCGCCGGCCGCGATTTCCTGCGCGACCGTCCTGTGCTGATGCTGCGCATGCCCGCGCCGCCGCGCGCGCGGCGCCAGAAGGTCGCGCGCGGCGCGGCGCAGGTCGCCATCGCTCCCGCCGACAACGATCTGTTCCAGGCGCTGAGGCAGAAGCGGACGGAAATGGCGCGTGCGCAAAACGTCCCGCCCTATGTGATTTTTCACGACAGGACGCTGATCGAGCTCGCCTCGGCCCGCCCGAGGTCACGTGCCGAAATGGCCGATGTGCCCGGTGTCGGCGAAGCCAAGCTCGACCGCTACGGCCCCGCCTTCCTGACGGTGATCGCCGAGCATCTTTGAGGACGTGCAGCCTATTGGCTGGACGCCTTAGCTTGTGATTCGCACCCGGTTGATCCGATGACGGATTTCTTCGAAGGTGGATTGCAGGGTCGAAGAATCAGGCACGTCAAAGAAGTGCTGCGGCGTGGTCGCACAGTCGCGCATCAAGTTGGCAGAGTTCGAATCCTGCAGGTCGAGGCGGATCGTGTAGATCGTGATGTCGTCCGCCTTGGCATTGGTGCAGCCTGCCAGCGTCTTGCTGTCCATGGCCGACCTGATGGTGGAATCGTTGCTGTTGCGCGCCACCAGCCTCTGGTCGGCAAGGAAACCGAAGCTCGAATAGGACGAATAGCGGTTGTTGCTCATCCTGTTCCAGGCGTTGTTGCCGTCGGTCAAGAGGATGACGATCTTCTCGTTGTTATGCGCGTTCCGGGGACGGCCCTCGGTGAAGGGCTCTGCATCGTCAAGCGTGCGCCAGCCCCACATCATGCCTTCGAAGATATTCGTGTTGCCGAGCGCTTTCAGCCCGTCGATGGCGTCGAGAATCTTGCCGTAGTCCGTCGTCAGCGGAACGATCGGCTTGCTGTCGCAAAAGAAGCCCGGCCCCATCGGTTCCGAATAGTTGGAATAGTAGCGCGAAGAGCTGTCGTTGATGGTCGGCTTGCGCCAGGTAGAGCGCTCGCCGACCTGCCCGTTCGCATAGGGCACGCCATAGACGGCGAGCCGCTTCGCCAGGGAGGAGGCGTTCCCGTCGACCGAGACGGCACGGCTGGAATCGTTCAGCCAGTTGTTCGGCCGCGCGCTGTAGCTGTCGCTGTCGTCGATGTGAAAGGTCGGCACGAACAGGCTGCGCGGATCGCTGCTGACCGGGGCGAGCGTCGTGTCGTAGGCCTTATAGTTGACGGGATCGCGCGTTTCCACGCAGCCCGGCCACGTCTTGCCCATCAGATCATAGAGCTGGAAGCGGCTGAGGCCGGCCGGCAGGTCGCCATTCGTGGCTGGGTTTTGTCCCCAGGTGTCGAGCCAGCTTGCCCCGGCACTCTCCAAGGTTCCATCGTTCCTGAAGGTCGGCGCAAATTGCGGGCCGACATTGACGAAGGTGGAGAACGGCACCAGCGAGAACTTGATCTTGCTGGTGTCGGAAATGTCCTCGGTCATCGTCTCGACCATGGTCTTCGCCGCGATCTTCAGATCGGCGAGCTTGGCGCCTTCCATCGAGCCTGTCGTGTCGAGAACGAGCGCGATCTCGTAACTCATGTCGCTATAGGCCGCACGCGATTCGATTTTCATGTCGATCGTGCTGCCGGCCTTGAACAGGGCGAAGGGATTGTCGGCCACGGCCGTTGCGCCCAGCCGCCATTCGTTACCATTCCTGTCGATTGTCAGATTCTTGTAGGAACCGGCGAAATTGGCGGCCAGCATGTCGGCGGCGATCTGGAACGCCTCGGCTTCACTCAGCGTGCCGTAATGGGCGCGCGCCAGCGACAGAACGGCCGAATCCGCCGCGTTCTGCAGCGATGAGCGCACGTTCATGGCATTGGTATAGTCGACGGTCAGCCCGACCGCGCCAACCAGCGGAACCGCCAGCACGCCCAGCATCATCGCGTAGTTGCCCTCGCGATCCCGCATGAAAGATTTGAGAACGTCGATCAACTCTCGCTCCCCTGAAGCTTGTTCTGCCTGAAGGGAGTCAGTCGTAGTCCGCAATTCTGAAGGTCGGGTTGAGGGACGTCGTTAATGGCGCATTGCAAAAATCGTTTGAGTTTCCAGTTGGTGGAGACCCTACGGTCCGGCTTGCACCTCGATTGGAGAAGCGGATGAAACTGCTATTGCCCCTCGCCCTTTCGGCCCTGCTGCTGGGGCCCCTGCCCGTTTCGGCGCAGCCCGCGCATGACGCACACCATGCCGGCCATGCCCCCGCCGCAGACGAAGCCGCGTCGACCGCGGCCTATCGCGCCGCGATGGAGACGATGCACGCGGACATGGCGGCGATGGAATATTCGGGCGACGCCGACATCGACTTCGCGCGCGGCATGATTCCCCATCACCAGGCGGCGATCGACATGGCGCGCGTCCAATTGGCTGAAGGCGACGACCCGCAGATGCGCAAGCTCGCCGAGGAAATCATCGAGGCGCAGGAACGCGAGATCGCTGAACTCGAAACCTGGCTGAAGGCCAACGACACAGACTAGCGCCAACACGCGAAAGGCGCCGGACCTCTTCGGTCCGACGCCTTCCGTCTTCCGCGGATCAGTCTCGCGGGTCTATCGGATGACCGGGCAGTTCGGCGCGCGGGCAAAGACGATCGCCGTGCGGCCATGGCGCCAGGCCCGTCCCGCAACGCGGATCACGTTGCGGTTGGCGTTGACGACGCGCGGATCGCGCAGCCCCATGCGCGCAGCCTTGTGGACGGCCTGGCCGGGTGTGCAGGCCTGGCGGTGGTGGCGCGGTCCGCCGCGGTGCCAGCGGTCTCCGCGATGGTGGCGGCTGCCCCACTGGACGGTGACCACGCTGGCATTGCCGTGAAATTGAAGGCTGGTGGCGTTGGCCTGGACCGGCGCCGCGGCCATCGTGCCGAGGCCGACCAGCGCGGAAAGAGCCGCCATCTTGGCGAATTTGAACATCGTGTCTCTCCTCGTGGCAGATGCGGATCAGGCATCTCGTCTCGCTCGTGAGCGATGGGGAGAGAATGGCTCAGCCAAGCTGAACCCGTTCAAAATCTAGCGTTCATGCACCGTTCATCTGGCCGGCACGATATCCTTCATCCAGTATTCCATCGGCTTTTCGCTCGCTTCGCCCGCGCCGACGTCCCGCCAGGAAAAGGATGTGACGAGCCCGTCGATCCGCCGATATCCGCGCTTTTCCCAGAACCGGTTGAGCGGCATGTAATCCGCCGGTCGCATCGGGTGGTCCACTGGCCGCACGACAGCGGAAAAGACGCACTTCGCATAACCTGCCTCGCGCGCAGCCCGTTCCCGCTCCTCGAAGAAGCGCACGCCGATCCCCGCGCCACGATAGCGAGCCTTGAGGACGGATTCTCCAAAATAAAAGAAATCGCGAACGTCGAGACTACGGTCGGCGAAGGGTTTCGCAAATTCTGGATGGTGCTCGCCGAGCGGCGAGGCTGTCGCCGCGCCGACGAGTTCCTCGCCGTCGAATGCGCCGATCACCACCGCGCCCGGCGCATCCATGTAGGTCGCCAGATAGTCGCGCTCATAGGCCACGTCGCCGTCATAGAGATAAGGATAAGCGCGGAAGACCTCGATGCGCAGCGCCGCGAGGTCGTCGATGCGCTCTTCGACTTCCTCGCGCGCCAGGCGCCGGACTGTGATGCTCACCGTTCAGCCCTTGGAGACCGCCGCGATCCAGTCTTTGAGATTGTAGTAGGTCGTCACGCGCGAGATGCGACCGCCGTCGATCTCGAACAGGATCGCGCCCGGCACCGAGTAGCGCTGGCCGTTCGCCTCGGGCAGCCCTTCGGCGGTGGAGAGATACTCGCCGTGCACGGTGAACTCCGCCGCCGCGCGGCTGCCGGTCTCGTTGGTCATGATGACGATGTCGGCCAGTTCTTCCTTGTAATGGCGGTCCATCATGCCGAGGAACCACTTGAACTTGTCCTTGCCGATCTCACGGCCACCTTCGTTGATGTCGTGCGCCACATCCTCGTCGAGACAGTCGAGCATCCCCTGGCTGTCGCCGGCATTGAAGGCTTCGAGATAGCGCTCGATCAGGACTTTGGCTTCGGTCTGGCTCATCGGTGGTTCCTTGGTTCGAGGTCGGGGAATTGCAGGTAGGCGGATGCCCAAGCGCGCGCAAGCGCCTTATGGCTCCTCGTCCAGCATGTGGTCGAAATAGTCGTCGACGCTTTCCATGTCGGTCTCGAGCGCGGTCACCTTGCCGCGAACGGAGATTCCGGCCTCGTGCACGGTCTCGCGTGAGCCAGAGAGGAGATGGTGCCACCATTTCAGGTCCTCGCCATTCGCGACCAGTCGGTAGGCGCAGGTCGAGGGCAGCCATGGCAGCGTGCGCACCTTTTCTGGCGTCAGCTTCACGCAGTCGGGCACCTTGGCCAGCCGCCCCGGATAGTCGGAGCAACGGCATTTGTCGGCGTCGAAAAGGCGGCAACCGATGCTGGTCCAGTAGATGTCGCCAGTGTCCTCCTCTTCCAGCTTCGACAGGCAGCACTTGCCGCAGCCATCGCAAAGCGACTCCCATTCCGGCGTGGTCATCGCCTCGAGCGTCTTGGTTTTCCAGAAAGGATCGGACATCGCGCCGATGTGGACCCGCGCCCTGTCCCGGTCAAGCCGCATTGCCCCCGAGGTCGACCGATTTGCCCCCGCATTGCCGTCAAATGGCCTTCCGGAAGCCCGTTTTCCCGCCAAACCGGAACAAAAAGCTGGTCTTTCTGTTGAAGCCGGGTTGGGACCTACTTTCAGGAGCACACTCTAATGAAGAGACAGTCGCGGATATTGGCCGGGACCGCCCTCGGGTTGATCATGGCCACCGCTCAGCTCGGCGCGGCACCGCTTGCCGGCGCACGAACGGATTTCGACGCCTTGCAGAAGGATGGGCAGCTCAACGCGCCGGTCATCCTCGCCCAGGCGACAGAGGAGACGGAAGAGCAGCGCCTGCAGCGTGAAGCGCAGGAAGCTCAGGATGCCGCTGAAGAGGCACCCGTAGAGGAAGAAGCACCCGTAGAAGAGGCCCCCGCCGAGGAAGCCCCGGCCGAGGCGCCCGCCGCCGAGGAAGCGCCAGCCGAAGAGCCGACCCCCGAGGAAGCACCCGCGGCTGAAAAGGCCCCGGCTGAAGAACCTGCTGCCCAAGAAGCCCCGGCCGAAGAACCCGCCGCCGAGGAGGCGCCGGTAGAGGCTCCGGCAGCCGAGGAAGCGCCCGTCCCGCAAGAGGCGCCGGCTGAACAGCCCGCTGCCGAAGAAGCTCCAGCTGAAGAACCGGCCGCGCAGGAAGCCCCGGCAGAGGCTCCGGCAGCAGAAGAAGCGCCCGCTCCGGAAGAGGCGCCGGCTGAACAGCCCGCCGCCGAAGGAGCTCCGGCTGAAGAACCGGCTGCGCAGGAAGCACCCGCTCCCGCTGACGCGGCTCCGGCTGAGGAAGCCCCTGCCGAAGATGCCGCTCCCGCTGAGGGCGCCGCCCCGACCGAACAGGCTCCCGTCGAGGGCGCAGCTCCGGCCGAAGGTGAAGTCGAAGTCGAAGGCGCCGTCACCCAGCCGGCCGAGCCAGGTGAAGCCCTTCAGGTCGAAATTCCCCCGGAGCAGGCCTTCGAGGAGACCGAAGACCTCGCGCCGATCCTCGATTCGCAGAAGCTGGAGCCGGCCGAGGCCGAGGCCGCGTTCGAAGCCGAAGCCGCCGCTGAAGGCGAAACGCCCCAGCAGATCGAGGAAGAGCGCGCACGTCGTGCCCGTCCGGCCGGACCTGCCCCTACTTCCGAGCTGGATGCACAGGCTCTCGAACGGCCAATCGAAGTCCAGTCCCTGCGTGCTGAGGAAGGCCGCCGTCTGGAAGAGTCGGAGGTTCGCGAACGTCGTCGTGAACGCCGCGAGGGAGCGGAAGTCGTTCGCGAGATGGACAACCGCTTCATCGTCAACTTCAACAACACCACCGTCATCCAGAGCGACGACCGCCCCCGTCTGACGGCCGGTGCCGACGAGGTCTACTACGAGGAGCTTCCGCGTGGCCGCACCCGTGAGGTGATCGTTCGTCCAAACGGCATCGAGATCGTCACGATCCGCGACCGCTACGGCGACGTCATCAAGCGCTCGCGCTTCTCGCCGGACGGACGCGAATACGTGCTGGTCTATGCCGACGATCGCCGTTTTGACGACGAGCGTCCGCGTCGCTGGCGCGACCCGGCCCGCGATCTTCCGCCGCTGGCACTGACGATTCCCGTCAGCCAGTATATTCTGGAAGCCAATCGCGTGGAAGATCCGGACATCTACTACGAATTCCTGGATCAGCCGCCGGTCGAGCAGGTCCGCGAGGTCTATACGATCGATGAAGTGAAATACTCCTCGCGCGTTCGCGACATCGCCCGCCGCGTCGACCTCGACACGCTGACCTTCGACTTCGGGTCGGCCAGCATTTCCCAGAGCGAGGTTCCCCGTCTGCAGGGTGTAGCCGATGCGATGGCACGCATGCTCGAGGAAAACCCGGCCGAGACCTTCCTGATCGAAGGCCACACGGATGCCGTCGGTTCGGATGCCGCCAATCTGGCGCTCTCCGACCAGCGCGCCGAAGCGGTCGCGGTCGCTCTGACGGACTTCTTCGACATTCCGCCGGAGAACCTGGTCACGCAGGGCTATGGCGAGCAGTACCTGAAGGTGAACACCCAGGAAGAAGAGCGTCGCAACCGTCGCGTCGCGATCCGCCGCATTACCCAGCTCGTCGCCCCGGTGGCGCAGGCGCAGTAAGGCACCTACATACAAGGTTCCCTGCCCCATCCCCCTCGGGCTTAGGCCCGGCGGGGAGAGGCATCAGAGCCCGGTCGTCCTCCAGCGACCGGGCTCTTCTCTTTTCAGATTGCTTTCAGCCGGCTGTCCCTGAGCAGCCCATGTTCTTCGAGCACCGGATAGGCGATCGAGGCGAGCAGCGAGTTGATCTGCTTCAGGTCGCGGATCGTGTCGAGATGGATCGAGCTCGTCTCGACGCTCTCGGCCGTGCCCAGGCGCAGCCGGTCGAAATGACGCTGGCTGGAGTTCTTTTCAAGGTCGCGCAGACGTTCCTTTTCCTGCACGAGCTGGCGCGCCGTCTCCCGGTCGCGCGAGACGAGCACGTTGAAGGCGAGCCGGGCATTGGCCAGCACCGCCGCATGCATCTCGTGCAGTTCGTCGAGCCCGTCTTGCGAAAACGACACGCCCCGCTCCAGCTTCTTCTTCACCTGCGCCAGCATGTTGCGCACGATGATGTCGCCCACCTGTTCGAGCTTCACGCAGGCGCCGAGCAGTTCCTGGTAGCGCAGCGCCTGGTCCTCGCTCATCTGCGAGGCGCTGATGCGCGCCAGATAGAGCTTGATCGCCGCATGGCGCTCGTCCACGCGGTCGTCGAGCGCCGTCAGCGCCGCGATCTTCGGCTTGTCCGCCTCCTCGTAGAGTTCCATGACATTGGTCAGCATGATCTCGATCGTATCGCAGATCGCCATCACCTCGCGCGTCGCGTTGCCGAGCGCCAGTGGCGGATTGTGGAGGACGGACGCATCGAGCGAAGAGACCGGCTGGTCCTCGAGGTCGATGAGTGCCTGCGGCTGCATCGCCGTCAGCGCCCCTGCGACCAGCCGATGGACGATGCCCGCCACCGGCAGTCCGACGATCACCAGCGCCAGGTTGAAGGCGATGTGCGCGTTGACAAGCTGCACCTCGGGCGAGCCGCCGAGAAGGTCGAGCGGCGGATGGACGAAGGCGATGACGATCAGCGCTGTCACCGCGCCGATGCCGCGCAGGACGAGATTGGCGATCGGCACCGAGCGCCCTTGCGGCGCCATCGCGCGCGACAGCATCGCCGCGATCAGCCCGCCTCCCAGATTGCAGCCGAGCACCATCACGATGCCAAGTTCGACCGGAATGAGGTCGCGCGCGGCCAGCGCGACGATCAAGAGGATCGCGGCGACGCTCGAATGGAAGAGCCAGGTCATGATCGCCGCGACGATGAAGGCGGTGATCGGGTCGGCAGCGAGGAAATCGACGATTACCGGCAGGAGCCGGCTTTCGCGCAGCGGCTCGGACGCCTCGCCGATCAGCCTGAGCGACAGGAGCAGCAGGCCGACGCCGACGAGGATGCGCCCGAACTGGCGCCACGAGCGCCGCTCCGTGGTCATGAAGATCGCCGTGCCGAAAAACAGGCAGATCGGCACCAGCAGGCTCAGATCGAAGGACAGCATCTTGACGACGATGGCCGACCCGAGGTCGGCGCCGAGCACCGCGACGAGCCCCGCTGCCCCGCCGACGATGCCCGAGCCCACGAACGAGCCGACGAGCAGCGCGACGGCGGTGGCGCTTTGCAGGGCGATCGCAAGCCCGGTGCCCGCGACGACGCCTGCCAGCGGATTGCGCAGTGTCGCGCGCAGCCGCCGGCGCAGCACCTCGCCATAGGCCCGCTCGACGCCGGTGCGCACCATGCGCGTGGCCCACAAGAGCAGCGCGACCGCGCCGGCGAGGTTGAGGAGAACGACCGACCCGCTCACGACCGGGCCTGCGAAAGGGAGGCGGCCAGGGACGGCTTGAAGCGTCTGCAGAATGAAATCATGAAATCAGCTTTGCTCTCGCGCGGTTCTGCCCGCGACTTTTTCTTTAGTCGATTAACAGGAATCGCACGGCCGCGATCGGCACGCAAGCGCGCTTCCATGGTCCAGTTGCGACGCGTGAAGGGTGTGAATCACGGGCATGAACCCGCAATCGTCTCGCGCGGCGCGCGGTTCGGCTCTATATGCAGGACAAAGCGAGCAGAACCCAGATGCGATTTTCACCTTCCTTCCTCGACGAGATTCGCGACCGGGTGCCGATCTCCTCGGTGATCGGGGCGCGCGTCACATGGGATCGCCGCAAAACCAACGCCCAGCGCGGCGACTATTGGGCCTGCTGCCCCTTCCACGGAGAAAAGTCCCCCTCCTTCCACTGCGAGGACAAGAAAGGCCGCTACTACTGTTTCGGCTGCGGTGTTTCGGGCGACCACTTCCGCTTTTTGACCGATCATGACGGCCTCGCCTTCCCCGAAGCGGTCCAGCGCATCGCCGACATGGCCGGCGTGCCGATGCCTGCCCGCGACGTGCAGGAAGAACGGCGCGAGCGCGAGCGCGCCTCGCTCTCCGACGTCATGGAAATGGCGACGCAGTTCTTCCAGGATCGGCTGCAAGGTGCGGACGGCGCCAAGGCCCGCGCCTATCTGCGCGAGCGCGGTCTCGTCGGCCCCACGCAGCAGAAGTTCCGCCTCGGCTACGCGCCCGAAAGCCGCAATGCGCTGAAGGAGCATCTGGCCGCGCGCGGTGTGGAGAAAGGCCAGATCGAGGCCTGCGGCCTCGTCGTCCACGGCCCGGACATTCCCGTCTCCTACGACCGCTTCCGCGACCGCATCATGTTTCCGATCGAGGATGCGCGCGGCCGCGTCATCGCCTTCGGCGGCCGCGCCATGTCCGCCGACGCGCCCGCCAAGTATCTGAACTCCAACGACACCGAGATCTTCCACAAGGGACAGGTGCTCTACAATCTCGCCCGTGCCCGTGCGTCCGTTGCCCGCGGCGGAACGGTGATCGCCGTCGAAGGCTACATGGACGTCATCGCGCTCGCGCAGGCCGGCATCGAAAATGCCGTCGCTCCGCTCGGCACGGCGCTCACCGAAAACCAGCTCGAACTGCTCTGGCGCATGTCCGGCGAGCCCGTCCTGTGCTTCGACGGCGACCAGGCCGGCATGAAGGCCGCATTCCGCGCCGCCGACCTCGCTTTGCCGCTCGTCCAGGCCGGCCGCACGCTGCGCTTTGCGCTCCTGCCGAACGGCCAGGACCCCGACGATCTCGTCAGGGCCGAGGGTGCGGAAGCCTTCCGGGCCATCGTTGCCGAGGCGCGCCCGCTCGCCGACATGTTGTGGCAGCGAGAGACGGGCAGTTCCACCTTTGACACGCCCGAGCGCCGCGCCGACCTCGAAAAGCGCCTGCGCGAACTCACCTTCCAGATCAAGGACGAGGATGTCCGTCGCCACTACCACCAGGAGATGCGCGACCGCGTGATCCGCTTCTTCGGATCGACCCGCCCGCAAAACCCGCGTTTCGAAAAGGGCGGCGGACAGGGCCGTCCCGGCGGCCCCGGCCAGATGGGCAAGCAGCGCTTCGCCGTCTCGGAGACCCTTGCCCGCTCCTCCATGGTCCGCCCTGCCGCCTCCGCCATGCCGCTGCGCGAGACGTTGATCCTCGTCACGCTCGCCAACCACCCCGACCTCGTCGACGAATATTTCGACGAGATCGACCGGCTGTCGATCACCAGCGCGGAACTGCGTCAGTTGAAGGCGTGCATCGTCGACGCCGCGGCGCACGGGTTGACCGGCAAGGCCGGTACGCTCATCGAGCACGTCCGCGCCTGCGGCATCGTCGAGATCTGGGAACGTGCCCTGCTGCAGGTCAAGGGCGCGGGGCTGTGGACCGCCCTGCCCGAGGCGGCACTGGACGACGCACGCGACGCCTTTCAGCAGGCCCTATACTTGCAGCAGGCGGCTCAGTCTCTACATAGGGAGTTAAAAGCAGCCGAGACCGCGCTTGCCACCGAGCCGACGGAGGAAAATTACCGTCATCTCGTCGATGTGCAGTCCCAGTTGCGAGACGTGCAGGCCACCGAGGCGCTCATCGAAGGTTTCGGGGTCCAATCGGGTCGTGCGGGCCGGGCCTGACGGCTGGACCGCCGAGCGCCGGCAAGGCAATTGATTCGCTTTTTTGCGGCGAATCGTGTCACAGCCGCTTGACCTTCCGCCTGAATGACGGAATCAGGACGACCACGAACCATTAACGAGCGGTTTGCCCGCATTGAAGACGGATAACGGGACGGTACACTGGTTTTGATCGGGTTGGGCACGCCGGTTTCGCTACCAGGGTTAACAGCGCATTTACGTGAACGCGCGTATGCGCGGTCGAAAAGCGCGGTCCGCGCATCTGCACCCATGTCCCCGACGAGAGCCGCTGAGGCTTCCAATGGCCTGATGGCCGCCTGGAGAACAACATATGGCGACTAAAGAGAAGGAAGAGGTCGAGAACGAGCGTGAAGGCGGGACCGACGGTCCGCTGCTCGACCTTTCCGACGACGCAGTCAAGAAAATGATCAAGCTCGCCAAGAAGCGCGGCTTCGTTACCATGGACGAGCTCAATGCCGTGCTTCCCTCCGAGGAGGTGACGTCCGAACAGATCGAAGACACGATGGCGATGCTGTCCGACATGGGCATCAACGTCGTCGAGGATGACGAGAACGCGGAAGACGGCGATCGCGAGAAGGAAGGCGACGCCGAGGAAGAAGCGAACGAGCTTGCCGAGCAGACCGGCACAGCCGTCGCGGCGACCACGACCAAGAAAGAGCCGACCGACCGCACCGACGATCCCGTGCGCATGTATCTGCGCGAGATGGGTTCGGTGGAGCTTCTGTCGCGCGAGGGCGAGATCGCCATCGCCAAGCGCATCGAGGCTGGCCGCGAGACGATGATCGCGGGCCTTTGCGAAAGCCCGCTGACCTTCCAGGCCATCATCATCTGGCGCGACGAGCTCAACGAAGCCAAGGTCCTCCTGCGCGAGATCATTGACCTTGAGGCGACCTATGCCGGCCCCGAGGCCAAGCAGGCGCCGATCGTCGAGCGCACCGAAGAAGACAACAAGCCGAAGGTCGACGACAAGGCCAGGCGCGGCCGTGAGGACGACGACATCACCAATGTCGGCGGCGACACGCGCGGCGAAGAGGAAGACGACGACGAGGACGAGGCGAACCTGTCGCTGGCGGCGATGGAAGCCGAACTGCGTCCGCAGGTCATGGAGACGCTCGACGTCATCGCGTCGACCTACAAGAAGCTTCGCAAGCTCCAGGATCAGCAGGTCGAGGCCCGCCTCGCCCAGACCGGTGCGCTTTCGTCCAGCCAGGAGCGCTCCTACAAGAAGCTCAAGGACGAGCTGATCACGGCGGTCAAGTCGCTGTCGCTCAACAATGCGCGCATCGAATCGCTTGTCGAGCAGCTCTACGACATCAACAAGCGTCTCGTTCAGAACGAAGGCCGGCTGTTGCGTCTGGCCGAAAGCTACGGTGTGCGCCGCGAGGATTTCCTCCAGCAGTACCAGGGCTCCGAACTCGACCCGAACTGGATGAAGTCGATCGCCAATCTGTCGGCGCGCGGCTGGAAGGAATTCGCCAAGAACGAGAAGGACACGATCCGCGACATCCGTGCCGAGATCCAGAATCTCGCCACAGAGACCGCGATCTCGATCCTCGAGTTCCGCAAGATCGTGAACCAGGTCCAGAAGGGTGAGCGCGAAGCGGCCATCGCCAAGAAGGAAATGGTCGAGGCCAACCTGCGTCTCGTCATCTCGATCGCGAAGAAGTACACGAACCGCGGCCTGCAATTCCTTGATCTGATTCAGGAAGGCAACATCGGCTTGATGAAGGCGGTCGACAAGTTCGAGTACCGCCGCGGCTACAAGTTCTCCACCTATGCGACCTGGTGGATCCGGCAGGCGATCACCCGTTCGATCGCCGATCAGGCACGCACGATCCGCATCCCGGTCCACATGATCGAGACGATCAACAAGATCGTGCGCACCTCGCGCCAGATGCTGCACGAGATCGGCCGCGAGCCGACGCCGGAGGAACTGGCCGAAAAGCTCGCCATGCCGCTCGAAAAGGTCCGCAAGGTCCTGAAGATCGCCAAGGAACCGATCTCCCTCGAAACGCCGGTCGGCGACGAGGAGGACAGCCACCTCGGCGACTTCATCGAGGACAAGATGGCGATCCTGCCGATCGACGCGGCGATCCAGGCCAATCTGCGCGAGACCACCACCCGCGTCCTGGCCTCGCTCACCCCGCGCGAGGAACGTGTCCTGCGCATGCGCTTCGGCATCGGCATGAACACCGATCACACGCTCGAAGAAGTCGGCCAGCAGTTCTCGGTGACGCGTGAGCGCATCCGCCAGATCGAGGCCAAGGCCCTGCGCAAGCTCAAGCACCCGAGCCGCTCGCGCAAACTGCGCTCGTTCCTGGACAGTTGATCAAAAAAACCCGGCCTTGAGCCGGGTTTTTTCATATTACGAGCGTCGCGTCGCCGAGAGCCACAGTCCTCAGGATTTGGCGCCGCCCTTCTTGCCATTGTCTGCAAGGTCCTTGACCTGCTTGCCGAACGCAGCCACCGGGGCCGCGGCCGGCTTGGCCTGCTTCGGTTTTCGGATTTCCTTGCTCGAACGCTTCTGCCCCTTGGCCATCAGTTCCTCCCTTTCGCATTTGCCGCTTCGATCAGTTCGAGCGCGCCTTCGCCGGCAACGCGGTCGTGTCGTTCGCCCGCGGCGCGGATCTTGTATTGGAATTCATTGTCGTGAGCCGGCAGGCAGTCGATCACGCTGTACGTCTCGTCGGTGCGCAGCGGCTTGGCAAACCATGATTTGAGATGAACGGCCTGCCCGACCGAGAAGCGATGGACCGCCTCGATGCGCGGGCCGCGTGCGGATTGAAATCGGATCATTGCGTCGCGTTGTCCTTCACGATGGCGGCTTCCAGATCGTTCGAATCGATCTCGACGATCTGCGTCGGACGGGATGCCCGGTCGATGGACGGCAGGTGGATGTAAGTTGCGACGGATCGGTGCGCGATCCATGAAAGACCGTCGATCAACTCTTCATCGCGGTCGATGCGGTATTCGCCAGCAGGAAGCGTCTGCCCGATCCCGCGCAGTGTGAACGGCGCGGCAAAGCGGGTCGTGGACGATCTGGTCCGGGTGGTCATGATGTTGGGTCCTTCCACCAGGCCCGATATCCAAACAGAGCCACCCACAAGGGTTGCCCGGCCGAAAACCTGTCTGGTCGAAAATCAACGGACAACGCAGCGCCGCACGGCATCTCGCCTGCTCGGCAGCAATTTCCATCTGGTAGCCTGTATGAGCATGCCGCAAATCAGCCGCAATTAAGGCCGGATGGGCAACTATCGGCCAGCCAGGCTGACGATCGCGGGCCCGACTGCCTTTTGCTGATCTGTCTCGGACGCCCCCGAGATTTCCAGTGCTAGCCGGGCACCGGGTACGCCCCAGAAGCGATGCCGTAGACTGATCGATGGATCGTGCGCCGGTTGCATCGGGCGCATAGTACGGGCGTCAACTTCAAGTCAGTGCCGTGCCGCGCGCGGCCTCTCGCCCCTGCGGCACGCAGGGAGGTGCAAAATGACGACCTACATCGTTCTCGTAGATTGGACCGACCAGGGGATCCGCAATGTGAGCGATTCCCCGCAGCGTCTCGACGCAGCCCGCAAGTTGCTGTCGGACATGGGCGGCACGTTCCGCGACATCTGGATGACGATGGGCGAGCACGATCTCGTCGCCGTGTGCGAAGCGCCCGACGACGCGGTTGCGGCGCGCTTCGCCCTGCAGCTCAGCAAGGGCGGCAACGTGCGCACCCGTACGCTGAAGGCCTTCCCGGAGGCCGCCTATCGCGAGATCATAGCGAAGCTCTGAAGGCTTGCGGCGCACAGCCGGCCGGTCCACCTTGTCGACAACGCACAAGGGAGACGGCATGGGCGCATCAGAAACGGTCGAAGGCGGCTGCCGTTGCGGCGCCGTCCGGTTCAGGACGAAGCTCGTCGACGGCTTCAACACCGCACGGCGCTGCACCTGCTCGCTTTGCGCGATGCGCGGCGAAATCGCCGTATCGGCGCGTGTGGAGGATTTCGAAGTCGAAAAGGGCGCCGGGCTCCTCACGCTCTACCAGTTCAACACGAGGGTCGCCGAGCACTGGTTCTGCTCGGTCTGCGGCATCTACACGCATCACCGCCGCCGCTCGGACCCGTCCCAGTACGGCGTCAACGTCGCGTGCATCGACGGCGTCAGCCCGTTCGACTTCGCCGAAGTGGTCGTCAATGACGGCCAGACGCATCCCAACGACCGCCCCCCGGGCGCGAGCGCCGTTGCCGGCGTCCTGCGTTTCGAGGCGTCCAAGGTCGTGGATTGATGGCGCGACAGACGATCCTCACCATCGAAACGCAGGGAGCGGGCCTCTACGAGTTCACCGACGAGGCGGCGCGCTTCCTCGCCGCTGCCGGCCGCACGGAACCTGCTCTTCTCACCGCTTTCGTGCGCCACACCTCCTGCTCGCTCCTCGTTCAGGAGAATGCCGATCCCGACGTCCGGCGCGATCTCGATGCCTTCTTCGCGCGGCTCGTGCCGCCGGCCGACGACCCTTCGATGTCCTTTGTCGTCCACCGCTCGGAAGGACCGGACGACATGTCGGCTCACATCAAGGCGGCGCTCACCTGCGTGTCGCTCTCGATTCCCGCCCGCGATGGCCGGCTGCTCCTCGGCACATGGCAGGGGCTCTATCTTTTCGAGCACCGTGCGCGACCGCATCGCCGTGAGATCGTGCTCCACCTCGCCTGAATTTGGGCGAACTGGCCGGCCATGCTAGATCCGCCTCGAAACGAGGAGAGAAGTGATGTCGTTTTTCAAGAAACTGTTCGGCGGCGCCAGTCCGGCAGCCGAGACCCCGGCGAAGACGCTCGAATACAAGGGCTACACCATCCAGCCCAGGCCCTTCCAGGAGGGCGGCCAGTACCAGACCTGCGGCATCATCTCCAAGGAGATCGACGGCTCGGTAAAGGAGCACAAGCTCATTCGCGCCGACCGCTTCCCCTCACTCGACGACGCGACCGAAACCACCATCCGAAAGGCGCGGCAGGTCATCGACGAACAGGGAGACCGGATCTTTGGCTAGGCTCGCACTCGCCTTCGCACTCTTCGCCCTGCCCGGCTGCGCGGTGTTCGGCGGCGCCGGAACGGCCACCGTCACCGATGGCCGCATCGATGCGCGTGGAACCGCTTCCTCTGCCGGCATCGGCGCGTCCGGCCCCTATGTCGGCACGACATCGGGCCGCGTCGTCGTCAGGTAGACCTATCGCTGCCGGCGGGCACCCATCCCGGCTTGGGCGTCAGCGGCGTCGATCACACGAGCAGCGAAACAAAAAAGGCGCGGGTCGCCGCACCGGCCCCGCGCCTTCGCCAACGGACGTCTTCGCCCGGCGGCTTCCTATTTCAGCATCGTCTTGACCATCCCGCTGGCCTTGGAGAAGTCCATCTGGCCGGGGAATTTTTCCTTCAGCGCAGCCATGCACTTGCCCATGTCGCGCAGCCCGTCGGCGCCGACTTCGGTAATGACCTGGGCGCAGGCCTGCCGCGTGTCGTCCTCGCCGAGCTGCTTTGGCAGGAAGTCGCGGATGATCTCGATTTCCTGGCGCTCCTGCTCGGCGAGTTCGAGCCGGTTGCCCTCTTCGAAGGCGCGCGCGGATTCCTCGCGCTGCTTGACCATCTTGGCGAGAATCTGCGTGATCTCGTCATCGCTGACCGGGTCTTTTCCCTGCCCGCGATTGGCGATGTCACGATCGGTTATCGCGGCCTGGATCAGGCGCAGCGTCGATGTGCGCCGCTTGTCCTGGCTCCTGAGCGCCGATTTCAGTGCCTGGGCGATTTTCTCGCGCATGGCTAGTCTCTCCTGTCGGGAAGCGGACCATAACGTCCGCTGATTGCAGAGGCAATCAGTCCCGTCTCTAACGCGTTGATTCGATTGATTCGGATTGGTACGAACCGCAGTTTCCGGCAATTGACCCGGCTTTCGCCTTCACCTATTGTCCGCCACCTGCATGGACCGACTTGAGTCTTGCACGGGGTGTTCCCAAATGGGGGGCACGACCCGTGCGTTTCGTTGCGCCATATGGCCCGGAACGCACCTCATTTCAAGGGCATACCTTGCCCGCGCGACGTTGATTGGAGAACCGCATGGCCGCTGGAACTGCCCCTTGGAACATCGAGAAGCCCACCGCCGTCCTGGTGCTGGCCGATGGAACGGTCATCGAAGGCAAGGGCGCCGGCGCAACCGGGGAGCGCGTGGCCGAAGTCGTCTTCAACACCGCGCTCACCGGCTATCAGGAGATCCTCACCGATCCGTCCTATGTCGGTCAGATCGTCACCTTCACCTTCCCGCATATCGGCAACATTGGCGCCAATGACGACGACGTCGAGGATCTGAACCCGGCCGCCCGCCACGGCGCCGTCGGCGCGATCTTCAAGGCCGACATCACCGCGCCGTCCAACTACCGCTCCGGCGGCGGGCTGGACGAATGGCTGAAGAAGCGCGGCATCGTCGCGATTTCGGGCCTCGACACACGCGCGCTGACGTCGCTCATCCGCGAGCGCGGCGCGCAGAACGCCGTCATCGCGCACGATCCGTCCGGCAATTTCGACCTGGATGCGCTGAAGGCCAAGGCCGCCGCCTGGTCGGGCCTCCTCGATGTTGATCTGGCAAAGGACGTCTCCTCGGGCCAGTCCTCCGTGTGGTCGGAAACCCCATGGGTCTGGGACGAGGGACATGGCACCCAGGGCGAACCGACGATGCACGTCGTGGCCATCGACTACGGCGTCAAGCGCAACATCCTGCGCCTGCTGGCCGGGCTCGGCGCCAAGGTGACCGTCGTTCCCGCCACGACCGATGCGCAGACGATCCTCGCCATGCAGCCCGATGGCGTTTTCCTGTCGAACGGCCCTGGCGACCCCGCCGCGACCGGCAAATATGCCGTCCCGGTCATCAAGGATCTGATCGGCGCCGACCTGCCGGTGTTCGGCATCTGCCTTGGCCACCAGATACTGGCGCTCGCCGTCGGCGCGAAGACCGAGAAGATGCACCAGGGCCACCACGGCGCGAACCATCCGGTCAAGGACCACACCACGGGCAAGGTCGAGATCGTGTCGATGAATCACGGTTTCGCGGTGGATTCGAAGTCACTGCCGCAAGGCGTCGAGGAGACTCATGTTTCCCTCTTCGACGGATCGAACTGCGGCATCGCGCTGACGGGCAAGCCGGTCTTTTCGGTCCAGCACCACCCGGAAGCCTCGCCCGGCCCGCAGGATTCGCACTATCTCTTCCGCCGCTTCGTGAACCTCATCCGCGAGCGCAAGGGCGAGCCGGCATTGGCGGAATGATGCCCGCCCGCGCGGGGACTTCACCCCGCGCGGCATGCTTGCCCGGTCACTTGATCGGGATCATCAGATGCGCATAGGGTGTGCCCGCCCACATCACATAGGGCTGGGTCGTGTCGGGCTCGGGCGTGTCCGGATAGCCTTCCATCATGTCCATCGCGTTGACGATCATGACGTGCGGGCCGGTCTCGATCCAGTTATTGCCCTGTTCCGGCCCTTGCGCATAGGGGTCCGTGTTGCTGCCGTCGCTGCCGCCGGCGAGCATGTACATGAAGCCGACCTTGCCTTGCGGCGGGTCCTTCTTGCCGATCCAGGCCATCGCCCATTCCATCGAGTTCGCATCGCCGCACATCGGGTCCGGCCCCGGCGAGGCCGGGTTGTCCGGCATGCACCAGAAGCCATTCGTCCCTTCGCGCAAGGTCCGCATCTCGCCCTTGTCGTCCATGGCATAGATCGCCGCGCCACTCGCAACCGCCGCGGGCGCCGCCATTTCGGCGCTCTTGATCAGTTCCGCGTCGTCGGCAGCGGCCGGCAAGGCAAGGACGCTGCCTGCCGCGCAAAGCACGGCCAAGGTCAGAAGCCTTATCATGGCTGTTCTCCTGTCGCCCGGGGCAGGCCCCGACGGCCCGCCGGCCGGGCGCGGCATTCTACCAGAGGCCGTGGAACGGGTGCACAGCCCGGATGGTCTAGATATCGCCGTTGAACGTGTCGCAGTCTTGCCAGCGCCCGGTCTCATAGCCGCGCGCGAACCAGGTCTGGCGCTGCTCGGACGAGCCGTGCGTGAAACTGTCGGGCATCACCTGGCCCTGCGTGCGCCGCTGCAGCGTGTCGTCGCCGATCTGGTGCGCGGCGTTCAGCGCCTCGTCGATGTCGCCGGCTTCGAGCAATCCCTTCTGCTCGGTGTAATGCGCCCAAACGCCCGCATAGCAGTCGGCCTGGAGCTCGACGCGCACCGACATTTCATTCGCCTGCGCCTCGCTCATGCGCTGCCGCTGCTGGTGAAACTGCGGCAGGATGCCCGTCAGGTTCTGGACGTGATGGCCGACCTCGTGGGCGATGACATAGGCTTGCGCGAAATCGCCCGACGCGCCGAAGCGGCTGGCGAGTTCGTCGAAGAAGGCGAGGTCGATATAGACCTGATTGTCGTTCGGGCAGTAGAACGGGCCGACCGCGGACGAGGCCTGCCCGCAGGCCGAGTTCACCACGCCGTCGAACATCACCAGCGTCGGCTCCTGGTAGGTCTCGCCTTCGCTCTGGAAGATGCCGTTCCACACGTCCTCAGTCTCGGCGAGCACCACACCGACAAACTGCGCCTGCTCGTCATTTCCCGGCTGCTGCCGCGTCACCTGCCCGGTAGGCGGTGCCGAGCCGCCACCGCCCATCATGTCCATCGGATTTATGCCGAGGAAGGAAAGGACGAGGAAGACGACCACGAGGATGACGATGCCGGACATGCCGCCTGCGCCCGCGCGCCCGATGGGGATTGGAATGCGCGGTCCGCGGCGTCCGAAGCCGCCTGGTATCCGCGCTGGGCCCTGCCCGCGCCGGTCCGAGATGTTGGTGCTTTGACGGCGGCCTCTCCAGCGCATGCGAACCCTCCAGCGCAAATGGTGCGCCATTCAACGGGATGCCTGCGTCACGGTTCCGTCAAGCGGAAAATCGAACGTCCATGCCGGCAAGCGGCAGCCCGACGATGCGGCTCGTCCAGCGCTCGCTAGGTACGATCGGAAAGGCGCGCGTCACCGTTCCGGTGGTGATCAGGTCGCCCACTGCGAGCGGCCGCGACATCGGCCGCATCGCAATGCCGTCGACCATGCTGCGCAGCGCCGAAAGCGGACCGCCCAGAACGTCACTCGCCGTGCCGCGATCGACCACCACGCCATCGCGGACAAGCTCCATGTCGAACGCGGCCAGCCGCTCCAACCACCCGGCCCGGTCACCTTCCACCGAAACCAGTTCGCCATGCAGGAACATTCCGTGCAGAGCGCAGGCCGCCACCGTGTCGGCCGCCTTGAACTTCCAGCCGGGAAAGATCGACTGCACGATCTCGAAGCCGTGCGTCACCGCATCGATGCAATCGAGCAGCGCCGCCTCGTCCATGCCGATCTCCGGCGCGCTTTTCAGCCGAAACGCGATCTCCGGCTCGATCCGCGATTCGACAAGCCCGGCAAGGCTGATTTCGTCACCGGCCGCGACCGGCCGCACGGTGCCGGAATACATCGGGCCCCAGATCGGTGCATGAACGTCGTACTCGTCCCAGATGTTGCGATTGGTGAAGCCGATCTTCCAGCCGACGACGCGCTCGCCGCGCGCAACCCGCGCCGCCATCACCGCATCCGACACCTGATAGGCGTCATCGAGCGCAAAATCGGGATCGTCCCCGCTGAAGGTCGCGATTGCCCGTGCGCTGCTGATGGCATCCAGCACGGCACGCGCGCGCGTTTCTATCATGTCGTTGGTCAATCGGACGCCCTCCCTGCGAATCGCGACAATTGCAGACAATCAACCACGGGTCACGATCCTGATTAAAGCTTCACCTCGCCGTTTTCCTCGCCGTCCCAATAGTGAACCCGCTCCGCGCTCACCTTGATCATCACCAGACCTTCGGTGTCGGCGCCGTCCTCGAACCAGTCGTCGAGATCGGGATTCCAGTGGTCCTCGAACGCGGCCTTGTCGCGCACAATCTCGGCCATGCCCTGAACCGCGACCATGAACATGTCTTCGCCCTGGAAGGCGAGCGACACAGTCGGATCGGCCTCGATATCGGCGACCATCCGTGCGTCGCTCCTCGTGAAATAATAGGAATCGCCGTCATATTCGACGTCGCCATTATTACTCATCGGGCGGCCGGCGATGGCGCCGCCGTCGGTACGCGTCATCAGCATCGCGATATCTATCTCGCGCATCTTGTCGGAAAGGTCGGAAAGCGACTGGGCTGGCATCGGGGGGGCCTCTCGGGGTGTCGGTTGAATCGAACACCGCCGAGGGCTTCCTGTTCCCGCGATTTCCCGCGTCGTCCGTCTCGGCCATCTTCATCGCGATGGATCGCACACAATCGACGACTGAACCTCGTGAACCTCCAGACGATCTGGCGCTGTGGGAACTCCACGCCTGGTGCCTCGGCGCCGTCCAGCTGCCCGGCCCGGTTGTGCGTCGAGGCGACAACGGCCGTCTCCTCCACGCTGCGCGAAACGGTCTCGACCGGCACGCCGTCGACGAGCCCCGCATGGCCGAACTCGAGCGCATGCACATTCTGGAGCGCTCCGGCGACGAGATCCGCGCCACCTTTCCCATCATCGGGCCACAGGCCGCGGCGCCCCTGCGCCGCCATGCGCGCAACCTCGCCGAAAAGCTTCTGCCGCGCCTGACCGATCCCGCCGCGCGAATCCACGACCACCTCGCCGCCGAACGTCTCACCGGCCACACTTTTGCAGTCGTCTTCGGCCACGCGCTCGACGGGCTGATGTGGTCCATCCTCGCCAGCCATCGCGCGGTGCCGGACACCCACCTCACCCCTGACCGCCCGTTCTGGAACGGCACCTTCTGGGCTATCTGGCCGCCACGCGAAAACCCGGCGGGTGTCAACGAGGCAAGGATTCCCGGCATGACTCTCGTCATGGTCTGGACGCCCCGCACCGAAGAGCCCCTGAAAGCCCTCGCCCGCCGTTCCGGCTTTCAAGCTACGCTCTGCGCCATCACCTCAGGCGCTTCCGCCCCCGTCGCCGACCCGCTTCTGCTCGATGACCACGGCCACTCCCGCATCCCCATCATCCGCCCCGGCGATCCGCTTCAGCTGCACGCCCTCGCCCTCGCCCGCCCCGTCGCCGAAGCCCTCCTCACCGAGCCGCTGCCTTCTATCGAAAACGTCACCGACCCGCGCGACGCCCGCATCATCTTCGGCCACGAACTCATCTGGGAACTCGCCGATCTCCTCCACGACAACGGCCTCGTTCCGCGCGCGAGCGAAGACGACCCAATTCAGAGCCTCTTCCTGCGTGTCGAAGCCGGCTAATCTTCCTTGGTCGCCAGCCCCGCTATGTCGACGAAGACCGCGTCCCACTCTTTTTCGTCGATCTCGACAATCCCCAGCCCGCGCAGCATGAAGATTCCCTCGCAGGCGAGAAACGCCAGTCGCCGCCGCCGCCCGTCGGCGTCGTCGCCGAAACTGTCGAGCCAGCCGCGATAGTCCGCGCGCAGCGATTCGGCCTCGTCGCCGGCCTCGACCAGCCCCGCCATCAGGCTCGCAGCCCGGGCGGTCATCGCCGCGCTCTCGTCGCGCGTCGCATCGATCCGCGCCTTGAGGCGGTCTCCCCCAACGGCGGCGAGCCGGGCCGTCATCTCAACCTCGAAGCGTTTCAGGTCGCGCTCCATCATCGCCGCGATCAACGCCGACTTGCTCGGGAAGCAATAGAGCACCCCGCCCTTCGAGACGCCGGCGCGCGCCGCCACCTGGTCGAAGGTCAGCTGCCCGGCGCCTGCGTCGCCCACGATCGCCTCGGCGGCGTCCAGTATGGCGTCACGGTCGATCGTCCTTTTGCGTCCCAAGTCGATTCCCTCTTTTCAATCCGTCTGGTCGGATATATATAATCACCACCCGGCCGCCTGTCACGCGGCCTTTCGTTTTGATGGAGACTATCATGGCATGGGTTTTTCTCGGTCTGGCGGGCGTGTTCGAGATCGTGTGGGCGACGGCGATGAAGATGTCCGCGGGCTTCACGAAAATCACCCCGACGGCAATCACCATCCTCGCCATGATCGTCTCCTTCGCCTTCCTGTCCATGTCGCTGAAGGCGCTGCCGCTCGGCACCGCCTACGCGATCTGGACCGGCATCGGCGCGGCCGGCGCCTTCGTCATCGGCGTCATGTTCATGGGCGAGACCCTCACACTTGGCCGCGCCATTTCGATCCTGCTTTTGGTCTCCGGCATCATCGGCCTGAAGCTTTCGACGAGCGTATGAAGAATGCCGGGTGATCGCGCATTTTCGGGGTTACGTTCGCGGGCGCCTTTCCCTATAAGGCGCTCCTAGCCTGACATCAGAAACCGACGCCGCACCCGGCCGCGCAAGCCGCCGGTCCGTGGCCATACGCGCCGAGACGAACCATGCCGAAACGCACCGATATCAAGTCCATCCTGATCATCGGGGCCGGCCCCATCGTTATCGGCCAGGCCTGCGAGTTCGACTATTCGGGCACCCAGGCCTGCAAGGCGCTGAAGGCCGAGGGCTACCGCATCATTCTGGTCAATTCCAACCCGGCTACGATCATGACCGATCCCGAGCTGGCCGACGCGACCTATGTCGAGCCGATCACGCCGGAAGTCGTCGCCAAGATCATCGCCAAGGAGCGCCCCGACGCGCTGCTCCCCACCATGGGCGGCCAGACCGCGCTCAACACGGCGCTGTCGCTGCGCCGCATGGGCGTTCTCGAGCGCTACAATGTCGAGATGATCGGCGCCAATGCCGAGGCGATCGACAAGGCCGAGGACCGCTCCCTCTTTCGCGAGGCGATGGCGAAGATCGGCCTTGAGACGCCGAAATCCATGCTCGCCAACGCCTCCGAGGCGAAAGACGCGGACAAGCGCGCCCATGAGGCCCGCCGCGCAGAGCTGAAGGCCTCGAACCCCGCCGATCTCGACGCCGCGCTCGACGCGCTCGAGACCGAATGGAACCTTGGCGAAGGCGACCGCAAGCAGCGCTATATCTCCCACGCCATGGGCATCGCCGCCCAGGCGCTGGACGAGGTCGGCCTGCCCGCCATCATCCGCCCCTCCTTCACGATGGGCGGCACCGGCGGCGGCATCGCCTACAACCGCGCCGAATTCTTCGACATCGTCTCCTCCGGCCTCGACGCCTCGCCCACCACCGAAGTCTTGATCGAGGAATCGGTCCTCGGTTGGAAGGAATACGAGATGGAGGTGGTCCGCGACCGCGCGGACAACTGCATCATCATCTGCTCGATCGAGAACATCGACCCGATGGGCGTCCACACGGGCGATTCGATCACCGTCGCCCCCGCGCTGACGCTCACCGACAAGGAATACCAGGTGATGCGCAACGCCTCGATCGCGGTGCTGCGCGAGATCGGCGTGGAAACCGGCGGCTCCAACGTCCAGTTCGCCGTCAATCCGGAAAACGGCCGCCTCGTGGTCATCGAGATGAACCCGCGCGTCTCGCGCTCCTCCGCGCTGGCCTCCAAGGCCACCGGCTTCCCCATCGCCAAGGTCGCCGCGCGCCTGGCCGTCGGCTACACGCTCGACGAGCTCGACAACGACATCACCGGCGGCGCGACCCCGGCCTCTTTCGAGCCCTCGATCGACTATGTCGTGACCAAGATTCCCCGCTTTGCCTTTGAAAAGTTCCCCGGCGCCGAGCCCACGCTGACCACCGCCATGAAGTCGGTCGGCGAGGTCATGGCCATCGGCCGCACCTTCGCCGAGAGCCTGCAAAAGGCCCTGCGCGGCCTCGAAACCGGCCTCACCGGCCTCGACGAGATCGAGATCCCCGGCCTGGTGGAGGGCGACGAGAAGAACGCCATCCGCGCCGCGCTCGGCACGCCGACGCCAGATCGCCTGCGCATGGTCGCGCAGGCCATCCGCATGGGCACCTCGCTCGAAGACGTGCACCAGATGTGCCGCATCGACCCGTGGTTTCTCGAGCAGATCGGCGCCATCATCGCCATGGAGGCGCGCATCCGCGAGCACGGCCTGCCGCAGGACGCGCAGAACCTGCGCATGCTGAAGGCGATGGGCTTTTCCGACGCCCGCCTCGCGTCATTGGCGAGGAAAGACGAGGAAGACGTTCAAAAACTTCGCGACAGGCTCGACGTCCACCCCGTCTACAAGCGCATCGACACCTGCGCCGCCGAGTTCGCCTCGCCCACCGCCTACATGTACTCGACCTACGAGACCCCCTTCGCCGGCTCGCTCGCCGACGAAGCCAAGGTCTCCGACAAGAAGAAGGTCGTGATCCTCGGCGGCGGCCCGAACCGCATCGGCCAGGGCATCGAGTTCGACTATTGCTGCTGCCACGCCTGCTTTGCGCTGGCCGATGCCGGCTACGAGTCGATCATGATCAACTGCAACCCGGAAACCGTGTCGACCGACTACGACACCTCCGACCGGCTCTATTTCGAATCGCTCACCGCCGAAGATGTCCTGGAAATCCTGCGCGCCGAGCAGAAGTCGGGCACGCTCCACGGCGTCATCGTCCAGTTCGGCGGCCAGACCCCGCTCAAGCTCGCCGACGCGCTCGAAAAGGCCGGCATCCCGATCCTCGGCACCTCGCCCGACGCGATCGATCTCGCCGAAGACCGCGACCGCTTCCAGAAGCTCCTCGTCAAGCTCGGCCTGAAGCAGCCCAAGAACGGCATCGCCTGGTCGGTCGAGCAGGCCCGCACCGTCGCCTCCGAGCTTGGCTTCCCGCTGGTCGTGCGCCCGTCCTATGTGCTGGGCGGCCGCGCCATGCAGATCATCCATCACGAGTCGATGCTGCAGACCTACCTGCTCGACACCGTGCCCGGCCTCGTGCCGGAGGACATCAAGCAGAAATATCCGAACGACAAGACCGGCCAGATCAACACCCTGCTCGGCAAGAACCCCCTTCTCTTCGACACCTATCTGTCGGAAGCCATCGAGGTCGACGTCGATTGCCTGTGTGACGGCAAGGCGACCTACGTCTCCGGCATTATGGAGCATATCGAGGAAGCCGGCATCCATTCGGGCGACTCGGCCTGCTCGCTGCCCGTCCACTCGCTCGACAAGGACATGGTCGCCGAACTCGAACGCCAGACCGCCGCGCTCGCGAAGGCGCTCAATGTCGGCGGCCTGATGAACGTGCAATATGCGATCAAGGACGGCGAGGTCTACGTTCTCGAAGTGAACCCCCGCGCCTCGCGCACGGTCCCCTTCGTCGCCAAGACCATTGGCCGCCCCATCGCCAAGATCGCGGCGCGCATCATGGCCGGCGAAACGCTCGACGAAGCCTTCGCCCATTACGGCACCAAGCCCAACGCGGCCGATCTCGGCCACGTCGCCGTCAAGGAAGCCGTCTTCCCCTTCGCCCGCTTCCCCGGCGTCGACACGCTGCTCGGCCCTGAGATGCGCTCCACCGGCGAAGTCATGGGCCTTGACCGCGACTATGCGCTGGCCTTCGCCAAGGCCCAGCTCGGCGCCGGCGTCGACCTGCCCCGCTCCGGAACGCTCTTCGTCTCGGTGCGCGACGAGGACAAGGCGCGCGTGCTTCCCGCCGTCAGGCGCCTTGCCGAAATCGGCTTCCGGATCCTCGCCACCGGCGGCACCGCCCGCTTCCTCAAGGAAAACGGCGTCGAGGCCGAAAAGATCAACAAGGTCCTCGAAGGCCGCCCCCACATCGAGGACGCGATCCGCAATCGCCAGGTCCAGCTCGTCTTCAACTCGACCGACGGCCAGAAAGCCGTCTCCGACTCCAAGTCCCTGCGCCGCGCCACCTTGATGCAGAAAGTCCCCTACTACACCACCATGTCCGGCGCCGAAGCCGTGGCAGAAGCGATCGCGGCGCTGAAGGCGGGGAGCCTGGAAGTGCGACCGCTGCAGGCGTATTTTTAGGAGCGCCCTATCCGCGCATGATCTCCCCCCCTCGCGGGGGAGATGTCCGGCAGGACAGAGGGGGGTGCTGTCCCGGGAACCCATCAGAGCAAAAGTATCGCGTCAGCTTCCGACCCCATTGCTGCCGGAATTGTTTAATTCGCCGAAACCCAAAAATCGCCGTTGGCACAGCGTTTGGTAACTGCCTAGCCTGAATCAGAATTCGAAAAATGCGGCGACCAGCTCAACTGACCACAATCAAAATTTTCTAATCACATTAATCACGAGGTCTTCTATTACAGAAATCGCCTTGCTCCTCGTGACCTCGACACTAGAGGGGTGCGCAGCGGTGTTGCGAACGCCAAGACCGTCATCAAGTATCTTCCGGACATCGTTCGATATGATGCCGGCGGCCCGGCAGAGCTCTATTAACTTGCCTTCCTTCAAATCCGAAAAATCGTCCTTTACCACGACCCTGGTCATCTTCTTGCTGGGCGGATTCTTTGCCAGCTCGATATTGAACTCTGCGAGCTTGTTGCTCAGGATGTAATCGTACAGATGATCGACCGTCAGTATCCAGGTCATCACGATGGCGGCACGGTTCGCACCAGCCTCGAAACAATCTACCGCTTCGACCAGAAATTTCTTCTTCGGTCCGTCAGAGAATAACGTTTCGAGGGAGCGCAATTCGGCACTGGTTTGTTGTACGACACGGCGGCTTCCCAAGTGGGAAGATAGCTTGTCTGCGACTGTGCGGTGGAGGCGGTATCCCACCGAACTTTTGATGTAGCGAGGGGATCGTCCTTTTGTTCGCTCGGACAAAAGCTGGGGTAGGCGCGATGGAAATTTCAGGTCGCACAGCTCAAAGCATTCTCTAATCTCCTTAGCTGTCGCGGAGCCTTTTCCTTGCTCCACGGTCAAGAAGTACATGAAAAAGCTCACTAACTCCGCGTCTGTCTGATTTTGTCCATCTGGAATGGCTTCATAAAAGCGGAGAACTGGCGAGATCATGCAGGCTCAGCCGCCTTCTTTTTTCAGTTCTCCAAACTGGACATGGTTCCGACCTCGCTCGGTAAGCGACACGTCGAACGGTGATGAAAATTCAACGAAGCCTTTTTTGTTTCGTGTATCTATGAAGGCTTGTCTAAAGGCGACAGGCGCTTTTATCTGCGCATCCCGGAAGCACGTATAGACATGATTGAACGTAACAGGAGAGATTTTTTTGTCTTCTAAGTATGACATAAATAAAGCGATGTAGTCATAGTTGGATTTTGGATCGAAGTTCGTCATATACGACTTCAAATCTGTTGTCGCTAAATCATTGACCAAGGCAGGCTTAAATGCAGGCGCAGCGGCAGCACCATCTTTGTGCTGTCGAGGGGTCTGCTGCTTCCTTTTTCGCCTTACGCCTTCGCTATTTTTTTTGCGGCGCACTCGCGGGCAATGCGCTGGTGTTGTCAGTACCAATCTCGTCGTCCTCGCCAGCCTGCACGAATGCATTCGTTGGCTGGGCGATCAATCCTTCCCGATAATCGTTATAGACCTCCCGAACGAACTCCACGTCGCCTTCAAAGTCTAAAATACCATGAACGAGATTGATATGCAGTTTAGCACTACTCATTCTTCCCCCTCTCTTTTGTTGAACGCGCTCCATTTTTTGAGGCGTCTAACACTGATCTCGATCCAATCCACGCATGCCGACGGAATCGCTCAGTTTGAAGCTAGCTCGGAGGTGTTAGGCTGTGTGGACGAATTGACTCAGGTACAGGTTTTGGGGTTCCGCGGATGAATCCGGCCTGATTCATAGGTTGCCGACTGATTTGGGAGGTCGGCGATGTCCACAAAGATGACGGATACGGATTG
>NZ_JAAAMH010000015.1 GCF_024105655.1 Aliihoeflea sp. 40Bstr573
GGTCTTCATCCCAGCCTTCGCCGCGCGGACGGCCCTGCAAACCCAACCAGCGATGCCGCCCGCGCTGGCAACAAGACCGTCAATGCACTAACATTCCAGCCGGACCCGTCAGTGGGGGCTGATCAACCTCACGCAGGCGGCTTCTTTCGAAGATACGACGATTGCGTTGATGAACACCTTGGCCAAGGAAGCCCAGGGGCGCGCCGCCTCCGAAGGTGGGCACGTGTTCTTCGCTCATTTCCAACGCGACGACCGGCAATACATCCTTGTCGCCATCGTCAACGACAAGATCAGCGCTGCGTTGACCGATGCAGCCGACCTCCAGGACGTCAAGCACCTCGATGTCGACGGTTACCGTTTCGCCGGCCGGGTAAGCCTTGAGGGTTGGGCAAACAACGAGGAGCGATACGTCAGCTTCTTGAAGGGCAAAGGCAATGTCTCGGAATACTTCATGGCCTTTCTGGGTTGCGACACGACGGCTGCCAGCCGGGTCGACACTTCCAACCTGGTCAAGGCGATCAAGGATTTCGTCGACAGAAGGCCCTTCCAACCGGCAGAACGAGCTGAGTTCATGACCCGTGCGAACGATATATGCGCCAGGGACTCGAAGGCCGATAAACCAATCAACTTTGCGACTTTGGCGAATGAGTTGTATCCCGATGACCCGGAAGCCCTCATCGAAGTGTTGGCCGATCCCGATCGGGGCCTGAGCGACGGGTTCGTCGCCGATCGCAGGGCTTTGCGCGGTCTGGTGTCCTTTAAGCGTAAGACGTCGAATTGGACGGTTGAGTTCGAACGCGAGGCGCTGAATTCTGACAAGGTCAGGTATGATCCTGAGGCGAACAGTATCATCCTTTTCGATGTGCCCGACGACCTCCGTGACGACCTACTGGCAGAGAGAGCCGATGGCGAATGACACCATCACCTGGGCGGACCTTCTGGAGATATACCAGAACTGCGTGTGGGTGGATGACCATATTGCAAATCTGTCCATCGTCAGTGGCGGCATCGTTGATACGCTAAAGCTCGTCGAGACTTCTGACCGCGCCTATCACGAGGCCGACATCGCCTTGCAGGACGATCAGGCACAGCTCACGGTCGGTTCCGGCGTCGAAGTGCGTATCGGTTCACCCCACCGCAGCCTAGGCCTATTGGTCAAGGATTGGGACGCGTTGCTCGCCTCCTCGTTCTCCAGAATGCGGGAGCCGTCGGCTTTTTTCATCCGCTCCGACAAAACCCACAATGCCACCCTGCCTCTCACCGAGATGCTCCTCCAATATCGGTCGACCATGAAGCTAGTGAAGCTGCTCTCGGAATCCGCGCTGTTCGCCGATCAGCAGCAGGCCAAGCTCGTGTATTTCGCTGGCGCTCGCATCGAAGTGCCGGTAAAGTTTACCGCGAACGAACTGCGCTCCATAGATTCCGCTCAGGTCGACCTCCTCGCGAAGGCTCTTGAAGGTGAAGTCCATTCAGAACAGCGCCTCGGTATCTTGGCGGACGCAGTGTTG
Source organism: Aliihoeflea sp. 40Bstr573 (assembly GCF_024105655.1). Classification (GTDB taxonomy): domain Bacteria; phylum Pseudomonadota; class Alphaproteobacteria; order Rhizobiales; family Rhizobiaceae; genus Aliihoeflea. The sequence continues at coordinate 1,509 of NZ_JAAAMH010000015.1, forward strand.
GAGCTTGTCTCCGGTCAGAGCGCTGCCGGCCGCTTTCAATATCTCATGCAAAACGTCGACGAACTCGTCCGTCGGGTTAACAATGGGTACCGCCTGTTCGCATCGAGCTTCTCGTACTCGAAAATCCGCAGCGAGCTTGAAAAGACCCAATCTGAATATGTATCCAGGATTCACAAGACGTTCAGCGACATCCAAGGCCAGCTTCTGGTTCTGCCCGTTGCGTCCGTCGTCGTCGCCACGCAACTGAAAGCGCCGACCGTTTGCGGCCCCGAGCTTTTGGCCAACGTTGCCGTAGTCTGCGGTGCCTGTCTCTTCGCCGCCTTGCTGATTGCATCCTGCATTAATCAATGGATGACGCTCAACGCGATATCGAGAGAGATCAAAGGCCAGAGGACTAGGCTCAACGCCGAGTTCAGCGAGATCAAAGACCTCTTCACCGGCAGCTTCGATGCTCTCGACGGCCGAATCCTGTGGCACAGGTGGGTAATGTCCATCATCGTCGGCCTGTGCGTAGTCGGTGCCGGGTTCACAGTAAGGTCCTATGTAGTGCTCACGAATGTGGATGCATGGTCGTGCCTGGTCGGGTACGGGTCCACATCGTAGTGCATGGCCAGCGCCAAACAAGGCGAACGGTTGCCGCCTATGGAGACCGTTTGAAACAGATGCTCCCAGGAGAACGTCGCCTACTCTTTGCGACATGCGAATGGCTGGGATGGGGTCGTGTATGGACGGCTCTCCGTTAGCAAGGGATTCTTTGAGCCTTTTGCATCTGCTGGGTGGTGCGGCCATGTATCCGACCTGTAGGTGCGGCTTTTCATGTGCCGCTGGCCATAATGCCATTCGCGCGTCTCAGGTCCCGATCGTCAGCTCGCACTCGAAGTGCACGGCCCCAGTGGGTTTTCCTGATCCGGCGGTTTCAACCGGCTTTGTGCATTAGCTCCTGTCCGCCCTTTCCAACCTCGTCGGCGATCGCTCGCCTTGTCTCGTTCTATGCGATGGCCGGCTCCCTGTAGCGCTCGCCGTCCGTCATCAATGTCCAGACCATTCAGGCGGTCTTGTTGGCGAGCGCAACGGCTGCCACCTTGGTGGTTCGTCGCGCCATAAGCTGCACGAGCCAGGGTCGCCTGGTCCCGTTCCGCTCGGCATAGCGGATGACCGCCATGGCTCCGACCACGAGCAGCTGTCGCAGGTAGCGATTGCCGGCCTTGGAGATACTGCCGCGTCTCTCCTTGCCACCGCTCGAATTCTGTTTGGGAACGAGCCCGATCCAGGCCGATAGGCATCGCCCCGACCTGAAGGCGTGCGGATCGGCGACGGTCGCGACGAACGCACTCGCCAACGGCGGGCCGACGCCCGGGCTTTCCATCAGCCTGCGACCCAGCTCGGTCTCTCGCGCACTCGCCCGGACCCGGCGATCGTTTTCGAGGATCTGTTGCTTCACGACCCGAAGCTGTGCCTCCAGCATCCGCGGGCAAAACCGTGCGTCAGCAGGTATCCTGGCGTCGTTCTCGTCGTTGACGACCACGAGCAGTTGTTCAATTCCATTCCGCCCGATCGGCGCCACGACACCGAACTCGGACAGGTGGGACCGAAGCGCGTTCGATATCTGAGTGCGCTGACGGTTCAGCATCAACCGGACTCGGTGCAGCATCATCACACTTTGCTGCTCTGGCGACTTAACCGGCACAAAGCGCATGGTGGGTCGGGTCACGGCCTCACAGATCGCCTCTGCGTCGGCTGCATCATTCTTCTGTCGCTTCAGATAGGGCTTTACGTACTGTGCCGGCAGCAGCCGCACATCATGACCGCGTGCGATCAGCTCGCGAGCCCAATAATGCGAAGAGCTGCAGGCCTCGATCCCCACCAGGCATCGCGGCAGGCTCTCGAAGAAGGCGATACAGCAGGGAGGGAGGAGAGCCGTCCACCGCATCATGAGCTGCCTAGGCAAACATTCCCGGCCGTTTCCCCGCAAAGGAAAACAGCCTAACCACTGGCCGGGTTTTACACCGGCGCGACAAACCAAAATGGCGCCGCTTCGTGGCCTACTTTCTCACCGCCCTGCACAGGCGGTGCAACTCGGGGCTGATCTGGCTTAAATGTCCAAAATTTGCTGACAAGTGCCCCCCAGCTCTTGGAATTTGCATTCAGTATCCGGCTACTAATCCACTTTCTTATCAGTCAATGCAACGCTTAGTCATTTACCAAGGTGATGGATAATCTGTAGGAGCTTGTGTCTTCAATCGGAACTGCAACAAGTCGCGCCTTTTCCAATGCGTCGACTTCTTCGGTTGTCTGTTACCCCGCCGATCCCCTCGACGAGGCGCGCCGCTATCGCTCGATCACCTTGAACGGCTTCCACCCGGTAGTTGATCGCTTTGCCCCTGCCGAGCGGATCTTGCACGGCATCGAAATCAGGGGAGCGGACGCAAGAGCCGCCCAGCGCCGCAAATGGACAATGCACAGCACACCATCGCGCCCGACGAGCAGATCATCACGCTCGACCGGGCATGCTCGATGTTCTTTGCCGACGCGATCAAGCCGGCTTCGTTGCGCGCCGAGGCCAAGCGTGGCAATTTGGCCGTGTCCTCCGTCGGCCGCACGCACTTCACAACGGCCTGCGCCATCCGCCAGATGATCGCCCGCAAGAGTGAGCTATGCCTCGTCCCCGCAAGCCCGCCCGACTCTACCTCCACCCCACCGAGCGAGTCTGGCTCATCCGAGACGGAGAGGACACGCTACGCGCAGGCTGCGGCGAGCATGATCGCGGAGGGGCTGAAAAAGCGCTCGCCGCGCACGTCGGCGCCAAGTTCACCGTCCGAAAGCGGGAAAGTGATCCCGCTCGGCTCTCCGTCGCGGAAGTCCTGATCGCCTATGGCTCGGAACGCGCGCCCAACGTCGGAGCACCTGCCACGATCGGCCATGCCATTTCGGCCCTGCTGCCGTTCTGGTCTGGCAAGACGCTGGTCGACGTGCGCCTCGACGCCTGCACCCGCTATGGCGAGCACCGCCGCAAGAAGATCTGGCGCGGCAAGCCGATCGGCGACGGCACCATCCGGCGCGAGCTCGGCGTGCTGGCCGCTGCCATCAACTACTGGCATGAGGCGCACGGCCCGCTTACCAGCGTTCCCGTTGTATCCATGCCCGGCGTCCCTGCCAGCCGCACGCGCTGGCTCACTCGCTCGGAAGCGGCCTTGCTGCTTGCCGCCGCGCTCGGCTTCTATCGTGAGGCGTGGAGCGACGTGGCGACGCGCAAGGTGCATGTGCGCTGGCGACGCAACCGGAAGGCCATCAGCCGCCACCTTGCCCGTTTCATCCTGCTTGGCCTTGCCACGGGATCCCGGCGCGGCGCGCTGCTCGACGTGCAGTGGATGGCGAACACGACTGGCGGCTGGATCGACGTCGATCGCGGCGTCATGCACCGGCGCGCCGAAGGGGCAGGGGAGAGCAAGAAGCGGCGCCCGCCCGTGCGGCTCGGCAAGAAGATCATCGCCCACCTGCGCCGCTGGCGGCAGATGGACCGGATCTCGCGCGCCGCGATTCGGGCGCAGGCCGCTATCCCTGACGACGCGCCGACCTTCCTGCACGTCGTTCACTATAGAGGCGTCGCCATTGCATCGGTGCATGACGCCTGGGACAACGCGCGCCAGTTCTCCTATCTCGACGGCGCCGTCACGCCGCACGTCCTGCGCCACACGCGGGCAACATGGCTCATGCAGCACGGCATCGATCCGTGGCAGGCTTCCGGTTCGCTCGGAATGTCCCGCAAGACGCTCGAGAACGTCTACGGCCACCATCACCCCGACTGGCAAAAGGAAGCTGCCGAAGTCTGATTCGGCGCTTTCCTCGCATATCTGTGCGCCGGCGCGTGTCGGCCGCCCCAGCGTTTGCGCGGTTTGTTTCTGTGCGGTTTCTGTGCGGAGTAATGAAAAAGGGCTTGGCGCGATCCGATGGAAAGACAGCCAAGCCCTTGATTTTCTGGCGGAGAGGATGGCCGCCATAGTGAGGTCTCAAGGCATATCAAAAAGCTTTGAAAACGCTCTAGTTCCTTTGAAATTGCGTGCCTTTGTCCTATCGGTCAATTGCTATCAGCACTAATTGGTGGCACAGTCATTGGTGGGTTTTATGCGGGGTTGAAAAGATGCCTGTGCGGGCTACGGAGTTCACTGCGCTTGAAGTGAAGCGAGCGATGCGTCCCGGCCTCCATGCAGTCGGGGGCGTACCGGGACTGTGTCTGCAGATCGCACCGTCTGGAGCGAAGTCATGGATTCTTCGCGTCCTCGTCAATGGGCGGCGACGGGAAATCGGTGTCGGTGGCTATCCAGACGTGATGCTTGCCGAAGCCAGGGAGCGAGCACGATCGATCCGAACGCAAATTCGAGATGGCGTCGACCCGGTCGCAGATCGTCGAGCCCGTCGCGCGGCCCAGCGCGCCAAAGTCAATGCGGTCACGTTTGAGCAAGCTGCTCGCGAATGGCACCAGAGCAAACAAAGCGAGTACCGCAATCCAAAGCACGCGGCGCAGGTTCTCAGCACAATCGAAACGTATGCTGTGCCGGTGATTGGCACCATACCCGTCGTGCAGATCGGACTGAAAGAAGTCTTGGCTGTCCTACAGCCGATATGGACGGACAAGACCGAGACTGCCTCTCGGCTTCGCGGGCGTATCGAGAGTGTGCTCGCCTGGGCCACCGTGTCCGGCCACCGATCCGGCGACAACCCCGCGCGTTGGAAAGGCAACCTCGACGCGGTGCTTGCGCAGCCTGGCAAGATCGCCCGGGTCAAGCATCATGCAGCCCTGCCGATCGAACAACTTCCCGCATTCTTCGCCCGCTTGCGCCAGCAGTCGGGCATGGCAGCGCGAGCGCTGGAGTTCCTGGTTCTAACGGCGGCGCGATCTGGCGAAGTTCGAGGTGCCAAATGGATGGAGCTGGATAGTGATGCGGGCGTATGGACCGTGCCCGCAGAACGCATGAAGGCTGGGCGTGAGCATCGGGTGCCGCTGTCCTCGCAGGCTCGACATCTCCTCGAACTGCTGCCCGAGTTCGAGGGTAGCGACTTCGTTTTCAGTGCGCCGCGCGGCGGCATGCTCTCTGACATGTCCATCTCGGCGGTAATGCGCCGGATGGATGCTGGAGCTGTGCCGCATGGGTTCCGTTCGACATTTCGGGACTGGGCTGCGGAGCACACCGAATACGCTGGCGAGATTGCAGAGATGGCGCTCGCTCACACGATATCCAACAAGGTCGAGGCAGCCTACCGCCGCGGTGATCTTCTGGCCAAGCGCCGCCAGATGATGAACGACTGGGCGGAGTATTGCCTGTCGCTCAATCGATAGATTTCCACAGCTCTTCGTTTTGATGGCATTGAGCTAACCTGGCAGATGATGTTGTATCACCCTGTGCATTTCGCACCGACGCGGCCCTATAGTCGCGGTTGACATAGCCGCGACCCAATAGGTCGCGTCCCATAAACTCACCCTACGCGCAGGACGTGCGGAAAGGTCAGTGAGCAGCCAAGCTGCTCGCGGATTTTCCGGAGACACGTCGTGCCGCAATCCAGCTCCCAGAAAACCTACCTGTCAGTCCGCCACGTCGCGGAACGCTTTGACGTGTCAGTCAACACGATCTGGCGCTGGACAGCAAGCAGTCCGACGTTCCCGCAGCCGATCAAGTTTGGTGCCGGTTGCACGCGCTGGAAGCTGGCAGATCTGGAAGCATTCGAAGCTCACCAGGCGACGTCGTCGTGACGGCCTGGATACAGTACCGCGTGCCTGTGAGTCCTCACTGATCATCCAACCGGATGAGAGGTGAAGACCGCCTCTCATCAGTCTCCGCATGAGAGAGATAGATTAATGTCAAATACCGGCAAGAAGCGGCCAGACGGCCGCGCTATTCGCGTCACCAAGACCTATACGGTTGAGGAACTCGCAGCCGCCACCAATAAGACCCAAAGTACGATATACGACTGGGTGAGCCGGGAGCTTCCCACCATCGACACGCGCAAGCCGCTGATGTTTCGTGGCAGCGAAGTAAAAGCCTGGCTGGAACAGCGCTGGGGTGGCCGTCGACACAAGCTCGCGCTCGGAGAGTCGTATTGTATGGGGTGCAAGAAGGCACGCCAGCCGCTGCCGCAGACTGTGCGTTTCGAAGCTCGGCCGAACGGTTCGATGAATGCCAAGGCTCCGTGCCCTGTGTGCAGCTCGCCGATGAACAAGGCTCTGAAGGCCTCGGATGTCGCTGCCTTCCAGAACGCGCTCGCCAGCCATGTGCAGGAACAACAGCGATTCGATGAATCGGATACTTCCCCCGTTATCCCGGAAAAGACCGCGATGAACGGTGGTCGTGCAGTTCCGGTCGGTCGCTCTGGCAAAGACCGGGGCTTCAATCCCATCAACGAGCGCCTCAAGCATGAGTTTCTTCAATATAATCGCGAGGCAGACGGTTTTGCTCCCGCGAGCGTTCGCACGCAGGAACTGGACCTCGACCGCTATGAGGCGTTCATTGAAAACCGGACCTTCGGCTCACTGACGAAGGACGAGGCAATCGCTTTCAAGAAGCATTTGCGCGAGGGAAAACTCTCGGTTCCTGTCGTCAAGGCGACCCTGAAAACTACCAAGGCCTTCTATTTCTGGCTCCGCAAGACCAAGCGGCTTGGCCAGCGGGCGTTCATGGCTATCGACTACCTCACCTTGGACGCCAAGGAAGCGCGCAAAGCCATCACGATCGAAAAGTTCGGGAAGTATCCGACGTTCGATGAGATCGACCAGGCCATCATGGCGATGCCTGCGAAGGATCTGAAAGACAGGCGCAACCGTGCGATGCTGCTCGTGCTGGCCACGACGGCCATTCGGTTGAGTGCCCTCCGGACGCTCCGTATCAAGCATCTCGACCTTGAGAACGGCTGTCTTCACCAGCTCAGCAGGGAGGTGGAAACGAAGTTCAGCAAGAGTTTCGTCTCGATCATCCTGCCGATCAAGCCGCACTGGCTGGAATTGCTCGCCGATTACAAGGCAGAGCTTCTTCAGGCCGGCTATTGTGACGAGGATCCGCTGTTTCCGAAGACTTCTTTTGTCAAGCAAGGAGGCTTCAACAATCGCGCAATGACGAAGGAGTTTCTCCGGGATGGGCAGATGATCGAAAAGATTTTCGGAGCGGCATTCACCAATGTCGGTCTGAAAAAATTTACCCCGCACTCGGTGAGAGACACCCACTTTGAGCTGGCGAACGGTCGCAACACTCCCTTCGAGTTTGCAAGGGCATTGAGTGCCAATCTGGGGCACGCTTCGCTCAAGGTTTCGGCGACGAGTTATGGCCACCAGTCGCTTGAGCAGAAGCGCGACATCCTCATTCGCCGGTGCTCGGAAACCGATGCGTCCAGCGGCAAGGACGCCATGTTCGCTGAGTTCGAAGAAGTGCTCAAGAAATACAGAGAAAAGAGCTCCTAGGGAGACCTCGAGGGCTCGCGGCGCCAACGATTGCCTCTTGGACCGCGTTAGCGGCCCGGGAGGTTTTGTTTCAGCGACTGCGCGCGCCCGCAGGTGTCCGCTGTCTATGACTTACATGCAAGATGCGCTGGTACCTCTACACATCTGCTTTGGCGCGGCAGGTCGGATTCGAAGCGCACGCAGCGCGTTAAGGATGACGGCGACGTCGATGGCTTCCTGGATCAATGCACCCTGAACGGGCGTGAGGTAGCCGAAGGCGGCGGCCACCATACCCATGACGGATAGGCCGATGCCGGCGACGACGCTTTCGAGTGCGATCCGCCGTGCTCCGTGCGCGATCTCGACGCCTGGCCCGAGCCTGTCCACTCTGTCGACGAGCAGGACGACATCGGCGGCTTCCGCGGACGCCGCTGCCCCGCGTGCCCCCATGGCCACGCCGATGTCGGCGGCTGCCAGCGCAGGAGCGTCATTCACACCGTCGCCGACCATCATCACCGGGCCGTGCTTGCGCTCCGCGAGGACCAAAAGAACCTTCTGATCGGGCGTGAGGCCGGCGCGTATGCCGTCCAGCCCGAGGCCGGCGGTCACGCGTTCCGCAACCTCATGGCGATCTCCGGTAGCCAGGAGAATGCGGTCAACCCCCTGTCGACGCAGTCCCGACAGCATGTCATGTGTGCCATCGCGCAATGGATCGGCCATGACCATGTGGCCTGCGAGCTTGCCGTCGATCCCGACCGCTACCAGCACCGAACCCGTCGACAGCGCCGGATGGTCGACCGCTGGGGCATCGACTTGTCCCACCACGAAGCCGTGTCCGCCCACGATCACACGTCGGCCCTCGACGATGCCGGTCAACCCTTCTCCAGGCGTCTCCCTGACCTCTTGGGGGACGGGCAGCGTCAATCCGCGCTGCTGCGCTTCGGCAACGATTGCCTGCGCCACGGGATGTTTTGTCGCCTGGTCTAGAGCGGCCGCAAGCCGCAGCAACTCATCTGCCTCGATGTCGATTTGGGTGCTGATCGAAACGATCCGCGGTCTGCCATCGGTCAGCGTGCCGGTCTTGTCGAGGATGAGCGTGCGCGCGCGTGCCATCGCCTCGAGCGGCCCGGCCCCCTTGATGAGCACACCATAGTGCGCAGCGCGGGACAGCCCTGCCACCAGCGCCACGGGCACCGCCAGGATCAATGGACATGGCGTTGCCACCACCAGCACCGCAACCGCCCGAATGGGATCGCTCGTGAACCACCAGGCAGCAAAGGCGATCGCCACGGTCACGAGTAGGAAGCCCAGTGACCAGCGATCCGCAAGGCGAGACATGGGAGCCTTGGAGGATTGGGCCTGTTCGACCAGGCGCACAATGCCTGCATAGGTGCTGTCGCGCGCCTCCTTGGTGGCAACGAGATCGAAGGCATCGCCCGCATTGGTCGAGCCGCTCATCGCCGCTGCGCCAGCGGCGAGCTTGACCGGCAGGGATTCGCCGGTGAGTGCGGAGGTGTCGAGGAACGCCGATACAGATGCGATCGTGCCATCCACTGGAACGATATCGCCCTGTCGGACCAGAAGCCGGTCTCCGGGCGCGATCTGATCGAGCGGCACGTCTTCGAGATGGCCATCCCGATGCCGTGTCGCAGTGCGCGGTACTCGCGAAAGCAGGTCCCGCATTTCCCGTCGCGCGCGGCCCTCGGCAAAGCTTTCGAGGAATGTGCCGCCGGAATACATGACCGCGACAACCGCGGCGGCCAGCGTCTCGCCGAACAGGAGCGCCGCGGTCATCGAGAGCGCCGCGACGATATCCAGCCCGACCTCGCCGCGCGCGAGACTTCGCAGAATCTCGACCAGCAGTGCAGCCAGCACCGGTATGACCCCGATCACCCAGGTAGTCGCAGCAAGATCCGGCCTATCCATCACGTAGGCCAGGCCGAGACCTGCCAGAAGGCCTGCCACTGCCGCCGCCAGCAGCACAATTTTCAGCGTGTCGCCCGCGGAATGTTCCATGCGCAGCTCACTCCAAGGCCGCGTGTTCGATCGTGTTACGCCCCGTGTGGGGGCCGTAGCAGCGGCGCTCCGCGGTTCAAGCTCTGTATTCTATACCGTACTCAACTCCAGACTCTTCACCGCCTCGTATTGGCTAAGGAAGACGTGACCCGTCAGTTCGGTGAGGAAGTAAGTGCGCTTCAGGCGGTCCATGACCGGGCCCTTCACCTCCGAAAGGTTTAGCGTGATGCCGGCATCCTTCAGGCGGTGGTTGATCTCCTCGAGGCTTTCGAGCGCGGAGGCGTCGATCATGTTGACGGCCGAGCACATCAGGATGACGTGCTTCAGTTGAGGACGCTCGGCGACGAGGGCGGAGATGCGATCTTCGAGGTAGCGGGTATTGGCGAAATAGAGGCTCTCGTCCACGCGCAGCGACAGGATCTGCGGCGAGGTCTCGACCTGATGGCGCTCGACGTTGCGGAAGTGCTCGGTGCCTGGCACCTGGCCGACGACGGCCATGTGCGGGCGCGAGGTGCGGTGAAGGTGGAGGAGCAGAGACAGCACGACACCCATGACGACACCTATCTCGACGCCGAGGAAGAGCGTGCCGAGGATCGTCGCGGCCATGGCCGAGAAATCGACCTTGGAATAGGTCCAGACACGCCGGATGACGGCAACATTCACCAATGACAAGACGGCGACGATGATGGTCGCAGCGAGCGTTGCCTGCGGAAGGTTGGCGAGAAGCGGGGTCAGGAACAACGTGGCCAGCGCGATGCCAATGGCTGTGTAGATACCTGCCGCCGGCGTCTCGGCCCCGGCATCGAAGTTGACGACCGAACGAGCGAAGCCGCCGGTGACCGGATAGCCTGACGAGACCGCCGAGGCGATGTTGGCCGCGCCGAGCCCGATCAGTTCCTGGTCCGGCACGATGCGCTGGCGGCGCTTGGCGGCGAGCGTCTGCGCGACCGAAACGGATTCCACGAAACCGATCAGCGAGATCAAAAGCGCGGGGACGGCGAGCGTGCGGATGAGTTCGAAATCGAAGACGGGCAAGGCCGGTACGGGCAGCCCCTGCGGAATGGCACCGACGAGGGCGACGCCTTCTTCGCCGAGATTTAGCATCGTGGCAGCAAGGATCGTCGCGGCGACGGCGGCGACGGGGCCGGCCTTGGTGGCGATGTCGGCCATGCGCGGCGACAGGCCGACCGCGACGAGCATGCGCTTGAGACGCAGCCGCACGAAGTAGAGGAATGCGAGCACCGATGCGCCGACAATCAGGGTCGGCAAATTGACGGAGCCGATGTTCTCGACGAGGCCCATGACGATCTGCGGCAATGTGTGCCCGGTGGCCGCAATGCCGAGCAGATATTTGAGCTGGCCGGCCGCGATCAGCACGCCCGAGGCCGTGATGAAGCCGGAAATAACGGGGTGGCTGAGGAAGTTCGCGACGAAACCGAGCCGGAAAAGGCCCATGGCGATCAGCATCGCGCCCGACAGGAGGGCCAGCAGCGTGGCGGCGGCCAGATAGGCCGGAGTGCCCTGAGCCGCAATCTCGCCGACCGCCGAAGCGGTCATCAGCGAGACGACCGCGACGGGACCGACGGCGAGCGTACGGCTGGTACCGAACACGGCATAGGCGACCAGCGGAAGGATCGACGCGTAAAGCCCGATCTCGGCCGGCAGGCCCGCCAGCATCGCATAGGCAAGCGATTGCGGAATCAGCATGATGGTGACGATGAGCGCCGCGACCATGTCGTTGGTCAGGGTCGCGCGGGAATAGCGCCGACCCCATTGAAGGATCGGCAGGTAATCTGCCAGCCGGTTCATTGTCGTGGTCTTTCGATCGTTGCCCGCGTCAGGCGAGGCGTGGTGCCGGGGTTCGGTCGGCCAGCAGCCTCGCGGCCCACATGCCGAGGATCATAGCGGGGATGAAGGCGAGTGTGCCGGTAGCGCCCAAGCCGAGGGCTGTCAGCGCCGGTCCGGGGCAGAAGCCGCCAAGCCCCCAGCCGATGCCGAAGATCGCGGGGCCGGCGACGATCCTGGCGTCGACGTCGCTGCGCGTCGGCAGGTGGAACTGGCTTCCAATAATCGGCTCGCCGCGCGCAAGCACCAGACGATAGCCGATGAACGTCACGACCACCGCGCCGCCCATGACGAAGGCAAGCGACGGGTCCCATGTGCCGAACAGGTCGAGGAAGTTCAGCACCTTCGCCGGGTCCGACATGCCGGAGACGACGAGGCCTGCGCCGAAGAGGAGGCCAAGCGCCAGATTGACGAGGAAGGACATGGTCTCAGGCTCCGATAACGTGGCGGACGAGGAAGACGGTGATGAAGGCCGTCGCCATGAAGATAGCCGTGGCGACGAAGGAACGCGTCGACAGCCGCGACAGGCCGCACACGCCATGTCCCGACGTGCAACCATTGCCCCAGACCGAGCCGAAGCCGACGAGGAGGCCAGCGACGATCATCAGGGGGATGTTCGAGGAAACCGTCTGGCTGATCTCGATGCCGCCGATCGCGATCATGGCGAGCGGTGCGGCGACGAGCCCGACGACGAAGCCGAAGCGCGACAGGAACGCCCCGTCGCGATAGGGCGGCAGCAGGCGGCCGGCGATGCCGGAAATACCTGCGATGCGACCTTCCCACAGCATAAGGAGTACGGCCGACAGGCCGATCATCATGCCGCCGATGAGCGAGGCGATGGGGGTGAATTCGGTCATGGGTTCGATCCTTTGGTCGGCGTTGCGCAGAACATGGCGTGCATCATCGAGATGAACTCGGAGACACGGCCGTCTTCGAGCCGGTAGAACATGTGCTTGGATTCCTTGCGGCCGACGATGAAGCCGGCCTCGCGCAGTTCGGCGATCTGCTGCGACAGGCCCGGCTGGCGGATGCCGAGCGTGTCTTCGAGGTCGCGCACTGAGCGTTCGCCGTCGACGAGCGCGCAGACGATCATCAGCCGCGAGGGATGCGCGAGCTTCTTCAAAAACTCCGCCGCCTCGCCGGCATTTTCGACCATCTCGGCGGTTTCCTGCGAGAGTTCGCGGGTCATGACGGTCAGTCCCATGCCGCACCCTCCAGCACGTCGAGGGGGAATTTGAGATAGCGCTTGCCGTTGGCCTCGGGCGCGGGCAGGCGACCGCCATTCATGTTGACCTGCAGCGCGTGCAGGATGAGCTTGGGCATCGGCAAGGTCGCGTCGCGCTTCTCGCGGACGGTGACGAACTCGTCCTTCGAGCGGCACTTCGACATGTGCGTGTTCGCCGCCTTCTGTTCGGCGACGGTCGACTCCCACCGCGGCTCGCGCCCGTCCGGCTGATAGTCATGGCCGACGAAGATGCGCGTTTCGTCCGGCAGGGCGAGGATCTGCTGGATCGAATCCCAAAGGCGCGAGGCGCTGCCGCCGGGAAAGTCGGCCCGCGCGGTGCCTGAATCCGGCATGAACAGCGTGTCGTGAACGAAGGCAGCGTCACCGATCACATAGGTGATCGAGGCGAGCGTATGGCCGGGGGAGAACAACACCTTGGCGTCGATCTCACCGACCCTGAACGTCTCGCCTTCGGCAAAGAGCTTGTCCCACTGTGAGCCGTCGGCGGGGAAATCGGGCCAGTTGTAGAAGCCCATCCAGAGCTTCTGGACCTCGACCACCTTCTCGCCGATGGCAGTCGGTGCTCCGGTCTTTTCCTTCAAATAGCGCGCGGCGGAGAGATGATCGGCGTGGGGATGGGTATCGAGAATCCACTCTACCGTCAGGCCTTCGCTCTCGATGTAGTCGAGGATCGCATCGGCGTTGATCGTCGCCGTCGCCCCTGACTTCTCGTCGAAATCAAGCACCGGGTCGACGATCGCGCACTTGTTCGTGGCGGGATCGGAGACGACGTACTGCACCGAAAAGGTACGCTTGTCGAAGAAGGCCTTCACGTCGGGTCTGTTGCTCATCATGACACTCGGTCCGAAATTTGCGTGTTGCGACTTCGTTTATCGATTATTGGCGTCAAGCCATTTGACCGCGCCCGAAAGGTCGACGCCGAGACGCTGTCCAAGCGGCATGACGTCGTCCTTTGCCATCCGGCCGTCGAGCACTTCGCCGATCGCGTACAGCGTCGCAGAGCGCGTTCCGGTCTTGCAATGGGCTAGGACAGGGCCATCGGCCCGGGCAAGCGCGGCCTGGAAGTCGGTCACGTGACCCAGTGTGATCTGGCCCGGAACGACGGGAACATGCGTGTAGCCGAGCCCTTCGGTTTGCGCGATGCGGCGGTTCTCCGACGATGTGGGCTGGCTTGGCTCTTCGCCGTCCGGGCGGTTGTTGACGATGGCCGCGATGCCGCTTGCCTTGGCGGCATGGATGTCGGCGGCGGTCAGTTGCGGGGCGATGAAAAGCTTGTCGGAAACCTGTTTCATTCGTCTCTCCTGGGGGAAGCGGCCGAGCCGCCCGTTTGATGAACTGCATATAAAAACGATTGCAAAAAAACGCAATAGATAATACGAGTTTTTATGCATACATGTCAGCACGAGCACGCAGGACCTGCAGCATGATCGAACCGCAAATCGGGATCGTCGCAAATCGCAACCAATTTGCGCATCAGCTCTTGCAGGTGCTGCTTGTGGGCCTGACGCTCGGCATGGTTCGAACCGTGGTTCCGGCGTTGGCCGAGAGCGAGTTTGACGTCGCGCGCGGTTCGATCCTGCTTTTGTCGTCGTTCGTGGTTGCCTTTGGCCTCGTGAAAGGCGTTTTGAACTTTGTCGCTGGCCGCCTGTCGGAGCGGGTCGGTCGCAAGCCCGTGCTGCTCGCCGGTTGGGTCGCCGCGTTTCCAGTTCCCTTTCTCATCTATTTCGCGCCGAACTGGTCCTGGATTGTCGCCGCGACCGTTCTTCTCGGCGTCAATCAAGGTCTTTGCTGGTCGATGAGCCAGACAGCAAAGCTCGACTTTACTCGGCCTGACCAGCGCGGCCTTACTCTTGGTCTCAACGAATTCGCCGGCTATGCAGGTGTGGCCGCCGCAGGTATCGTCACCGCTTATCTGACCCAAGGCCTTGGAATGCGCACCGGCCTTCTGGTCTTTGGCATTGCTGTCATCGCCGCCGGCACTTTACTGACCGTGTTTGGTGTCCGTGAGACGCTGCAGTTCATCCGTCCGTCCGCTGATCGGAGTCGGAGTCCGGGACAGGACGAGCCGCTGCCTGGCACCTGGGAAGTGTTCGCACTGATGTCCTGGCGGGACCGCCGCATGGCGGCGTTGTCGCAAGCGGGCCTGGTAGAAAAATTCGTCGATGCGCTTGTTTGGGTTGTTCTGCCCGTCCACCTTTTTGCAAAGGGCATCCCGCTGCCGCAGATCGGATGGATCGCGGGCACCTATGGCGTCGTCTGGGGTCTTGCCCAACTCCTGACGGGGCCGCTCTCCGACCGGATCGGCCGGCATCTCCTCAATGTCGGAGGCATGTGGGTCTGCGCCTTCGGAACATCTCTTATGGTGTTGCTCGAAGGGTTTGCGGGGTGGACCGCTTCTGCTGCCCTCACCGGGTTCGGCATGGCGATGCTCTATCCGAACCTGTCGGCCGCCGTCGCCGATATCGCCGAACCGACATGGCGGGGCTCGGCGATCGGGATCTACCGCTTCTGGCGCGATCTGGGGTATGCGGTCGGCGCGCTGGGATTTGGCCTTGCGGCAAGCCTTGCAGGCACGCTCGATGCGGCGTTCTGGTTCGTCGCAGGCTCCATGCTCGCATCTGGAGCGATGCTGGCACTGTGGGGTGGGGAATCGCATCCGGGTTTTGCTGCCCATCGCTGACAGCTGCAGTTCACTTCGGATCCTTGACTTAAGGTGCCCGCGTAGCGCCGGCGCGCCATGCGAGCAGCTCGTCCGCCACATACGAGTCGCGTCCCAATTATGCAACCGGTCGCAAAACGGGACCGTCACCAGAATTTTGGTACCGCCTTAGACCAGCAGGTGCGACATTGTCGGGTCAGGGATCACTACCAAGGGACTTCCGTCGCGCACCGTGTCGTAGAGGTGGGCGACATCTTGATTGACCAGTCGAATACATCCCGACGAGACGGCATTGCCGATTGAGGATGCTTCGGGTGTTCCGTGGAGCCGATAGAGCGTGTCGCGTCCGCCTTCGTGAATGTAGAGCGCTCGCGCGCCGAGCGGGTTATCGAGACCAGGTCCCATGCCACCATTCGCGATTGAATAGGGTTCGAGCTCCGGCTGGCGGGCAACCATGGTGTCGGGCGGCGTCCAGCGCGGCCATTTGCGCTTGTAGGCAACTATCGCCCGGCCAGCCCAGGCAAATCCGTCGCGGCCAACGCCGATACCGTAGCGTGCCGCGCGTCCGCCTGGCAGCACATGGTAGAGATACTTGCCGGGGGTATCCACGATGAGCGTGCCCGCGGGTTCGTCTGTCGGATAATTAATTTCCTGACGCCAGAACCGCGGATCGAGCTTCGTCGTGTCGACTGCCGGAATGGGAAACTCCTCGTTCAGCATGGCGGCATACATCAAGGGCGTGGGAGGCGGCGGCGGTGGTGGCGCGGCAACGAGTGCAGACTCGGGTGCTGTCGGCAGCGCCGTTGTGCAGCCGCCCAGGAAAAGCGCGCCCGCGCCGACGAGGAATGTGCGCCTTGGAACGCCAACTCGCTTCAGCAAAGGTGAACAGTCGACACGGAATCTCATGCTGGCCTCGATGTTTCTTGATTTTCGAAGCCGTGAGGCCTGCGTCAGCTTAAGCCTGCCTTAAGGGCCATCGTCAGGCTGCGGCACATCGACAACAGGCAGGACAATCATGGACCAACGACGCAACCACGCATGGACAGCACCACTTCTCGACCGCCCGGCATCCCGCCGCCAGTTCCTTCTCGGCATGGGTGCTGCGGGACTTCTCCTGGGCCTCGGCACCCTTCGCGACCGAGCGTTCGCGCAGGATCTCGATCTAGAAATGGTGCTGAACGATCCGGCTTCGCCTTTGGGCGGCAACCCGAAGGGCTCGCTCAACATCGTCACCTTTTTCGACTACAATTGCCCCTTCTGCCGCCAAGCCAGTAAGCCGCTGGGTGACGTCGTGCGGGCCGATGGAGATATTCGGCTCGTCTACAAGGAGTGGCCCATCCTGACGGATGCATCGCGAGACGGCGCTGTGCTCGCTCTGGCGGCGCATCGGCAGGGAAAGTATGAGACTGCGCACGCCGCGCTGATGGCACAGGAGGGGCGCGCCGACCCGGCTGCGATGCGGAGCGTGCTCGAAGCAACCGACATCGACATGACGCGGCTAGACGCCGACCGCGCGGCGCATTCAAAAGAAATCAATGCACATCTCGACCGTAACCTGGCGATTGCCGAGGCGCTCGGTCTGCGGGGAACACCGGCTTACCTCGTCGGGCCGTACCTCGTCGCATCGGCGCTCGACACGGCCGGCTTCGAACAGGTGATCAAGGATGCGCGGGCGCGCGGAAAGGACGGCTGAGCGGCTTAGCCCTTCTGAAAGTGGAGGGTGGCGCGGAAGCCGCCACGCTTTTCGTTCGCCAGCGTTAAGTGTCCGCCGACGCGCCTCATGATCGTATCCACAATCGCAAGGCCAAGGCCAGAACCGACCCCGTCGCGACTTGCACCGCGCCAGAAGCGCTCGCGGGCGTGCGCCAGATCATCGTCACTCATACCGGGTCCCGCATCGATGACCTCGAAGCGGGATTCCTGACTGGATGACGCAATGACGATCCGCACCCTCCCGCCGGCCGGCGAGTGAAGAACAGCGTTCTCGACGATGTTTCGAAGTGCCGTCGTCGCGAGTGCCCGGTCGCAGGAAACGGTCCGGGCATGAGCGCCCTCCAAATCGATGGTCACGCCACGGCGCGCAGCAAGGCTTTCCACCGACTGTACGCTATCGCGGACGATTGCCCCGGGATCGGCGGGCGAAATCGTCTCCCGCTCCTCATTCGCGTCGACGGCCGCCAGATCAAGCAGTTGTCGGACCAGCCGCGACGAGCGGTCGACCCCTCCTGCAATCTGTTCGAGGGCGTGTCGGCGGATCTCCGGATCATCCGATGCCAGCGCGATCTGCGCCTGTGTCTTCAGGCCGGCGAGCGGCGTCTTCAGCTCGTGGGCGGCGAAGGCCGTGAAACTCTTCTCCCGCTCCCGAGCACCCGCGACGCGGCCGAATAGACCATTGATAGCATCCAGGGCAGGCCGCAGCTCACCAGGCGCATCGGGTAGATCAACCGGCCGCAGATCGGCGGCGTGTCGCTGGCCCAGGAGACCTGCCATGCGGTCGAGCGGACGCATGCCGCGCTGAACCGACAGCCAGGTCAGGAGGCCTGCGATCGGCAGGACAACCGTCATGGGCAGCAGTGTGCCGGTCATGACATCATTCACCAGCGACTGGCGAACCTGCAGGTTGTCGCCGACCATAACCTGAACACCACGGTCGGAGTTCAGGACCGTGTAGACGCGCCAGGTCTCGCCTTTGATTGTCGTCTGCGAAAAGCCATCATCATTTGATGCCAGGCGTTCACGGGGTGCGGCTTCAGATCGGCCAACAAGCGTTCCAGCCAAGGACCATATCTGGCAGGAGAGCTGATGGCTGTAGGGCTCGTCGGTCATCGTCTCGACTTCGAGCCCTTCAATCGCGCCCGCTGCCGTTGCGATTTCGATCCGATGATCGGTGATCAGGGAATCCACCATGCGCGCGGCTTCGCGCAGCCGGGCATCCAACACCTGCTCGACACGCGCCTGGGTGCTCCAGTAAATCCACGCCGCCGCGGACAGCCAAACGGCCCCGGTCGTGAGCAGAAGGATCAGCAGCAGTCTGGTGCGCATCGACTTCATGGCTGCTCTGCGCCCACACGATAGCCGATGCCGCGCACGGTCTGGATGACGCCCGCGCCGAGCTTTGCCCTGAGATTGTGGATGTGGACCTCGACCGCATTGCTCTCCACCCCTTCCTGCCAGCCGTAGATCGTCTCCTCCAGCGTTGTCCTAGCAATGACTGCGCCGGGGCGTTCCAAGAGCAGGCGCAAAATGGTGAACTCACGTCGTGTGAGAGAGACGGGCTTGTCGTCGCGCGTGACTGACAGCATTGCGGGATCGAGAACGACATCCTGCCAGGACAAGGTCGCACACGCCCGGCCAGAGCTACGCCGCTGGATCGCGCGCAGGCGGGCGGCCAGTTCGTCGAGATCGAAGGGCTTGCCGAGGTAATCGTCGGCACCCGCGTCGAGCCCGGCAATTCGCTCGCCGACCCGGTCCCGCGCAGTGAGCAGCAGGATCGGCGTTGTGTCGCGCTCGCGTCGTCGTTGTGCCAGCAGGTCGATGCCGGACCCGTCGGGCAGCATGATGTCGAGGACGACCGCCTCGTAGTCGCTCGCGCGCAGGGCTGCATCGGCATCAGCACAAGTCGAAACCGCATCAGGACTGAAGCCGGCGAGCTTCAGTCCGACCGTCAGGCCGTCCAGCAGGATGGGATCGTCCTCGACGATGAGAATGCGCATCGCTTGCGGCGGCTCCTTCCGATTGCAGGGACCGTCTCGACGCGTCTGCTTAAGGCTGCCTTAAGTTGCCCCGCCGAGACGGCACTCCTTCGCAACGAAAGAAGGCTTGATCAAGATGCGGTTCATCCTCTCGGCTCTGATTGCCCTGATCCTCTCAGTGAGCGCTGCCCTTGCGCAGCCGGCTGCGCCGCTCGATGTCGACGAGGCCTTCGCGCTTTCAGTGGCGAGAGACGGGGAAACGTTGATGCTCCGATGGACGATTGCGTCCGGCTACTATCTCTACCGCGACAATGTCCGGATCATTCAAGGCGCGGACGCACTACCGGTCACGATCTCGAAGGGCGTCACCAAGGAAGATCCCGGCTTCGGCACTGTAGAGGTCATCTTCGACGAAGCCGTGGCAACTGTCACACCAAAGAGCGGCGAACCTCTTCGTGTGGACTATCAGGGCTGCCAGGACGGCGGCATCTGCTATCGGCCAGAGGCGCGTATGATCGCGCCGGACACGCTCGAGGTCACAAACGCCGTCAGCGGCTTCGGCGCGCCGGCGACTGCCGACGATTCGTTGGCTGCAGCAGGCATCGCAATCGCGGACGACGGCGGGGAAGCATCCTCAATCCTTGAAAGCAGCAGTGTCTTCTGGGTCACGCTCAGCTTTCTTGGCTTCGGTCTGTTGCTGGCCTTCACTCCTTGCGTCTTCCCGATCTATCCGATCGTCATCGGCATGCTCGGCCGCCAAGGCGAACGGACAAGTGCCCGCCGCGGCTTTGTTTTGTCTATCACCTACGTCTTCGGTCTGGCGCTGGCCTTCGCGATCGTCGGTGCCGTCGTCGGCTGGAGCGGCCAAAACATCCAATTCGCCCTGCAGTCGCCGCTGACCACAGTGGCAGTCACCGTGCTGTTCCTCGTCCTCGCCAGCTCCATGTTCGGTGCCTTCGAGCTTCAGCTGCCGAGTGCGTTTACATCCCGCTTCGCGGGGCGGAGCAGCGGCGGCTCTCTGGGATCGGCGGGGGCATTGGGGTTCACCTCGGCGCTGATCGTCGGGCCATGCGTAACCGCGCCGCTGGCCGGAGCGCTGGTCTACATCGCACAGGGCGGCGACTGGAGGCTCGGCGCGCTGGCGCTGTTCGCACTGGGCTTCGGCAAGGGCCTGCCCCTCATCGCCATGGCCACTTTCGGTGCTGGTCTGCTGCCGCGCGCCGGACGGTGGATGGAGGAGATCAAACGCCTGTTCGGCTTCGGCTTCGTTGCTATGGCGATCTGGGTTGCGACGCCCTTGATGCCTCTGGCGATGGACGTGTCACTTTATGCGCTGCTTGTGATCGTGGCAGCGGTTGATCTCATGTCGCGGATCTCGTCACGACGGGCAAGGGCGGTTGGCATGGGGCTGATGCTCGTTGCCGGCGTGCTGACTCTCGGAGCGCTCGATGGCAACGGCAAGCCCATGCAGGCCCTGGCGAGGATCGCGCTTCGCTCCACGCCGCCTGATCAGTCGGACCTCGCCTTCACGACGACGGCATCCCGAGAAGGCCTTCTTCATGCTTTCCAAATAGCCGGCGAGAGGGCGCAGCCGCTGATGCTCTACGTCACAGCCGACTGGTGCGTGATCTGCCGAACCATCGAGCGCAATGTCTTCCCTGCAGACGGGGTCAGGGCAGCGCTGGACGGCATCCATTTGGTGAAATTCGATGTCAGCGAATTCGACGTGGCCGCGCAGGCTGTGCTGGACGAACTTAATGTCGCCGGTCCGCCGACCATGCTGTTCTTCGATCCCGCCCGGCGGGAACGGCAAGGGACGCGCCTGATAGGAAGCGTGAAGCCATCCGACATCGTCGAGTCCGCAGCGGCACTCAAGCGATGAATGCCGTTACAGTCGGACCGTTCATGCTGTCAGTCGACCGGCTCGTCGCGCTCGCTGGCATACTCGCCTTCATCGTTGTCACGTCGGTCGCAGCGCGCAGGGTCGACCCAGGCTTCGCCCGATGGTCAACGACAGGTCTGGTCGTCGGCATCATCGCAGCGCGGATCGCTCATGTCGCTTTAAACTGGAGCACGTTCGCGGAATACCCTTGGCGTGCGGTTGCCGTCTGGCAGGGCGGGTTCTTCTGGCCCGCCGGCGTTCTCGCCGCGCTCATCCTTCTGCTGGTTCAAGTCAGGCACACGCACGGACGGATCGCAGGCATTGCCGGCGTAGCCGTCGGCCTCTTCGTCTGGAATGCCGCTTCGCTCCTGACGTCAGGCGTCGATCCGGTGCCGCTCCCCGGCAATCCGCTACAGACCCTCGCTGGAGAAGCCGTCTCGCTTCCCGAACTTGCCGGAAGGCCCATGGTGATCAACCTCTGGGCGACATGGTGTCCGCCCTGCCGTCGCGAGATGCCAATGATGGCCAACGTCGCCGCATCGTCTAGCGACGTTACGTTTGTGTTTGCCAACCAGGGAGAAGATGCGTCCCGCATCCGCCGCTATCTCTCGCAGGAAAACCTGCTTTTACCGAACGTTCTTATCGACGGTCTCGGCGAGCTGGGCCGGCACTATAGTGCACCGGGACTGCCTGCGACGCTGTTTGTGGGCGAGGATGGGCGTTTGGTCGACATTCAACTAGGAGAGGTATCGCGTGAGGCTTTGCTTCAGAAGTTGGACGACCTTTGACGAAAAGACTTGAAGTGCTGGACGTGCGGGTCAGCATTCAGTCGTCTCGGAGCATTCCGTGCGAGCCTAATGCCTCCTGACACGACGGGTCGCCTGCGCGCCCAATTAGCTGTAGATCGAGCGTAAAGCGGCCAACATCTCTCAGACAGCACGTAAACTTACGCGGCAGAGGCTGAGCGTGCATGTGAGATGGCGAGGGATGCAATGCCGCTGGCACAAGTGAAGGGCTAAATCAGTGACGGAATAAAAAGGCGGCACGAATGCCGCCTTCTGGATCGACATGCCGCGAAGGATCAGCTTCCAGCCTCGATCTCGGCGAAGATCTTTTCAGCGACCTGCTTGGCCTTGCCCGGAAAGCGGAGCTTCTTAACGTCATCGAGATTGGTCGGTTGGC
Source organism: Aliihoeflea sp. 40Bstr573 (assembly GCF_024105655.1). Taxonomy (GTDB): domain Bacteria; phylum Pseudomonadota; class Alphaproteobacteria; order Rhizobiales; family Rhizobiaceae; genus Aliihoeflea. The sequence continues at coordinate 23,454 of NZ_JAAAMH010000015.1, forward strand.
CGACGACCACCGCGCCAATCATGCCCATGCCGAAATGCGGCGTGCATTGATACATGTAGACGCCTTCGGCGTTGACCGTCACCGTGATCTCTTCGTTGACCTTGCCCTTCCACTCTTCGGCACCTTCCGGCACGCCGTCCTTGATGGTTGCCGAGTTGTGGCTCTTGTCGGTGGGTGTGAACTTGATCGTGTCGCCCGGCTCGGCCATGACGATGAGCGGTTCGAAGACCATCATGGTCCCGTCGGCGCCTTTGTTGAGCATCTTCACCTCGTGCTCCGCGGAATTGGCCGCCACAGGCATGGCGAAGGCCAGGGCGAGACCGATTGCATAGACAGATTTCAATTCCATTCCTCCCGGTTGCAGACACGACGCGCATATGTGTCGTTCGAATAGAAACATTGCAATAATCGCATATGTGGTCAACCCGGATGGCAGGTCAAAAGCCCTCGGCGGCTTCCCGAGCGATTTCATCGAGCAGGGTGTTGACTTCGTCGCGGCCTGGGCCTGGCGGCAGGGAGCGGTATCCCACGACGACTTCGCCCGGCTTCTCCTCCGCCTCGTAGACGAAAAGCACGTACGGACAGAACGCGATGTTCGACAGGTCCGCTTCCATCGCCTTTCGCGAAACGACGGCCGAGCAGAACTGGAGGAACTCCGCATTCGAATAAAGCGGCTTCTCGGCCCCGACGTCACCGGCTGTTCGCGCCAGCATGTCGCCGATCTGGCCATGATAATCGACGACATACCCTCGGTTGACGATGGCGTCCTCGAGGCTTGCCGCGACGTCCTCGTAGGGCTGATCGCTGGTGTAGGTTTTCGCAGCGTCCTGCGCGTGAGCCACTGCGATGCCGGCGAGCAAAGCGGCAAATGCTGGAAGATGAATACGCATCACGGGCCTCCGATCGTTTCATGACCGACAGGCTAGCGCGGTCGATCCAAATATGCAAAAAATTAAATATGTAGGGAGGATGGACATGCGACTGACACGCAGAAATGTGCTCAACGGCCTTGCCACGTCGGGATTGTTGCTGACGGTTCCCGCGCTTGCCGTGCGCGCGGGGGCGCAGGAACTGTCCGTCGGCGATAGGAAGCTGATGACCGTCAGCGACGGCAAGCTCCAATTGCCACTCGCGTTCTCCTTCCCGGATGCCCCGCAGGACGAGCTTGCTTCCTTGCTGGCGGCCAACGACTTGCCGGCAGACATGCTGCAGCCCGACTGCAACGTGACCGTCCTGCGGTCCGGCGATCGGACGGCGATCTTCGACGTCGGCGCGGGCGCAAGCTTCATGCCGACGGCTGGCGAACTGCTCGCCAATCTGGAAGCCGAGGGTATCGACCCAGCCGACGTCACCGACGTCGTCTTTACCCATGCCCATCCGGATCATCTGTGGGGATTGACGGACGACTTCGACGAACTCGTTTTCCCCGAGGCCAACTACCACATCGGCCAGGCGGAGTGGGACTACTGGTCGGCAGAGGACACGCTGACGAAGGTCCCGGAAAACATGCAGAGCCTCGTCGTGGGAGCACAGAACCGGTTCGAGTTCATCGCCGATCGCGTGAACTTCATCGCGCCCGGCGCCGAAGTCCTTCCAGGCATCGAGGCGATGGACACCAGCGGCCATACGCCGGGCCATCTGTCATTCATCGTCCACGGGCCAGACCCGGTCATGATCCTCGGCGATGCCCTGTCCAACTCCGTCATTTCCGTCGAACAGCCGGACTGGCTGGCGGGAATGGACCAGGACCCGCAAAAGGCCATCGAGACCCGCAAAATACTGCTGGACCGATTGGCGACCGACCGCATTCGGCTGATCGGCTATCACTTTCCTAACCCCGGAGCCGGCCGTATCGAGAAGTCTCAGGCAGGTTTCGTATACGTCGCGGCGTAGTCACTCGGCCGGTTCGACGTCATGCGACCGGAATGCCGAAAATGGCGAACCCTCGAGGAGATACGACAAGCCGAGCCGCGCGCCGATCGCGATCGACAGCAGAACGAAGGGCGCCGATATCGCCAAGGTCGAAACGGCCGAGATGCCCTGACCGATGGTGCATCCCATGGCGAACACGCCGCCGATGCCCATCAATGCGCCGCCGAGCAGATGGCGACTGAGTTCGCGGGCATCGTCGCACGCTTCCCACCGTATGTCGCGTTTCAGCAAGGCGCACACGGCCGCGCCGATGGCAACTCCAATGACCAGCCCGACGCCATAGTCGGGATAGACGCCCGTGAAGGCGATCGCCTGGAGGAGCGTGTCTGCAACGGGAACGACGAACGAGCCGGATTCGAGCTGGACGATATCGAAGGAATGGCGCGAGGCGATCGTCGTCGCCCACCAGCCGAAGGTGATGACAAGACCAATGACGGTCCCCGTGATCATCGACCCGGCTTTGCGTCGATACCGCGCGTCGGCCATGATCCAGGACAGCATGGCGAAGACCACGATCGCGGCGACGATGAGGTCAAGGTCGCGCCCGGCGAGCGTGCTGGCGATGGCACCAAGCGACTGGCCGCCGACCGAAGACAGGTCGTAGGCGTTGTTGTCCGATGCGACGACGCGGAATTGCGCAATGAGCCCTTTTTGAGTGCTGAGCGCTGCGAGGCCCAGGACGATCAGGACGATCAGTGACCTGAGACTGCCGCCGCCCAGTCGCACCAGTGCGCCGAAGCCGCAGGTTCCCACCAGCGCCATTCCGACGCCGAAGGCGAGGCCTCCACCGATTGCACCGACGAGCGCCAGATCCGAACGAACGTAGAAGCTTGAAGATGCGTCGACATAACCGGCTGCCTGAAGGGCCTGCGTCGAGATAAGGGCGACAGCGGCGGCAAGCGCCCAGGTGCGCAGGCCCGAACTGTCACCCGCATACCAATGGCGTTCGAATGCCGACATGGTGCAAAAATGATTGCGCCGGGCCGCAAAGCCCATGACGCATCCTCCCAGGATGCCGGCCAGGACGAGAAACCACGGCGATGATGCCAATTCCATGCAATCCTCCCAGATCGTCAGCAGCCGTTCGTTTTGACCGCGCCCCTCCAAGCGCGACCCCTCCTGTCAGCCCGGCGATCTCACCGGCGCGCAAAACAGGTCGTAGAGCGTCGAGATGACCGACGATACTTCCTTGCTGGCGATCGAATAGTAGATCGTCCGCCCATCGCGTCGTGTGTTGACCAGGCGGTCGAAGCGCAGTCGCGCGAGCTGCTGCGACACGGCGGCCTGCGGCATCTTCATGATGTCTTCCAATTCGGAAACGGACTTCTCTCCTTCCGCGAGAAGACAAAGAATGAGCAGCCGGTTCTCGTGGGCCAGGGCCTTCAGGAGTTCGCTCGCCTTGCGCGCCTGATCGAGAAGTTTTTCGAACTCCTCGGGCGTCTGATCGGCACTCAACTTCGGCAGGCTCATGGGGTCGTTCCGCAAATACGCAATTTCGGCCATCGAGACGCTCCCGCCGTCAGTCGCCATCGGGCAAGAGCGCAAGCATCTCGCCGATACGGTACCAGAAAAACTCATCGCCGACATAGCCACGAAGGCGGGCTATTTCCTTGCCGTCCTCAACGAGTACGAAGGTCGGCGTGAACCGCTCCTTCTGCACACCCGCCAGATCCTCCGGCCAAGGCTCGGTAATGTCGACGCGGCGAAGCGGAGCGCGTTTGCCTTCGTCGGTTTTTGGCCAGGCCGGCGCGATCTCGGCATTGAACTGCGCGCACCAGACACAGCCGGGTTGTTCCAGCATCAAGAGCTCCGCGGCACGAAGGGGGCCAGGAAAGAAGACTGCCGCGGCGAGCATCGCGCTGGTCCAGATCAGGCGCATCACGGACTCCAGTTAAGATATGGATTGCCATATATATTGTTTATTGCATACTTGGCTTCAGGTCGAGAGGAGCGGAGGCACCTGATGTTTCCGACGGCCAGGGAGTCACATGCTCGATATCAGCCTTGGCGGCGCGCTCGTCGCCGGTCTTCTGTCTTTCGTTTCGCCATGCGTCTTGCCGCTGGTGCCACCCTATCTCGCCTGGCTTGCTGGCGTGAGTTTCGACGAGTTGCGCGACGAGGAGCCCGGCAGCGCGCAGCGCCGACGCATCGTCATGTCGGCACTGGCATTCGTCCTCGGCTTCTCGACCGTTTTCGTGGCGCTGGGCGCAACGGCCAGCGTTGTCGGCCGAACGATCGCGCAGCATTTCGACACGCTCGCCATGATCGCAGGTGTGCTGATCCTGATAATGGGCCTTCATTTCCTGGGGGTGTTCCGCATCGCGTTCCTGTATCGCGAGGCTCGGGTGCAGGTCGCGCGAAAGCCGGCGGGACTCGTCGGTGCGTTTCTGATCGGGCTTGCGTTTGCCTTCGGGTGGACGCCCTGCGTCGGCCCCGTCCTTGCCGCCATCCTGTTTGTCGCCGGCAGTGAAGGCACAGCGGCGCGCGGAGCGCTGCTGCTCGCGGTCTATTCGCTGGGGATCGGCATCCCGTTCCTCCTGGCGGCCGCGTTTGCAAGCCGCTTCCTGAACTGGGCAGCGAAGTTCAAGCGACACATGGGAACGGTCGAGAAGGCGATGGGCGGATTGCTGGTCTTGACCGGCATCCTTTTCATGACCGGCCAGATGTCGGTCATCTCGTTCTGGCTTCTGGATACGTTCCCGATCTTTCAAACCATCGGATAGGAGGTTCGCATGATTAAGTCCATGATCGGCCTGGCCTTTGCGGCATTCGCCTTAGTCATCGCGCCTGCCGCCGCGGCGGAAGTCGGAGAGGATGGCCTCCACAAGCAGTCATGGTTTGCGATGACATTCCGCGACATTGCCGAGGACATGGAACAGGCGCGGTCGGAGGGCAAGCGCCTCGCGATCACGTTCGAGCAGCGCGGATGCATCTACTGCGCGAAGATGCACGAAGACATCCTGTCCGACCCTGAAGTTCGCGATTACCTCGAAGAGAACTTCATGATCGTCCAGTACAACATGTTCGGCGATGAAGAGGTGACTGACCTCGATGGCGAAGCGCTCACCGAGAAGACCGCCGCGCGCAAATGGGGCTATGTCTTCACGCCAACCGTCGTTTTCCTGCCCGAGAATGCTCCAACGGAGGCCACGACCGTGCGCGATGCAGCGGTCGCGACCATGCCCGGCGCATTCGGGAAGTGGACGTTCCTCAACATGTTTCGCTGGGTCAAGGAGAAGGGCTACGAAAGCGACGAACACTTCCAGACCTACCATGCACGCATCATCCAGGAACTGCGCTCCGAGGGCCGGCTCGACGCCGAAGAATGATGCCCGCAATCGAAACATATGCAAAAATGCATATTTTTCGATTGATCGGCAGGGAACGCGCCGCTATCGTTGGAATCGGAGGATCGGTCGCCAGTCGGCCGAGGTCAGGGAGGAGCCCGAATGCTCAGTGAATTGGCAAAGCCAGTGATGGCGGCTGCGTTCGTGCTTGCTGCTGTGCAGGCATCGGCGCAGGAGGTCGCGCCGGCCGACGTCAAGATAGCCGACTACGCGGTTGCCGAGCCCTTGACCGGCACGTCCGGCGATGCCGTCGAGGGAGCCAAGACCTTCGCCAATCGCGGCCTTGGCAACTGCCTTGCCTGTCACGCCGTATCCGCGCTCGAGACCGAGCAGTTCCATGGCAATGTCGGCCCGGCACTTGACGGGGTCGCCGACCGGTGGAGCGCCGACGAGCTGCGCGCCATCGTCGTGGACGCCAAGCAGATATTCTCCGAGGAAACCGTGATGCCGGCGTTTTACTCGCTCGACTACGGCATCACGCCGCGCAAGGACCTGGTCGGAAAGACCATCTTGACTGCGCAGCAGGTCGAGGACGTCGTCGCTTATCTGGCGACTTTGAAGGAATAGATTGAGATGCGAAAGGAGGCTCACATGATGATGACCCGACGCCGTGTGCTGGCGCTCGCCGGCGGAGCGGCTGTGTTGCCGGTGCTCCAGTTCTTGCCGACATCGGCCTTTGCTTCGGTGGAAGAGACGCAGAAGATGATCGACGAGTTCGCCGGCGGCAAAGAGCTGCAGAGCGGCAAGCTCACCTTGACCGCCCCCGAAATTGCCGAGAACGGCAACACCGTGCCGATCACCGTCGAGGTCGACAGCGCCATGGAGGGCGATGATCTGGTTCAGTCGGTGATGATACTCGCCGAAGACAATCCGCGTCCCGAGGTCGCCACGTTCAATTTCACCGCCATGAGCGGTGCTGCGGCTGCCACGACGCGCATGCGCCTGGCGCGGACGCAAAATGTCGTCGCACTGGCCAGGATGGCCGACGGCACCGTCTACATGGACAAGAAGGAAGTGAAGGTCACGATCGGCGGCTGCGGCGGCTGATCGGCAATCACGGAGGATACAACAATGGCAAGTGCACCCAAGCCCCGCGTCAAGGTCCCGAAGACGGCTTCGGCCGGCGAAGTCATCGCGATCAAGACCCTGATCAGCCACGAGATGGAATCGGGACAGCGCAAGGACAAGGACGGAAACGTCATCCCGCGCAAGATCATCAACAAGTTCTCCTGCACCTTCAACGACCAAGAGGTGTTTTCATGCGATCTCGATCCCGCGATCTCGGCCAATCCCTACTTCGAGTTCAACGCGAAGGTGCCTGAGAGCGGCACGTTCAAATTCACTTGGGTCGACGATGACGGTTCGGTCTACGAAGACGAGCAGAAAATCGAAGTGAGCTGACCAACATTGCGCGGTCGATGGACCGCGCGCCATGTTCGAGAGGGAGGAGTTCGCTTGGAAAAGCTCGCGCTTGCGGCAGGGACCGCACTTTGTCTGGCAATCACTGGCGTCGTCATCGTCACGGCGTCGGCCGACCCCGTCGACGATACGCTGGAGATCGACGGCGCCGAGATGATCACGCGAGCTCCCGCCCCCGAAGGTCATCCTTTCGACGAGGTCATGTCGGGCTGGTTGTTCCGCGAGGCAGAGACGCGCGCCACGCAGGAAGATTCCTTTGAGAACCCGGGAATGCTGGCCGTCGAGCGCGGCGCGGAACTCTGGGAAACAGTCGAGGGAACCGCGGGCCAGTCCTGCGCCTCGTGCCATCAGGACGCGTCCGTCACGATGGCGAATGTCGGCGCGACCTTCCCCAGGTGGGACGCCGACAGCGGCAAGCCCATCAATGTCGAAGGTCAGATCAACAAGTGTCGCGTCGAGAACATGGGAGCGGAACCCTATGCGTTCGACGCGGAGCCGCAAGTGTCGTTGACCGCGTTCCTCAAGCATCAGTCGCTCGGCAAACCCGTGGCGATCGACCTGTCTGAAGGCGAGATGCAGGAATGGTGGGAGAAGGGAAAGGATCTCTACTACACGCGAACGGGCCAGCTCGATTTTTCCTGTTCCTCCTGTCACGAAGCCTCGATGGGCAAGTACATCCGCGCCGACCATCTCAGCCAGGGGCAGGTCAACGGTTTCCCGACCTATCGCTTCAACACGGGCGGCATGGTCTCGCTTCACAATCGTTTCCGGGGCTGTATCCGCGATACGCGCGCGGAAATGCCGGCCGCCTTTTCTGACGAACTGATGGCGCTCGAGACATACGTCACTTGGCGCGGGACCGGACTGTCCGTCGAGACGCCTGCGGTCCGGCAGTAAACTTCGCCGCCGGGGGTGTGCCCCCGGCCAATTTCGTACGATTTGCCGATCGGGACGAAGCATGCGTGTGGTCGCGCGTGCCGGCTTTCGTCGTCCGCAAATCGCCAGCACGGATTGTCCCTTTAGTGGAAATCCGAGGAGCATTCGATGGCCTACTCGCGCCGTGATTTTCTCCAGTTTTCGGTCAGCGCTTCGGCGGCGCTCGCAACGGCCGGCTATCTGGGCAATTCAACCCGAGCGCTCGCGCAGCAGCGACTGACGCAGGAAGACCTCTTGCGCTTCGACAGCAAGGGGCAGGTGACGCTGCTGCACTTCACCGACGTTCACGCGCAACTCGCGCCGGTGTATTTCCGGCCGCCCGACACCAACATCGGCGTCGGCGCCTATGCCGGCATCCCGCCGCACCTCGTCGGCGACGAGTTCCTGAAGGAGTTCGGCATCGGGCGCGGTACGCCGCTGGCCTATGCGCATACGTTCGTCGACTACGTGGACCTGGCGCGCACCTACGGCAAACTAGGCGGCCTTGATCGGACCGCGACGCTGGTCAAGGCCATCCGCGCCGATCGAGGTGACGACAAGGTTCTCTTCCTCGATGGCGGCGACACGTGGCAGGGCTCGTACACGTCCTTGAAGACCAACGGCCAGGACATGATCGAGTGCATGAAGCTCCTGAAGCCCGACGCGATGACGGGCCATTGGGAATTCACGTTCGGCTCCGAACGCTTTCTCGAAATGGTCGAGGCGATGGGCTATCCATTTCTCGCGTCCAACGTTTTCGACAGCGAATGGGACGAGCCGGCCTTCGAGAACACGGCATTCTTCGAGAAGGGGGGCGTAAGCGTCGCCGTTATCGGTCAGGCGATGCCGTATACGCCGATCGCAAATCCCCGCTGGATGTTTCCCGAATGGTCCTTCGGCATCAGGCCCGAAGTGCTGCAGCAGAACATCGACGCCGCGCGTGAACAGGGTGCCGAGGTCGTCGTACTGCTTTCTCACAACGGCTTCGACGTCGATCGAAAGCTCGCCGGCATCCTGAACGGCGTCGACGTCATCCTGACCGGACACACGCATGACGCCGTTCCGGTCGCGCTCGAGGTCGACGGCACGCTCATCATGGCGTCGGGCTCGCACGGGAAGTTTCTCGGCCGCATCGACCTTGAAGTCGCGAACGGCAAGGTGACCGGCTACAGTTCTTCGCTCATTCCCGTCTTTTCCGATGTGGTCGCGCCGGACCCCGAGATGGCCGCCAAGATCGCGGAGTTTCGCGACCCGCACCGGGCCGAATTGGAGCGAGTCCTGGCTCGTACCGACTCGCTGCTTTACCGCCGCGGCAACTTCAACGGGACGTGGGACGACCTGATTTGCCAAGGCATCATCGAGGAGCGCGACACGCAGATCTCGCTTTCGCCAGGTTTTCGCTGGGGCACGACGCTTTTGCCCGGTGACGACATCACCGTGGATGATCTCTACACCGAAACATCGATGAGCTATCCCCAGGTCTACCGAAACGAGATGACCGGGGCGCAGCTCAAGGAAATCCTCGAAGACGTCTGCGACAACCTCTTCAACAAGGATCCCTTCTTCCAGCAGGGTGGCGACATGGTTCGCGTTGGCGGCATGTCCTACACCTGTGCCGTCAACGAAACGATCGGCAACCGCATTTCGGATATGCGCCTGACGGCGAGCGGCGAGCCGCTGGACGCCTCGTCAACCTATGTCGTCGGCGGATGGGCTTCGGTCAACGAGGGCGTCGAAGGACCGGCGATCTACGATCTGATGGAAGGCTATCTGACGCGCCTCGGCACGGTGAATGTGCCGGACGAGCAATCCGTCAAGATCGTGGTGTGAACGGCCGCGTCTGCCCCTTGACGGGCTCGGCGTTACATATAAAAATTCATATGTAAGAATGGATCACATGACTCGGGAGGAGCCGATGGACGGTCCCGCAAGCACCAAGAGCGCATCGCGGCGCAGTTTCCTGAAGGGCGCTCTGACGGGCGGCGCGGCTATTGCCGCAAGCACGGCTCTCGTCGGCAGAGCCGGCGCCCAGAGTGATCCGCTGGTCACCGATATCCAGGACTGGAACCGGTATCTGGGCGAGGGGGTCGACGCGCGCCCCTACGGTACGCCTTCGCAGTTCGAGGAGCATGTGGTCCGGCGCAACGTCGCCTGGCTGACGTCCGACCCCATCTCGTCGGTGAACTTCACGCCGCTTCATGAACTCGAAGGAATCATCACGCCGAACGGACTTTGCTTCGAACGTCACCACGCAGGCATCGCCGAAATCGCGCCTGCAGACCATCGGCTGATGATCAACGGCCTCGTTGATCAGCCGCTGATCTTCACCATGGACGATCTGAAGCGGTTCCCGCGCGAGAACAAGGTCTACTTCCTCGAATGCGCTGCCAATTCCGGCATGGAATGGCGCGGCGCGCAGCTCAACGGCTGCCAGTACACGCACGGCATGGTCCACTGCGTGATGTATACCGGTGTCAGCTTGCGCACGATTCTCGAAGAAGCAGGCGTCAAGGCGAACGGCAGCTGGCTGCTGGCAGAGGGTGCGGATGCATCCGCCATGACACGCTCGATCCCCATGGAAAAGGCGCTGGACGATTGCATGGTGGCCTTTGCCATGAACGGCGAGGCGCTGCGCCCCGAGCAGGGTTACCCGCTGCGGCTGGTGGTCCCGGGATGGGAAGGCAACATGTGGGTCAAGTGGCTCCGCCGCCTCGAGGTCGGGGATCAGCCCTGGCACCATCGCGAAGAGACTTCGAAATACACCGACCTTCTCTCGAACGGGAAGGCGCGAAGGTTCACCTGGGTGATGGAAGTCAAGTCCGTCATCACCAATCCCAGCCCGCAGGCTCCGATCAAGCATGGGCGCGGGCATACGGTCCTGTCCGGCCTCGCCTGGTCGGGCAACGGCACGATCAAGCGGGTCGATGTCACGACCGACGGCGGGCGCAACTGGCACCAAGCGAGAATCGACGGCCCGAGCCTGCCGATGGCATTGCATCGCTTTTACTACGAGTTCGACTGGGACGGCTCGGAGCTCTTCCTGCAGTCGCGGGCGATCGACGACAAGGGCTTCGTGCAGCCGACGAAGGATGAGCTTCGGACGGCGCGCGGGCCGAACTCGATCTATCACAACAACGGCATCCAGACCTGGCATGTCGACAGCGACGGAGTGATCGAAAATGTCGAGATTTCGTAATCTGCTCGTCGCCGGCGGCATCGTTCTTGGAACGGCCGCTGCATTCGCCCAGTCGACGGAAACCGCGGACGAGCCTGCTGTGGAACAGTCGTCGACAGAGGCGCACGATCACGCAACCGAGGGCATGGCTGGCGGGGCTGGAAAGAACTTCGCGCTCGGACGTGTCGCGACTAACGACGAAGTCGCTGCGTGGGATATCGACGTGCGTCCGGACGGTCAGGGATTGCCGGTCGGGCGCGGAACCGTCGAGGAAGGCATCACCGTCTACGACGAGCAGTGTGCCGCATGCCACGGTGATTTCGGCGAGGCGATCGGACGCTGGCCGGTGCTGGCGGGTGGGCAGGGAACGCTCGAAGACGACCGCCCCGAAAAGACCGTCGGCTCCTACTGGCCGTATCTGTCGACCGTCTACGACTACGTCAAGCGCGCGATGCCCTTCGGCAATGCAAGGTCCTTGTCCGACGACGAAGTCTACGCACTGACGGCGTACATCCTCTACCTGAACGACATCGTCGATGACGAGGCGTTCGAACTCTCCAATGAGAACTTCGCCGATGTGCGGCTGCCCAACGAGGACAACTTCATCGACGACGACCGGCTGTCCGAGCCGCACTACGCCGCGAACCGCGAGCCATGCATGCAGGACTGTATCGAGGGAAAGGCCGAGATCACCATGCATGCAGCCGTGCTCGACGTGACGCCGGACGCTGGCGACGGCGATGAGGCTCCAGCGGCGGGTATCGATTGATGCAGCGGGTGGTCGGCTTTGGGAGGAGCGGGTGAAACGCTCGTCATCCAGGAACCTGGCAAGGGGCAGCGGTGCGGCGACCGCTGCCCTTTTTGGCATCGTGATGACCCCTGCGCCCGCCCTTGCCGACGAGGAGGCCGCGCGCCTGCTCGAGGCAGAGCAGCAGGTCACGCGCATTCTCTCGACCTCCGGCGACCCTGCTTTCGGGGCGTACTTGGGAGGGGAGTGCGCCACCTGCCATCAGCAGTCCGGAAGTGGTTCCGGCATTCCCCCCATTGCCGGGCTGCCGGCCGACTACACCGTACAGGCACTGGTCGAATACCGGCTTGGAATTCGAACCAACGAAGTCATGCAGTTGATGGCAAAGCGGCTTGCCGACGAAGAGATCGCTGCCTTGGCGGCGTATTTCGCGCAGGAGGAAGCGCAGTAGCCAAGCGGTCGAGGGAACGTTCTAGCTCACCATGGGAGGTTTGAGATGAGCAGACTGACGAGACGGCAATTCGGACTGATCTTGGGAGCGTCCACGGCGACGCTCGCGCTACCAACCTACCTGCGCGCGCAGGACAAGCCGAAGGTCGTGGTCATCGGCGGCGGGGCAGGCGGGGCGACGGCGGCAAAGTATCTCGCCAAAGACTCGAACGGCGCGCTCGACGTGACGCTGATCGAGGAGAATGACGAATTCACGACCTGCTTCTTCTCCAACCTTTATCTCGGTGATTTCCGCGACTGGGATTCGATCACCCACTCCTACGACGAACTCGTTTCCAGGTACGGCATCAAGAAGGTCACGGATCGCGCGACGGCGATTGACCGCGAGGCCAAGACCGTGTCGCTCGGCGACGGTTCGACCGTTCCCTATGATCGTCTCGTCGTCTCGCCCGGCATCGACATCATCTACGATTCGGTGCCGGGCTACTCCGAGGCTGCTGCCGAAATCGCGCCGCACGCGTGGAAGGCCGGTCCGCAAACCCGTCTTCTCAAGGAGAAGCTGGACGCACTGGAAGAGGGGCAGAACATCGTCATGCTTGCTCCCCCAAATCCCTACCGCTGCCCACCCGGTCCCTATGAGCGCGTGTCCATGATGGCGCATGTTCTGAAGGAAAAGGGTCTGACCGGGTCGAAGATCTTCGTCATCGACCCCAAGGAGACCTTCTCCAAGCAGGCGCTGTTCCAGGCGGGCTGGGAAAAACATTATCCCGGAATGGTCGAATGGTATGGCCCGGACGTTCACGGCGGCATCGTCGGCGTGGACGTCGAAGCGGGCACGGTCGAGACCGATCTCGATACGTTCGAAGGCGCGCTCCTGAACATCATTCCAGCCCAACGCGCGGGCGCGATCGCAATCGATGCCGGCCTTGCGAGCGAAAACGGATTCTGCCCGATCGATGCCGCCTCGATGCGCTCGACCATGGATGAAGCGGTCTTCGTGATCGGTGACGCTTCGATCGCCGGGGACATGCCGAAGTCCGGCTTTTCTGCCAACAGCCAGGCCAAGGTCGCAGCGCTCCACATCCGCGCGGACCTGACCCAGTCTCAGACGTTTCCGGCCCGGTACTCCAACACGTGCTGGTCACTGATCGACACGGAAGACGGCGTCAAGGTCGGGGCAAGGTACGAGCCGAAGGACGGCAAGATCACGTCGATCGAAGGGTTCGTCAGCCAGGCTGGCGAGGATGCCGCATTGCGCAAGGCGACATACGAGGAATCGATCGGCTGGTACGACGGCATCGTCGCGGACATGTTTACCTGAAGGAGCAAAAGCGAATGAAACGAGCGGCAGCAATGGTTCTGGCAATCAGCCTTGTCGGCTTTGTATCGACGTCCGCAATGGCGGGGCCGGAAGATCCATCGTCTTTCGATCCGGTCCAGTACGAAGCGCAGAAGGTGCTCTACGACTGGAACTACGACAAGCCGGAGGACGGGATCAGGGCGCTCGGCTTCATTCGAAATCACCTCAAGGCCATGGACGAGTACGGCGACCGGGAGAATTCCAAGGTCGTCATGGTCGCCCATGGCAACGAGCTTCACGCCTTTTCGCGCCTCAACCGCGATGCGTATCCGGAAGCCTACGACGCTTTGAAGGAGATGGCCGATGCCGGCGTCGAAATCCACGTCTGTGCGAATGCCGCGCGGGGGCGCGGTTATGCGCCCGAGGATTTCTACGATGTGATCACCGTCGTCCCGGCTGCCGTGATCGACATCGCGAAGTATCAGATTGAAGGTTACAGCTACATGTATCCGCAGCTCACTTCGAAGATGACGCGTGACGATGTGGTCGCCAAGCATCCCGAGCTTTCGATGGACTAGCAACGGCAACTGGCCCGCGCCGTCAACCGGCGCGGGCCACTCGAAGCCTGCGGCAACACGCAGCTGCAGGCGAGCGCGAATGGCGCCGAAGCCGAGCATCGAGCTCGTGCGCCAGGCAGGAAGTCGCGCGGCAACGTGCTATTTTCTTCGCAGACATCTTCGGAAGGAGTCGTCGGGCATATGAGCGACGTTCGCGAAGACGGCGCGCGCAATGAATTGTCGCGGGCGCTGGTTGCAGGATTCAGGTCGCATCCCGAGCGCTCGGCCGCGATCGGGGAAATCCACTCGCGTCCCCAACCGATGCTGCCAGTGCCGCGAACGCTGATCCAACTGGCATTTTCCACCGAAGGCGGCGCTGTCGTGGATGCGGCGGTCATTGCCGAGTTGTGTCGCAAGCATGCGCTATCCGCGCCGGAAAGGGCCGCGCGGCACTGCACGTTCCGCCTGCCCAACGGGAACCTCTACTGGGAACGGCACAGCGAATTTTCGACATATCTTTGGGAGGCGCCGCCGGCGGGGGCTCGACACTGGAAAATCGGCTCCCCGTTCGACGTCGGCTTCAATCCACCAGGAACGGTGATGTCCGGTGTGCGCCTGGAAATCCTGCAACTCGATCCGAACGCTTCTCCACCCTCGCTGGGACTTGATCCGGAAAGCGTCTGCCACGCTCTCGTTGAAGACGGCAATGCCGAGATCCTGACTGATTTCCGACAGGACGCAGACGGCCTTACCCGCATATTCGTCATCGATCGCGGATTGAACGAGATTCGGCGAGGTGCCCTGGCGCAGCGCCTCATCGAGATCGAGACCTATCGCGTATTCTGCATGCTGGGGCTGTCGCTCGCTCAAGTGCTGTCTGGTCATCTCAGGCGCCTCGAGGCCGATGTCGCGCAATTGACGAGCGAAATTCGACGCGGCGGGCGCGACGAGAGCGAGCGCTTGCTGGCCAGGTTGACCGATCTCGCCGCGGAACTTGAAGCGCAAGCTGCCTCCAGCCTGTTCCGGTTCGGGGCCAGCCGCGCCTACTACGATATCGTGCTCGAGCGCCTGGATGCGCTCAAGGAGGTTCCGATCGAGGGGGCGGCAAGCTGGTCGCAATTCCTGGCTCGCCGCGTTGCTCCTGCAATGCGCACCTGCCGCTCGGTGGAAGACCGTCAAGCCAACCTGTCGCGGAAGATATCCCGGACGACCCAGCTTCTACGAACCTGGGTCGACGTGGAAGTGGAACGGCAAAACCGCGACCTACTGGCTTCGATGAACGACCGCGCGCGTCAGCAACTCAGGTTGCAGCAAACCGTCGAAGGTCTCTCGGTGGCCGCCATATCGTACTACGTCGTCGGACTGATCAGCTACCTTCTGAATGGATTGCCGCCCCTGCTCGGCCTGAACCTGCCGAAGTACACCGCTGGACTGGCCGTGCCGTTTGTCATCCTCGTTGTCTGGCTCCTCGTCCGCCGTATTCGCAGACGTCATGACGAGAGCGGATCGACCGGGTTGGCTTAAACGGACGTGGTGCCGTCGTTAGCAGGGCAAAAACCGGGAAAATACTACCGTCCGGCGGTCCAAAGAACGGTTTCGAAGCACCCGTTGTCGTTCTCTATTTGCGCGACGGCAGCTTTGCGCCCCCATTTCGGTCGCTCGGCTTCAAATCGGCGCTTCCCGAAAGCTGCCGCTCTGTCCACACGATGAGCACGTCTCGGACTGGGTGATTTGCGGCGGCTATCGCGTCATGGAGGTTGACGCTACCATCGCCTACGAACGCTCGCCTCCAATCGCATCGGCGGCCGAATAGTATCTCGACTAAAGCGCGATCAATTCGACCGCGCCGCCCATTCCCGCCATCAAATCCCTTAGCCTCGGGGCCTGGGTTCGAGGCAGGGCAAGCGCCAAGAGTCGTTGCGCCCGCGACGCGCCGACATAGATCTTTCGCGCTTCCTCGTTGTCGACCGCAGCATCCCCGGTTAGAAAATCGACGATACCTTTGGCGGTGCTCGGCGACATCACTACGCAGATCGCGGGAAACTCCATCCCCTTCACGCTATGGATCGTCCGCGCGGCGTGGCCCGATGAAGGCGCAACCGACAATGCCTTATCGAGGTCGCCATTTCGGCGTAGCCGCTGGTTGATCGACTGGCCACCGGCCGGCAGAAGCGGCGCCAGCAGCCGACGCGCCTCGTCGTGCCAGGCCTCGGGTGTCGCGAACCTCTCCGGGCTGAATCGGAGCGCCTGCGCCAGGGCCAGTGCCCCGGGCCGCCAAGCATCCAGACCGACATCGGCGTCCGCGAGATGCTGATGGTAGGTCCTGCCGCCCATTTGGCCACCAAGCTCGAGCATGATCCGATGGATTGCGATCAGCGCCTCCTTCCGACCGCCAAGCTCAAAAGAGAAATGAAAATCGCTTACAGCGACGGCCAGCCGGTAACTCAGGTCGCGCACGCCCGAATCCTGAGGATGCCCGAGCGCGTTAGCGCCGGTCCGGCGCGTCGCCGAAACGACCGGGCAATCTCGTGCCTCCAGCCCCATCGCCGTGACAAGTTCCTGAAATTTCGTCCCGATCGCGGCCGGAACACCCTTTCCCGAATAGGACAGGATCTGAATTGCGGTCGGCTCCTCGCGATGCTCTCCGAGCGCCTCGTCAATCGCGGCGCGCATATTGGGTGCGCGCAACGCTACCACCCCTTTAGTAATGTGTCCGCTGGACCGGAAGTTTCCGTTGATGGGCAGTCGCTCGTCCGCGCCGAATGTCTCTGCGAATTGCCCAAGCTCGTGCGAGACGCCGCCTCGAAAGCCGTAGATCGCCTGGTTCGGGTCGCAGATCACCTTCACCGGGACTCCTGCTGTCCTGAACCAGGCGATGATCTCAAGGTCGACCGGATTGCAGTCCTGCGCTTCGTCGACGATTAGCTCGAGGAAACGCCCTGCGAATGCTGGGCCAAGGACTGCGCCGCAAGCTGGATCGCGCAGCCGAACGAGCGCCACCGAGCGCGCGTCGGCAAAATCGAGCTCCCCGCGCTGAAGGAAGCGCGCACGCGTTTTTCGCGCCGCCGTCTCGTGTGCCTTGATCTTCCCGCGAAAGCCGTGACGCTGGATCATGGCGGGGATCGCATCTCCCGTAACGCGGTCGAAGCACTGCAGTGGCAAGGCCTGGGCTCCGGCGAACGGCTGTATCGTGCGGTCGTCCTTATCGGGGATGAGCCTCGGCTTTGCCGCGCAGCCGTCGATGCCAAACGGTGCAATCAGAAACTGCCAAAGGAACGCGTCAAACGTCCCGATGAAGTGCGGGAACGCCGGTGTCGCGACGAGTCCCTCTCGGCGCAGGCGGTCTTCCAGCTCCGATACAGCGGCGATCGTGAAGGACAGAAAAGCTATACCGCGGCCGGTCGGCCCTCCGCTTAGAAGTGAACGTGCGCGCTCGACCATGACGCGGGTTTTGCCAGCTCCCGGGCACGCCGCAATGAAAGCCGAGCCCGGATGATCGATCACACGTCGTTGCTCAGCGGTCGGCCTAAACGGCGCAGCGATCATTTCACGAGCGCCTCGATCGCCGCTTTCAGATAGGCAGGTACGGCGAATACCTTGCCGCTGTTGATTTCCTCGGCGATGAGCTGCGCGAAATCGCCCTTGCGGGTGGTCTCAAAGAGCTTCTGGATTGCGACCGCCTGGGCAGCTCCGGCCTGCGCGACCGCCACGTCCCATTTGTCCGCTGATCGAGGATGAAGCTTGACGTAGACCTCTTTGAGGAGCGCCGCATTGCCCGCGCGGACTAATTCCGTCTCCAGGGAGTAGTCGTTGATGACGACCTCAAGGAGATCGCCCGCGCCGAGCCCCGCGGCCGTCGCCTCCAGGTCACGCTTGCGTCCGGCGCCCGGGGTCATCGCTCCTTCTGCCACCTCGCCGCCATCCCCATCGGTCAAGACGACCAGCCGGTCGGCGATCCGGACCTCGTTGAATGGAGTGAGAAGCAGCTTGGTGTATGGCCCAAAATCGACGCCGTCGATTGGCACGAAGACCGCGGAGCGAAACAAGCGGAGCTTGTCCGCGTCATCTTTCAACACGATCTTCTTCGCCATGACGGGAAGCAGAAGCGCTTCGGCGATGCCTTCCACCAAAAGCACACGCCCTCCGAATAGCAAGGCCGACTTGGTTACATCCAGGTATCGATCGACCTTGCGCCGTTCGACTAGCTCGAGCGCCAGCTCCGCGAGCGGGATGCAACGCGTCTCCCGTCTCGGCCTCACCGCCGGCATCACAGGGTTCGGCTCTGTATCCGGTACGTTCTCAGCGGGAACGCTGGCGAGCGGATGCGCCTTATCTTCTGCAATCGCCGGCGCGGCCGCTGCGCGCGCGGGAAGAAAGGAGCGGAAAAAGACGAGCTTCTTGCTCTCCACCCAGGCGGATAGGTTCGGCGAATGGGTCGCGACGATCACCTGCAGCTCTCCCGCTGGTCCCTGATTGTCCACGCGCGGCTTGCGCGACTTCTCGGCCTGCTCATCAAGGAAGCTGAGCACCGCGGCCTGAAGCTGCGGGTGAAGATGCGCTTCAGGCTCTTCGACGAGGAAAAGTGTCAGGTCGGCATCATTGACCTTCTCGAGTTCGACCGCGATCGTCGCCATGTAGAGAAGGTTCGCGTAGCCATGCCCGGAATAACGGAGGTCTTCCGGTTCGATACCGTGATCGGCGAGCTTAAAGCGAAGATCGCGCGCGATATCGATCAGCTTCTCATCGTTTGCAAAACCGAGAGATGCCGCCTGCCGGCGCACGCCCGCTGTCAACGCGCTCAGCCCCACTTCCACGGCGCCACCTACCTTGCCAAGGATCTCCGCTTCCACGCCGCGCCGAAGCGCCTTTGCCAGTGCTTCCGGATCGCCCCCTTCAAGAAAGTGATTCAATAGCGCGTAGATGCGAGTCGGATTGCCCGACGCGAGCGCGCGTTTGGCATCCCGCAAAGGCGGTAGATAGACGTGCCGGATCATCTCGTGGCAGCCCGGCTCCGGATTGCCCTGCTGCTGCCCAGCCCACAGAACCGGCCGAACCGGGAAGCGGCGCGTGGCCTCGTCGTATTTGAGGCCGAAGATGCATCCGGAAATAGCAGCGTCAGTGGCGGCCGAAATCATGCGGCCTTGTTGCGCGGGGTTAAGCTCGGCGAACGTAGCGGTCAGCTCGAATTTTCGGTCCGCACTTCCAAATCGGATATCCGTCGCTTCGCAATAGAGCTCGCGTCGCCCGCCGAGCGGCGCGGTCAGGAGCCGTATCGCATCGATGGCATTGCTTTTTCCGCCGTTGTTCTCTCCGACCAGGATCGTCAGATCTTTACAAAGCGGAATCTCTAACTGACTAAATGAACGAAAATTATTCAAACCTAGATTCTTAAGATACATGCCCCCTCCCGCTCGGCGAAGCTTACCGAGTGCCGCAACTCTTTGTTCTATTTGAACCAACGCGGTGTCGATCGCCAATGGCAATCTACGCGAGAAACCATTGCGGCTGCGCGAAACTGAACTTGTTTTCGCTGTGAGAAGGACCGCGGCCGAACTTCCTTCTCTGCATTCCAACTCTCCAGTTCCGTCAAACACCTTATCTCGGTGTCCACGAAACCGGCAGCAGGCCAAATGGTGGATCTTTCCCGTCCGCTTTTGGCGGCAAATCTAGGAAAGTAGCCGTTCAGGTGCCGCCGTCATTCGATTGCAACGCGACCCCATCTCAGGTGCCGACGACAGACCGTCGTTACCGCCGAGAACAGGCAACGCAAACGAGATGCAGCGATCACTGTGCCTTCTGGCGCGCGGGCGTGGCGTTTCGGATATCCTCCGCTGCGCCGGTGAGAACGAATGCGCGATGCAGGAAATTCTCGATGATGTTGACGATATGCCCGAGGCGCGCGGCTGTCGGTGTGTAGCCGCGATGCGCCGAGGCATTCCCCGCGTCCGCCACCGCTTCCAGCGTCGTCTTCTCGTCCGCGCTAATGTGGCCTCCAGTCTGCAAGGCCAACAACTTGCCCTCGAATCCGCCGCGCGGATCCCCGATCAGAAGATAGCCGGCGCGGTCGAGCAAGGTGCGGGCCCCGACCGAGGCGAGCACGTTCAGCCCGGCATTCAGCGCGGCATAGAGCTCATCCAACACGTTTCTGAGAACCTCATCGGTGATGGTGTCGGACCATTCCGGCTTCGCGCGCACGCTCGGCGCCGGGTAATAGACCTCCTTGATCCCTGGGCGCATCACCATGCGCCCATACGCGTCATAGTCCATCTCGTCCCATTCCGAGAACCAATGCTCCTGGCGAACCGACAGCGTGTCACAGCCGCAGCACTGCAGCACCTCGAAGCTGTCGCTCCATGAGATCGGCCCGTCATTCCCGGTCACGGTGTGTTCCGCGCGCACCCACGAATTGGTTAGGCCGCGGCACTTGTTGCAGTGCGCCTTGATGATCCGATCGACCTTAGCAACGGCGTCGGCCGCAGACGGAGCTGTCACCGGCTCCGCCTTTTCCGCGCCTGGCGCCTGCAGCCTGGTCCAGCCACGTGTTGTGATGCTGATGCAATCGTCCGGCACGAAAACGATCAGGCCTTCGCCCTCGGCTCGCGAGATCAATTCGTCGACCCGCCTGCCGTCGATTGTCCCGATCACCCCTGTGAGATCTTCTTCGTCCGGAAGCTCCACGGCCCCGAGATGGTCGTCTTCTAGTTGTCCTGCCGTCCAGACCAGAAGGTTGGTCATCTGCCGGTCGATGGTCGGCAGTGGGCGCTTGAGCATGTCATCCAAATTGACCGAGTTGATTTCCGGCCACTCGGCATCCGTCGTCGAGGCCATCAATCTGGTGGCATGACTGAGCCGAGCGACCACCTTCCTGTCGTCGGCGGGCAGGCGCGTCTCCAGCATCGACAGTGCACTTCCCGTGATCTGGTACTTGCCGCACTTGCGGCACTGCACTCGCCGATAGTCCCCGCCGTTCGGCTGCTCAAGGTTTGCCGACGTCTTGCAGATCGGGCAGAATCCCATCCACCGCTCTCCATACGTTTTTCCGGCCAAGCCGATTGCGCTGGCCCAACCGGCAATTGATGATCCAAATATTGTAACTTGGATGATTGTCGTATCGGGGGGATCATGTCGAAACAACCAAACAGGCCCACACGGCTATACAAGTACCGCGCCTTCAGCAATCGCCTCCTCGACATGCTGGTGGACGACGAACTCTACTATGCCAATCCCAGCGACTTCAACGATCCCCTCGATAGCCGGCCTACGCTCGCTGCCGACCTTGATGTCCATCAATTGGAGCAGGTACTGAGCCGCCTCGTTGAGCAGCGGACCAAGGAGGAGATGACCGCCGCAGCAAAGGCCATAAAGTATCGTGGTCCGAGAACAATAGACCACATTGCCCGCCACAGCCGCACAAAGGCTGACCAGCTTGTCAGGGAGGTCGAATACGCTGCCGGCAATCCGATCTATGAGGTGATGGATCCGCACAAGTTCCTTCTCGGGCGGTATCTCGAGGAGGAATTGCTACGCCGCTATGACAGAGGAATTGTCTCCTTTGGTTCGCGCGCAACCTGCCCGCTAATGTGGAGTCACTACGCCGACCAGCATCGTGGAATTTGCGCCGGCTACTCGGTCCCCGCCGATGCGACCGATCAGCTTCACAAGATCAACTACGGTGGCAGCCGCAACGTCAGGGCAAGCGACGTCGCCGTTATGGACACCGACACAGACGCCCGCCGCCGCGTCGATGAAGCTGTGCTGCTCCGCAAGGCGGCCAGTTGGCGCTATGAGCGCGAATGGCGCTTGATCGGAACCCGCGGCTCGCAGCCGTCGCGCCTCGAACTGGAGGAAGTGGTCTTCGGTATCCGGTGCAAGCCCACCGTGAAATTTGCGATCGTCAAGGCGCTTGAGAACCGCCGCCGGCCGGTGCGGTTCAGCGAGATGCACGAGGTCTCAGGCACGTTCCTGCTTCGCAAGCGTCGTCTCGACGTCGACGAACTCGGGATGTCGCTTCCCCGTCGCTCTCGCGACGCTCTGGAAGCCTTCGAAAACCTCGACATCCCTCTGCCGCCCAAACCGCACGACGATACGACGGGCCGTCCCCAAACGGCAGAACCACAACTATGACCACGGGCACCAATACTACCGACTTCGAGGCCTTGCTGCGACCAGAGTTTCGCTGGCCGACAAGGGGCGACCAGGCCTTCACCACATCCGACCGGTGGCAGAACAATTCCTATATCGATCGCCACGGTCATGGACGCTTTGTCATGATGATGACCGGCTACAAGATGGCTGCCGATCTCATGGTCGCGCATGTAGCCGACGCGCAAAACGACGGCGACGCCCTGGTGTTCCCGGTCATCTTCAACTATCGGCAGTTCGTCGAACTGTCGCTCAAATACCTGATTGCCACCTACGGCCACACCGTCGGCACTGACGCACAGTGGAACACCCACGACCTCGGCATTTTGTGGGCCACATTTGTCGAGGTCCTCGACGCTTATGGCCACGAGGATACGGAAGGCACGGACGGTGTGGTCGGCGACATCATCGCCGAGTTCGCCAGGGTCGATCCCAGATCCTTTTCGTACCGCTATCCGGTCGACACCAAGGGCAAGCTCGTCAATCTCGCCCACGATGAGGTCGATCTTCATCGCCTTGCCGATGTGATGAAAGGGCTCGAAGGTTACTTTTCCGGGTGCGACGGCTATCTCGACAGCCTGCAGAGTGCCGGGCCATAGCGCGCAATATCCGTTAACCGCGCTGACGCAGACCCGAGTTCAGCCGTCCAGCCGCCCGAAGTACAGATCGTCGGTGAACGCCTCGAACGGCTCTGATGTCGGTTTGCGAAAATACGAAGATGTCACTCCACGGCGGCCATCCGTATGCGGCGGGTAAACGGCAGGTTTCGGGCCGTGGTGGGCGTGGCCTAAGATTTCCTTCTGGGGTCGTTGGCTGAACGCCGGCTTTCTCGCTTCTCGCGCCAGAACCGGACTGGCAGCAGACGGCCCCGTAGGCGCCGATATGATGGGTGTCCTTGAGTGCGATGCAACGGCTGTGGGACTGATCAAGGCGCAGGGCCACAATACATTGCGCAGCCGATGGAACGGCCATGGCAGTATCGCCCCGTGCCATGATGGTCGGTCAGCCTTCCGTCTGATCGCGCGGTGTAGAAGCGCTCGACATGGCGCCGTATCTTCGGGGCACATCAATATTTAACACGAGTGTGTCGGCGCTCTTGGAGGCCTTGGCATGCAGTGCTCAGTGCTGGAAGATAACGTATGAAAACCAAGAACGTCGCCAGGGTAGCAATCGCCGGCTTCGGGGGAGTGGGGCGCGCGACGGCCAATCTTCTCCTGAGCCGCCGCCAGCGATATCGAGAGGTATACGGAGCTGAAGTCCGCCTTGTCGCCGTCTGCGGATCGCGATCCGGCTTGGCCGACGTAGGCGGCCTAGAACCTGAGAGTCTGGACGCATTTGAGCCCGGTCTGTCGGGTCCGGCATTCATCGAGGCAAGTGGCGCCGACATCGTTATCGAAGCGGGCCCAAGCGATTTCCGCACTGGTGGCCCGGGCCTCGCCTATCTCCGTTCCACCCTTTCGGCGGGGCGCGATGCCATCGTCATATCCAAGGGTGCACTGGTTCACAGCGGCCCGGAACTGCGCGCCATGGCTCGTTCCACAGGCGCGACACTTAAGCTGAGCGGCGCAGCGGCAGCCGCTCTGCCCACGATCGACCTCCTCGAGAACAGTCTGAAAGGCTGCGAGGTGCTGGAAATCTTGGGCATTTTTAACGCCACCACCAACTACCTGCTGGATGCGATGATGAACCAGAACCTCGGCTTCGAGGAGGCGCTGGCGCGCGCCCAGGCGGGCGGCTTCGCTGAAGCAGACTCACGCAACGACATCGAAGGCTGGGACACTGCCAGCAAGCTCGTCCTAATATCCAATTTTGGCCTCGATGCCGACCTGACGATGGACAACCTCTCCGTGGAAGGCATTCAGTCGGTCGCGGCGCATGACATCGAAGCATGGAGAAAGCGGGGGCTCGTTCCCAAGCTAGTGGGTAGTCTCGTCCGGGCGGAAGGCGCGACACGGGCGGCCGTCGGCGTCCGGACCTACCCACTGAGCGATCCGCTCGCGCATGTGTCTGGAAAGAACAAGGCTATCCGGATTACCACGGACGCGATGGGCGAGACGATCGCTATCGGATCAGGAACCGAGCCGCTCGCCACCGCGGCGGCCGCGCTCAAGGATCTCGAACATATTCTGACGGCACGAGCGGCTCGGG
Organism: Aliihoeflea sp. 40Bstr573; assembly: GCF_024105655.1. Taxonomy (GTDB): domain Bacteria; phylum Pseudomonadota; class Alphaproteobacteria; order Rhizobiales; family Rhizobiaceae; genus Aliihoeflea. The sequence goes on from NZ_JAAAMH010000015.1 coordinate 47,587, forward strand.
CTACCGGCTGTTCGGGGGGATTGGAATGACAATGAAGACCGTACAGGCCATCCGCCACATAGGCTTCGAGGACCTGGGCAGCTTCGCGTCCCCCTTGAGAGAGGCCGGGTGCGACATCGAGTACATCGATGTCGCAGAGCGCGATCCGGCAACGCTCGATCCTCTCGGCGCCGATCTCCTAGTGGTTCTGGGCGGTCCGATCGGCGTCTACGATCACGATGCCTATCCGGTCATCACCGAGGAGATAGGCGTGTTGCGGGCGCGGATCGCGGCCGATCGGCCAACGCTCGGAATATGCCTCGGCGCGCAACTGATGGCGGCAGCCCTCGGTGCTCGTGTCTATCCGGGGCCGGTCAAGGAAATCGGCTGGTCGGCACTCGATCTGTCGGATACGGCCGAACCCAACCCTCTCGCAGCACTGCGCGGCGTTCAAGTGCTTCACTGGCATGGGGACACGTTCGACCTGCCCAAAGACAGCACTCTGCTAGCATCGACCCCGCTTTGCACAAACCAGGCCTTTTCGCGCGGACCCAATGTGCTCGGCCTCCAATTTCATCCGGAGGTCCTTGGCGCTCGGTTCGAGCATTGGCTTCTGGGCCATGCCAATGAACTGGCCACCGCAGGGATCGACCCCGTCACGCTGCGCCACGATTCGCACCGATATGCCAGCAAGCTTGAACAAGCCGGCGCTACATTGCTCACCGGCTGGCTATCGCAACTGGCGCGCTGATCCGATCGGCAATCTTCGCCCCGCTTGGCAAAGCTATCGAAAGTCACTGCAGCGCGATGAAACGTTCGTTCGGTTCTTTGGAGACGGTGCAACTGAAGCGAATGCGTGGCGACAGGAATATGCGACCCCCACCTGTCCGGCATGCACTAGGTGACATCTCTTTCGGCGATACGGTAAAGCTCATTCCCGCCATGCAACGTCGCGAAACAGGGAACGCTGGATGAATATCGAAGACCTGCGGACATTCGTCGAAGTCGCCGACGCTGGGGGCGTTTCGGCTGCCGCACGTCGCCTTGGCGTCTCCAAGTCGATCGTCAGCCGCAGGCTTTTCCGGCTTGAGGGGGAACTCGGCGTCCAGCTTGTTGCTCGAACCACACGGGGCGCGGCGCTCACCGAAGCCGGTATCGCGTTTCGAGATCATGCAGCGAGAGTCGGCGCCGAGATCGAAGCGGCAAGGGAAACCATTCAACCCACCGGCGACCTAACCGGCCGTCTTCGCGTCGCAATGCCCCTTACCTTCGGCCCGACACACCTTGCGCCGGTGCTGGCGGAACTGGCGTGTCGCCATCCCAGACTTCATATTCATTCGTCCTACAGCGACCGCTTCGTCGATCTTATCGCCGAGGGGTTTGATTGCGCGATCCGGGTTGGACTCCTCCAGGACTCCAACATGGTCGCGAGGCGCGTTGGCACCATCCATGCGAAGTTTCTTGCCAGCCCGAACTACATAGCGGCGAATGGCGCGCCGGAGGTACCAGAGGAGATCATCCTGCACCAGGCGCTGATGCAAGGCACGGAAGCCTGGCAGTTCATGGATGGCGATAAGGTCGTGACCATCAATCCGCAGGGGCGCTACAAAGCCGACAATGGTATCGCGCTCGCGGCCGCCGCCGCGGCTGGGCTGGGCGTCGCCTGGTTGCCCGATTGTGTCACCGATCCTTATGTGGCCTCGGGCGCACTGGTTCCGATCATGACACGTTACCCGCCGCCCTCGGCGGGCGTCTACGTCGTCCGGCCGCCAGGCCAGCATCCATCTCGGAAGGTACGGGTCCTGACCGACTTGCTCATCGAATGTCTTGCGGAAGACCCACACCTTTCGAAGATCGACAGCTAGCCCCTGTCTGTCGCCTCATTTCAATGGCGTTCCACTTTTTGCGACACTGCTCAGCGGGTTGCGGAGCTAGCTGAGAGGAAGGCCAGCGGGTAGGTCACTCATCTGGCGGATGATGAAAGGATAGCGCAGATGAGTGGGAACCCTTCAATCGACCCTGGCTGTCCGGACGCGGTTGGCCCCGATGCAATCGAGACGCTCATTGTGCCGCGCTCCCGCGACCTTGGCGGCTTCGAGGTCCGGCGCGCCCTGCCGGCACCGAAGCGACAGATGGTTGGACCGTTCATCTTCTTCGATCAGGCCGGGCCGGCCGAGTTTCTGACCGGTCAGGGCGTGGATGTTCGACCGCACCCGCATATCGGTCTCGGCACGGTCACCTATCTGTTCCAGGGCGACTTCCACCACCGTGACAGCACCGGTGCCGACCAGATAATCAGGCCAGGTGCCCTTAACTGGATGGTTGCCGGGCGTGGCGTCACACATTCGGAGCGCACCTCCGCGACGGCGCGCAGCGGCCCGAACAGCCTGTTCGGCATCCAGACCTGGCTGGCCTTGCCCGACAGTCACGAGGACGTGGACGCCAGCTTCGAGCATCACGGCAAGGAGACCCTGCCTGTCATCGAAGACAAGGGCGTCTCTGTTCGGCTCATTCTCGGCAACGCCTATGGCAAGATCGCGCCCGCGAAGATGCTTTCCGAGACGTTCTACGCCGACGTAAAGCTCGAGCCGGGCAGCCGCCTGCCGATGCCGGACGATCACGAGGACCGCGGCATTTATATCGTCGAAGGCTCGATTTCGGTGGCCGGACAGGAGTTCGGGGCGGGCCAGATGATGGTGTTCCGGCCGGGTGACCGCATCACAGTGGCCGCTGGAGAGCGCGGCGCGCGGCTGATGATCCTCGGCGGCGCCACCTTCAACGGACCCCGTTACATCTGGTGGAATTTCGTCGCCTCGTCACAGGAGCGCATCGAACGCGCGAAAGCCGAATGGCGCGCCGCGAACTGGGGCAACGGCCGCTTTGACCTGCCGGCCGACGACCGGAACGAGCACATTCCCCTTCCGGAATGACCGGAACCAGCATGGAGAAACGACGATGACCAAGTGGCTCCAACTTGACTATCTCGGCTGGCGCGAAACGTGTTCGGCCTTGCATCTCTATCTGCAGATCGCAGGCAAGTACCGGCTTGCCCACACGCCATGGCTCAACCACTCGTGGAACGCGACCTTCTATGTCACGCCGAGGGGCTTGGCCTCTTCACCCATACCCGACGGCCCGGGCATCGAGATCCTGTTCGATCTGCGCGAACACAGGGTCGTCGGCACCTGCGGCAACGGCCAAACTAAATCCTTCGACCTCGGGCCGATGACGGTGGCGGCATTCCATACGAGCTTCGTGCAACTGATTACCGACCTTGGCGGCACGCCCACCTTCAACGGCAGCCCGAATGAGGTGCCATTCCCGGTTCCCTTTGCCGAGGATGATCGCGACCGGCCATATGACCGCGACGCCGTCCAACGCTTTCACCAAGCGTTGATGGCGGTCGACAGCGTGTTCAACCGGTTCCGCACGTCTTTCCTGGGAAAGTCCAGTCCCGTCCATCTGTTCTGGGGCAGCTTCGATCTTGCCCTGACGCGGTTTTCCGGGCGCCGCGCGCCGCTGCATCCGGGCGGCATTCCGTCCTTGCCGGATGACGTTGCCCAGGAGGCTTACGACCGAGAGGTCTCTTCAGCCGGCTTCTGGCCCGGTGGCGGCGGCATCGACTATCCCGCCTTCTATGCCTACGCCTATCCAGCACCCAACGGCTATCGGGCGGCGGCCGTCCAGCCTGACAGCGCGTTCTGGCATGATGGACTATCCGAATTCGTCCTCCCCTACGATGCCGTGCAGGAGGCAGCCGATCCCGACGAAGCCTTGATGGCATTCCTTGTCTCGACCTACGAGGCAGCCGCCGATCTGGGCGGATGGGACCGCGATCTCTTGGAATGTACCCAAGGCAGGCCGCGCCAAGTCCGCCCCTCGGATGCAATGCATGTAGTCACTGCGCCCTCTTTGGCGGAGGATGCTGTCGAGCGAGAGGATGGCCCGTCAAAGGGGCGCTACCGTCTTGTCGTCGACGGCGTCGAAGCAGAAATGACCTACAGCCGGGCCGGCGACGGTCTGATCATCATCGACCATACGGAAGTGCCCGCTGCTCTGCGCGGCCGCAAGGTGGGCGAGCGGCTGGTGCGCCAAGCGATCGAGGATGCGCGGCGCGATGGCGTCGAGATCATTCCACTCTGCCCGTTCGCGAAGGCGCAGATTGGCCGCCATCCGGAATGGCAGGATGTACTGCGTCGTTCGTGAGCGGATGGCTGTACAACATCGCGCTGGTTGGCGGCTCTTTATTTGCTGGCCGAGACTCTGAAGGGACCACAGGTAGGTCGCAAGGCACAGATGACTATGCACCGCGAATGGCAGCTATCTGGTAATCGCTGCCTGTGACCAGACAGTCCGCAGTCGGCCCCGATTCTGTCACGCAAAAATCGTTGGGGATCGAGCTTAAAAGAGCTCACGAATATTAGGTGACAGCTGGCCACCGGCAATCTCGATAGTTGCCAAGGTTATGGGGAGCCTGAACCTGCGCGGGCCAGCGCTTCCGGGATTGACGTACAGAACGTCATTCAACTTTTCGACGCTGGCGCGGTGAGAATGACCTGAAACCACAAGGTCAATGCCCATTTCCGCTGGAGCAATTGCAAGTTCGTTGCGATCGTGGATCACGTAGATCTTCTGGCCAAACAGGGTCGTTTGGATCGTGTCGGGCAAGGATGACGCCCACGGCTGAACATCGATATTGCCGCGAATTGCCGATACTGGAGCAACTGCTGCCAAGCGTTGGAGGATGTTCGGCTCACCGATATCACCAGCGTGGATGATGTGGTCCACACCATAGAGCAACTTGATGGCCTCTTCGCGCAGGAGCCCGTGCGTATCGGAGATAATTCCGAGAGTGTTCATGGGAATGAGCTTAGCTGTTCTCGAATCCGCTCGTGAAGCGATTGATTACGATGACGGTCCGAACCGCGAAATCGTATGCCAGCTATGCGGGCGGACGAGCCTCGGGAAGAGGTGATGAAATATCGATCGAAGGCCGAACCTCGCTCGGGCCGCGCGTCGACTCGTCACTAACGTCGAGTGCTGTTTGCTTGTCGACCAGTCTCTCCACCAGACGCCGCAAATCCGAAGGCTTGGTATGACCGGCGACGACCTCGTGATATCCGATGCCAGCGCGACGCAATGCTTCCTTCTTTACCGCATCACGCGCGGCCGCTGTTCCTTGATGATGGCCAAGTCCTTGGTATTCGACGACGTGCCGCGGGTGACAGTGCTCATCGACCAACAGCAGATCGACACGCTTGGAATTGATGCAACTAAAGGCGGCTTTGTCCTTAGTGCGGAGGATTTCCCCTAGCGAGACCTGAGCCATGACCTGCCAGAGCGGATTGTAGCCGAGAACAATGTGATCGAGTTCCTTGAACACGCGCACTTCGCTGCGATTCAGTAGAGGTTGGCTGGCGAACTCCGCGCTCATGACAATCCGTAGCTGGTCGGCCGCATCCATAATGTTCGCGGGAACTGCACCTCGAGCTTGCTGCAATGGTGGCCAGGAAGGACTGTTTATGCCGCGTTCCTTATTCCATTTGCTCTGATTGTGAGACCGCCACTTCTGACGCATGTGGTCTGCTCGCAGCTTTTCCACCATAGCGCCTGCTATTGCGGCCAAGCCAAGCGCAGCCGCGAGCGTTGCGTGTTCGTTAAAGAAGAGATAGACGTATTCAAGCATCCGCAACAATTACCACGCCCTGCCGATCTGCTTGATTAACCGCGGCGCTTCAATTGTATCGATGTGTGCGATCGATCGGCAACACATCAAGCCAAATCCGCGGGCTCTTGGTCGCCGGGAAAAAGGCAGCCCAATCAATTCGCCGTCTCAACGCGTCGGGGTCCAGAGCCGATCGCATGGTATGTGCCTGCTGACGAAGTCCTTCAGCGGCAGCTAACCATCAAAAGCTTCCCAAAAGCAGCCTGTCCGCCTCCGGCCCCATCCCTGCCGTGGAGATCATTTTCCAGCTTGCCCGCTCTGGCGCCCACGCCAGAACTGATGCCGAATGTCGGCTTTCTTCGCTTACTCGCTAGAACCGGACGGATCGCTCACGGCCCCTATGCCGACGGAAACAGATTTCCGTCTACGTGCTGACCCAGATCTTCACGGCCTCGGACAGGCAGATCCAGAGTGTATTTCGCTGAACTGTGTGCGCTAGGGGTGCGCGAGCTTTAGAAGGGAAATGGGCCATCCCCAATCCTTGCGGGGATATGGACGCTGCGAAACCCTTCCGACCAATCGTGCACCATAAAGCCGCCGCTTCCGAGGAAGAAGCCAACCGGCGCTTCGGCTCGAAAATCGAATTGAAACGTGCTGCACGGCGACGGCCCAACGATCGCCGGTATCCGGCCAGCTGCGCCTGTGGCCGAGAGGTGCAAATGGCCGCATAGGATGCGAATATCGGCGTCTGAGCCTTGCAAGACGCCTCGCAGCTTCTCGATGCCTGCAAGACCGATGCCGTCCATGAAGCGGATGCCGGACATAAAAGGTGGATGATGCATTGCCAGGAGAACTGGCCCATGGGTCGACAGAGTTTCTTCGAGGAAGCCGAGCGTCGCGTCGTCGACCTCGCCTCCGCCCGAACCTTCGACGAGGGTGTCGATACCAATGACCCTCAGACCGCCTATATCGCGAACCCAGTTGAGCCGCCCCGATTGGTCGAACAGGTCGAGATCGCGGAAGGCAGTTCGCATCGGTTCGCGAAGATCGTGATTGCCAGGGATAGCAAGAAGCGGCAGGTCAAGCGGCGCGACAATGCGCCGGAAGAGCTCATAACTTTCCATGCTGCCGTCGTCGCTAAGGTCACCGGTCACCACGACGGCATCGACCGGACCAATCCTTAAAAGGGCGGCGGCTGCGGTTGCCACGCATTCCTCAAAAAGCTTCGCCGTGTCGAGCACGCCCGATACCAGCGCTGGCGGAACGACCAAGTGTGTGTCGGTGATATGAAGGATACGGGGCATTCGTGTTCGCCAAGCCTACTTGATACCGGTGCGCAGGAACGCCTGTACGAACTGGCGTTGAAAAACGAGAAAGGCGATTAGTAGAGGCGCGACCGTCATGAGTGTCGCTGCCGAAATGACGCTGATATTGACGCCGCTTTCCGGCGCGCCGAAGATCGAGAGGCCAACTGTAAGAGGCCGCGTGTCAGCCGAATTTGTCACGATCAGCGGCCAGAGAAAGTTATTCCAGTGGGTTGAGACTGATACGAGCGCATATGCCAGATAGGTCGGGCGCGCGAGCGGAACGTAGACGCGCCAAAGTATGCCGAGCAGGCTGCATCCCTCGATCTTTGCCGCTTCATGGAGCTCAATGGGCACCGACTTGAAGGCTTGGCGCATCAGGAAGATCCCGAAAGCGCTTGCCATGTACGGCATGCCAACACCGAGAATGGTGTCAAACAATCCGAGCCGGGAGACCATGGCGTAGTTCTCGACGATGAGGACCTCTGGCAGGATAAAGAGCTGCATTAGGACGAGAATGAAGACGACGTCCTTTCCCGGAAATCTGAGTTGCGCGAACGCGAACCCAGCAAGCGTCGTCAACACGAATTGTCCGGCCAGGACAATCGTGACTAGGATGAACGTGTTGAGGAAGTAGCGCAGCCAAGGTGCGCCAGCCCATGCAATCCGGAAATTGTCCAACGTCCAAGGCGCAAGCAAATTGAAATTGATGGCGTCCGAAGTGCTGTGGAATGCCGCCCAGAAGGCAAACAGGAGCGGCGATATCCAGACCACTGCCAGGACGATCGCAACGGTCGCTTCTGCGTTTCGAACGATCCGGCTCATTGATAGTGCGTCCTGCGGTCGATGAGAAAGAACTGGATGGAGGCCACGATGCAAAGCACCAGAAGGATGAGCACGGTCATCGCTGCCGCGCTGGGCGCGTCGAAGAATGCGAAGGCCATTTCCCAGATGTAGTATAGGATCAGCTTTGAAGCATCGTTGGGACCACCCTTGGTCAGGATGAACAGGTGGTCGATCAGCTTCACCGAATTGATCATCGCATTGACCATGATGAAGAGCGTTGTCGGCATCAAGAGAGGCAGCACGATCCGCCGCGTGTAAGTCCAGCGGCTTGCGCCCTCGATATCAGCGGCCTCGCGCAAATCCTCCGGGATGGTCTGGAGCGCGGCGAGATAGAAGATCATGAAAAACCCAGCTTCCTTCCAGATCGTCACGATGATGATCGCCCAGAGTGCGGTTTCGGGCCGGCCGAGCCAGTTCACGGATTCGAGGCCAAATAGCCCGCCGATCTGGTCGAGGACGCCAAGTCCAGGCGTATAGAAAAACAGCCACAAATTGGCGGCAGCGATCATTGGCAGCACGGTCGGCGTGAAATAGGCGGTGCGCACAAAACCGCGCGCCGGAATCTTCGAGTTCGCCCACAGCGCCATGGCTAGGGCGATGCCAATCGACACAGGCACTGTGACCGCTGCATAGAGAAGGTTGTTCTGGACGACGGTCCAGAATGTCGGATCGTTGAACAGCGCGGCGTAGTTTTCGGTGCCGAGAAATTCCGACGGTCGCCGTCGGGTGCCACGCGAGAACAAGCTCGCCCAAAATGTCGCAATGGTGGGATAGAAGGCAAAAAGCGAGAGCAGTACGCCTGCCGGAAATAGCAGCAGCCACCCGTAGATTGCCTGTCGGCGACGCTCGATATTGATGCCTTTGGCCATCGTTCATCCCCCCGACGTTACGCGCCGGCCCATTGGGGCCGACGCGAATTGAAACACCGCCTAACGATAGGGTTCGAGTAGACGTTCGGCGGAGGCCTGCGCTTCTCCAAGGGCGGTCTCCGGATCCTTCGAACCGGTAAGCACAGCCTGGATCGCGTTGTTCAATCCGTCACGAACACGCGATGTCTCGAACGTGGAGAACTCAGCGATCGCATCCTCGAGCTGATCACGCGCGACGAGCGCAGGCGGGAACTCTTCACCATAAGCCTTCAATGCCTCCGTCTCATAGGAGGCCGGCGAGACGCCCATATATCCCGTCGCAATCGACCATGCGGCAGCCTGTTCGGGGGCGGTCATGAACTGAATCAGCTTCAACGCCGCCGCGCGTTCCTCGTCGGTCGTGTCCTCGAACAGATAGAAGTTGCCACCGCCCGTCGGCGAGCCGGCGCGGACGTTGCCCGGCAGAACCGAGACACCGAAATCGAAGCTAGCGGCATCCTTGACGGCGGTCAGGTTGCCTGTCGTATGCCACATCATTGCGGTCTGGCCTTCCAGAAAGGCCTGGCGCAGTGTGCCCCACTCGATCGTACCTGTCGGCATGATGCCGTGCTCGACGGACAGCGACTGCCAGAATTCCAGCGCTTCGACGACAGCAGGGTCGTCGAAATATGTCTCTAGACCATCATCCGACATCAGTTCCTTGCCGTTTTGGATCGCAAGAGCCTGGAACATCCAGTAGGGGTAACCAGTCGACGGAATCATCAACCCGTGGGTGCCGTCCTTGGTCAGGGCTTTGCCGGCCTCAACCATTTCGTCCCATGTCGAAGGTGGCGATTCAGGATCGAGCCCAGCTTCGCGGAACATGTCCTTGTTGTAGTAGGCGACGATGGTCGATCGCTGGAACGGAATACCCCAGACATGCCCTTCGATCTCACCGTTGGCCATCAAGGCAGGGTAGAAACTCTCCAGCCATTCCTTGCCCGCCTCATCGGTCACCAGTTCGTCGAAAGGCGTGATGATTTCCTGTTCGATAAGGTCGTAGGCATCAATGGAAAAGAGCACTGCGAGCTGCGCTGGTTCGCCTGAATTCAGCGCCGACAGCGCACGAACACGCGTATCGTCATAATTGCCCGAGTAGATCGCGTTGACTTTGATATCGGGGTTCTCGGCTTCAAATTCGGCGACTATGCCGTCGACGACATCGGTCAAAGGACCGCCAACCGCGATCGGATAGTACATGGTGAGTTCGGTTTGCGCGTAGGCTGGAAAAGTGAGCGCAGTTGCCGCCATAACGCCTGTCAGCGCGAGGCCGGTCTTGGAAATGTAGTTCATCGAGTCCTCCCTTGGTTAAGCTTTCACATCCTGGCCAAGCGGTTCCTTTGCCGCGTGGCCAGTCAGTAGGTTTCCACCCGCTGGCCCGCTTCGTCGAAGACATGCAGGTCACGGTCGTCAAACGCGATGGAGACCTCTTCGCCTGCCGGCATGAGTGCCAGGCCGGGCCGAAGCACGGTAAGTCCTGTAGCCTCAGGATGTGACAGTCCGATGAGGGTTTCGGCACCCAGAAATTCGCTTTCGGAAACTGTACACGCGAGCCGGCCCTGGCCTCGTGGAACGATCTGGACATTTTCCGCGCGCAAACCGAGCGTCTGTCCAGGCGCAAACCCATCTAGCGTCGCCGAGGCGATCAGAGCCATTGGGGGCGCGCCGACGAACTCGGCGACAAACGTATTGACGGGCTTGTTGTAGAGTTCCTCAGGCGGCCCGGCCTGCTGAATGTGACCGTCTTTCATCAGCACAACCTTGTCAGCCATGCTCATGGCTTCGGTCTGGTCGTGCGTGACGTAGACCACCGTGATACCGAGATCGCGCTGGAGTCGCTTGATATCCTTGCGAACTGAATTGCGCAGCTTGGCGTCAAGATTGGAAAGCGGCTCATCCATCAGGCAAAGGCGCTTGCCTGCGACAATAGCCCGTGCGAGCGCAACTCGCTGGCGCTGGCCGCCAGACAGTTCTCCCGGCTTGCGGGCTTCGTAGCCTTCAAGCCCCGTAATCGAGAGGGCGCGAGCAAGCTTTTCGGCGCGTTCAGCCTTTGGCACGCGGCGAACCTTGAGGCCGAAGACCACGTTTTCGGCCACGGAGAGGTGCGGGAAGAGCGCGTATGACTGGAACACCATCGACAGGTTGCGTTCAGAAGCCGGGGCCGTCGTCACGTCACGTCCGTCGATCAGAATGCGTCCCTCATCGGCCGCCTCCAGCCCTGCGAGCAGGCGCAACGTCGTTGATTTGCCACAGCCCGAAGGGCCCAGCAGCGCGACAAACGAGCCTTCCTCGATTTCGAGATCGATGTGTTCAACGCCCAGTTGGCCGTTCCAGCGCTTCGCGACATCTTTCAAGGCGACGAAAGGTGCGGCCTTCATGGGGCGTCTCCCTGAGCAAGCAGAAGTCCGTCGGCTATCGCATCCATTAGATGGTCGAATTCGGAATCTGGCAGACGGTCGACAACGACGCGATCGATGTCTGCAATGTTTGGCCCGAGCGCGGGTGCCATTCGGCCGAATTTTGATCTGTCAATCACGAGGATCGACGTCTGCGAGTTGAGCCGAATACGTTCGCTCGCGCGAACCTCAGCAGAATGAAACTCGAGAAGGCTGCCGTCGCTGGCGATACCGGCTGTTCCGAACACGCCGAATTCGGCTCGGTAACGCGCGAAGAACTCGAGAACGCCGTCCCCCAGGATGTCTCGATCAGGCAGGCGCAGCTCGCCGCCTGGGATGATGATCCGGTTCGACAACTCATCGCTCAGCGCCATAGCAGCGCTCAAATTGTTCGTAATGACCGTCAGGCCTTTCCGCTTACGAAGCGCACGTGCGACAGCAAGTGGCGTCGAGCCGATCGAAATGAACAGGCTCGCTCCATCCGGTATCAGTTCTGCTGCGGCTTCGCCGATGGCTTGCTTGGCAGAAAAATTGGTGTCTGTCCGCTCGTCGAACGGCGTGTTGGAAGCGCCTTTGGCCAGTTCGACACGACCATGTAATCGGCGAAGAGTGTCACCTTCGCAAAGCTCATCGATATCACGGCGGATTGTTTGCATCGATACGCCGAGGATCTCGGCCAATTCCCCAACCGAGATCGCTCCGCGCTCCAGCACGAGCCCAGCAATCATCTCGTGACGCTTGCGCTTCTTATAGGACATTGCGCGGCGTTCTCCTCCACCTGCTGAAAGGCTACGGCAGGCCAAGCTTGGAAACAACATAAATTTGTGGGAAGCTCCAAAATTGGCCGCACTCCCCAAGGCGGCATAGTCGCTTCGACGCAGAATTAGAGCTTATTTTGTAACTCTGGTGCTTTTGATTTCGTTTCAGGAATATGAGCAAAGGCACTAGGTTGGCGGGAAGCTTCGCCTTCCATATTGGGGACGCCAAACATTAGGGGGCCTGGCATGATAAATGCAGCGACGATCTTCGACCGATACCAGGAGGTTCGCCCACGCCTGCCTGTGGGTGCACACACACCTCAGCGCACAAGCGACATCGCTAGTCTGCTCGACATAGCAAGCGACATCGACGCATTTGTTTTCGACGCATTCGGGGTTCTCAATGTGGGGGACACACTTATTGAAGGCGCTGATGTTCGCATCGACCAATTGCGAGCGCGCGGCTGCCATATCCGCATTCTCACTAATGCCGCCAGTTATGATCGGGTGCAGGTCGTCGATAAATTCAAACGCCTTGGCATCCGCGTCGAGGATTGGGAGATCGTTACCAGCCGGGACGCTGCGCTCCAGAGTCTGCCGATGCGCCACTGGGGCGTGATAGCTGCCGATGCCGACGGTCTCCAAGATCTGACTATGCCAATGACAAGGCTTGGCGATCATCCCGACGCCTATCGAACGGTTGAAGGCTTTCTTTTTCTGTCGAGCGCAGGCTGGACAGATGCTCGGCAGGCTTTGCTCGCCAGCGCAATGGACGCATTCCCGCGCCCATTGGTCGTTGCAAATGCCGATCTTGTTGCACCGAGAGATGATGGATTTTCGCTGGAGCCCGGTCACTTCGGTCACCTGATCGCCGATCGACACCCTGAATTCGTACAATTCTTCGGCAAGCCATTTCCTGAGGTCTACAAGCTTGTTGACCACTCTCTGCCCGGCGTGCCTGCTTCGCGGATAGCCATGTGTGGTGACACACTACACACGGACATCCTGGGGGCTTCTGCACAAGGCTGGCGCACCGTTCTTGTCACACATCACGGGCTTTTTGCCGGTTACGATACGACCGCCTTTTCAGCCCGTTCGGGGCTCTACGCTGATTGGAGGCTTGCCCGTATCTAGGCAGGCGCATTTGGACCGGCCACACACGGCCCAATAGCCGCCTTGAAAGCAGTTTCCACGGAAACCGTTTGGCAGCTTACCGCTGAACGTTGCCACAACCGGACGGTCTGGATACGGCCCCAAAAACGACCAATCGATTTCCGCTCGCTGCTTGCTGTGACGTCTCAGTCGTAGAGGTCCCTGACACACCGGCTATAGATGCCGGCTGAGAAGCCCACCATTCAGGTAGCCGAACTCTGGCTAGACGCTCACCCTGACGATCTCGGTCGTTCCAGTTGCCGTCTAAGCAAATCACTCGAACGTTTTGGCGATTGCGACCTGCTCGGCCGCCTCCCATTTGCGCACATCCTTGGTCACCTGTTCAATCTCTTTGTCGCTGAGGTGGTGAGCTCCGTCCTTGTCGATCCGACACAAACTGAATGGCTTCCCGACGCTGGCGGAGCTAAGGTCGAGTGCTTCCAAGACACGCAGGACGGCCGCGCAACCGAAGCGCAACGACCGCTCGGTCAAGTGGAAGTGAGACAGAAGCGAGCCGGCTTGCTGCGCCATGGCTGCCCCGCTCCCAATCGCGTGAAAACCAATATCGGCGTAGTGTCCGATCATGCCGGAGGGGGTTATCTCCACGATCCACGGCTCTCCGTTACGCCACCCCGCAGCCATCACGTATGCCGAGGGCGAGCCGCCACCTTCGTCTCCAGGCACGTCAGAGATGAACGTGTCGTAGTGATGGCGCAGGATCGGGAGGACCTGCTCTTGCAGAGCACGTCCAATATCGGGGGCCTCCAGAATGGCCGCGCTGTTTTCATTGAAGCACCGTTCAACGTCGAACAGCACCGATCGCGCGCCACTGCCGCCCCAAGCCGCTGCCTCTCCCAATGGATGCAGCTTCTCTGCAGGGTAGGTCATGCCTCTCCCCTTGTCCGTAATCTGCGAGTCCGAGCCGAGCACGACCCCATCTTGGCAAACGGTGGCAAGCACGACGGTCATTCTGCGATCCTTTCAGGTCGTGTGTGCGGGGCGTACACCGGACCTAGCTCATGTTTCAGTTTTTGGCCGGGTCACGGTTTTTCGCTGATCGTTCCAGCGCTTGCGCGCATAGGCCTGGAGATCGGCCACGCTGTCCAGCTCATCCACGATTTCCTCGCCGATGAGCGTTTCGATAAGATCTTCGAGCGTCACGATCCCACTGGTTCCGCCGTAGGCGTCGATCACAAGCGCTACGTGACGCTCGTTGTGAACCAGCTTGTCGAACAACTCTTCCAGCGACATGCTCTCGACCACCGTATCGAGCTCGCGCCTGATCTCGACCAGGCGTTTCTCACCCTGTCCGTCAAGGGCATCCAAGAGGATGTCCGTCTTCAGAACAAACCCGGTCACGTTGTCGATGGAGTCATCGAAGACCGGAATGCGCGAGAACCTCAGTTCCTGCTTTCGGGCAACCGCTTCGTCAATCCTCGTGTTCTGATCGAGCGCGAAGACGACGGTCCTGGGCGTCATGATGTCCTTCACGGTGAGGCGGTCGAACTTCAGGAGATTTGCGACCACCTTCGAATCTCCGCGATCGATGACACCTTCGCGATGACCGATATCGGCCATAGCGACAATTTCTTCTCGGCTGATAGGCGGCTGCGGTTCACCACGTGACAGGACGCGCGTGATGAGTTGCGACATTTTCACCAAAGGCCACATCGACCAGATCAGGACTGGCAGAATGCGGGCAGCCATAGGGGCGAAGCTTTTCCAGTGCATCGCCCCGATCGTCTTCGGGATGATTTCCGACAGAACCAGGATCAATAAGGTGAGGACGGCAGAGAAGATTGCAATTGATGCCTCGCCGAACACGATCGCCGCCTGCGCGCCGGCACCTGCCGCCCCCACGGTATGCGCCACCGTGTTCAGGCTGAGTATCGCGGCCAGCGGGCGATCCACATCGTCCTTCAGTTCCTGGATTTTTCGCGCAACCTCCGGCTTCGATCGTTCGATGGTGGCGGTGTAGGTCGGGGTGATGCTGAGCAGGACGGCTTCGAGCATGGAGCAAAGGAACGAGACGCCGATCGCAAGCGCTACGTAGATAATCAGCAGGGTCATCGGCTGGCCTTTTGCTGGCGTTCAAATTCGACTGCACGTCTGCACTGGTTCATGTGCTGCTAATGTTTTCCATGCCGCATCGTTCCGCGTCTGGAACGGAGCTGCGGATACGACGTTTGCGGTACCGAGGGGTGCTCATGCAACGACGACACGTATCGCTGGCCGTGCTCGCGGCCATATTCATCATCCTGCTGGTTCTCGCGCCGCATGTTCTGCTGATCGTCTTTGCGGGCATTCTGTTTGCCGTTTTCCTGCATGGCGGCGGTGACTGGATTGCACGGAAATCCGGGTTGCCCCACGGCGCGGGAGTCGGCGTCTTTGCGCTTGTCATCGTGCTCCTTCTCGTGGGAGCGATCAGCGCGTTTGCACCGGCGATGTCAGATCAGTTCGATGAGTTGACGAGGCAGGTCCCGGAAGCCGCCGACAATCTGCGGGAGCGGGTCGAGGACTATTCCTGGGGCGAACGGCTGATGGAGCGGGCGTCGCCGGAAGGGCTGTTTTCCAGCGAAGGCCGATCGGCTGCCGCGACGGCCGTGACCTCCACGTTCGGCGCGCTCGGCAATGCGGTCATCATCCTCTTCATTGGACTTTACGGCGCGATCGCACCTTCGACCTATCGCAGCGGCGTCATCGCCCTGGTCGCGCCTTCGGTGCGGCAGCGCGCCGACGAAGTGCTCGACACGATCGGACAGACCCTGCGCGACTGGCTGGCTGCGCAGTTGATGGCCATGACCGTCGTGGGCGTCCTGACGGGCATCGGACTTTGGTTGATCGGCATCCCGCTGGCCTTCCTGCTCGGCCTCATTGCCGCTCTTTTCGCCTTCATCCCGAACATCGGTCCCGTGATCGCCGCCGCTCCTGCAGTGCTCCTCGCGATCCCGGAAGGTTTGACCGTCACGCTCCTTGTCATCGGCGTCTATCTCGCCGTTCAAACGATCGAGAGCTACGTCATCACACCACTCATCCAGCAGGAGAAGGTATCGCTGCCACCGGCACTGATCATCTCGGCGCAGCTTCTGCTTGGTGTATTGTTCGGATTGATCGGGCTGGCTTTGGCAACTCCAATCGCCGCCGTGCTGATGACGCTTACACGCGAAGTTTACGTTGCGGACTATCTTGACCGAGAGGCGACGGCGACGGACCTTGCCGACGTTCCCCTAGAGGACCGCCAACTTGGCTGATATCGGCGAACATTGTCGGCGATCGCATCGGCCAAACTTCACGTGACTGTCGACGGATCACTCGAAAAGCGGCCACGTTACGAGGAAGTGGGTTTGAGAGTGCTACGCGAAGCTTTGCGTTCTCACTCCGCAGTCAGGCGCCGCCACCGTAGGCGTCAGAAAATCAGCATCAGAATGCCGATAATCACCAGCAGTCCCACGAGAAACACGAACCCGATACCGCCGCCAATAAATTTGAGCATCTTGCCTCTCCGTTGTGCTGTCATGATCGAACGCACTACCTGCGCGTTGGTTTCGGCATTACATCAAGCATCGAGATGAACGGACGCATCCTTCGCTGCTGCAACTAAAGCACGGCGGGCCATAGAGGGCGGCTTTTCCCCTTGATCACCTGCAAGCACGCCTAGACAGCACGGGGACGACAGCTAACCGCCTAACGCGTCCGAAAAGCGGACGATTTGGAAACGGCCCCCATTCTGACGGAACCCATCACACGGTGTAGCTAACGGCCTTGGTCGCCCTGCGCTCCAGCATTGCCCGTCTGATCGGCGCCACGCCTGGCAGGCTGCTGAGGGATCATCAATCTACGCCCGACGCCCTCCCAGCATCATCTAGTGTTCGCGCTCGACGGCCTACTCTTGTTCCGGTTCAAGCAGGAGCGCGCGATGACGTCGTCGTTTGGAGAGATTCCGAGCAACCCGACTTTGACGGCCCGGGTCTCGCAATCCCGGTCGTGATAGCCGTCGCACTGTATCGCCAGAGCGGCGATCACTCGCCGCAGGCGGCGCCGGTCGCCGCGCCTACATGCATCTGCAAAAGCCGCTCAGCGGCGAGGCCGATCGGTATCGGCGCTTTTTTCCGCGAGCGCACGAAAGTTTAACAAGTCGGTGGCCATCGGCACGTCGGTGACGTGACCTTCGTCGGAAAATACCGCGGTTCAAAGCAACCAACTCAACCACGTGGATGTTTCGGAGGGATAATTGGTGGGTGTGGAGCAGTCGATGTAAAAAAGATTATTAAAATCAACTGATTACCGTGTTGAGTGGCGGAGAGGATGGGATTCGAACCCACGAGAGCGTTACCGCCCTACTCCCTTAGCAGGGGAGCGCCTTCGACCACTCGGCCACCTCTCCGGTGACCCGGTCGATAAAGAAATCGCTTCCCACAATCAATAAGGACGTGGAGCCGGAACGCGGAAAAACGACTCGCATCGGCCGATTCGCAGAGAAATCCGCTGATTCCGTCCCGTCGCAACGCTTTCCACTGACCAGTTACGCATGGGAAGGTCCGCTAGGTTCGCCACACCTATTAATAGAGTGTAAACGCGGAACCCCAAAACGTGGCTTTTGTGCAACAAGCTCCTCGCATAGGGGGGGGCATGAACGCACCTGGAGGCGCAAACGCAGTTGATCGAGGGGCGGTCCTGCGTATTGTCATGCTCGAAGAAGGGGCGGCGAAACACGCTTCCTTTTTCTGAGATTGGGGATGGGGCAGGGAAACGCTGTCCTTCAGCAAAAAGAGCCCAGACCCGCTTAACAACTTTTGACTGGAGGTCAGAAATGAACATTAAGAGCCTTCTTCTCGGCTCCGCCGCTGGACTGGTTGCCGTTTCCGGTGCCCAGGCTGCCGATGCCATCGTTTACGCCGAGCCGGAGCCCGTTGAGTACGTTCGCGTTTGCGACATGTACGGCGCTGGCTTCTTCTACATCCCGGGCACCGAGACCTGCCTTCAGGTTTCCGGCCTCGTCTGGTACCAGGTCGGCGCCGCTGACGAAGCCGGCAACTACCACGGCTTCGTTACCGACCGCTGGAACAGCTCGACCCGCGCTCGTATCAACTTCGACGCGCGTTCGGACACCGAGTGGGGCACGCTGCGTGCATATGCTCGCGTTCAGGCTGACTTCAACGCCTACTCGAACATCACTGGCCCGCTCACCAGCCGCACCGGCTCGTCGGACGGCCGTGGCAATGTCGGCTTCGACCAGGCCTTCCTCGAACTCGGCGGCTTCCGCGCCGGTTACACCGAATCCGCGTGGGTTGCCTCGCAGGGCGCCGGTGTTGCTCAGTTCGGCTCGCACACCTGGGGTGGCCTTTCCTACGGCGACCAGCAGCGCCAGCTGATCTCGTACACCTTCGGCGGCGCCTCGGGCTTCGCAGCCACGATCGCTCTCGAAGACGATGCGAACAGCAACTACACCCCGGACGTCGTCGGCGTCGTGTCGTACAACCAGGCTTGGGGTGGCGTCTGGGCAAAGGCTGCCTACGACGAAGATCGTGGCACCAACGCCCTTGAAGTTGACGACAGCGGCTGGGCTGCTCAGGCTGGCCTCCAGCTCAACGTGCCGAACGCTCCGGGTTCCTCGTTCCGCCTGATCGGGTACTATGCCGACAACGCGAACGCCTACTCGGTCGGCTCGGAGTGGTCGGTTCTCGCTTCCTACCGCCAGCAGTTCTCGCAGACCTTGGCTGCTTCGGTCGGTGCGCAGTACTTCAACGACATCCACAACTTCGCCCCGGCCCTCGGCACGGATACCGGTCTCGATGGATGGCAGGCTGAAGCTGCTCTGATCTGGACCCCGGTCACGAACTTCGAAGTTCGCGCTGAGTACGTCTACACGGACATCGATCTGCGTCCGTCGACCAACTCGGGCTTCCTGCGCTTCCAGCGTTCGTTCTAAGACCGATCTGGTCCTAGGCTGAATTGAGAACCCGGCGGGCAACCGCCGGGTTCTTTTCATTTGTGGGCTACGCCTGTTGATCCTGAGAGCCGGTGGCGTTCGGTCGCGGCCAGAGGTTCTTGTAGGAGGTGCGATGCAGATGGCCCCGGTGGTGGCGGACACCGGCTCCAGTCTGATCCGCGGGTCGTGTCGTAAGGAGCGATCGTATCGGGGCGCGGCGCGATCAACGGTAATGCCCGAAATGCCCGTCACGATTGGCGAGCGTCCCAGGAGTTGAAATCGCGCGGCTTGAGCTCTTCGCTTGACAGGATTGCCGGTCATCGCGAACGGTCAGGCCATTGCCGCGATGCAGTGATCGCGATCCGGTGCCTGCGCTTCTGTTACAACAAGAAAAGGGGGCGGAACCTACGTTCCACCCCTTGGCACTGATGAAGCCGTGCAGTCGTCAGCGGCGACCGCCTACCAGATCCGCGACGACGTCCGCGCGTCCTGAAAGACGCATCTTGTAGACCTGGTAGTTCTCCATCACCCGCTGCACGTAGGAGCGCGTCTCGTGGTACGGAATCCGTTCGATCCAGTCGATGACGGCATCGATGTGCTGGCCGCGCGGATCGCCATAGCGTTGGACCCACTGGGCTGCGCGGTTTGGTCCGGCGTTGTAGCCGGCGAAAGTGAGAATGTACGAGCCGTTGAAGCGGTCGAGCTGCTCACCGAGATAGGCCGAGCCGAGCGCGGCGTTGTAACCTGCATCGCGGGTGAGGCGGGCCTGATCGTAGGAAACGCCGACCTTGCGCGCCATGTCACGCGCGGTGCCGGGCAACAGTTGCAGGATGCCGAGCGCCCCGGCTCCAGAACGCGCGGAGATGTTGAATTCGCTTTCCTGCCGCGCGATCGCGTAGGCGAGCGCCTTGCCGGCGGCCGAAATGTTTGCATTCCCGGGAATGGCGCCCACGGGATGCGCGAGCGCACCGACGTCGAGGCCCCGGCCTGCTGCCCACTTGCCGACCCGCAGGGCCAGCGGATGGTCGCCGCGACGCTCCGCCATGACGGCGAGCAGGGCGAGTTCGCCGATGCTGTCGAGCTGCAGGGCGAGGTCGCGGTAGAGCGTATTGGCGCGGCCCTCGTGGCCAGCCCGCTCAAGCCGGCGGATAGCCTGCACCGCCGGCCGACCTTCGAAGTTGCGACGGTCGGCATCGCTGGCCGAGGGAAAGCTGGCGGATATCGTGCTCGCGCCGAGCTTTGCAGCGGCAAGCTGGCCATAGAAGGCTGTGCCGTAGCGTGCAGCCCGCTGGTAGTAGTCGCGGGCATTGCCCGGACCGCCGGCATCGGCCGAACGGCCAAGCCAGTAATAGCCCCGTGACAGCGAGATCGGGCCTTCGGCGATCTGCACGATGCGCGCGAAATGCCGGTTGGCCGTCGCGGCGTCCTTGTTGAACCTCAGGGCGTACCAGCCGGCATGGAATTCGGCGTCGACGGCGTTTGCTGGGCTTTCGGCGGAATGGGCAGCAGCAACCTGATAGGCGAGTCGGTTTTCACCGAGATCGATCAGCTCGCGCGAGAGAACGCGGCGTTCGATCCACCATGCGTCGGCGTTGACAAGGGACTCGGCATCCTTCGGCGCCTGGAGGACGACCTGAGCGGCCTCCTTGTAACGCTCCGCACGGCGCAGGTGCCTCGCTTGCGCGAAGAGATATCCAGCCTTGCGCTGCGCCTGCGGAACGGCGGCGAGGAGTTTGCCGGCATTCGCTTCGCCGCGGATGACTGCCGCCCAGGCACGCGTCAGCGCTTCGCCGCCGGCAAGCCCGGCCACGCGCTCGGCCGAGGTGATGCGGTCGATGTGAAGCATGCGCTCCATGCGGTGCCAGTGGTCGGCCGCCGTCAGCAGGCGGCCGAATTCACGCACCATGGCTGCTTCCTCTTTCGGCTCGATGCGTTCGTTGCGCCAGTAGGGTGCAAGGATCGATCGCGCCGAGCCCGTATTCCCGACCGCAAGGTGCGCGCGCGTCAGTGCGATGACGCCTTCTGAAGTCTCGGGGCGCGTGTCGCCGAACGCGCGCAAAACGCCTTGGGGGCCGGGGTTCTCGCGCAAGAGGGCGCGTTCGGAATTCGCGCGCAAGCGGCTCATGCCGGGCCAGCCCTTCAGGGCGAAGGCGGCCTCAGCGATCTCGGCCGAGGGGACGCCGTCGGCCCCACTGGTCGCGATCGCCCATGCGAGAATCTGCCGGTCGAGCGAGTTGGACGGCAGGTTGTCGCGCGTCAGGCGCGCGCGGGAAATATTGCCGGACTGCAGGGCGTCGAGGCCCGCCTTGAGCTTGGAAATATCACCGCTGACGACCAGATCGGTTGCCATGGCGGCCGCGGACTGGGCGACTACCGAGCCGGTCGTAAAGGCGCTGTCGACGCCGCTCGGCGCCGCCTGATACGGCCGCTGGCCGGGAATCGGCGGGTTCGACGGCAATACCGGATTTGCCAGCGCAAGCCCGGGGAGAAGGGCGAGGGTCAAGCCGGTAAGTGCGACGCGGGTCCTGAGTGTTGCCTGCATTCTTTCGGTCCTGGGTCGTTCGTCATGGACGGGTAGGTTAATGAGACACCCAAACTAGGCCCCGCCGGTGAAGACGACGTAAACGATTGGTTATCGCCGTCGATCGAATGCCGCGCATTCTGTCGCATCCCACGGCGAAATCGGGGCCCGGCCCACCCCAAGACTATGGTGCATCGGGCGATGATCGTCTAGAAGGCGGGCAATATAGCCGTTTTCCGCTCGCAAAGTGCCTTTCCAGGAGCATTGAGATCATGTTCACAGGTTCGATGACCGCGCTCGTGACCCCCTTCACCAAGGATGGAGCCCTGGACGAGAAAGCCTATCGCGAGCTCGTCGAATGGCAGATCGCGGAAGGGACAAATGGGCTGGTGCCGGTCGGAACGACGGGCGAATCGCCGACCCTGAGCCATGAGGAGCACCGCCGCGTCGTCGAGATCTGCGTCGAGGTCGCGGCCGGTCGCATGCCGGTCATCGCCGGTGCGGGCTCGAATTCGACCACGGAAGCGGTGGAACTGGCGAAGTTTGCGCAGACGACGGGCGCGGACGCCGTACTGGTCGTGACGCCATATTACAACAAGCCGAATCAGCGCGGCCTTTACGCGCATTTCGCCGAAGTCGCGAAGGCGGTGAAACTTCCCGTCATCATCTACAACATCCCGCCGCGTTCGGTGATCGACATGACCCCCGAAACGATGGGACGACTGGCAAAGGACTTCCGCAACATCGTCGGGGTCAAAGACGCGACGGGCAAGATCGAGCGCGTTTCGGAGCAGCGCATCACCTGCGGTCCCGATTTCATCCAGCTTTCCGGCGAGGACGCATCGGCGCTCGGCTTCAACGCGCATGGGGGGCAGGGGGCGATTTCGGTCACCTCGAACATCGCGCCGCGCCTTTGCGCCGAATTCCAGCGTGCCTCGCTCGCCGGCGACCGCGAACGCGCGATCGAATTGCAGGACCGTCTGATGCCGCTGCACAAGGCGATCTTCATCGAGGCTGGCGTCTCGGGATCGAAATACGCCCTGTCGCGCCTCGGCAAGGTCGAGAACGTCGTGCGCTTGCCGCTCGTCACCGTCGAGGAATCGACTGCCAAGGCGATCGATGCTGCGATGATCCATGCAGGACTGATGAACTGATGCCGGTTTTCCGCGTTGCCATACCATGAGCAAGGACAAGGACAACAATTCCAAGCTGGTCGCGGAAAACCGCAAGGCCCGCTTCGCCTATGAGGTGACCGACACCTACGAGGCCGGCCTTTCGTTGACCGGCACAGAGGTCAAGTCGCTGCGCGAGGGCCAGGCGAATATAGGCGAATCCTACGCGTCGGCGGAGGGCGGTGAGATCTGGCTGATCAACTCCTACATCCCCGAATACACGCAAGGAAACCGCTTCAACCACGAGCCCCGCCGACGCCGCAAGCTTCTGCTGAAGAAGAAGGAGATGGCACGCCTGACGCAGGGCGTCGAGCGCGAAGGCATGACGATGGTGCCGTTGAAGATCTACTTCAACGAAAAGGGCCGCGCCAAACTGCTCTTCGGGCTCGCGAAGGGCAAGAAGCTTCACGACAAGCGCGAAACCGAGAAGAAGCGCGACTGGAGCCGCGAAAAGGCGCGGCTGTTGAAGGCGCATGGGTGAATGGCGGTTCGGATGCCGTCAATACTGAGCTCGGCCAGGATACAGGCTTAGCCATATCCGCCAGGACGCAGCCATATCTAACTGTCCAGAAACGCCCGCACGTCCCGGAAAACATTGACGAACATCTCTTCCGTCAACCGACCTGTGTTCGTGTTGTAGCGGGAGCAGTGATAGCTTGAAAAGACGCGGATGCCGGCAAGTTCCGTCTCTGTCTGATGGCCGAACTTGTGCTCGGCCACGCGTCCACCCAGCGCCCGCACAACGGACTGATGCGAGATCGAGCCGAGCGTCACGATCGCCTTCAGGTTTGCAAATCGGCCGATCGTCGGCACGAGGAACTTGCGGCAGGTGTTGATCTCTGCGCCCACCGGCTTGTTTTCCGGGGGCACGCAGCGCACCGCGTTGGTCACGGCCGTCTCGATCAGTTCAAGGCTGTCGTCCGGCCGGGCCTCGAACTCGCCAGCGGCAAAGCCGAACCGCTTCAGCGTCGAATAGAGAAGATCGCCGGCATAATCTCCTGTGAAGGGACGGCCAGTGCGGTTTGCGCCGCGCAGGCCCGGCGCCAGGCCGACGATGAGAAGCCGCACCTTCGTCTCGTCGCCTTGCGCGCGCCAGGTTGGAACCGGCGCGTTGAACCAATGCGGCTCGCGCGCGCGCCAGGTGGTGATGAAATCATGCAGGCGCGGGCAGAGCGGACAATCGGGCGAAGGCTCTGCCGGTCCGACGTGCAAGATTCGGTTCATTCGAACTCGTCTTCGTCAACGGGCTCCTCCGCTGGGCGTCGCGCAACGCGCTCGCCCGTCTCGCGCCCGATCTCGGCCTTGAGCGAGTTGAGGTCGATGAAGTGGTCGGCCTGACGACGCAGATCGTCCGAGATCATCGGCGGCTGCGAGGCCATGGTGGAAATGACAGAGACCTTGCGGCCCTTGCGTTGCAGTGCGTCGACGAGGCTGCGGAAATCGCCGTCGCCGGAAAAGATGACGTAATGGTCGACGGTGCCGGCAAGTTCGAGCGCGTCGACCGTCAGTTCGATGTCCATGTTGCCCTTGATCTTCCGCCGTCCGAGCGCATCGGTGAATTCGCGCGCGGGTTTTGTGACGACCTTGTAGCCATTATAGTCGAGCCAGTCGATCAGCGGGCGGATCGAGGAGTATTCCTGGTCCTCGATCAGCGCCGTGTAATAGTAGGCGCGCAGCAGATAGCCGTGCTTCTGGAAATGCGCGAGCAGCTTGCGGTAGTCGACGTCGAAACCGAGGGCTCGGGACGTGGCGTAGAGATTGGCGCCGTCGATGAAGAGGGCGATCTTTTCGCGCGGGTCGAACATGGCAATCAATCCTGTCGCAAATGGCTGGCCTGTTGAAATCGCGATCCCGTCGAACACACTGGCGCCCAGCGGCCGAAATCGAATTCAAGCGAAACTGAATATAAAAAACGACATAGGCGCAAAGGCGGATCATGCCAACATCGGCGGCGCAAGGCTCAAGCATTTTTGATCCATCGTTGCTGCGGTGTCGCAATGCTTGTCAAGAGCCGAGGATTTCGCTATGGAGCACGCAATCTCCCGACACCTGAAGACATGAAAGGGGCGTTCCCATGGCCCGCGT
The DNA here is from genome assembly GCF_024105655.1 of Aliihoeflea sp. 40Bstr573. Lineage (GTDB taxonomy): Bacteria > Pseudomonadota > Alphaproteobacteria > Rhizobiales > Rhizobiaceae > Aliihoeflea. The sequence goes on from NZ_JAAAMH010000015.1 coordinate 72,302, forward strand.
CACCGTTGAGGATTGCATCGACAAGGTCGACAACCGGTTCGAGCTCGTTCTGCTCGCCGGCCACCGTGCCCGCCAGATCTCGCAGGGCGCCGCGATCACGATCGATCGCGACAATGACAAGAACCCGGTCGTCGCGCTTCGCGAGATCGCCGACGAGACCCTCTCGCCGGAAGATCTGAAGGAAGACCTGATCCACTCGCTGCAAAAGCACGTCGAGGTCGACGAGCCTGAGGCCGAGGCGCCCGCGCTCCCGACGGAGGCCGGCGAGGAGACGATCATCGCCGCTGACGAGAGCGAGGACAACATTGCGTTCGACCGCATGTCGGAAGATGATCTTCTGGCCGGCATCGAAGGCCTGGTCGCGCCGGAAAAGAGCGACGATTTCTGATCGTTGCGCATTGGCGATCTTCCGCCGCCGCCGTTTGATGACTATCTAATTCGTATGCCGCGCCGCTATGATGGCGCGGCATATTTCGTCTGAAGGGGCCGGTTCCAAATGATGCGGCAATACGAGCTTGTCGAGCGCGTGCAGCGCTACAAGCCCGACGTGAATGAAGCGCTTTTGAACAAGGCATATGTCTATGCCATGCAAAAGCACGGTCACCAGAAGCGCGCATCCGGCGACCCCTATTTCTCCCATCCGCTAGAAGTTGCTGCCATCCTCACCAACATGCATGTCGACGAGGCGACGGTGGCCGTCGCGCTCCTGCACGATACCATCGAGGACACCTCCGCCACGCGGCAGGAGATCGACGCCCTGTTCGGTCCGGAGATGGGCAAGCTCGTCGAGGGGCTGACCAAGCTCAAGAAGCTCGATCTCGTCTCCAAGAAGGCCGAGCAGGCGGAGAACTTGCGCAAGCTTCTGCTCGCCATCGCCGAGGATGTGCGTGTCCTTCTCGTCAAGCTGGCCGACCGGCTCCACAACATGCGCACGCTCGATCACATGCCCGAGCACAAGCGCATCCGCATCGCCGAGGAGACGATGGACATCTATGCGCCGCTGGCCGGGCGCATGGGCATGCAGGACATGCGCGAGGAGCTGGAGGAACTGGCCTTTCGCACCATCAACCCGGAGGCTCACCGGGCCGTCACCGAGCGGCTCGCCGACATCTACGAACGCTCGAAGGACGTCATCGGCGAAATCGAGAAGTCGCTTTCCGTCCTGTTCGAGAAGTACAATATCAAGGCCCGGGTGAAGAGCCGGCAGAAGAAGCCATGGTCGGTCTTCCGCAAGATGGAGACCAAGGCGCTCTCCTTCGAGCAATTGTCCGACATCTTCGGCTTCCGCGTCATCGTGGAGGATGAGGAGGATTGCTATCGGGCGCTCTTCGCCATCCATACGACGTGGTCGATGGTGCCGGGCCGTTTCAAGGACTACATCTCGACACCCAAGCAGAACGATTATCGTTCGATCCATACGACCATCGTCGGCCCTTCGCGCCAACGCGTCGAACTGCAGATTCGCACGCGCCAGATGGATGACATCGCCGAATACGGCGTCGCCGCCCACACTCTTTACAAGGACGGAGCCGTGGTCTCGGGCAATGGCGGGTTGAAACTGTCCAAGGACACAAACGCCTATGCCTGGCTGCGCCACACGATCGAGCAGCTTGCCGAGGGCGACAATCCGGAAGAGTTCCTCGAGAACACCAAGCTGGAGCTTTTCCAGGACCAGGTCTTCTGCTTCACGCCGAAGGGCCGGCTGATCGCGCTGCCGCGTGGCGCCACGCCGATCGACTTCGCCTATGCGGTCCACACCGATGTCGGCGACACCTGTGTCGGCGCCAAGATCAACGGCCGCATCATGCCGTTGATGACGGAACTGAAGAATGGCGACGAGGTCGAGATCATCCGGTCAAAGGCGCAGGTGCCGCCCGCCGCCTGGGAATCCGTCGTCGTGACCGGCAAGGCGCGCTCGGCGATCCGCCGCGCGACAAAGAATGCGATCCGCAAGCAGTACTCGGGTCTTGGCACGCGCATCCTCGAACGTGCGTTCGAACGTTCGGGCAAGAAGTTCTCTAAAGAGGTACTCAAGCCGGTACTGCACCGGCTGGCGCGCAAGGATATCGAGGACGTGTTGGCCGCTGTCGGACGCGGGGAACTGTCGTCGCCGGACGTGATGCGCGCTGTGTATCCCGACCACAAGGAAGAGCGCGCGGTCCAGCTGCCGCGCCAGCGCGAGGAAGGCTGGTTCAACCTGCGCAACGCCGCGGGCATGCTGTTCCAGATGCCGCGCACGAGCGAACCGGAAAAGCCGGGCCGACGCGAGAGCGCGGGCGCGCTTCCGATCCGCGGCGTGCGGGGGGATTTGCCGGTCAAGTTCGCGCCGGAAGGCGCTGTTCCAGGCGATCGCATCGTCGGCATCATGCATCCGGGCTCCGGCATCACGATCTATCCGATCCAGTCGCCCTCGCTGACCGCCTTCGACGACCAGCCGGAGCGCTGGATCGACGTGCGCTGGGACATCGACGAGGACACCAAGGAGCGCTTTCCCGCTCGCGTCTCGGTGACGGCGCTGAACGAACCGGGATCGCTGGCAAACATCGCGCAGGTGATTGCATCGAACGACGCCAACATCCATACGCTGTCCATGCTGCGCACCGCGCCGGACTTCACCGAGATGGTGTTTGACCTCGAGGTTTGGGACCTGAAGCATTTGAACCGGCTCATGTCGCAGTTGAAGGAGAATGCGAGCGTGTCGGAAGTGCGCCGCGTGAACGGATAGGAAAGGCGGGCATGATGAAAACGGACGACGTACTGGGAATTTTCCGTGAAGCGGGCGCGATCCTGGAGGGACATTTCATCTTGACCTCCGGCCTGCGTAGCCCGGTCTTCCTGCAAAAAGCCCGCGTTTTCATGCATGCCGACAAAACCGAGCGCCTGTGCCGAGCGCTCGCCGAGAAGATCCGCGCCGAGGCGGGCGAAATCGACTACGTCGTCGGCCCGGCCGTCGGCGGCATCATCCCGGCTTACGAGACGTCTCGCCACCTTGGCGTTCCGGCGGTTTGGGTCGAGCGTGAAAACGGCGTCTTCAAGCTGCGCCGCTTCGAGATGGAGAAGGGCGCGCGCGTTGTAATCGTGGAGGACATCGTCACCACCGGTCTGTCGATCCGCGAGACTGTCGCCTGCCTCCAGGACCTTGGCGCGACTGTCGTTGCTGCAGCCTGCATCGTCGATCGTTCGGCTGGCAAGGTCGATGTCGGCGTGCCGCTGGTCGCCCTTGCCGAGTACGAAGTGCCGGCCTTTCCCGCCGACGCGCTGCCCCCCGAGCTCGCCGCGATCCCCGCGGTCAAGCCTGGAAGCCGCAATCTCTGACGGCCTGCGAGTGCCTTTCACGAAACGTTACATGCCTGTGGCGGATTGTTTCGTTCCGCTTTGCATGGCTATATCCTGAAGCGCGGGTTCGATCCTTATTCTCATCACAGAACCGGACTATCCCCCGGTTCCAGAGACCAGAAGGCAATGCTGTTCAGGCGACGTAAGGCAACGGATTTCGGCGAGAAGCTGCGGACCATGTTCTGGCCGCGCAGGTCCTTCGCGCGCTCGGCGCGCTACTTCTCCAAACGCGTGCTGCGGCTGACGGCGACGCCGCACGCGATTGCCGCGGGCGTCGCGGCCGGCGCGTTTGCATCCTTCCTTCCCTATCTCGGCTTCCACTTCGTCATTGCTGCGGCCATCGCCTGGCTGATTGGCGGCAACCTCATCGCGTCCGCGTTCGGAACGGCGGTGGGAAATCCGCTCACCTTCCCCTTCATCTGGGGCTGTTCGCTGGGCCTGGGCCGCTACATACTTCACGGCAGCGAGCCGGGCGAGCTGGTGCCACTGCAGCTTGGCCGCGTGCTGAGCGAGCTTGATTTCGTACTGCTCTGGCAACCACTGCTGAAACCGATGACCGTGGGGGGGGCGATGCTTGGCGCGCTTTGCGGCCTCATCCTCTATCTGATGACGTACTGGGCCGTCGGGCTCTTCCGCGAACAGCGGCGCAAGCGCCTCGCAGACAAGGCACGACAGCGTGCGCACTTCATTCCTGGCCAAACTGCCCAATGATCGTCGGCATTGGCAGCGACCTCATCGATATCCGTCGCATCGACAGGACGATTGAACGCCATGGCGAGCGCTTCACGAAGCGCGTCTTCACCGATATCGAGCAGGCGAAGTCGGACCGCCGGAAACTGCGCGCGGCATCCTATGCAAAACGGTTCGCTGCCAAGGAAGCCTGCGCCAAGGCGCTCGGTACAGGGCTCTCGCGGGGCGTTTTCTGGCGCGATATGGGGGTCGTAAACCTTCCTGGCGGAAAGCCGACCATGCATCTGACGAACGGCGCTGAGAAGCGCTTGCTCGCCTTGGTGCCGGACGGTCACCGACCGATCATTCACCTGACGATCACTGACGATTTTCCACTCGCGCAGGCCTTCGTCATCATCGAGGCGGTGCCGGAATCCTCGCTGGCGTGACGAAGCGACGCAGCGGCGTTGCCGCAGACGCCGTCAAACGCTAAGACGAACCGCTCTTTGCAAAGTACGGAAAGAATCTCAGCGTGTCCGACAAGAACAACAAGAAATCCGGCGGTTTCGGTGAAACCGTCAGCGTCATCGTGCAGGCTCTGCTGCTGGCGCTCGTTATTCGCACGCTCCTGTTCCAGCCGTTTTCGATCCCCTCGGGATCGATGCGCCCGACATTGCTTGAGGGCGACTATCTCTTCGTCACCAAGTGGGCCTATGGCTATTCCAAGCACTCGCTGCCCTTTTCGCCGCCGCTTTTTGACGGCCGTATCTGGGGTTCGGATCCCGAGCGCGGAGACGTCGTGGTTTTCAAGTTCCCGCCGGACCCCTCTCTCGACTACATCAAGCGCGTGATCGGCCTGCCGGGCGACACGATCCAGATGATCGACGGCCAGCTTCACATCAATGGCGAGCCGGTCCAGCGCGAACTGGTCGACGAGATCGACAATCCGGACATCACCGAGATGGCGCGCCCCGTCGAGGTCTGGCGCGAGACGCTGCCGAACGGCGTTTCCTACGACACGCTCGACCTGTCGCCCAATTCGATTGGCGACAACACGCGCGAGTTCCAGGTGCCCGAAGGCCATTTCTTCATGATGGGCGACAACCGCGACAACTCGACCGACAGCCGTTTCTCGGTCGGCTACGTGCCGGCTGACCACCTCGTCGGCCGCGCCAACATCATCTTCTTTTCCATGTCGGGCGGCGCCAGCCCGCTCGAAATCTGGCGCTGGCCGAGCGAACTGCGCTTCTCGCGTCTCTTCGACATGGTCGAGTGATGGCCCGCGCCGAGCGCGACGGCGCAGCGCTCAGCGCCGCTGTCGAAAAGATCACCGGCATCGCCTTGAGCGACCACGAACGGCTTGCGCGGGCGCTGACCCATGCCAGTGTTCAGGCCGGCGCCGCCGCGCACTACGAGCGGCTGGAATTTCTCGGCGACCGGGTCCTGGGTCTGGTCATCGCGCAAATGCTTTTCGAGGCGTATCCCGATGCCGCCGAGGGCGAGCTTTCGGTGCGGCTCAACGGGCTGGTCAATGCCGAGACGCTGGCCGAGCTTGCCGACGAGATCGGGCTCACGCCGCTGATCCGCACCGGGGCGGAATTCGGCTCGCTCTCCGGCAAGAAGCGCATCAATACCCGCTCCGACGTGATGGAGGCGCTGATCGCGGCGATCTATCTGGAAAAGGGGCTGGCGGCTGCCGAAAGCTTCATCCTCGCGAAATGGTCCAAGCGCGCCAAAGGCGAGGCGGCCGGCCGCCGCGACGCCAAGACCGAATTGCAGGAGTGGGCGCACCAACGCGTCAAGGTTTCGCCGGTTTACCGCGTGGACAGTCGCGAGGGACCGGATCATGATCCGGTCTTCACGGTCAGCGTGCTGATCGAAGGCCTGGCGCCGGGACAGGCGAAGGGCCGCTCCAAGCGCGAGGCCGAACAAGCGGCGGCAACCGCCATATTGACGCGCGAAGGCGTCTGGAGGGACGAAACACGATGACCGACGAAGCCGCCAACACCGAGGGTCCGACGCGCTCGGGCTTCGTCGCCCTCATCGGCGCGCCCAATGCCGGCAAGTCGACGCTTTTGAACCAGCTCGTCGGCTCGAAGGTCTCGATCGTCACCCACAAGGTGCAGACGACGCGCGCCATCGTGCGCGGCATCGCCACCCACAAGCGCGCGCAGATCGTGTTTATGGACACGCCCGGGATCTTCAAGCCGCGCCGCCGCCTCGACGAGGCGATGGTGACGACCGCCTGGGGCGGAGCGAAGGACGCCGACATGATCGCGTTCCTGATCGACGCCGAGCGCGGCATCAGGGGAGATGCCGAGACGATCCTCCAGCGGCTGGAAAACGTCCGCCAGCCAAAGATTCTGATCCTGAACAAGATCGACCAGGTCAAGCGCGAGGACCTTCTGGCGCTGACCGCCAAGGCGACCGAGAAGGTCGAGTTCGACCGGGTCTTCATGGTCTCCGCGCTCACCGGCTCCGGCTGCACGGACCTCCTCGACTATCTCGCCGGCGCCGTTCAGGAAGGGCCCTGGTATTATCCCGAGGATCAGATTTCCGACCTGCCCATGCGCCAGCTCGCCGCCGAAATCACGCGCGAGAAACTGTTCCTGCGCCTGCACCAGGAGCTTCCCTATTCCTCCCATGTCGAGACTGAGCGCTGGGAAGAGAAAAAGGATGGTTCGGTGAAGATCGAGCAGGTCATCTATGTCGAGCGCGACAGCCAGAAGAAGATCGTCCTTGGCCGCAAGGGCGAGACGATCCGCGCCATCGGGCAGGCCGCGCGCGAGGAACTGGCCGAGATCATGGAGCAGAAGGTCCACCTCTTCCTGTTCGTGAAGGTCCGGGAGAACTGGATCAACGATCCCGAACGCTATCGCGAGATGGGCCTTGAATTTCCCCGCTGACGCGCCGAACTTTCGCTGATGGAATGGCGTGACGACGGCATCATCCTGGGCACGCGCCGGCATGGCGAGACGAGCGTCATCCTCGAAGCGATGACGCGCGCCCATGGCCGCCATCTGGGCTTGGTGCGCGGCGGACGCTCGCGCAAGATGCAGCCTGTGCTTCAGGCGGGAAATCGCGTCGAACTCGTCTGGCGCGCTCGGCTCGACGAGCATCTCGGCTTCTTCGCGGTGGAGCCGGTCGAACTGAAGGCGGCGCAACTCATGGACAGTGCCGCCAGCATCTATGGCTTGCAACTGATGGCGGGGCACCTGCGCCTTCTGCCCGAGCGTGATCCGCATTCTGGCCTTTACGAGACGCTTGCGGTGGTGCTCGATCATCTGCGTGAACCGCAGGACGCCGCAGAACTCGTCGTGCGCTTCGAGCTTCTGGTTCTGGAGGAACTCGGCTTCGGGCTTGATCTTCAGCGCTGCGCGGCGACCGGCACGAGCGAGGACCTCGTCTACGTTTCGCCCAAGAGCGGCCGCGCCGTCTCGCGCGAGGCAGGCGAACCATGGCGGGACAAATTGCTGGCGCTGCCCGAATTTCTGCAACACGGATCGAGGCGGCAGGGCGACGAGGCGGCGATCGCCGATGCCTTCCGCCTGACCGGTTTCTTCCTCACACGTCACATTTACGAGCCGCGCGGCATGGACGAGCCCGATTCGCGTATCGGCTTCATCGCCGCCCTTAGAAAGGCGCTCGCCGGTTCTACACCGCATAACGGAGAAAATGCCGCATGACCGCAGTCGAAATCTTCCCAGGCCACGTCGTTCCGCGCGGCCTTGGAACCATTCCCCATGCCGATGTCGAGCATTGTTCGGGGCTCGAGTTGCTGCAGCGCGTCGTGAACGGTGAATATCCAGCGCCGTCGATCGCCGCGCGGATCAACTTCGCGCTGGTGGAGGTCTCAGAGGGCAGGGCGGTGTTCAAGGGCATGCCCGGCGCGCGTCATTTCAATCCGCTTGGTTCGGTCCATGGCGGCTGGGCCGCGACGGTCCTCGATTCCGCGCTCGGTTGCTCGATCCACACGCTGCTCGCCAAGGGCGAGGGCTATTCGACTGTCGAGATGAAGGTGAATTATCTGCGCCCGATCAGCGAGAAGACGGGCGTCGTCACCTGCGAGGGCAAGGTGGTCAGCAAGGGCCGCACGCTCGCCGTCTCCGAAGCCCGGCTGATGGACGCCAACGGCAAGCTGCTCGCGATTGGCACCGAAACCTGCGCAATCTTCCCGATCGCCAATCTGGCGGCAAGGTAACGCTACTCTGCAGCCGCCAGTGCCGCTCGGTCGACGGGCCGCTCGGCGATCGGCCAATGGACGACCGCGGCGAAGAGGCCTGATCCAGCCCCACTGAACGGGTCCACCTTGAGTTATGGTTTTGACCATGAAGGAGGACCACGATGAGCAACAAACGACACAAGCCGGAAGAGATCGTCACGAAGCTTCGGCAGGTTGAAGTCCTG
>NZ_JAAAMH010000016.1 GCF_024105655.1 Aliihoeflea sp. 40Bstr573
GCCGCCAGCACCGGAGGTCTTCATCCCAGCCTTCGCCGCGCGGACGGCCCTGCAAACCCAACCAGCGATGCCGCCCGCGCTGGCAACAAGACCGTCAATGCACTAACATTCCAGCCGGACCCGTCAGGGGGGGCTGATCAAAGAGGGGGCAGTATTCATACACGCTAGAGCCCTGCGCACTTCGGACGCTATCAGAGTTTTAAGAGGATGAGCGGCGGCATCGTGACAACAAGCGCCACCAGACAATCCTTGCGATACTCACCGCTGCTCTCATTCTCGTAGGTCTCCCGCAAGCTATAAGTAGCGGAGTTCAGGCCTATCGGTACTTTGTGGCATCTGACGCAGAAATAAATGTTTCCTCTCCAACGTCCGATGTGTCCGATAGGTAACAGACTAAAATTGCGATGACGTGCGGGGACGGCGTTCCGCCCCGAGACGCTATCCAAAGCTTGTTGGCACAAATTTGGTACAAATCGCGACATGCGGCCAAGTTTGTTGTCCGTCGCAGCGCGAAGCCTCAGCAATTTTCTGGAATGAGTTCAAGAGCTTGAGAGATGGCTGGGGAACCTGGATTCGAACCAGGACTAACGGAGTCAGAGTCCGTGGGTCTACCGTTAACCTATTCCCCAAGACCGGCGCGCTCGTGCCGCGCTGATGTGGGCGCCTTTTATCCGTGCCGGCAGAATAGTCAACCCCCAATGAGGCAAGTTGATGGGGGGGGCGGCATGATGAGCGAGACGCGACTTGTCGTCGATTGCTGGGATCGCGCGCCTCGCGTCATCTTCGCGCGCGAAATTGGCCGGTACGGAACCGTTCATCTCTCGGTGAAGGCGCGCGCCATCGAATCCGTGATCGGCTTGGCAAGGTAGTTGAAAAACGTGCGCTCCTCGATCTGGATCATGATCTCGGCGGGCATGCCAGGCGTTGGCTGGAAGCCGCGCACGCGGGCCAGTTCGCTCGGCGGGATGTCGATGCGTGCCAGATAGACGTCCTGAGCCTTGGCCGAGGTCTGCTGCTCGGAGAGGGCATCAGCCGAGACATAGATGACATGTCCCTCGAGCACCGGCGTGGTGCGTTGGTTAAGAGCAGTCAGGCGGATCGTCGCGGGCTGGCCAACGCGCACACTGTCGATTTCAGTGCGGGGAACCTGAGCCTCGATCAGGAGCGGCACATCGTGCGGCAGGATTTCCATCACCGCCTTGCCGCTTTCGATCACGCCGCCATTGGTGTGATAGAAGGAGCGTACGATCGTGCCGGCCACCGGGGCGACGATCGAGGCGCGCTGCAGCACGTTCTCGGCCTCGCGAGACTGTTCGCGCACGACGTCTAGTTCGCCCTGTATGTCCTGAAGGCGGTCCAGCGCCTCCTCGCGAAAAGCGCTTTCGGCCTGGACGATCTCCTGACGGGTGCGCTCGACCTGTGTCGTCGCCTGATCTATTTCCGAAGCGAGGCGTCCGATCTGGCCATCGGCGTCGGCCATGGCGCGTTCCAGCGCCTTCAATTCCGTCCCGCGCAGCAGGCCCTTTTCGAACAGGATGGCCTTGCCCTCGTGCTCTTCTCGCAAGAGGGCAAGTTGCTGCTCATAGGACGCCTTTTGCCGATCATAGCCTTCGGCCCGGAACTCGAGCGATAGCATGTTTTGTTCCAGAATGCTGAGTTCGCCTTCGATCTTCATGCGCTGCGCATCGAAATTGAGTTTCTGGCTCTCGATGATCTCGACCACCTCGGGCTCGTGGAGATGATCGGCGAGGAACTCTGGCAAAGCCATCTTGTCCAGTCCCTGGTACTGCGAACGGAGCCGGGACGCGATTGCCTCGAGACGCGCGCGGCGCAAGAAGAGTTCGCGATCCTTGGCAAGGGCCGCAGTTTCATCGAGAAGGACGAGCGGCTGGCCGGCCTCGACCATGTCGCCTTCGAAGACCATCAGTTCCTTGATCACGCCGCCGCCGAAATGCTGGACGATCTTGTTCTGGCCCGTCGCCACAAAGCTGCCTTGCGAAATGACGGCCGAGGCAAGCGGCGCCGTGAGCGCCCAAGCGCCGAAACCGCCGAAAGTGATGCCGAGAAGCGCAACCCCGAAGACCGTTTGCTTCCAGATCGAGCGGGGCACGTCCGCATACCACTGAATGTCATGAACCGAAGCGATATCCGACATGGAAAGATCCTACTGCAACTGGTGGCCGAAAGAGCCGAGCTCTACGGAAATGCCACGTGTCTGAAGCGCATCGAGAACGTCCTTGCTCGGGCCGAAGAGCGCGACCGTCCCGTTGACGAGCAAAAGGATCTTGTCGACGCTCTGCAACAGCGCGGGCCTCTGTGTGATCGTGATGACCGTAATCTTCTCGCGCTTGGCATGTTCGAGCGCACGTTTGAGCGCTGCGTCGCCCGCCTGGTCGAGATTGGAATTTGGCTCGTCGAGCACCACCATGCGCGGGCCGCCGAAGAAGGCACGGGCCAAGGCGATGCGCTGTTTCTGCCCGCCCGACAGCGGCGTGCCGTCGGCGGCGACCATCGTCTCATAGCCATGCGGCAAGGACGAGATCATCTCATGAACGTCGGCCAGAACCGCCGCTTCGTAGATCTGCTCGTCCGTAGCGTCGTCGCGCATTCGAGCGATGTTGGCCTTGATCGTTCCGGGGAAGAGCTGGACGTCCTGCGGCAGATAGCCGATGTTCTCGCCGAACTGGCGCTGGTCCCAATTGCGAAGATCCATGAGATCAAGCCGCACATTGCCCGAGGTCGGCAGGATCGAGCCCACGAGCATCTTGCCGAGCGTCGTCTTGCCTGCACCCGAGTTGCCGATAACGGCAAGCGAATCGCCTGGATTGAGCGAAAAGGTCAGTCCGTTGAGAACGACACGCTTGGTGCCTTGCGGCACGTAGAGAAGACGCTCCACATCGAGCCGCCCTTCGGGTCGCGGCAGGTTCAATCTTTCGAAATTCAGGGGCGAGGCGTTAAGCAGCGCCGTGATCCGGCCATAGGCGGATTTCGACTGCGTGTACTGGTTCCAGCCTTCGATCGCGCCTTCGATCGGGGCCAGCGCGCGGCCGGCGATGATCGAGGCCGCGATGACCATGCCACCGGTAATCTGCCCTTCAATCGCGAGAAATGCACCCCACCCGAGCATGCCGACCTGGGTCAGCAGGCGCGCGCCCTTGGAAAGGGCCGAAAACATTATGTTCCGGTCCTGGGCGAGCACTTGCGCGCGCAGGGATTCGGCAGTGTCCCTGCCCCAGATCCGCACCGCCTCGGGTATCATCGCAAGCGCATTGATGATCTGCGAGTTGCGCGACATGGAATCGAGATGGAGATTGGCCTTCACCTGCGCGGTGTTTGCCTCGCCGAACGGCGTCGACGTCGCCTTCTGGTTGATAACGGTGATCACAAGCAGAAGCAGGGCCGTGCACACGACGATGAAGCCAAGATGCGGATGGATCAGGAAAACCGCGACGAGGAAGAGCGGCGCGATCGGTGCATCCAGGAACGAAATCAACGTACGCGAGACGAGGAAGGAGCGAACCTGGGCAAGGTCGCCCAACGTCTGGTATTCCTTGCCGTTTCCCGTGAGCGAGGCGCGCGCGGCGGCCGACAGGATGGGCGAGCCGAGCTGGGCCGCGACTTCGACGGCCGTCCGCATCAGGATCAAGCGGCGGATGGCGTCGAACACCGCGTGGAGGACGACCGCGCCGACGATGACGATGGTCAGCATCGTCAGCGTGTCGAGCGAGCGGCTGGTGAGAACGCGGTCGGAAATCTGGAAGAGATAGATCGGGATCGCGAGAACCAGGACGTTGCTGGCCACGGTGAACACCATGACGATGGCAAGGTTGCGCCGGACCACGCTGATGCCGTTCTTGAGCTGAGCGGCGAAATCGACCGGGCCGAGGCGCTTGTGGAACCCGGTTTCGGAACCGTTGGTGTTGGCCGCGACCTTGCCGGGCGCCCGAGCTGCGGCGATCGGCCCATTGTCGGCCTCGATCGTCACCATTCCGGAGGGTTTGCGCGGCGCCTCCGAGCTGCGCGGAACGGGGCCGCCGGGTGGGGTTTCTATCGTGACGGTCCCTGCGGCCTGCTGGACGTCGGCTGCGTTTTTCTCGATCCGCTCGATCGCGCGATCGACTTCGTCCAGATGCGGCATCCGGCCGGCAGTCTCTCCTGCGCGTTGGTCCTCCGCGTCCGGTCGGTTCGGACGCGCTGCGTGATCTTCCTGCGTCATGTCTTGGTCCCCCCGCTCATGCGAGCATGGTTTGCAGTCCATCGGTCTGACCGGCATCCTGCGGGTGATAGCCTGGGTCGAGCGAGGAATTTGCGTCGGCATGATCGTTGGACGCGTCATCCACCAGGAAGGCGACTGCCTCGTTGACCAGCGCATTGGGATCGCGCGCGCCGAGCAGATCGGGCGATGCGGAGATGAACTCTGCCTGGATCAGCACGTCCTGCGCGTACTGCTCGCCACCGACATAGGTCTTGCCCAGCGAATCGAGGTCTGAAATGCCAGCCAGGTTGATCAGGGCATTGTCGCCCGTCTGAAGCGTCCAGCTGGCATCTTCGACCGGATCGATCGCGTTCATGGCGAGTGCGATCTGATCGCTGTCGCCCAGGATGTTGGTCTGGCCGACATAGTTGAGCTTGATCAAGTCGCCGCTGATATAGAGCACCTTGAGCGCGCCGAGATCGGCGAAGGCCGTATCGGTCAGAACATCGCCTGCGGCCCCATCGCCGCCAAGCGCGAGACTGTCGGCGAATGCCTTGTAGGCATCGGGAAGCGCATCGAACCGGGTCGCGCCGCCGACATTGTAGATTGAGGCCTCATTCCAGAGCAGATTTCCGGAGGTAGAAGCCGTGCCGTTGCCTGTTGTGGTGAACCCGTCCACCGCGCCGATCAGATCATTGTCGAACAGAACGTTGAGCTGCTGGATGATGTTGGCGTCGTAGACATTGCCGCCGATGATGATCAGGTCGTAGGCGAAGGCCATTTCGAACAGCGAGATTTGATTGACCGACAGATTGTCGCCGGCAATCACACTGGTGGTCACGCCCGACGAGGACAAGATGCCGATGTCGTTGTCGGACATGAAGACGAACTGCTGCAGCCAGTTGACGATCATCACATCGCCGTCGATGCGCTCGACCACCCAATGCTTGGGGAAGTTCGGTTCGTCGCCGGCCTGGCGCATTTCCTCGAACGTGTCGTAGCGTGCGAAGGATGCCAGGTTGAACGCCTTCGTCGCTGCCGCATCGGGGTCAAGCCATGTCGAAACGTCTTCGGAGACTGCATCCTCGTCCATCCAGGCATTGATCTGGATGATCGCATTCAGTTCGAAATGGCTGCCGACCACCGCAGTCACTGTCGCAGCGGTCCAAAAGCTCGTCACCGAAACGGCGTTCACCAGAGCGTTGCCGCCCGCTTCCAACGATACGGACGCCTCGAAATGGGCATTGGCTTCAATCCGCACCGACATCTGGCCGACAGGCTCCAGCTCAGCTTCCGGTTCGTCATCCGCTTCGGGATCATAGTAATCGATCAGCGACGGCAACTCGTCGACGAGTTCGCCATTCAGATAGTCGCCTTCGAGCGTTGCCGATTTCGTCACGAACACGCTCGCGCCTTCCGGCGCCGACGACGCGTCGAAGCTGTCGAATGCTTCGATCGCGGTCGTGATGAAGTCGACCACGGCATCGACGGAGCCCGGCAAGGCCGGATTGGCGATCGGCGAGATCGACAAGGCCTCGGATGCAAAGTCGAGGAGGGGATCGTTGTCGATTGGCTCGGCTGAAAAGACGAGACCGGAACCGCCGACGTTGAAATAGTCGTTATCTGACAGCGAAATCTTCTGGATGAGATAGTTCGCGACGGAGCCGAGCGGCTCGATGTCAGGCAAGATGGTCTTCGTCACATAGCTCAGCGCAATCGAGGCCGGGGCGAGCTCAAGCAGCGCCGGCCACTGCGCGTATAACTTGTCCGTCAGTTCGGGCAGTTCGGGTGGGACGAATCTCACATACGACCACGGCACAACCAGCAGAATATCGGGTGCCGGCGGCTCGTAGGCCAGCTCGGGAACGTAGCTGCCCAACTGGAAACGAGCGTCGAACTGAGCTTCGATGAAAGGCAATTTCGGGTAGTCGAGCTGGTCGGCTTTGTCGGCCAGGAACTGGTCATATGCCTCGCGCATACGCGCTTGTTCGATAAGCGTGTGAAAGTGACCAAAAAAATGCGCGATGATCTCGGTGACGCTGTCCATCGACATGGCAGGCTACTCCCCTGGTCATCTTCTTGTTGACTTTGGGGCTGCGCGGCTGGAGCCGCGCAGCCCTTTCTTGCAAAAGCACTGCGAAATCAGGCGTTGTCGCCGTCTTCGCCGAACGACGTGTTGGTCATCGACCCACCGACGATGGTCATATCAACCGCGTTCTGCTGCAGATTGGCGCCCATGACGATCGACTGGTTGAAGTTTGCAGAGTCGGCGAACGCATCCGCGGATGCGGCGCTCGAACCGGTGACGATGCCGTCATCGCCATTGCCCGAACCCCACTGCCCGCCGGCGCCGCCGTAGCCGCCGTCACCGGTGGTGGCAATGCCGCCGCCGCCGCCGCCGCCACCGTGGCCACCATAGGCCCAGCCGCCGGTCGTCGCGCCGGTCATGGCTTCTGCCCAAGCTCCGCTGAGCGCTGCGCCCCCGTCACCGCCAAGTGCGGATGCCGCGCCGCCGGCTGCCAAACCGCTGGTGGCATCGCCGCTGTCCGCTGCGCCGCCAACACCGTAGCCGCCGGCCCCGGTATCACCGCTGATTGCGCCGCCGAAGCCATTGCCTTCACCCGCACCGAAGCCGAGGGCGGTGGTATCGTCGATGTCGCCGCCATCGCCTGCGTCATCGGCATCACCAGCTGCGCCGGTGCGTCCGCCATTGGCATTGCCACTGTCGCCGGTCTTGTTGTTGCCGCCGTCGCCGGCGTCATCAGCGTCGCCGCCGATGTTCAGGATCGGGATCTTGGCGAACATTGCGTCGACGCCGTCGCCGCCTTCGGAGTCACCGCCATCGCCGGCATCGTCGGCATCGCCGGTCCGGCCGGTTTCGCCGCCATCGCCTGCCTTGGCGTCACCACCTTCGGAGTCGCCGCCATCGCCGGTACCAGCCGCCGCAAGACCTGCGCCGAGGCCGGCACCGATGCCCAGCCCGACGCCGACCGCCGTGCCGCTATCGCCTGAACGAGCGCCTTCACCGCGTCCGCCCTCGGCCTTGCCGCTTTCGGCGTTGCCGCTGTCGGCATTGCCGCCATCGGCCTTGCCGCCGTCGCCGTCGCCGCCCTTGGCCAGGCTCAGCGCACCGACATCATCGATGTCGCCGCCTTCAGCCTTGCCGCCGAACGCCCAGCCGCCATTGCCGCCGTTCCCGCCATTGGCATCCGCGTCGTCGCCGCCATTGCCGCCGCCGCCGCCCGCATTGATGCCATCTCCGGCTTCAGCCTTGCCACCGTCCGCGTCGATGTCGAGCTTGAATTCGCCTTCGTTCTTGACGCTTGCTTCTTCGAGCTTGTCATCATCGGAAATGTAGGCGTTTTGCGAGATCACGTTGCCGACACTTGTGCCGGAGCCGGTGAACGCACCATTCATCACATCTTCGATCTGCGTGGCGAACAGGCCGTCGACCTTTGAATCGTCGATATCTACGAAGTCGTCGTCGGTCGGCTTGTAGTGTTCCAGATCGAGATCGACATCCACGTCCACCTTCACTTCGGTGTCGTTGACGTTGATGTTCTTGTTGAAGGCTTCGTTGACATTCGTGTTGTAGTTCTCGGCAATCGCCTTGGCCTTCGCGTCGGCGTCCGAATAGGAATCGGAATCCGACTTGGAGTCAGACTCCGACTTGGCATCGGACTCCGACTTCGCATCGGAATCTGAATCTGAGTAGGATTCCGCATCCGACTTCGCGTCGGAATCGGACTCAGCATCCGACTTCGAGTCCGCGTCGGATTCGGATTCCGACTTTCCGTACTGGAATTGCTTCTGCCACTGATCCTGTTCTTGATCCTGCTTTTGTTCCTGATCATCGCCGTAATGCGGCTTCTGAGGCTGTGGCTTCGTATAACGTGACTTATCCATCGTCGTATCCTCTAGAAGTGAGGACGCGTCGGCTTGACCGCCATACATCTAACTGGGGCCTTCACCTTGCGTCGGTTGACGTTTCAGACACTTTCGCGCCGAACTTGCGCGAGACGACCGCCGGTTTGGAATCTCGAAAACACGCTACCCATATCGAGACAACACGATACAAAAACCAGCGATCAACTATCGAAGTGTGCTTCCGCAAGCAGATATGGGTAAGATGACAAATCGGTCTAAATCTTCGTGATACAGACTACTGGATCGCGTGTTAATTTTCTTGGGGTTGGCTATCATGTTAAGTTCGCAACCTGTTTCGATACAGATTGTTAATCGTCTAATTCATCGAGAGTTCGGGCGTTGCCAACGAATTTGTAGGCGGCCAAACCATTATAGATCGTTCAGCCTATTCCGAATTCATGGGACGTCAGTTACGATGCGTTAACTAAGGGCTAGTCACGCCAGGCGAATGACTTAGTCCAAAGGAGGCGGGCGAACCGTCAGTGGCGTCATGAGGGGGTATCGGCTATGTTTAGCGGGCGGGATGGAGAAGTGCGTCTGAATGCTTCCGAAAGCCGTTCGGAAGAGTTGTTTCAATCTCAACAGCCCGGTGCGCGCGAACGTGCCCTTCTTGTGGTCGCATCGGCAGGCGTCGTCTCGAACGCTTTGCTTGCCGCGATCGAGTGCGAATTCCGTTTCCTGCGCGTCCACATCGTGCCCGATCTCAACGAAGCTTGCACGTCACTCGTCGCCAACGTCGATCTTCTGCTCATCGAGCAAAGCCTGATCGGGGGCCTTGCCTATCATTATGGTGATCTGTCCGCCTACCATCCGAGAGCCATGTTCGCGGTGCTCGCCGATGTAGGCGAGCAGCAGGACGGGCGCCTTGCCGGTCTCGTCGAGCAACGAATGGTTCAGGGCGTCGTTCCAACGAACAGCAACCTCGATATTCTTCTTTCTGTCTTGCGTATTTTGCTGAGTGGCGGAGAGTATGTGCCATCCGTCGTGTTCAGAGCGCACCTGTCTGAAAGCAGCCAGGCCGTGCGAACAAGGAGAGATGGGGCAATGAGCGAACTGACGGCACGGGAGTGGCAAATCCTCGGCCATGTTGCCAAGGGAAGCCAGAACAAGATCATCGCAAACGATCTCGGATTGTCCGAGCACACGGTCAAGATTCACATTCACAACATCATCAACAAGCTCGGCGTCCACAATCGCACCGAGGCCGCCGCGATCTATTTCGCGCGCCAGAGTGCGGGGCTGAATGGATCGGACGGGCACAGGCGCTCGCAGAACTGAAAATGTCCTCCAATCGGTTGAAGGACATTCTTCTTCTGGTCGGCCAGCTGAACTACACTTGGACAAACACCGAGAGCCTTCTGATCCATATGATCGCCGGCCTTGCCAAGGTCGACAAGGAAACGGCGATCATCATCTTCCTGACCCTCAACACCACGCGCGCAAGGACCGACCTCGTCGAACGGTTGGCGAAGATGGCCGCCACGCCCGCCCCTTGCCGCAAGCACGTCCTGGACGTCACGCGGCGCCTATCGGCGGAGGCGCGGCTACGCAACAAGTACAATCACTGTATCTATTCGTTCGACGAGGAAGGGGCGCCGTCAATGACGCAGCTCATGCGCATCGTCGATGGCAAGGACGACGTGCGCTACGGCAAGGTCGAGATCCTCGACGATGCCGAACTGCAGCGCATTACCGACAGCATCGCTTCGCTCGTCGCGATCAATCACGACATCTGGACGATTACCGATCGATACGGGTTTCCTACCTGAGCAAGAGGGTCATGCGCCAGCGGCGACGATCCGCTCCCACTTGCCATGCGCGTGCTGCGACTGGCGGGCGAAGAAATTATAACGGACCTTCGTCCAGTCGCGCAATGAGTTGGTGCGATTGTCGAGGATGATGTCGCCGCGGTCGGTGCTTGCCGTCAATACGACATGCCCTTCCCCGCCCACCGTGACGACGGTGAGCAGCAATGTGGATGCCGGCCAGCCGCGCTTCATGAGTTCCTTTTTCTTCAGAATCGCGAAATCTTCGCAGTCGCCTGCCGAGCGCGGCACTCCCCACACATCCTCCTCGCCATGCATCTCCAGATCGCTGACTTCGCGGATCTGTCGGTTCACGAGGAGATTGACTTCCTGCAGTTCGCTCTGGCGCGCCTTTGTCATCGTCATCTTGCGCACCGGACCGGTCGAGGCGCAAAGGTCGGCCCGCTGCGCACAGAACGCGTAAAAGGCGGGCGGGGCAAACGCAGGGCCCGACGCAGCCATCAATTGGGGCTCGGCCGCAGAAGCGGCAGGCGCGATGGCCGCAGTGGAGGAGATCGAGGCCGTCGTTTGTGCGCAAGATGCGGCGCAAACCGCCATCAACGTTGCGGCAAACACTTTCAGCATGAGGGGAATTCTCCAATGCCAATCGCACTATCTACGCCAGAATAGTTAATCACTAGTTAATACGTCCGGGTTCACAGTTTTCATGCAGCTGTCATACTTCGTTTGACTTGGGGGCAAAGTAACAGTCAGCCCCCATTCCCCGTCAAAGGGAGGGGGCGGAAATGTTGCGTAAAAAAACACTTGCACTTACTCAAACAATGGCAGTCGGCGCTGCCGTTTGGATCGGCGGTTCTGCTGCGGTCCAAGCCCAAGAGCCTCGCCCGATTCTGTCCGCGGCTACGTGTCAGCCGCTAACGGAGGCAAACTACGTATTGTGCTGTATCGCTGCAAATCGCGATTCGTTACTGACGCGTGCTCAGCGCGAGCAGTGCCCTCCGCTCACGACAGCTCTCATCCGATCGGTGATGAGCAATGAAGGTTCGGGCGTCGCCATCGGCTTCGCACCCGGCGAGGGCAGTGGCGGTTCGGGCTCCGGTGGCGCCGGGGGCGGAAGCGGTTCTGGCGGTGACGGCGGCGGCTCTGGCGGCAGCGGCACGGGCGGCAGCGGCGGCACGGGTGGTGGTGACTCCGGCGGCGGCTCTGGCGGCGGTGGAGCTGGCGGTGGCGGCGGCACGGGTGGTGGCGACTCCGGCGGCGGCTCTGGCGGCAGCGGCGCGGGCGGCAGCGGCGGCACGGGTGGTGGTGACTCCGGCGGCGGCTCTGGCGGCAGCGGCGCGGGCGGCAGCGGCGGCACGGGTGGTGGTGACTCCGGCGGCGGCTCTGGCGGCGGTGGAGCTGGCGGTGGCGGCGGCACGGGTGGCGGCGACAGCGGCGGCGGCGCTGGCGGCAGCGGCGGCACGGGTGGCGGCGACAGCGGCGGCGGCGCTGGCGGCAGCGGCGGCACGGGTGGCAGCGACAGCGGCGGCGGCTCTGGCGGCGCTGGAGCCGGCGGTGGCGGTGGAACTGGTGGCGGCGGAGGAGCTGGCGGCGCTGGTGGCGGCGGCGGCTAACTTCAGCAAGATTTCCCGGCTATTCTTGCAACACTGGACGGTTTGACCCGTTCAGTGTTGCAATCGCGTTTCCGGGAACCTGCATGCCTGTTGCACCGACCTACCGACCTTCAAGCGCCCACGCGTCACTCGGCACAGAATTTTACGATCCAGTCGACGCCGCGCGATTTCCCAAGCACGTCACCCGCTTCCGGAATCAGGACTGGGCCGAAAGGCTTGGGCTCGGCGATCTCTCGCAGGACGAGTGGGTGGCTCATTTCGGCAGCTTCGCGCCGCTGCCTGAGACCTATGCCCAACCGTTGGCCCTGCGCTATCACGGCCACCAGTTCCGATCCTACAATCCCGACCTTGGTGACGGGCGCGGCTTTCTGTTCGCGCAACTTCACGACGATGCCGGACGCCTTCTGGACCTCGCCACCAAGGGCTCAGGCACCACGCCGTGGTCGCGCGGGGGCGATGGACGGCTGACACTCAAGGGCGGCGTGCGCGAGGTTCTGGCGACAGAAATGCTCGAAGCCCTCGGCGTCGACACGTCGAAAAGCTTCAGCCTGATCGAGACCGGCGAAGCGCTGCACCGTAATGACGAGCCCTCCCCCACGCGATCGGCGGTGCTCGTGCGGCTCAGCCACTCGCATATCCGCATTGGAACATTCCAGCGCCTGCGCTTCCTCGACAAGAGCGATGACATCTCGGCGCTGATCGACCATTCGATCACGCACTACCTGCCCGAGGTCGGCGCGCAGATCGACCCGGGCCGCTCGCTTGCCTTTCTGGACGCCGTCGGCCGCAGGCTGGCGAAGACGACCGCCGCCTGGATGGTCGCCGGCTTCGTCCATGGCGTCCTCAACACCGACAACATCAACATCACCGGCGAAAGTTTCGACTACGGGCCCTGGCGCTTCCTGCCGACTCTCGACCCCGCCTTCACCGCCGCCTATTTCGACCAGACGGGGCTCTACGCCTTCGGCCGCCAGCCCGACACGATGTTCTGGAACCTGACGCGGCTCGCCGAATGCCTCCTCGACTTCGCCCCGCAGGCCGATCTCGAGACGATCCTGCGCGCCTTTCCCGCTCTGGTGCAGGAGGAATTCCGCGCAGCGTTTCTCAACAGGCTCGGCGTGACGAGCGCGGGGCTGGAGGCCGACAACGAGCTCGTGGCGGCTGGCTGGCGCTTCCTCGCGGTTTCGCAATTGCCGTTCGAGCGCTTCTTCTTCGACTGGTTCGGCGGCCAGCATGCACCGCGTGCGCCTGCCGGACGGGAAGAACATTCGAGCGAGGCCTTCGTGGCGTTCCGCGCCGCGCTGGACCCCTTCGCCCCGCGCCCGGAGATCGACTTCACGCACGCCTATTTCGCGCGTCCGACCCCTTGCACGATGCTGATCGACGAGGTGGAGGACATCTGGGCGCCGATCGCGGAAGCGGACGACTGGTCACGATTCGAGGCGAAGATCGCTGAAATTCGACAGATGGGCGAAGCGCTGAAGCTGCGGCTGCGGTAAGGCTTGTCCCGATGTGAACGACGCGTTCGGAATCAAAACGGCTCAACGGCGCCAGGAGTGTTTCGCAATGGCACGCGTTGAGCCACTTCATGGACCTCAATTCGCGGCACGGGACTTGCTCCACTTCTCCCAGCGGGAGAAAAACTTATGTGGATTCAACTCAGCGAAGTCAGCGGACAGCCCATTGCCCTCAACACAAACCATGTTGTGAGCGTGCAGGCCTATGGCGAGCGCACCAAGATCACCCATGTCGGAGGCCAGGCCATCGTTGCCGAAAGCGTCGACCTGGTGCTTGCAGCCCTGGGGCTTTTACCGCTCGGCACGGACGAGGCTCGCGACCCCGACCAGCCGCTTCATTCATAGGGGCGCGAGGAGCCAGTCGAGCGAGGCGGCCGTGGTGGCCGTCGGCCGGTATTCGGCGCCGACCCAGCCAGCATAGCCGGACGCGTCGATGGCGGCGAAGATCGTGCGATAGTTGATCTCGCCCGTCCCCGGCTCGTGCCGGCCCGGCGTGTCGGCGAACTGCACATGCGCGATACGCGGCAAGGCTGCGCGAAAACCTTCGATCAGGTCGCCCTCCATGATCTGGCGATGGTAGAGATCGAACTGCACGGCGAGATTGTTGCGACCTGCCTTATCGATCGCATCGATGGCGTCGCCCGTGCGCTGGATGAGATAACGCGGCACATCACGGCCGTTGCAAGGCTCGACCATGACCGTCACACCATAGAGGGCGAAGCGGTCGGCGGCGAGTTGGAGATTGCTGATCAGGGTCGACATTGCCTCTTCGCGTACCGCGCCTTCCGGCACCCGGCCGGACAGGACGTTGACTCGCTTCACGCCGAGTGCGGAAGCGTAATCGGCAGCCTTCTCAACCGCGCGCGCGAATTCCGCTTCGCGGCCCGGCACGCAGGCCAGGCCATCGCCACCGGCGGAGAGATCTCCAGAGGGCACGTTGATCAGCACAATGTCGACACCTGCTCGACGGGCAGCCCGCGCCACAGCGTCGGCGGGAAACGCATAGGGAAACTGGATGTCGACGCCTGCGAAGCCGAGATCTGCCGCCCCCTGGAAGCGGTCGAGGAAGGAAAATTCCTGCAGCATCATCGAGACGTTGATCGAAAAGCGCGGCAATCGTGGAACTCCTTCCTACTGGAACCCGCCGTCGACGCCGATGAACTGGCCGGTTATGGAACGGGCGGCGTCCGAGGCAAGAAAAAGGATTGTCGCGGCGATCTCCTCAGGTTCGATGAAGGCGCGCGTCGCCTGCCGGCCGAGATAGTGCGCTTCTGCGTCCTTGACGTTCATGCCATTCGCCCGCGCATATTCCGAGACGACGTTCTCGATCCGCTCGCCCCGCACGGAGGCCGGCAGGATCGCGTTGACGCGAATGCCCAGTTGCCCGACCTCGTGCGCCAGCGAGCCGGTAAAACCGAGCACCGCCCATTTGGTGGCCGCATAGACCGCTCGGTTCGGATAGGCGATCTTTGCCGCGACCGAGGCCATGTTGACGATGATGCCGCGCCTTTGCGCGATCATCGCGGGCAGGACGGCTCGCGCGGCGACGAAATGGCTGGTGATGTTGATATCGACGGCGCGCTTCCATTCGTCGATCGGCGTCTCCGCGACCGGCAGCGTCGGCCCTGCCACGCCGGCATTGTTGACGAGGAGATCGACGGTTGGAAAGCGCGCGAACAGCGTTTCGATCGCAGCGGAATCGCCCATGTCACACAGATGGAATGTCGCCCCGGTTCCCGCCGCGGTCGCCTCGCCGGCTTCCACGTCCACGTCCGTGATCGCAACATCGTACCCCGCCTTGACCAGTTCGCGCGCAACGACAGAGCCGATGCCCGAGGCGCCGGCGGTAACGACGGCGAATTTGCGTTTGTCGTTCATATCATCTCGCAAGCTGGGGAAGGATCAGGATGATCGCCGGAAACGCGATCATCAGGGCAAGGCGCAATATGTCGGCAGCGATGAAAGGCATGATGCCTCGATAGATCTTGCCGAGACTGATATTGCCGATCGTGCTCTTCAAAATGAAGAGGTTAAGGCCAACCGGCGGGGTGATCAGCGACAATTCCGTCACCATCACGACGATGATGCCGAACCAGATCGGATCGTAGCCAAGGGAGATGACGAGCGGGAAGAAGATCGGCACTGTCAGCAGCACCATCGAAAGCGATTCCAGGAAACAGCCGAGCACGATGTAGATCACCATCAGGAAGATGATCACGCCGAGCGGCGACAGGCCGTAGCCGACGACAAGCTGCTGAAGCGCGGAGGGCAGGCCCGCCAGATTGACGAAATTGGAAAAGAGCAGCGCACCGACGAGCAGTATGAAGAGGATCGCCGTCATCCGCGCAGTTGCAACGACACATTCGAGGAAGATGGCCGGCGTGAGGACGCGCCGCCACAAGCAGAACAGGAACGCGCCGAAAGCGCCGACGCCGGCCGCCTCGGTCGGTGTGAAGACGCCGAGGTAGATGCCGCCGATGATGAGAACGAATAGCAGCAGGATCGGCCCGACCGATGCCAGCCGAGCGAGCCGCTCGCGCATGGCGACGCGTTCCGTGCGCGGGCCTGCGTCAGGCTTGAGGCGCGTCACGACCGCGATCGCGGCGATATAGAACAGCACCGCAACGAAGCCCGGCAGGACGCCGGCTATGAACAGAAGCCCGATGTCGGTGCCCGTCATGATTCCGTACAGCACCAGGATGACGGAGGGCGGGATGAGGATGCCGAGCGTGCCACCGGCCGCAATGGAGCCTGACGCCAATTCGTCGGAATAGCCGTAGCGGCGCATCGACGGCATCGAGACGCGGCCCATCGTGGCGGCCGTCGCGAGCGACGAACCTGAAACGGCGGCAAAACCGGCACAGGCCACGATGGTCGCCATCGCAAGGCCGCCGCGCCTGTGCCCGAGAAAGCCGTGACAGGCATGGTAGAGATCGCGGGACATGCCGGCGCGGTCGACCAGCATTCCCATCAAGACGAACATGGGCACGACCGACAGTTCGTAGCGCATCGTGTCCGAGATCGGCACCTGGCCGAGCATACCGAGCGCCGGCGTCCAGCCGACGACCGCGACGATGCCTGCCGCGCCGACGAGGATCATCGCAAAGGCCAGCGGCATGCCGAGGAGCATCAGGCCGAGCAGGCTGGCAAAGCCGGTCAGCGACGTTTCCCACACACCCATGCCGTGGCCGCCGCTATTCGACAGAATTGCCGGCGGCGGGCAGCAATTGCCTTCCGCGCAGCGCGTTGATCAGGAAAGCGAGACCGGCCAGGATGACCAGCGCCGCCATCACTTGTGCTAGAAGACCGATTGGTACGCGCAGTTCCAGAGTTTGGTCACCCGTGCGCCACAGCCGCGCCCCATAGGCCCACATGCGCCACCCCATGGCGAAGCAGATCGCGGCGCAGACGAGTTCGAAGAACCGCGTGCCGAAATCCTGGACTTTTTGCGACATGCGCTCCACGAGAATCGAAATGGTGATGTTCTCTCGCGCGGCGGTCGCCAGTGGCAGGCCGGCGAAGATGGTGAGGCCCATCAGGATTTCAGTCACCTCGAAGGCGGCATAGAGCGGGCGACCGAAGAAATATCGGCCGACCACGTCGAAGGTGGTGATGAACATCATCGCCGCGACCATGAGGCCGGCCACGACCGAAAAGCCCCGGAAGACCCAGGCGACCGGGCCGCGCGTTGCCTGATCGCCTGCGTTGTCCTCGCTCACGGGATGTTGACCACCTTCTCGGCCTTATAGGCAGCGGCCTGGGCGCGGGCGTATTCGAGGATTTCCTCGGCTGGCAGACCCTTGGCATTGGCGGCCTCGATCCAGCGCTCCTCCAGCACGGCGAGGCGCGACTTCACCTCCTCGACGTCCGCTTCAGGAAGCTCGTTCCAGACCATGTCGTTGGCATCGAGGGCCGCACGTCCAAGCGTGTCGCCATTTGTCCAGGCCCAGCCGGCCATCGTCGCGATCGCCATGCCGGAATGCTTCTCTACGGCGGCCTTTTGCTCCTCGGACAGCCCATCCCAGGTTGCCTGGTTGAAGGCCAGCCAGAAAGTATCGGTATAGAGCCCTCCAGGGATCCGCGTCGAGCTTGCGACAGAGGGCGTGATCTTGAAGAACTCGATGGATTCGGTCGGGAAGGTGATGCCATCGGCAACCCCGCGCGACATGGCCTGCTGCGCCTCGGTCGGCGGAAGCTGCACTGGCGTGGCGCCCAACGTCTGCATGATCTCGCCTGTGACGTTGCCACCGACGCGAATCTTCTTGCCGGCGAGTTCGGCGAGCGACGTCACCTCCTGGCCTTCGCGAATGAAGATGTAGGGTTCCGAATGGACCCAGAGGCCGACGACCTTGGCGCCCTCGTGCTCGCCGTATTGCTCGCCGTAGCGCTCGTATGTTGCCCAGGCGGCGGCAGCGCCGGCCCATGGGTCGGGCGACATGAAGGGAAGGTCCATGACCTGCGTCATGGTGAAACGGCCCGGATTGTGGCCCGAGACGCCGAAACCGACATCGACGGAGCCATCGAGAACGAGGTCGAAATAGGCCGGCGGGCGGCCGAGCGCAGTTTCCATGATGTCGAATTGCAGCGAGCCGTTCGTCTCGACCTCGATCGCCGCCGCCCAAGGCTCCAGGATGCCCTTGACGATCAGATGGTGCATCGGCAGCCAGTTGCCGACACGGATCGTCTTCGTTTCCTCCCGCGCATAGCTCGCGCCGGCCGAACCCAGAACCGCGATCGCCGCGGCGAGTGTCATGCTCTTCCAATGCAGCATTGTCCGTTCCCCCTCAGGATTATGGTTGGATGCTATCATAGAGTTGAACAAGAGCGGTTGCGCAAGCATCCGATTGCCCGCGCGCCGCCATCTGCCGAAGCAATTCGCGTGCCGTTGACGCCATCGGCAAGGGCGCGCCGGCTTGCCGTGCGGCCTCGCCGGCATTGTCGAGGTCCTTGAGCATCGTATGGATCGCCCCGAGCGGCGGCTCGAATGAGCGCGCCGCCATACGTGGCGCGAAAAGCTGGAGTGGGATGGAATCGGCAAATCCACCTTTCAACGCCTCAGGAAGCTTCGCCGCATCGACACCCGCCCCCTCGGCGAGCCGGATCGCTTCTGCAATCGCCGCCAACTGGCACCCGACGATGACCTGATTGCAAAGCTTTGTCGTCTGCCCTGCCCCGCTTGGGCCCATATGGGTGAAGCGATGCGCCATCAGCGCGATGACCGGGCGCACGCGCTCGATCTCATCCGCTTCGCCACCGGCCATGATCGCCAAACTGCCTTCGCGAGCTCCGGGCACGCCGCCCGAAACGGGCGCATCGATCCAGCCCATACCGGTCGTCTCGCGCAGGCGCGCAGCGAACCGGCGGGTGGAATTCGGGTCCATGGACGAGAAATCGAGCAGGATCCCGCCTGATCTGGCCGCCCCCGCGATCCCGTCTTCGCCGAACACGACATGCTCGACCGCTTTCGTGTCGGTGAGGCACATCATGACGATGTCACATCGGCTCGCCAGATCTGCGGCGCTGCTCGCCTCCTGCGCTCCCGCCTGCACCACCGCGCGCAGCTTGTCGCGGCTGCGGTTCCAGACCACTACGTCGCGTCCAGCCTGCAAGAGGCGCAATGTCATCGGCTCGCCCATCAGGCCGATGCCGATATATCCAAGCTTCAAATCCGCCCCCTCCCCGGCCATGATCCTACTCCGGCACCCATTCGACGCCGCCCGAATGGGTTACCGCGCCCTCCTTGGCGGGGCCGACGACGGCAGCGTATTTCTCGAAGAGGCCGCCGAGACGGCGTGCATCCGGCGCGACCCACGCGGCGCGGCGCTTTTCCAGTTCTTCGTCGTCCACAAGCAGATCGATGGTCTTATTCGCACCGTCGATGCGGATCAGGTCACCATCCCTGACGAGCGCAATCGGGCCGCCGACGGCGGCTTCGGGGCCAGCATAGCCAATGCACATGCCGCGTGTCGCGCCGGAGAACCGGCCGTCCGTGATGAGCGCGACTTTCTCGCCCATGCCCTGGCCGTAGATGAGCGCGGTGACGCCCAACATCTCACGCATGCCCGGTCCGCCGCGCGGACCTTCGTTGCGGATGATGATGACCGAGCCTTCCTTGTAGGACCGGTCGCGCACCACCTTCATGCAGTCTTCCTCGTTTTCGAAGACATGGGCGGGGCCTTCGAAGACGAGCGATTTCAGCCCCGCGACCTTCAAGAGCGCGCCGTCCGGGCACAGATTTCCGCGCAGGACGACGACACCGCCCGTCGCCATGATCTCACGACCTTTTTCGCGCACGACCTCGCCGTCCGGCGCGCCGTAATTCTTCAGCGCCTCCTCCAGCGTCGTGCCCTCGATCGTCAGGCAGTCTCCGTGGAGATGCCCGCCATCGAGCAGCGCCTTCATGATGACCGGCACGCCGCCGATCTCGAACACGTCCTTCGCGACGAAGCGCCCGCCGGGCTTCAAATCGGCAATGAGCGGCGTGCGCGCGAAGACGTCCGCGACGTCGTCGAGCGTGAACTTGATGCCGGCTTCGTGCCCGATAGCGGGAATGTGCAGCCCGAGATTCGTCGAGCCGCCCGTTGCGGCGACGAGAGCGGCGGCGTTCTCGAGGCTCTTGCGGGTGACGAGGTCGCGCGGCAGCGGTCCGCCATTCATCAGGACCTGCATCGCGAGCCGTCCGACGCGGCGGGCGAGCGCGTCGCGCTGCGAATAGACCGCCGGCACCATGGACGAGCCGAGCGGGGCGAAACCCAGCACTTCAGAGACCATGCCCATCGTGTTGGCCGTGAACTGGCCGCCGCAGGCGCCCGCCGTCGGCAAGCAAACCTGTTCCATCTCATCCAGATCTTCTTGCGTCCACGTTCCCGCCATCACACCGCCGACTGCCTCGTAGGCGTCGAGCATGGTGACGTCTCGGCCCTTGAACCGGCCGGGCATGGCCGAGCCGCCATAAAGGAAGACGGATGGGATGTTGAGCCGCGTCAGGCCCATGATGACGCCAGGCGAGGTCTTGTCGCAGCCGCCGAAGCCGACGAGCGCATCATAGCAATGGGCGCGAACGACGGCCTCGATGGAGTCGGCGATGATCTCCCGGGAAATCAGCGAGAACTTCATGCCCTGATGGTTCATCGAGAACCCGTCGGACACGGAGATCGTGTTGAAGGCGATCGGTGTGCCTTCCGCCTCGCGCACGCCGGCCTTAGCCTGCTCCATCTGCCGCGCGATAGTGAGGTTGCAGGGCGTTACCTCCGACGACGGCCCGACAATGCCGACGAAGGGCTGCGCGATGTCCTTGTCGTCGTGGCCGAGCCCGCGCATGAACGCTCGGTGCGGCGTGCGGTCCAGCCCTTCCATGGTGATGCGCGAGCGCAGGCGCTTCGCCGGCTTCGGATTGGAAGAACTGTGGTCCATGAAACGCCCGGCCCCGGATATTTGATGCCTAAACTAGTTCGGCATCGAACCATCCCGTTGCGGGAGTGTCAAACACGTCAAACGTGTGGCCGCGCGCGTTTCCACACTTCATCAGGGGGAACGGCTTGCAGGGTCTCGCGTTGGCCGACCATGAGCGAAGACCACAAAGCCCAATCCATCAAGGATCACGAAAAACTGTCGACGGAACCGATGGAGCGATCGGCGCCGCCGAAACCGGTCAGCGTGGTCGAGCCGTCCGGCGCGCCTGCGCCGATGGTCTTCGACGCGCCACATAGCGGCCGGCACTACCCGGAAGATTTCGGCCATGTCGCCGGCATCGAACTCTTGATGGGAGGTGAGGACCGGTTTGTCGACGAGCTCTTCGCTGATGCGCCTGAACATGGCGCGACTTATGTCATCGCCAATTTCGCCCGTACCTACATCGACCCGAACCGGCGCCTTTCCGACATCGATATGGCGCTGCTCGATGGTGACTGGCATGAGACGCCCGAGCCGACGATCATGAGCGAGCGGGGCGTCGGCCTCGTCTTTCGGCTGATCGGAGACGGCACCGCGATCTATGATCGCCGCCTGAGCGCGGCGGACATCACCAACCGCATCGAGCGCTACTGGCGGCCTTATCACGAGTGCCTCGGCGCGATGATCGACCGGACGATCGAGCGCTTCGGCGTCTGCTACCACCTCGACTGTCACTCGATGATGCCGGTTGGCAACGAACTGGCACCGGACCCTGGTCGCGACCGGGCCGACTTCGTCCTCGGCGACCTCGACGGGACGAGTTGCGAACCCGGCTTCACCCGGCTCGTCGCCGCGACACTTGAAGGGCTGGGATACTCCGTCGCCATCAACGACCCGTACAAGGGCGCGCTGATCGTCGAGCGCTATGGCGCGCGCGACAAGGGCGTCCACAGCCTGCAGATCGAGATCAACCGCAAGCTATACATGGACCTCGAAACGCTGGAGCGCGGCGCCGGCTTTGCGCCGCTGCGCGCTGCCCTTGCACGACTCGCCGCGGCGGTCGCGGATTATTCCGCCGCTTCGGCCAGTTCGATCGGCACGTAGTTCAGGATCGGCGACAGCCACCGCTCGACCTCTTCAAGGCTCATGTTCTTGCGCTGGGCATAGTCCGCCGCCTGGTCGCGCTCGACCTTGGCGACGCCGAAATAATAGCTGTCGGGGTGGGCGATAAAGAGACCGGAGACCGACGAGCCGGGCCACATCGCATAGCTTTCCGTCAGCTTCACGCCGGCGGCGTTCTCCGCGTCGAGGAGGCGGAAAAGCGTTGCCTTCTCGGTGTGGTCCGGTTGGGCGGGATAGCCTGGTGCCGGGCGGATGCCGGCATAGGCCTCACCCACCAGCTCGTCACTGGTGAACTTCTCGTCCGGCGCATAGCCCCAGTAGTCCGTTCGAACCTTCTCGTGCATCCGTTCGGCGAAGGCTTCGGCGATCCGGTCCGCCAGCGCCTTGACCATGATGGACGAGTAGTCATCATTGGCGCGCTCGAAGCGTTCGGCGATGGCGACTTCCTCGATGCCGGCCGTCACCACGAAGCCGCCGACGTAGTCCGGCTGGCCGACAGGCGCGACGAAGTCGGACAGCGCGACATTGGGGCGGCCGTCGCGCTTGGAGAGCTGCTGGCGCAACGTGAAGAAGGTCGCCAGCTCTTGTTCGCGCGTCTCGTCGCTAAAGAGGCGAATGTCGTCGCCGACCTGATTGGCCGGCCAGAAACCGATGACGGCGCGCGGGCGAAACCAGTTCTCGTCGATAATCTGCTTCAGCATCGCCTGCGCATCGGCAAAGAGCTGGCGCGCGGCCTCGCCCTGCTTTTCATCGTCGAGGATCGCCGGGTACCGTCCCTTCAGTTCCCAGGTCTGGAAGAAGGGCGTCCAGTCGATGTAACGCGCCAGTTCGGCAACGTCCCAATCATCGAAGGTCTTTGTGCCGAGTAACGACGGCTTGACCGCCTCATAGGCCGGCCAGTCGATCTTCACCGCATTGGCGCGGGCGGCTGTGATCGGCAGGCGCTGTTTTTCCAGTTCGCGGCGTGCATGGGCATCGGCGACCTTGGCATATTCCTCCCGCGTCTCTTTGACGAAGCCTTGCTTCTGGCGCTCCGAAAGGAGCGTCGAGACCACGCCGACGGCACGGCTCGCATCGGTCACATAGACGGCCTGACCCTGATTGTAGCGTGGATGGATCTTCACCGCCGTATGGACCCGGCTCGTCGTCGCGCCGCCGATGAGGAGCGGAAGATCAAAGCCCTCGCGTTCCATCTCCGATGCGACATGCACCATCTCGTCCAGCGAGGGCGTGATGAGCCCGGAAAGGCCGATGATATCGACATTCTTTTCACGCGCGGTTTGCAGGATCTTCGTCGCCGGCACCATCACGCCGAGGTCGATCACTTCGTAATTGTTGCACGCAAGGACGACGCCGACGATATTCTTGCCGATGTCGTGGACGTCGCCCTTGACCGTCGCCATCAGGATCGTCCCCGCCGTCTTGCGGTCTCCGCCCCCATTGGCAAGCTTCTCGGCCTCCATATAGGGCAGCAGGACCGCGACAGCCTGCTTCATGACGCGAGCCGACTTCACGACCTGGGGGAGAAACATCTTGCCCGCGCCGAACAGGTCGCCGACGACGTTCATACCAGCCATCAGCGGGCCTTCGATGACATGTAGCGGTCGCTCTGCCGCCTGCCGCGCTTCCTCGGTATCGGCGTCGATATATTCGGTGATGCCGTTGACGAGCGCGTGTTCCAGGCGCTTTTCGACCGGCCATTCGCGCCATGCGAGGTCTTTCTCGCGCGCCTCGCGACCGCCCGCGCCCTTGTAGCGTTCGGCCAGGTCGAGCAGACGCTCGGTCGCGTCTTCGCGCCGGTTGAGGACGACATCCTCGCAGGCTTCGCGCAGTTCCGGGTCGATGGTCTCGTAGACGGCGAGCTGGCCGGCATTGACGATGCCCATGTCCATGCCGGCCTGGATGGCGTGGTAGAGGAAGACCGCGTGCATCGCCTCGCGCACCGGCTCGTTGCCGCGAAACGAGAAGGAGAGGTTGGAGACGCCGCCGGAAATGTGAATCCCCGGAAGGGTTTGGGTCAGCTCCCTCGCCGCTTGAATGAACGCGTTGCCGTAGTCGTTGTGCTCCTCGATGCCCGTCGCGACGGCAAAGATGTTCGGGTCGAAGATGATGTCCTCACCGACAAAGCCGGCCTTTTCGGTCAGGAGTTTGTAGGCGCGCGTACAGATTTCCACCTTGCGCTCGCGGCTATCGGCCTGGCCCATCTCATCGAAGGCCATGACGACAACGGCAGCGCCATAGGCGCGGCACAGCCGCGCTTGCTCGAGGAAGGCCGCCTCGCCTTCCTTCATCGAAATCGAGTTCACCACGGCTTTGCCCTGGACGCATTTGAGGCCCGCCTCGATGATCTCCCATTTGGAACTGTCGATCATCACCGGCACGCGGGCGATGTCGGGTTCGGCGGCGATGAGGTTCAGGAACTCGACCATCGCGGCCTTGGAGTCGATCAGGCCCTCGTCCATGTTGACGTCGATGATCTGCGCGCCGTTCTCGACCTGGTCGCGAGCGATGTCGAGCGCGGTCGCAAAATCGCCGTTGGTGATCAGCTTGCGGAACTTGGCCGAGCCGGTGACGTTCGTGCGCTCGCCGACATTCACGAACGGAATGTCGTCAGTGAGCGTGAACGGCTCGAGGCCCGACAGGCGCATCAGCGGCGCCTTTTGTGGGATTGCGCGGGGCGGATATTTCCCGACTTCGGCAGCGATGGCGGCGATGTGCTCGGGCGTCGAGCCACAGCAGCCGCCGACGATATTGACCAGCCCCTCCTTCGCAAACCGTCCGATCTGCGCCGCCATCTGTTCCGGCGTCTCGTCGTACTGGCCGAATTCGTTCGGCAGGCCGGCATTGGGATAGGCGCAGACGAGCGTATCGGCCGCTCCGGATATTTCAGCCAGATGCGCGCGCATCTGGTCGGCACCGAGCGCGCAGTTGAGGCCGATGGAGAACGGGTCGGCATGGCGCACCGAATGCCAGAAGGCGGTCGGCGTCTGGCCGGAAAGTGTCCGTCCGGAAAGATCGGTGATCGTGCCGGAAATCATGATCGGCAGGTCGACGCCTTTCTCAGCGAAGATTTCCCGGCACGCGAAGATCGCCGCCTTGGCGTTCAGCGTATCGAAAATCGTCTCGACCAGGATCAGATCGGACCCGCCGTCGATCAGGCCGCGCAGCTGCTCGCCATATGCGATGCGCAGGTCGTCGAAGGTGACCGCGCGATAGCCGGGATTGTTGACATCGGGAGAGATCGACGCCGTGCGGTTGGTCGGGCCCAGCGCGCCGGCGACGAAGCGGCGCTTGCCGTCCTTCTGCTCCGCCCGGATCGCCGCGCGCCTGGCCAGCCGTGCGCCATCGCGGTTCAAATCGTAGACCTCGCCTTCCATGCCGTAGTCGGCCTGCGCGATCGAGGTCGAGGAGAAGGTGTTCGTCTCCAGAATGTCCGCGCCGGCAATGGCGTAGCGATAGTGGATGTCCTCGATCGCTGCGGGCTGGGTCAGCGTCAGGAGATCGTTGTTGCCCTGCTGGTGACATTCGCACGCGCCAAAGCGGCTGCCGCGAAAGTGATCCTCGTCGAAACCGAGCCCCTGGATCTGCGTGCCCATCGCGCCGTCGAGAATGAGGATGCGTTCCGCCGCCGCCTTGCCGACGAGGCTCGCGACATCCTCCCGTTCGCGGATCGGTCCGAAAAGATCGTCCAGATTGGCGGCGGTCATTCTGCTCTCCTTCACACTGATCGAATTGCTCACATAAAGATATGTTTATGTCAACATTTTTAGCTGCGCCTTGAATTAATTGAACGTTTGTTTTATTAAGGTATCAGGAGGACACATGGCCCGAACCATCGGATCGGACGGAGAGCGCACGGAGGCCGCATTGCGCGATGCGGCATTGCGGCTCATCGCGCGCCATGGCTATGACGCCGTGTCGATGCGCCGGCTCGCCGACGAGGTCGGCGTTCAGGCAGCCGCCCTCTATCGCTACTTCCCCACCAAGGAAGACCTGCTCTTCACGCTGATGCGCGAGCACATGGAGGCTTTGGTCGCAAGTTGGGCCGAACTGTCCGCTGTCGAAGGCGATCCCGCCGCTCAACTCGCCTCCTTCGTGCGCAATCACATCGCCTTTCATCTGGCGCGGCGCAGCTCGACCCATGTCAACAATCTGGAGCTGCGGAGCCTTTCGCCGGAGCGCCTGCGCCGGATCGTCGCTCTTCGCGAGACCTATGAGAAGGAGTTGCGCGCGATCCTGCAACGGGGCGTCGACGCACGCGTTTTCGATGTCGAGGATGCCGCGCTCGTCGCCATGGCGATCATTCAGATGATCACCGGCGTCATCGTCTGGTTCCGGCCCGACGAGCGGTTGAGCATCGAGGACGTGACCGAACTTTACCTGACAATGACCCTGCGCCTTGCCGGCGCCAACAAGAGCTGACGAGGGAGACCCAGCATGTACGACCAGACGATGAAGTTCGGCCATGGCGAGGATATCGACGCGCTGCGCGAGACCGTTCGGCGCTTCGCGCAGGACCGCATCGCGCCAATCGCTTCCGAAATCGACTCGTCGAACGAATTCCCCAACCATCTGTGGCAGGAGATGGGCGCGCTTGGCCTGCTCGGCATTACCGCCGATCCCGATTTCGGCGGATCGGGAATGGGTTATCTCGCCCACGTCGTCGCATTGGAGGAGATCAGCCGCGCCTCGGCCTCGGTCGGCCTTTCCTATGGCGCCCATTCAAATCTGTGCGTCAACCAGATCAATCGCTGGGGCAATGCAGAGCAAAAGGCAAAGTACCTGCCCGCGCTTTGTTCCGGCGAGGCGGTCGGCGCGCTGGCCATGTCGGAATCGGGTTCCGGCTCGGACGTCGTCTCGATGCGGCTGCGCGCCGAAAAGCGCAACGACCGCTACGTCCTCAACGGCACCAAGATGTGGATCACCAACGGCCCGGACGCTCATACGATGGTCATCTACGCCAAGACCGATCCGGATCGGCATTCGCGCGGCATCACGGCCTTTATCGTAGAGCGCGATTTCAAGGGCTTTTCGGTGGCGCAAAAGCTCGACAAGCTTGGAATGCGCGGCTCCAACACCGGCGAGCTCGTCTTCGAGAATGTCGAGGTGCCGTTCGAGAACGTGCTTGGCGAGGATGGCCGCGGCGTCGAGGTTCTGATGTCCGGTCTCGACTACGAGCGAGCCGTGCTCGCAGGCGGTCCGCTCGGCCTGATGGCGGCCTGCATGGATGTCGCCGTTCCGTACGTTCACGAGCGCAAGCAGTTTGGCCAGCCGATCGGCGAATTCCAGCTCGTCCAGGCCAAGCTTGCCGACATGTACGCCAACATGAACGCCGCCCGCGCCTATGTCTACGCGGTGGCGCAGGCATGTGACCGGGGTGAAGTCACCCGCAAGGATGCTGCGGGCTGCGTGCTGTTTGCGGCCGAAAAGGCTACGCAGTCCGCGCTCGACGCGCTGCAGCTTCTCGGCGGCAATGGCTACATCAACGAATACCCGACCGGCCGCCTGCTGCGCGACGCCAAGCTCTACGAGATCGGTGCCGGCACCAGCGAAATCCGCCGCTGGCTGATCGGCCGCGAGATCGTCGCCGACAGCAACTGACGCGATCGCATCGACGCGATTGGCCGAAGCTGCGATAGTCCCGCCGCTTCGGCTGATTTGCTCCCGCGCCCCGATCGGCCTCTTCATCGAACGACAGAGACGCTCATGCCCGCCATCCAATCACAGATCTCGACCTCCTCCGACGCCTTCAAGGCCAATGAAGCGACGATGCGCGGGTTGGTCGACCAGATGCATGAAAAGGCCGCGGCGGTGGCGCTCGGAGGACCGAAGGAGGCGCGCGACCGCCATGTGTCCCGCGGCAAGCTCCTTCCGCGCGACCGGTTGGCCCAGCTTCTCGACACAGGCGCCCCCTTCCTCGAAATCGGCCAGTTCGCCGCGAACGACATGTATGGCGGCGAGATCGCCTCGGCCGGGCTGATCGCCGGCATCGGCCGCGTGGAAGGGCGCGAGGTCATGGTGGTCGTCAACGATGCCACCGTAAAGGGCGGCACTTACTATCCGCTGACGGTCAAGAAGCATCTGCGGGCGCAGGAGATCGCGCTCGAGAACCAACTGCCCTGCATCTATCTGGTCGATTCAGGCGGCGCGAACCTGCCCAACCAGGACGAGGTCTTCCCCGACCGCGATCATTTCGGCCGCATCTTCTACAATCAGGCCAACATGTCGGCGGCGGGCATTCCGCAGATCGCCTGCGTCATGGGCTCGTGCACGGCGGGCGGCGCCTACGTGCCCGCGATGTCGGATGAGACGGTCATGGTCAGGAAGCAGGCGACAATCTTTCTCGGCGGCCCGCCGCTGGTGAAGGCGGCGACCGGCGAGGTCGTCTCGGCCGAAGATCTCGGTGGCGCCGATCTCCACACGCGCGAATCCGGGGTTGCCGACCACTATGCCGTCGACGATGCGCATGCGCTGGCGATCGTTCGCAGGATCGTGAGAAACCTCAATCGCAAGAAGCACTTGGCACTCGACGTTCGCGATCCGATTCCACCCCTTCATGCGCCTGAAGAAATCTACGGCATCATCCCCCAGGACACGCGCCAGCCTTACGACGTGCGGGAGGTCATCGCGCGCGTGGTCGACGGTTCGGAGTTCGACGAATTCAAGGCAAACTACGGGACGACGCTGATCACCGGCTTCGCGCATCTCTACGGCATGCCGGTCGGCATCATCGCCAACAACGGCGTTCTCTTCTCCGAAAGCGCGGTCAAAGGCGCGCATTTCATCGAGCTTTGCTGCCAGCGAAAGATTCCGCTCGTCTTCCTGCAGAACATCACGGGGTTCATGGTCGGCCGCAAGTATGAGGCCGGCGGCATCGCCAAGGACGGCGCCAAGCTCGTCACCGCCGTCGCTACCGCCAAGGTGCCGAAGGTCACGATGATCATCGGCGGCTCGTTCGGCGCGGGCAATTACGGCATGTGCGGACGTGCCTACTCGCCTCGTTTCCTTTGGATGTGGCCGAATGCACGCATCTCCGTCATGGGCGGCGAGCAGGCCGCGACCGTCCTTGCCATCGTCAAGCGCGAAGGCATCGAGCGGCGCGGGGGCAAGTGGAGCACGGAGGAGGAAGCGGCGTTCAAGAAGCCGATCCTCAACAAGTTCGAGCATGAGGGGCATCCGCTCTATTCCTCGGCGCGGATGTGGGACGACGGCATCATCGACCCGGCTAAGACGCGCGAGGTTCTGGCGCTGTCGCTGTCGGCCGCGCTCAATGCGCCGATTCCGGAGACGAAGTTCGGCGTTTTCCGGATGTAATCGGTTCATTATGCGGGAACCGGACGCGCTTTCGCACGTTCAACTCACGCGTGCCCTCTTTTTGGAGGGCAGGCCGGCCGTCGCTTGAAGGCCGCAGGGGAGCCGACGCATCACGTGGGCTTGAATTTTCATTGCTCACCGGGGCCGGCAATGTACCGCATCATTCTATCCGCTATCATCCTCCTGATCGGCGTTGCACTCGCCGGCCAGGGCACCTGGCTCGCATCGCTCGGCGGCTCGTGGTTCTACGTCATCATGGGCGTCGGTCTGATCGTTTCCGCCGGGCTTCTCTGGGATCGCCGCCCGTCCGGGCTGGCCGTGTATGCCGTGACGCTTCTCGTCACGCTGGTCTGGGCAATCTGGGAATCGGGCTTCGACTGGTGGGCTCTTTCGGCCCGCGGAAGCCTCCTCGTTGCCCTCGGCATACTGCTCCTGCTGCCGCCGATGATCCGGGCAATGCACCAGCCTGGGCAGCCCAAGGCCGTCTACGGCCCGAACAGCGCGACGCTTGCCGGCGCGATTCTCGTCAGCGGCCTCGTCGCCGCCTTCGCCATCTGGCAGGAGCCGCGCGACGTTGCGACCGGTACGTTCCCTGCAAATCAGATGGCCGGGCTCGTGAGCTACGAGAGTGATGTCGACGAAGGCGAGTGGGTCGCATATGGCCGCACAGCCGCCGGCCAGCGCTATTCGCCACTTGCCGATATTACGACCGACAATGTCGCCAATCTCGAGGTCGCGTGGACTTACCAGACCGGCGAGGAGCGCAGTTCCGACGACCCTGTAGAGACCACCTATCAGGTCACGCCGCTCGTCATTCGCGACATGATGTATCTGTGCACGCCCTTTGGCACCGTGATTGCGCTCGATCCGGTCACCGGCCAGGAGCGCTGGCGTTTCGACCCCGAACTGCAGCAGCCGCCTACTCCCACGACCCAGCACATGACTTGCCGCGGCGTGTCGTATTTCGACGGCACGACGAACCCGCCTGCCGCGGCAGACGAGCCTCAGGAGGCCGCCGAAGCGCAGCCGGCGGCGCCTGCCGAGGGCGATGATGCCGCTGCCGCGGCGCCAGCGGACGAATCCGCCGCGCCTTCGCAGCCCGAGCCGGCCGCTGGCCCGCGCCAGGACCTGACCGACGAAGAACGTCTCGCAATGAGCGTCGAATCCGTCACGCGCCAGGCAGCAGGCGTTTACCAGAACGTCGTCACCGGGCAGGCCGAGCCAGGCGCGGAAAACCCCGTCGTGCCGCAAAGCGACACGGACGGCTACGTCAACCAGGACGAGGCTTGCCTGCGCCGTCTTTTTGCGCCGACATCCGATGGCCGCCTGATCTCGGTCAGCGCGGAGACGGGCCAGATCTGCCCGGGCTTCGGCGGCGAGGACGGCACCATCAACCTCTGGCACAACATGCCCAACATCACGCCGGGCTCGGTCTATACGACCTCCCCGCCGGTGGTCACCGCTTCGGTCGTCATCGTGGGCGGAGCCGTCAACGACAACGATTCCACCACCTCCCCCTCCGGCGTCATTCGCGGCTATGACGTCTGGACCGGCGAACTCTTGTGGAACTTCGACAGCAAGAACCCCGAGGCGACACAGCCGATCGGTGAGGGGGAGACCTACGAGAACAACTCGCCCAACATGTGGAGCGTCGCGAGCTATGATGCCGCGCTCGACCTCGTCTACCTGCCGATGGGCAATGAATCGCCCGATCAGTTCGGCGGCGAGCGTGGCGAGAACACCGAGCGGTTTTCCTCGTCCGTGACCGCGCTCAATGCGTCGACCGGCGAAGTCGCGTGGGTCTTCCAGACCGTTCATCACGACCTCTGGGACTACGATGTGCCGGCCCAACCTGCGCTCATCGACCTGACCATTGATGGGGCGACAATTCCTTCGCTGGTCGTGCCGACCAAGCAGGGAGACGTCTTCGTGCTCAATCGCGAGACGGGAGAGCCAGTCCATCCCGTGGAGGAAAGAGCGGTGCCGCAAGGCGCCGTCGAGGGTGACCGCACAGCGCCGACGCAACCGGCTTCATCGGTGAGCTTCCGACCCGAAGCATTGCGCGAACGCGACATGTGGGGCCTGACGCCGCTCGACCAGGCCGCCTGCCGCGCCGCCTTTCGGCGGATGCGCTACGAAGGTGCGTTCACGCCGCCGTCCGAACAGGGCAGCATTGTCTATCCGGGCAATTTCGGAACGTTCAACTGGGGCTCCGTCGCTGTCGATCCCGAACGCCAGATCATGTTCGGCATGCCGGTCTATCTCGCTTTCACCTCCAAGATGATCCCGCGCGAAGACCAGGAATCGCGTGTCGTCACCAGCGAAGGCGACCCGGTGTTCAACGAGAATTTCGGCGCGCCCTACGCGGTCGAGATGGGGCCGTTCATGTCGCCCATCGGCCTTCCCTGCCAGGAGCCGGCCTGGGGCTATGTCGCCGCTGTCGACCTGACGTCGGGTGAGACCGTCTATCAGCGGGTCAACGGCACCGTTCGAGATCTCTCGCCGATCCCGCTGCCGCTCAAGATGGGTGTGCCGGGCATCGGCGGGCCCATCGTCACCAAGGGCGGCGTCGCATTCCTGTCCGGCACGCTCGACTATTTCGTGCGCGCCTACGATCTGCAGACAGGCGAGGAAATCTGGCAGGACCGCCTGCCGGCAGGCGGACAGGCGACGCCATCGACCTACCGAGGCGCGGACGGCAACCAGTATCTGGTCGTCGTCGCCGGCGGCCATGGCTCGACTGGCACGCGCGCCGGCGACTATATCATCGCATACCGGCTGGGCACGGCCCCAGCCTCGCAATGAGGTGACGCATCCTCCCGAGGCGGGTATAAGGCGGCGGAGCTTCTGCTTCGCCGCCTTATCGTTTTCGGAGGACCCATGTTCAAGAAGATCCTGATCGCCAATCGCGGCGAAATAGCCTGTCGCGTCATCAAGACCGCCCGGCGGATGGGGATCGCGACCGTGGCTGTCTATTCGGACGCCGACCGCAATGCGATGCATGTCGCACTGGCCGATGAGGCCGTGCATATTGGGCCATCGCCGGTCGGGGAGAGCTATCTCGTGGGCGAACGGATCATCGAGGCCGCCCGGACGACCGGTGCTCAGGCGATCCATCCCGGCTACGGCTTTCTTTCCGAGAATCCGGACTTTGTTGATCAGGTGAACGCGGCCGGGCTCGTCTTCATCGGCCCGTCGCCCGCTTCCATCCGCGCGATGGGGCTGAAGGACGCCGCCAAGCGGCTGATGGAAAAGGCCGGCGTTCCGGTCGTGCCGGGCTATCATGGCGAGGCGCAGGAACTCGTGGTTCTCTCCTCAAAGGCCAAGGAGATCGGGTTTCCCGTCCTCATCAAGGCGCGGGCCGGCGGCGGCGGCAAGGGCATGCGCCTCGTCGAAGATCAGGACGCCTTCCCCGAGGCGCTCGCCGCCGCGCGACGCGAGGCCAAGGCCTCGTTCGGCGACGACCGGGTGCTGGTCGAGAAGTATGTCTCCAAGCCGCGCCATATCGAGGTGCAGGTCTTCGGCGACAATCACGGCAACGTCGTCCACCTCTTCGAGCGTGACTGCTCGGCGCAGCGCCGCCACCAGAAAGTCATCGAGGAAGCCCCTGCCCCCGGCATGGACCAGGCGATGCGTGCGGCGATGACGTCAGCCGCCGTCAAGGCCGCTCAGGCGATCCGCTATTCGGGCGCCGGCACGATCGAGTTCATCGTCGACGCGTCCGATGGTCTTCGTCCGGACCGGTTCTGGTTCATGGAGATGAACACGCGCCTTCAGGTGGAGCACCCGGTCACCGAACTGGTTACCGGCGTCGATCTCGTCGAATGGCAGCTTCGTGTCGCCGCGGGCGAGGCAATCCCGCTGCGCCAGGAGGAGATCGGCCTGACCGGTCATGCGGTCGAGGCTCGGCTTTACGCCGAGGATCCGTCGCGCGATTTCCTGCCGGCGATCGGCACCCTGCATCACCTGCAGTTTCCCGAAACGCTGCAATCCGGCGCCGCGTTGCGCATCGATACCGGCGTGCGCTCCGGCGACACGATAAGCCCGTTCTACGATCCAATGATCGCGAAGGTGATCGTCCATGCCGACGATAGGGCGGCCGCGCTCTCCGGGCTGGTCGAGGCACTCGATGGGACGCAGGTCGCTGGCTCGACGGTCAATGCGCGCTTCCTGTCCGCCCTTGCGTCGGATGCCGATTTCGCCGCGGGCAACGTCGATACCGGTCTCATCGCGCGCAAGCAGCCCGAGCTCACCCGGCCCGGCAAGGCGACGCCGCGCGCAGCGGCCATTGCCGCGCTCGCCGCAGCCGGAGCGCCGGGAAAGCGCGACGGCGACCCGTGGTCGGACCTCGTCGGCTACGGCCATTTCGGCGGGCTGGCGAAGTCCGTCGAGCTTGCTGCGGGCGCAGCGGGGCGCTCGGGCCGCGTCCAGCCTCGCGCCGACGGGCGATACGAGGTGGACATCGATGGCGAGACCTTCGTTCTCTCCGATGCCGACCGCGCCAGGGCAGCACTTTGGAAGGGCCACGTTACCGTTTTCGACGCATCCGGCAGCCATGATTTCGCGCTCGACGACCCGTTCGCGCGGGCCGAGGAGGCCTCGGGCGGCGGCGATGCGCTGCGCGCGCCTATGCCTGGCCTCGTCAAGATGGCGCGCGTCCAGCCGGGCGACACGGTCCAGAAGGGACAGGCGCTCCTGGTGTTGGAAGCCATGAAGATGGAGCATACGATCGCCGCGCCGCATGACGGCATCATTGCCGACATCGTCGCCGAAGGCGGACAGGTCACAGACGGTACCGTACTCGTACGCTTCGAGGAAGCCGCCGCTCCCGCCATGGCCGGCTGACGCAAAATCGTGATCGCCGGCTGTCTTTTGCAAAGGAACAGCCGGAATCGCCAGCCGTTGGGAGTGGCAAACCCCAATGGAGGATTTCATGCGTTCACTGCTGCTCACACTTTCCGCGGTCGCGCTTTCGAGTTCGGTCGCCTTCGCGCAGACGCCCCCTGCCCCGCCGCCGCCTGGCACCGACGCCCCCACGGCCGGCGAATCCGCGACGCCTCCGCCGCCGCCCAGCCCTGACGAGGGCGATGCAATGGTGGACGGTCCCGAAGGTGGTCCGGCGATGCATGACCGACGTGGCGGGCCTGATCGAATGGGGCGCCATGGTGGCCCGCGTCACCACATGCGCGGCGAGGGACAGCGCGGCGGTCCGGGCTGGCGTAGCATGCGCCGTGCGCAGGGCTCCGAGTTCAAGATCGAGATCGACGAGGATGGCGGCGTCAAGATCGAGGTGAAATGCGGACCGCGCGAGGAAGCCCGCGCCTGTGCCGACATGACCATGGAACTTCTCGACCGGGTCAATTCGGACTGATCATGTTGCAGCGAAAAAGGGCCGCCGCCATTTCGGCTGCGGCCCTTTTTTCTTGATCTTCGCTTGATGCGTCCCTGTGTGGCCCGGCGGGTCATCCCGCTCTGTTGCCGGTCGTTCGGTATTCGGATCAGTGCGTTGTCATCCACTCGCGCGCTTCGCGCAGGGCCTTTGCGATGTCGGTCTTGGACATGGCCGAGGAGAGTTCCTGACGCAGTTGCACGGCGCGGTCGCTGCCTTTGATGGCGGCGATGTTGAACCATTTGTGGGCGGCGATGACATCGACCTCGCAGTCGCGACCGGTCGCATACATCATGCCCAGTTCGAAGAGAATGTCGGCCTGTGCAGTGGAGCCGATGCCGGCTTCGATCATTTCGTAGCGTGCCATTTCAAGTCCCCTGTTACATCCCGAGAGCCGGATTTTTCCGTGCGTCCCTTGTTGCTGTGTGATGGGGAGAGAATGCCGCGCAGGCTTGAATCTGCGGTAAAATGGCGTGCTTAACGATGTTCAAACAAAGCTCAAACTTTCAGTAAACGGCCCAATTCGTTAAGCATGCAAAGCCCACAACTGCGCGGCTGTTTAGAGAACTTCAAGACAATTGCCACATTTGCCGTTTACCGCCCGCTAACCCTGATTGCCGACTTTCTCACCTCCCTCCCCCGAGAATGTCTTTCCCGACCGCACAACGGGACTTTCGATTTTGCTTCAGGCATCACTTCCCAACTGTCCGAAACTCGATTACGTTTACGTTTGCGTAAGTTTTCGACATGCTTTGCGTCTTGGGAGGAAGTTGGTGAAGGTTCAATTCTGGGCAGCTTTGGCTGCGTGCGCTCTCGTTTCGGCACCGGCCTTCGCGGCAGAGCCGATCGTTGGCATGTGGAAGCGGGGCAACGGCACGCTGATCGAATTCGCGCCTTGCTCTGGCGGGTTCTGCGGCACCGTCCGGTCGGGGCAGTATAACGGCCAGCCGATCGGCACGATGGCCGGCTCGGGCACCAACTACAAGGGCACCGTCAACGTGCTCGACGAGGGCAAGACCTATAATGGAAAGGCCTCCGTCAACGGCAACATGATGAAGATGAGCGGCTGCGTCATGGGCGGCCTCATCTGCCGCGGCGAAGACCTGACCCGCCAGTAAAGGTTCTCAAGTCCAACAAGCCGCTGCAGCCAAACGCTGCAGCGGCTCTTGTTTGGGTCTATCGCGTCTCGTGTTCTGCAAGAAGCGCGTCGATGTCTCACGTCGACCGTCCGTACTGACCGGCGGTGCCCCCCTGCTCTCATTTACTGGCCGCGAAGATCATCGAGGCGGATGT
This sequence comes from Aliihoeflea sp. 40Bstr573, assembly GCF_024105655.1. Classification (GTDB taxonomy): domain Bacteria; phylum Pseudomonadota; class Alphaproteobacteria; order Rhizobiales; family Rhizobiaceae; genus Aliihoeflea. The sequence continues at coordinate 35,529 of NZ_JAAAMH010000016.1, forward strand.
TCGCGCCGTAGTTTCCGAATGGATGGTCGTCGAATACCCATTGTTCGTCGCCGATGCTGCCGGTCGTGAGGGGCGACATTGCGAAGGTGCGCTCGGCCGTCGCCGTCGAGGGTGCTTCCTGCGTCGTGAATGCAGGCGTCATCGACTGGTAGCCGCCCTCGCTGACGAGCGCCCCGGTCTCGTCCCAGACCAGTATCGGAGGTGGTTCCTGCGCCCAACCGGTGGAGGTCATCAGCCCGGCGGCAACCGCAAGCGTGCTCAGCATGACATGTGTCGTTTTCATCGCATGGATCCCATCTGTTTTTTCGGATTTGACCCGCACCGGCAGCCTCACCGGTTTGACGGGCTTTTCTGACAATCCGGAAATCGCGTGCGTCTGATCGTCGAGGAACTTTGTAGAGGGGCCGCGCTTGAACGAGCGTTTGACGCTGCGTTGGAATCGCCGTTGAAACGGCATTGGCTGACCAGACAATCGGCGCAGGCTCGCATTGCCGACTTTCAATCTAGATGAATCCCCGATGAACGGGCCTCTCAGGCATAGTTCAGCGCCCAACCGCCATGATCCGGACAACATTCGAAGAGGCAACGCTCGAACGAGGGATCGAAGATGTTGGCGCGCAGGTTTTCCATCGTCTGCCTGATGATGATGTTCATGGGAATTGGGCTTTCCGTTCTGGTCGCGGAAGCCAGCCGTCCGGCCCGCGTGCTCGATCTCAAATCGCCGACCAGTTGCCTTTTTTTCGACGCGGCGCCCGCCTGCGGCAACGCGTTGGCGAGATAGACAAGGAGAATGCACATGCAACGCGACCCTATTTCGATCCGCAACGGCCTCACGATGGCATCGCGCATTGTCGCCGTCATCGCGGTTCTGGCCATGCCGATCGGCTTCGCCACCCAGGGCTCGGCCTCCGGTCCCGTCTTTCTCGAGGACAGTTCCAGTCAGGGTGGCGGCATCGGCTTCGTGCTCTTGATGAGCCTTCAACGCACGGGCTGAGACGAAAAGTCGTTGCATCGAGGCGACCGACCGTCTCGCAACCGCCATCGCGACCCTCTATAATGGGTCATGGAAAAGAGAATCTATCCCGCCGCCATCGAGCACGTATCGAGCCCGCCGCCCTTCTCGCCGAAAAGCTTCACGGATGCCCGCGAGGCGATCGAGGCGCTGAAGGCGCTCTATGAGCGCAATACGCAGTTCCTGCGCGACAGCTTCGCCAGCCTCGCCGAGGGCGAGATCGAGCACAAGCGGTTCCGGGCATACTATCCCGAGGTCGGCGTCACCACGTCGTCCTTCTCCCTCGTCGACAGCCGCCTCGCCTATGGTCACATGCCCCAGCCCGGCCATTACACGACGACCATCACGCGACCGGACCTCTTCGACAGCTATCTTCTGGACCAGCTCACGCTCCTGATGCGCAATCACGGCGTTCCGATCACGGTTTCCGAATCCGAAACGCCGATCCCGCTGCACTTCGCATTCCTCGAAGGCACCTATGTGGAGGCTTCGGTCGCGGACCGGATCCAGCGGCCGTTGCGCGACCTTTTCGACGTGCCGGACCTCAACGCCACCGACGACCACATCGCCAACGGCACCTACGAGCCGCTGGCCGGTGAACCGATGCCGCTCGCGCCCTTCACCGCCCAGCGCATCGACTATTCGCTGCATCGGATGACGCATTACACTGCGACGAGCCCGCAATTTTTCCAGAACTACGTGCTCTTCACCAACTACCAGTTCTATATCGACGAATTCTGCGTCCATGCCCGCAATCTGATGGCCGATGGCGGCGGCGGCTATACGAGCTTCGTCGAGCCGGGAAACGTCGTCACCAAAGCCGGCGAGACTATGCCGCACAACGGCGCGAGCCCGGCGCGGATGCCGCAGATGCCAGCCTATCACCTGACCCGCGAGGGGCATGGCGGCATCACAATGGTCAATATCGGCGTCGGCCCATCCAACGCCAAGACGATCACCGACCACATCGCTGTGCTGCGCCCGCATGCCTGGCTGATGCTCGGCCATTGCGCCGGCCTTCGCAACACGCAGGCGCTTGGCGACTACGTGCTCGCCCACGCCTATGTGCGCGAGGATCACGTGCTTGATGACGACCTGCCGGTCTGGGTGCCGATCCCGGCGCTGGCTGAAATCCAGGTGGCACTACAGGAAGCCGTCGCCGAGGTGACCGGCCTTTCCGGATACGAACTGAAGCGCATCATGCGCACAGGCACAGTCGCCACCATCGACAACCGCAACTGGGAACTGCGCGAGCAGCGGGGCCCGGTGCAGCGCCTGTCGCAAAGCCGCGCCATCGCGCTCGACATGGAATCGGCGACGATCGCTGCCAACGGCTTCCGCTTCCGGGTGCCCTACGGAACGCTGCTTTGCGTTTCCGACAAGCCGCTGCACGGCGAACTGAAACTGCCCGGCATGGCGACGGACTTCTACAAGCGTCAGGTCGCCCAGCATCTGACGATCGGTATCCGCGCACTCGAAAAGCTCGCCGAAATGGCGCCCGAAAAGCTTCATTCGCGCAAGCTGCGCAGCTTTTCCGAGACGGCATTCCAGTAGAAAGGAAATGCGGATCGACTGGTCGCTTCTTCTCAGGCTCGTCGCGCTTGGCAGCGTCCTCGGCATCGCGGTAGCGCTGATCTTCGGCTTTCTGGGGCACATTCACCCGGCCTTCGATTCCTTCTCGCATTTCCGCATCCACCTTGCGGTGCTGCTGCTCATGGGAATCCTGCCTCTGGCGGCCCTGCGCTACTGGCCCGAAGCGATATTCGCGTTGTTGCTCGGCATCGGCGCGATCTGGACGACGGTCGGCGGCTTCTCGGATGAAGCCGCACGCAAGGCCGGACTGGTCGCGGACCTCGATTCATCCTCCATGCCGGTCTTCCGGCTGATGCATGTGAATTTGCGCTACGACAATGAGACGCCGGAACTCGTGCTCTCCGCCATCGGCGAGCACCGGCCGGACATCGTGACGCTGGCCGAGGTTTCCAATGTTTGGGCCGAGCGGTTGTCGGCACTCGAGGCAACCTATCCCCACCGCATCATCTGTCCGCCGCCGACGCATATCGGCGGCGTCGCGATACTGTCGCGTCGACCGTTCGTCTCCGACCCCAGCGAGGCTTGCGGCGATCGCGGCTCGTTCGCCAATGTCGAGGTCGACTTCGCCGGCCGGCGCGCGAGCGTCGTGGCCATGCATCTGGGCTGGCCATGGCCGTTCGGCCAGGACTGGCATTTGTCCCGCATCGAGGACGACCTGCCCAACCTTGCCGACAGTGCCATCCTCGCCGGCGATTTCAACGCCGTGCCATGGAGCCAGACGGTGCGCCGCGTCGCGGAACTGGGCGGGTTTCGCGTCGTGCGCGGGATCGGTCCGACCTATCTCGACCGCCGCCTTCCTGACGCGTGGCGGCGCTGGATCGGCCTGCCGATCGACCAGGTCCTGACAAAAGGGGGCATGGTCATCGGGACGGCGCGGGCACTGCCGGCGGTCGGATCCGATCACCTGCCGGTTCTGGTGGAATTCTCGCTGCTACCGCAGGAGCCCGAGGCCGAGGTGCTGCAGGCAATGCGCCACTAGCACCTCATCGGCCGCAGCCGTCCAAACGTCACATATTTGGATAGACCGGCCCCTCGCCGCCCTGCGGCGGAACCCAGTTGATGTTCTGGTTCGGGTCCTTGATGTCGCACGTCTTGCAGTGCACGCAGTTCTGCGCGTTGATGACGAAACGCGCGTCCGGCTCTGTGTGCGAGACCTCGCCGCCCTTGGTAGCCGATGCGGGGCCGCCGGTCAGGCCATTGCCATCCGCATCCACCCATTCGTAGACTCCGGCCGGGCAGTAGCGCGTCGAGGGACCGGAGAAGACCATGTATTCCGAACGCTTCTGCAGTTCGGGGTCCTTCACCTGCAGATGGATTGGCTGGCTTTCCTCATGGTTCGTGTTCGACAGGAACACCGATGACAGGCGGTCGAAGGTCAGGACGCCGTCGGGCTTCGGATAGGCTATCGGCTCATGCTTGTCGGCCGGTTCCAGCGTCGCATAGTCCGGCTTGCCGTGCTTTTGCGTGCCGAAGAAGGAGAAGCCGAAGAGCTGGTTCGTCCACATGTCGAGCCCGCCGAGGCCGACGCCGATCCAGGTACCGAACTTCGACCAGAGCGGCTTGACGTTGCGCACGCGCTTCAAGTCCTTGCCGATATCGCTTGCGCGCCACTCGGCCTCGTAGTCGGTCAGTTCGTCGTTGATGCGGCCGGCAGCAAGGGCTTCGGCGACCTTCTCCGCCGCCAGCATTCCCGAAAGGACCGCATTGTGCGACCCCTTGATGCGCGGCACGTTGACGAAGCCGGCCGAGCAGCCGATCAGCGCGCCGCCGGGGAAGCTGAGCTTCGGCACCGACTGATAGCCGCCCTCGGTGATCGCGCGGGCGCCATAGGACACCCGCTTGCCGCCGTCGAACGTGTCACGGATCGCCGGATGCGTCTTGAAGCGCTGGAATTCCTCGAAAGGGGACAGATAGGGATTCTTGTAGTTCAGGTGGACGACGAAGCCGACAGCGACCTGGTTGTCCTCGAGGTGATAGAGGAACGAGCCGCCGCCCGTCTTCGAGTTCAAGGGCCACCCAAACGAGTGCTGGACGAGGCCCGGCTTGTGCTTTTCCGGCGCGACCTGCCAGAGTTCCTTCAAACCAATGCCAAACTTCTGCGGTTCGGAATTCTTTGAAAGTTCGAACTTCTCGATCAGCTTCTTTGCCAGCGATCCGCGAACACCCTCGCCGATCAGCACATATTTGCCGAGCAGTGCCATGCCGGGCGCATAGGCCGGGCCGTGCGTGCCGTCGCGCTCCACGCCCATGTCACCAGTGACGACGCCCATGACCGCGCCTTCGTCATTGTAAACGAGATCGGCAGCCGCAAAGCCCGGATAGATTTCGACGCCCAGCGCCTCGGCGTGGCCCGCGAGCCAACGGCACACATTGCCCAGCGAGACGGCGTAGTTGCCGTGATTGTTCATCAGGGGCGGCATCAGGAAATTCGGGATGCGCACAGAACCAGCGGGGCCGAGCAGGAGGAACTGGTCGTCCGTCACCGGTGTCTTGAACGGGTGATCGGCCTCCGTGCGCCATTCGGGCAAAAGCCGGTCAATGCCGATCGGATCGACCACCGCGCCCGACAGGATGTGAGCCCCGACCTCGGCGCCTTTTTCCAGCACGACGACCGACAGATCTGGATTGAACTGCTTCAAGCGGATCGACGCGGCAAGACCGGCTGGGCCCGCGCCCACGATCACCACATCGAATTCCATGCTCTCGCGTTCAACTTCGCTCATGTCGCTCTCCCCGCTTGTGTGCCGTCGGTTGCGCCGGTCAGTGCGCTGCCTGATGTCATAATGCGTGCTTATCGCATCGGTTTCCTTAGCGAAACCATATCTCTCGCCATGCGACAGGACCTGTCGAACAAATATATTCCGTTAACGTAAACGTCAATTGCAAGCGCGCTTGGCCGCGCCTTGCCTGACCGCTATAGAAGACCGATGGCCGATACGATCAACCTGCGCGAGCTCCTGCACTTCTACGTCGATTGCGGCGTGGATGATGCGCTCACGGATGAGGCGGTCGACCGTTTCGCGGTGGCCGAGCCGGCCAAGCCGCCGCGCATCGAGGCGCAGCCCGTCGCGGCTGCGCCCGCCATCGATCCGCAACGCGCGGCTGCCTATGCCGCCGTGCCCGCTTCCCCAGCCCGCGTTCAGGCAACGGTGCCCGACGAGGGCCAGAGCGAGCGAGCGCGGCTGATGGCACGCGAGGCAGCCTCACTTGCCGAGCTGCGCGCCTGCCTTGAGCAGTTCGACGGCTGCAATTTGAAGTTCACGGCCAAGAACCTCGTCTTCGGCGACGGCAATGACGCGGCCGACATCATGCTCGTTGGCGAGGCGCCGGGGCGGGATGAGGATATCGAGGGCCGGCCTTTCGTCGGCAAGTCGGGCCAGTTGCTCGACCGGATGCTGGCCGCGATCGGGCTCGATCGATCCAGTGCCTACATCACGAACGTCATTCCCTGGCGGCCGCCGGGCAACCGCACGCCGACGCCCATCGAAACCGAAATTTGCCGCCCGTTCATCGAGCGGCAGATCGAACTCGTCAAACCGAAGGTACTCGTCGCGCTTGGCGGGCCGTCGTCGAAAATCTTGCTCGGTACGAGCGAGGGCATCATGCGCCTGCGGGGAAGCTGGCGCGAGCACAAGGCCGCCAGCGGCGATGCAATCGCGACGATGCCCCTCCTCCACCCTGCCTATCTCCTGCGCAATCCGGCCCACAAGAAGCTTGCCTGGCGCGACCTTCTGGAGATCAAGGCGCGGCTGAAGTTGCTCACGTCGGCGGGGTAACCTTGCGGGCCTGGCCGCGCTTCAGGCCGAGGCGCTGCTCGCGCCAGATGATGAAAAGGCCGGCGCCCACGACGATGGTGCCGCCGACGAGCGTATAGATCGTCGGCAGGTCCCCGAAGACGAAAAAGCCGACCGCGATGCCGAGGATCATCGAGCTGTATTCGAACGGCGCGATGGTCGACATCGACGCGTGCCGGTAGCTTTCCGTCATCAGGATCTGGCCGACGCCGCCGCAAATGCCCGCCCCCACCAGGCATGCGATTTGTGCCGCCGAAAGCGCATCCCAGCCGAAGGGTATGGTGCCGAGCGCGGCGACGGTCGACGTCAGCGAGAACCAGAGCACGATCGTCGCGGTCTTTTCGGTGTGGACAAGGCGGCGCACGAGCAGCATGGCGATGGCGGAGACACCTGCCGCGAGCAGCGCGGCGGTGACGCCCAGGGCCTCGTCATTGCCCATGGGCGATCCGCTGGTGAAGAGCGTCAGCTTCGGCCATGAGATGATGACGACGCCGACGAGCCCGACCACGACCGCGCTCCAGCGGAAGAGCCGCACCACCTCGCCCATGAAGAGCGCGGAGAAGACCACGACCAGAAGCGGCTGCGCATAGTTGAGCGTGATCGCCTCGGGCAGGGGCAGGCGCGTCAGCGCGAAGAAGCCGAGCCCCATGGACGTGACGCCGACGAGACCGCGCGCGACGTGACTGAAGGGGCGCGCGGTCTTCAGCGCCGAGCGCAGTTCGTGCCGCCAGGCGAGCAGGATCAGGATCGGCAGGATGGCGAAGGCTGAGCGGAAGAAGACGATTTCGCCCGCGGGCACGCGACCGGCAGCCTTGATCAGCGAAGCCATGGCGACGAAGGCGGCGACGGAGACGACTTTGAGCAGGATGCCGGTCAGCGGATTCTTGTCCGCGTAAAGGGCCTCCACCTCTTGTCTGTTCATCCGTCTCTTCGCCACCAATGCGCAACGGCGCTGCTGCCGCGCCGAATCGAAAATCGCTTATCCAGTTAACCTATCCCGCCGCGTTAATCGCCTGCCATACGCGCTGTGGCGTAGCAGGCATTTCGATGTGGCTGATGCCGTAGGCGCGCCAGAGCGCATCGGTCACGGCATTGAGCGCGGCCGGCGTCGCGCCGATCGTGCCCGCCTCGCCCGCACCCTTGATGCCGAGTGCATTGGTGGTCGACGGCACATCTCGGGTCTCGAAATGGAAGTTCGGAAAATCATCGGCGCGCGGCACCGCGTAGTCCATGAAGCTTGCCGTCACGAGCTGGCCGTCCTCGCCATAGATCGCTTCTTCGCGCAGCGCCTGGCCGATTCCCTGAACGACGCCGCCATGGACCTGTCCAGCCAGCAACAGCGGGTTCACCGTCGCGCCGAAATCGTCGACGATCGTATAGCGGACGACCTCGGTCTCGCCCGTCTGCGGGTCGATCTCGACCTCGCAGATATGAGTGCCGTTCGGATAGGTCGCCTCGTCCTGAACAAACTCTCCGAAGCCCTTGAGATCAGAATCGTTTTTCGCCGCGCGGGCGATGCCGGCGAAGTCGATCACGCGGTCTGTGCCGACGATCTTGGCCGTGCCGTCGATCAGTTCGATGTCGGCGGGCGAGGCTTCGAGCTCGTCGGCCGCGATGCGCTTCAGCTTCTCGGCAAGGTCCTCGCCGGCGCGTGCGGCCGAGACGCCGCCGAGAGGGATCGAGCGCGAGCCACCCGTGCCGCCCCCCTTCTCCAGCCGGTCGGTATCGCCCTGGTGGACGGTGATCCGCGATATGTCGACATTGAGCTTCTCGGCGACGAACTGCGCATAGGCGGTCGCATGACCCTGTCCGTTCGACTGGGTGCCGATGGAAAGCGTGACGTTGCCGTCCGCCCCCAGTTCGACATGAGCGGGCTCGGAACCGGCGAAGGCGCAGGCCTCGACATAGGTCGCCATGCCGATGCCGCGGATACGACCTTTCGACTTCGCTTCCTCGTTGCGGGCGTCGAAACCGTTCCATTCGGCGCGCTCAAGCGCCGTCGTCATATGGCCGTCGAACTCGCCGACATCGTATTTGCGTCCGGTCGGCGTGGTGTACGGAAACTGGTCGGGGCGGATGAAATTGCGGCGGCGGATTTCGGGCGCCGACAGCTCCATGTCGCGCGCGCACTGGTCAACCAACTTTTCCAGCTGGAAAGCCGCTTCCGGCCGACCCGCCCCGCGATAGGCGTCGACGGGCGTCGTGTTGGTGTAGATGCCACGAATCGTAACGTCGAGCGCGGGGATGTCGTAGACGCCGGTCGACATGGTGGCGCCGACCCAGGGAATGAACGGGCCAACCTGCGAGCAATAGGCCCCCATATTGGCGTCGGTCTTCACGCGCAGCGCGAGGAACCGCCCCTCGCCGTCCATCGCCATCTCGGCGACGGCCAGATTGTCGCGGCCGTGGGCGTCCGTCAGGAAGTGCTCGGTGCGGTCGCTGGTCCATTTGACCGGCTGGCCGAGCCGCTTTGCCGCTTCCAGCACGAGAGCATATTCGCGGTAGGTGAACATCTTGGTGCCGAAGCCGCCGCCGACGTCGGGCGTCACGACGCGCAGCTTTTCATGGCCAATCCCGAAGACCTGGTCGCACAAGACGCGGCGCATCGAATGAACGCCCTGCGAACCCGTCGTGAGCGTGAACCGGTCTTCGCTTTCGATCCATTCGCCCAGCGCGGAGCGCGGTTCCATGTAGTTGGACACAAGCCGGTTGTTGCGGAATTCGATGCGCGAGACATGCGCTGCCTTTGCGAAGGCCGTCTCCGCCTCGTCCGCCTTGCCCATCCGGTATTCGAAGGCGACATTTCCGGCGCGTTCGTCCCAGACAGGCGGGGCGCCGTCTTCAAGCGCAGCCGCGATGTCCGCCACTGCATCCGCGGGCTCGAAATCAATCTCGAGGTGGTCCGCCGCGTCCTGCGCCTGCGCACGGGTCTCAGCGACGATAAAGGCGACGGCATCGCCAACATAGGCGACTTCGCCTGCGCACAGGATCGGGATGTCGCGTGTCGGCGCGCGCGTGCCGTCCGGCTGCTTCTGCATTGCGCCGGACTTCAGCGCGCCCAGATGAGCGACATCCGCACCGGTCAGCACGAGCCGGACGCCCTCGCTGGCAAGGGCTGCCTCGGTTGAACCACTTGTGAAAGTGCCCTTTGCGATCGGAGAGCGCAGGACGAAGCCGTGGAGGACGCCCTCGCGCGTCACGTCGTCCGTATAGCGGCCTTGTCCCCGGATGAAGGAATCATCTTCGATGCGACGGACTGGCGCGCCCATTCCGAACTTCGGCGTCATGACATTCATGGATAGCTTTCCGGATCGTTTCGGGAGATTGCCAGTGAACTGGCGCGGGGGAACAGTTTTGTCGAGGGCCAGCATCGTGTAAAGACCGGCCAGCAGATCAATTCTCGCGGAGTGCGGCAGACCGTTTCCGCATATCTAGGGGAATGCCATGACGATCGACACCGGCAAGGTCTACCGTCTCGAGGACTATCGGCCGACCGACTACGCCATCCACGCGACCAACCTCGTCTTCCGGCTCGACCCTGCCCACACGCGCGTGACCGCGAAGCTGGACTTCGAGCGGCGCGAAGACGCCGCGCTCGACGCGCCGCTCGTTCTCGACGGGGACGGGCTGAAGCTCCTATCGGTGACGGTGGATGGCGCGCAACTGTCCCCGGACGCCTTCGAGGCAACGCCGGACCGTCTCACGATCCCCCGTCTGCCGAGGGAACGATTCTCGCTTGTCATCGAGACCGAGCTCGCTCCGGAAGCCAATTCGGCGCTGATGGGGCTTTACCTTTCGAACGGCGTCTACTGCACTCAGTGCGAGGCGGAAGGCTTTCGCCGCATCACCTATTTCCTCGACCGGCCGGACGTCATGTCGGTCTACACGGTACGCATCGAGGCACCTAAGGCATCCGCGCCGATCCTGCTTTCCAACGGCAATCCGGTCGAAAGCGGCGATATGGCGGATGGCTGGCACTATGCCGTTTGGCACGATCCGCATCTCAAGCCATCTTATCTCTTCGCGCTTGTCGCCGGCGATCTTGGCCGGATCACGGACAGCTTCACCACCCGTTCGGGCAGCATTGTCCAGCTCGGCATCTATGTCGAGAAGGGCAAGGAGGCGCGCGCAACCTACGCGATGGACGCGCTCAAGCGCTCGATGGTGTGGGACGAAGAGGTGTTCGGCCTCGAATACGATCTCGACGTCTTCAACATCGTCGCCGTGTCCGATTTCAACATGGGCGCGATGGAGAACAAGGGCCTCAACATCTTCAACGACAAATACGTACTCGCCGACGAGGAGAGCGCGACCGACGCCGACTTCGCCAATATCGAGGCGATCATCGCGCATGAGTACTTCCACAATTGGACTGGCAACAGAATCACTTGCCGCGACTGGTTCCAGCTCTGCCTCAAGGAAGGGCTCACCGTCTTTCGCGACCACGAATTCTCCGCCGACATGCGTTCGCGGGCTGTGAAGCGCATTGCCGAGGTGCGGACGCTGAAATCGCTGCAATTCCCCGAGGACCAGGGGCCGCTCGCCCATCCGGTGCGCCCGCGCCGTTACCGCGAGATCAACAACTTCTACACGGCGACGGTCTACGAGAAAGGCTCGGAAGTCGTGCGGATGATCCGCACCATCCTCGGGGCGGAGACCTTCCGGCGCGGCATGGACCTCTATTTCGAGCGCCATGACGGTGACGCAGCGACCATCGAGGATTTCCTCAAGGTGTTCGAAGACGTCTCGGGTCGCGACCTCTCGCAGTTCGCGCTCTGGTACCATCAGGCCGGCACACCGCATGTCAGCGTCTCCAGCACCTATGACGAGGCGCGCGGCGAGCTGACGCTTGATATCGAGCAGTCGGTCCCGCCGACGCCGTTGGAAAGTCGCAAGCGTGTCATGCACATTCCCCTCGCCATCGGTCTGGTCGGCAAGGATGGCCGTGACCTGGAGGCCGCGTCGAGCGAGACGTCGAGCTTTGCGGACGGCGTCATACAACTGAAGAAGCGAAGGCAGGCGATCCGCTTCACAGGGCTTTCCGAGCGCCCCGCCCTTTCGCTCAACCGCGGTTTCTCGGCGCCGATCACGCTGGCGAGCGAACAGACCATCGACGATCGCCTGTTCCTTTCCCGGCACGACAGCGACCTGGTGGCACGCTGGCAGGCGCTGAACGGGCTCCTGTCCGATCACCTGATCGAAACGAGCAAGGCCCCTGCCCTGCAAAGCAACATGGCCGGGCGGCTGGCCGAAGTGCTGGGCGCCATCGCCGTCGACGACGCGCTCGAGCCAGCCTATCGCGCCCTCGCGCTGACGCCCCCGAGCGAAGCGGACGTTGCGCGCGAGATCGGCTCGAACATCGATCCGGACGGCATTCGGGCGGCGCGCGATACTCTGGTCGACACGATCGCAGCGGCAAATCGTGAATCATTCGAAGTACTTTACCGCGAACTCGAAGATAGCGATTCATTCTTGCCGGACGCTGCCAGTGCCGGCCGGCGCGCCCTGCGCAACGTCCTTCTCGACTACGCCTCGGCTGCGCAAGGCGTTCCCGGTCTCGCGGCCGGCCAGTACCGCAATGCGACCAACATGACGGAACGCGCAGCCGCGCTCGCCGTCCTCGCCCGCCGCTTCCCGATGGCAGAGGAAACCGTGTCGGCGCTTGCTGATTTCGAGAGGCGCTACGGCGACAATCCGCTCGTCCTGGACAAGTGGTTCCAGGTCCAGGCGACCATTCCGGGCGATGCCGCTCTTTCCCGCGTCGAAGCGCTCACACGCCACCGCGCGTTTTCGATCGGCAATCCGAACCGCGTGCGCTCGCTGATCGGCACTTTTGCCAGTTCGAACCAGACCGGGTTTCATCGCGCCGACGGAGCCGGCTACCGCTATTTCGCAGACCGCATCATCGAGGTTGAAAAGCGCAATCCGCAGGTTGCGGCGCGGCTTGCCACCGCGTTCCGCTCCTGGCGTTCTCTGGAGCCGAGCCGGCAGGAACTGGCCCGCAAGGAACTGGTGCGCATTGCCGCCGTTCCCGGTCTGTCCACGGATTTGAAGGACATCGTCGACCGCACACTCGCCTAACGAGCGCCATCAACTCGTCAATAATTTATCAAGATTTGGCCGCACGCTCTGGACAGCGCGAATCGGCTCTGATTCCTTACAGACGATTCGGAAGTGCGGCGTTGCCGGATCGATTCGCAAGGTTGAAAATTCGGGGAGCCATCGATGGCACTAACGGACGCGTGGGGCGCGGCCGCAGGGCAACTTTTTACCTGGCGCAGGCCGCGCCAGAAGAAGGTTCACCTTGCGGGTCATGCGCGCTTCATTGCCGCGCCGGCCTATAAGCGGCTTCTGGCCGCCGAGCCCTATCTGCGCCGTTCGATCCCGACGCTCGTCATCTGCTTCCTGCTTCTCATCGCGGCTATGCGCTCGCTGTCGCTCTTTGCCTGGAAGGAAGACCTCGAGGCGACGTCCAAGGGCCTTCTCGGTCTCACCGCAAGCCAGGTCTACCACGCCATGCGAACCAGCCATGGCGACGCCGCGCCCGACCGACTGATCTCGGAAGCCGTGTTGCGCGATACGACGCGCCATTCCGTTATTGCAGACGCGCAGGTGCTGGTCGTCACCGACGCCGATTTCCGGGTCGTGGCGACGACGGGCCAGCAGCAACTCGTCGGTCAGTCGCTGGAAAACCTCATCGTCGGCGGCCAGCCGCTCTTCATGTTCGGTCAGCGCGCCGGCGTGCAGGAGATCACGGTGTCCGGTGAAAGCTGGTTCGCGGCGGCCGAGCTCCTCGAAGGGCGCACGGGCGCCGCCTTCACGCTGATCTCGCGTGACAGGGTGCTGGAGGAGTGGCGCAAGGCGTTGGCGCTCAATGTCACGCTCTTCGTGCTGACCGCAGGCGTACTGCTCGTCGTTCTCTACGCCTATTTCACGCAAGCCGCGCGCGCCGAGGCTGCCGATCGCATTTATGACGAGGCCAAGATGCGCAACGACATGGCGCTGACGCGCGGGCGCTGCGGCATCTGGGACTGGGATCTTGATCGCGGGCGCATGCACTGGTCGCGCTCGATGTACGAGATGCTGGGCTACGAGCCCTGTGAGGGCATGCTCTCCTTCGGCTCGATCTCCGAAATCATCCATCCCGAAGACGGTGACCTGATGGCGATCGCGCAACGCGTTGCCGAAGGCGAGACCGACCAGTTCGACGAGATCTTCCGCATGCGCCACGCCAGTGGCGGCTGGGTCTGGATCCGGGCGAAGGCGCAGGTCAACGATCCCGACGCCGCCGACATCCACCTCGTGGGCATCGCCGTCGACATCACCGAGCAGCGCCATCTGGCCCAGCGCTCCGAGACGGCCGACCTTCGGCTGCGCACCGCCATCGAGAACATCAACGAATCCTTCGTTCTGTGGGATGCCAACCAGCATCTCATCATGTGCAACTCGAAGTTCCAGAAAGATCACGGACTGTCGGACGCCGACGTCTTCCCCGGCACCAGCCGCGAGACGATCGCCAAGCGGATGACCGCCTTCGCCCATGAGCGCAAGCTTGCCAACTCCAGCGGCCTGGCTGGCGGCGCGACCTATGAGCGCCAGCTTGCCGACGGGCGCTGGCTGCAGGTCAACGAGCTGCGCACGCGCGACGGCGGCACAGTCTCGGTTGGCACCGACATCACCCCGATCAAGCAGAACCAGGAGAAGCTGGTCGATTCCGAGCGCCGCCTGATGGCGACGATCCACGACCTGTCGCTGGCCCGCAAGGCCGAGGGCGAGCGCACGCGCGAGCTCGTCGAGCTCAACCGAGAATACATGAAGGAAACGGAACGCGCCGAGGCGGCCAACCGCGCCAAGTCCGAGTTCCTCGCGAACATGTCGCACGAACTGCGCACGCCGCTCAACGCCATCATCGGCTTCTCCGAGCTCATGTCGTCGCGTCTCTTCGGCCCGCTTGGCTCTGACAAATACGAGGAATACATCCGCGACATCCACGGATCGGGCACCTATCTCCTCGGCGTCATCAATGACATTCTCGACATGTCGAAAATCGAGGCCGGCCAGTTCTCGATCGACCGCGAGGGCATCGAGCTCAACCCGCTCATCGACGAGGCGATCCGCGTCGTCGCGCTGCAGGCGGCCAAGAAGCAGATCAATGTCGAGACGAAGATCTCCAACACGATGGAGCTCTTCGCCGATCGCCGTGCCGTCAAGCAGATCATGCTGAACCTGTTGTCCAACGCCGTGAAGTTCACCGGCGAAGGGGGCAAGATTTCCATGCGTGCCCGCAAGATCGGCAATTCGGTCGTCATCAGCATCGAGGATACCGGCTGCGGCATTCCGAAGGATGCGCTGAAAAAGCTCGGCCGCCCGTTTGAGCAGGTGCAGAACCAGTTCTCCAAGAACCACACCGGCTCGGGCCTCGGTCTTGCAATTTCCCGTTCTTTGGCCGAACTCCACGGAGGCGCGCTGAAGATCCGTTCGAACGAGGGCGTCGGCACGATCGTCTCGGTCCGCATCCCCGCCCGCGAGCAGGTGACGGTGAAGCAGGCGGCCTGACCTACTTCCCGACCAGTTTCCTGAAAGATCCGGCCACCGTATTCGCCGTGTCCTTCAGGTGCGCTTCCAGCACCTTAAGGTCCGGCAGGTCGGTGGTGCGCAGCAAAAGGTCAGCGAGGCCCGGCGGCACGTCGTCCGGCTCGAACGGGCCAGTCAGGCAAAGCCGCAGCATCTGTGTCAGGGCCGAATAAAGCTCGTGCGCGGCGACCAGTTCGTCGCGCGCTGTCGGCTCGCAGAAATCTGGCGAAAGGCGCTGCAAGGTTTCGATCGTCGAGGCCGTATGCTCCTCGCCTTCGACGCGGCCTGTCAGCGTCGCGACCTGCGCGATGAATTCGAGGTCGATCAGGCCGCCATCGACAAGCTTCACGTCCCACAGGTCGCGCGGCGGCTTCTCGCTGGCGATCAACTTGCGCATCTCGCTCGCATCCGCCCGCACCTTGGCGGCATCTCTTCTCGTCGCCAGCACGTCAGCGACAATGGCACTCGCGGCTGCGATCAACGCCTCGTCGCCTGCGACGGCGCGGGCGCGCGTCAGCGCCATGTGCTCCCATGTCCACGCCTCCTCGCGCTGATATCTGGCAAAGGCGTCGATATGGGTCGCGACCGGCCCCTTGTTGCCGGAGGGGCGCAGGCGCAAATCGAGTTCGTAGAGTACGCCTTCGGCGGTTGGGGCGGAGACCGCGGCGATCAGGCGCTGGGTGAGTCGGGTGAAGTAATGCGCCGGCGCGAGCGGCTTTTCGCCATCGGATTCTTCGGCGTCGGCGTCGTGATCGTAAAGCAGGATGAGGTCAACGTCAGAGCCTGCCGTCAGTTCGCGGCTGCCGAGCTTGCCCATGCCGACGATGCAGACCTTACCGCCTGGAACTGTGCCGTGACGGATAGCGAACTCCGCCTGAACCGCGTCCAACGCGCACGCGATCGTCAGGTCCGCCAGGTCGGAAAACGCCTTGCCGGCGCGACGATGGTCGATGGCGCCGGACAGAAGCCGGATGCCGATCAGGAACTTCTGCTCTGCGGCGAAGATGCGGAGCCGGTCGAGCAGTTCCTCATGCAGTTCGACGCCCGTCAGAAAGCCATCGAGCCGCTCGGCGAGATAGGCCTTGTTGGGCAATTCGGAAAGGAGGCCGGGGTCGAGCAGCCCGTCGAAGACGTGCGGGCGGCGCGTGATGATCTGCGCCAGTCGCGGCGCGGCGCCCATGATCGTCGCCAGAAGTTTCAGAAGCGACGGATTAGACTGGAAGAGCGAGAAGAGCTGGATGCCGGCCGGCAGCCCCTTCAGGAACTCGTCGAAGCGCAGAATTGCCTCGCCCGCTCGCTTGGTCTGGCCGAAGGCTTCCAGAAGGGCCGGTGTCAGCTCCGTCAGGCGTTCGCGCGCCTCGGCCGACTGCGTCGCGCGGTAGCGGCCGAAATGCCACGTGCGGATCAGCCGCGCGATGTCGCTTGGCCGTTCGAATCCGAGCTCGGAGAGCGTTTGCAGCGTGTCCGGGTCGTCGACATCGCCGGTGAAGACGAGGTTGCCGACCCCGCGCGACAATTGCGGCGCGGTCTCGAACAGCGCCGCATAGTGCTTCTCGACCAGTTGCAGCGAAGCCCGGAACGCCTCGGAAAACGTATTCTCGTCGGCAAAGCCGAGCATCAGCGCGATGCGCCGCAGTCCCTCGTCGTCTTCGGGCAGCACATGGTTCTGCTCATCGGCGACCATCTGGATGGCGTGCTCGACATCGCGCAGGAACCAATATTGTTTGGCGAGCGCGTCGCGCGCCTCTTCGCTTATCCAGCCGCGTTCCGCAAGGACAGCCAGCATCGCCACCGTCTGGCGTCCGCGCAGTTCCTGAAACCGTCCTCCCGCGATCAATTGCTGGGTCTGAACGAAGAACTCGATCTCGCGAATACCTCCGCGTCCCAGCTTGACGTTGTGGCCCTTGACGGCGATCTCGCCGTGCCCCTTGTGCGCATGGATCTGGCGCTTGATCGAATGGACGTCGGCGATGGCAGCGAAGTCCATGTATTTGCGCCAGATGTAAGGGGTCAGTTCGGCGAGGAATGCCTTGCCCGCGACCAAATCGCCGGCAAGCGGCCGCGCCTTGATCATCGCTGCGCGCTCCCAGTTCTGGCCACGGCTCTCATAGTAGTTCAGCGCCGCCTCAGTGGGGATTGCCAGTGGCGTCGATCCCGGATCGGGCCGCAGCCGCAGATCGGTGCGGAAAACATAGCCGTGCTCGGTACGGTCCTGCAGGATGCGCACCAGGCGGCGCGCGAGGCGCGAGAATAGGTCCGTCGCATCGAGCGGATCGAGGATCGCCTCGGCCTCCACGTCGACGAAAAGGATCAGGTCGATGTCGGACGAGAAGTTGAGTTCGTGCGCGCCGAGCTTGCCCATGCCGAGCACCACGAGGCCGGACCCCTCGCCCGGTTTCGTACGATCCGGCAGCCTGATCGCGCCACGGTCATGCGTCTCGACCAGCAGGAAGTCGATTGCGGCGCCGATGCAGGCATCGGCAAGTTCGCTGAGGCAGCGCACCGTTTTTTCCGCGCCGTGGATGCCGGCGAGCTCGGCCAGCGCCAGCAAGGCATGCGCCTCGCTCTTCAGAAGGCGCAGCGACTTCATCAGCCCGGTCTCGCTTTCGGCTGCGGAAGCGGCCGCGCCCAACTCAGCCAGGATCGCCGCCCACCGCTCGTCAAGAGGCGTCGAGATCAGGGCTTCGAGGATGCCGGGCCGCCGCCGGGCCGCGTCGCGCAGGAAGGGCGAAAGGTCGAACGCCGCGCCGAGAAATGCCGAGAGGCCTTTGTCGGCCTGGATCGCATCGGCAAGCGCCGCGTATTCGTCGCGCCGCGCCGTTTCGATGAAGTCGTTGACGAGTTCGGAAGCGTTGTCGGGTCGGAGCGGTGTCAGCGACGCGCGCCCGAATGTTTGCAGTGTTGTCGGGCCGTTTGCGTCACTTTTTGTCATGGAACTGGGGAATCGCCTGCCGGGAAGATCATGGAGACGCATAATCCAGGGTTTTCGTCCGATAATTCAAGCCGTCCGCCGTGAAAGGTCATGACGGCCTTGGCAAGGCTCAGCCCGAGCCCCGAGCCCGGCTGCGAGCGGCTCTGCTCGAGGCGCACGAAGCGCTCCGTCGCCCGGGCGTGTTCTTCCTTCGGAATGCCCGGACCATTGTCGCAAACGGAAACGACGATCTCGCCGCCCCTGCGTTCCGCCGTCACGCGCACTGTGGGCACCGGGCCGGACCCGGCGGAGTACTTGATCGCGTTGTCGACGATATTCGACAGCGACTGACCAATGAGTTCGCGATTGCCGGTGATCGACAGTTCACGGGGCGCATCCGCCGAAAGAGCGACGCCGACTTCCTCCGCCGCCGGTTCGTAAAGCTCGACGACGTCCGAAACGATCGCCGCAAGGTCGATCGGCGCCGTATGCTCGGCGGAGTAGCCAGATTCCAGACGGCTTATCATCAAGATCGCGTTGAACGTGCGGATGAGTTGGTCGGATTCGGCGATCGTTGCCTCGAGCGCTGCGCGGTGCTGCGGGTCGTTGCCGCCGCCCAGCGCCGCTTCGGCGCGGTTGCGCAGCCGGGTGAGCGGTGTTTTCAAGTCATGCGCGATGTTGTCGGAAACCTGCTTCAGGCCCTCGTTCAGCGCACCTATCCGCGCCAGCATCTCGTTCAGGTTTTGCGACAGGCGGTCGAACTCGTCCCCCGCGCCGGTCACCGGCAGGCGCCCGGCAAGGTCGCCGCCCATGATGCGCCGGCTGGCGTCCGAGATGTTGTCGATGCGCTTCAGCGCCCGCCGGCCGACGAGGAACCAGATGACGAGCGCACCGAGACCCATCATGCCGAAGGCGACGATGAGGGCCCGGCGGATCACGTTCCCGAAACGCTCCGGCTCGCCGAGATCGCGGCCGACGAGCAGGATCATCTGATTGGGAAGGCGCATCACGACCGCCATCGCAGTATGCGGCCCTTCGCGGGCGGCCGGGACGTCTCCCGTGCGTGTATCGGCCTCGCCGTACCGTTCATAGGAAAACGGCCGCTCGGTCCAGCCTTCCGTACTGAGCACCCGCGGCTCCAGGCTTTGGACGTTGCCACTGAGGATGCGGCCTGTCGGATCGGCGATGATGTAGAGATATGCGCCCGGCTGGCGCGACCTGCTTTCCACCACGCGCACGAGCGTGGTCAACCCGCCGCGCTGGTAGGCGCGTCCAAGGCTCAGCACCTCTTCCGAGACCGTATCCTGGATCTGGCCGGTCAGCATGCGCATCGTCAGCGAGCCCATGTAGAAGACGAGCCCCACCGCGCAGATTGCAAACAGCAGCAGGTACAGCGCTGATAGCCGCGCTGCCGTCGTCTTCATCAGCGTGGAAACAGAGCTCAGCATCACGCCTTCAGCATGTAGCCGGCACCCCGCACCGTATGCAGGACCGGTGCGTCGAACTCCTTCTCGATTTTCGAGCGGAGCCGCGAGATATGAACGTCGATGACGTTGGTCTGGGGGTCGAAATGATAGTCCCAGACATTTTCGAGCAGCATGGTGCGCGTCACGACCTGCCCCGCGTGGCGCATCAGATATTCGAGCAGGCGAAATTCGCGTGGCTGAAGCGTGATCTCCTTGCCGGCCCGCTTGACCGAATGGGACAGGCGGTCAAGCTCCAGATCGCCGACGCGGTAAACAGTCTCGACATCCTTCGAGCCGCCTCGCTTCTTCAGTACCTCGACGCGCGCGAGGAGTTCGGAGAAGGCATAAGGCTTGGTCAAGTAATCGTCGCCGCCGGCACGCAGGCCAGTGACGCGGTCATCGACCTCTCCGAGCGCGGAGAGGATCAGAACGGGCGTGTCATTGCCGCGCGCGCGCAGGCCCGCGACGACGGAGAGCCCGTCGCGACGGGGCAGCATGCGGTCGACGACGAGCACATCATAGTCGCCAGAGCTCGCCAGCGTGTAGCCGGTCTCGCCATCGGCCGCGATATGCGCGAGATGGCCAGCCTCGTTGAACGCCTTTTCGAGATATTCGGCGGCTTCGCGATCGTCTTCGATAACCAGCAGCTTCATCGGCACGCACCCAATGTCAGATATGAAAACGACGGCGGGTGATGGGGACCCGCCGTCGCCGGAACCGGCTGCTAGTTGTGGACGTCAACCGGCCCAACGTCCAGCCATCGCGGTCTCGGAGCATCTGAAGCCGCGCGACGGCCTGGACCTTCGAAATCAGCCCTGCGAGATCGGCAGCGCGACGAAGCGATTGGCGTTGTCGCGGCTGAGCTGCAGCAGCACGGCGCTGCGGCCTGCCTCCTCGGCGGACGACACAGCCTTGGAGATGTCGTCCGACGACTTGACCGGCTGCGAGTTGACCGAGGCGATGACGTCGCCAGCCTGGATGCCGCGCTCGGCGGCAGCGCTGTCGGGGTCGACATCGGTCACCAGCAGGCCGTTCCCGTCTTCGGCCGGCACAACCGTCAGGCCGAAATCGGCAAGCGCGACGTCCGCCGAAGGCGAGCTCTGAGAAGGCGAGGCCGAGGCGATCTGGTCATCGCCGGGCAGCGTGCCGAGTTCGACGTCGATCTGCTGGGTCTCGCCATTGCGCCAGACGTCAACCTGGACGTTCTGGCCCGGCGTCAGGTTGGCGATCAGCCGCGCCAGTTCACGGGGCGATTCAACCTCCTGACCGTTGACGCCCGTCACGACGTCGCCGGCTGCGATGCCTGCCTCAAGTGCCGGACCATCGGCCTGCGCCTCACTGACCAGGGCACCACGGGCTTTTTCAAGGCCCAGCGATTCGGCAATGTCCTCGGTGACCGGCTGGATCTGCACGCCGAGCCAACCGCGAACGACGCCGCCATTCTCGATCAGGCTTGTGACCACGCCCTCGGCCGTGGAGGACGGGATGGCGAAGGCGATGCCCACATTGCCGCCCGAGGGCGAGAAGATCGCCGTATTGATGCCGACCACTTCGCCGTTCAGGTTGAAGGCGGGACCGCCGGAATTGCCACGATTGACGGCCGCGTCGATCTGCAGGAAGTCGTCATAGGGGCCGGCACCGATGTCGCGGCCGCGCGCCGAGACGATGCCGGCGGTAACCGAGCCGCCGAGGCCGAACGGATTGCCGACCGCCACGACCCACTCGCCGACGCGAATGTTGCTGTCGTCGGCAAAGGCGACATAGGTGAATTTGCGTTCGTCATCGACCTTCAGAACCGCGAGATCGGTTCGCGGATCGGTGCCGACAAGCTCTGCCTTGAGCTCGGAGCCGTCGTCGAGAACGACCGTGAACGCCGAACCGTCACGCACCACGTGGTTGTTCGTGACGACATAGCCGTCCTCGGAGATGAAGAAGCCCGAACCCTGCGAGGTCGGACGTGCCTGCTGGCGCTCGCGCGGTCCGCCGCGACGCCCCTCGGACTGGCCGTCCGGACCGCGGAACTCACGGAAGAAGCGGTTGAGCGGGTGATCCTGCGGAAGATCGTCGAAGCCGGGCGCGCTGAACGGCAGGCGGCCGCCCTGACCGCGGTCCGAAACGGGTGCGACTTCGGAATCGACACGTACGGATACGACCGCAGGCGAAACGCGCTCAACGACATCGGCAAAGCCGGGATTCTGCTGCGTCGTCTCGACGCGCACGGCCTCGGCATTGACCGGCAGCGTGCCGGTAGTCACTGCGCCGAATCCGATGGCGCCCGCAATCGCGAGCGATGCCGCCGTGGCGAACAGGCGGCGCTTGCGGGTCTTGATTGGAGAAGAATGATTGGCGTCCATCATGAAAATCCTCGCGGAACAAACACGGGTGCGCGACTGCACCTGATGGACGAAGAGATAGGCCCGGCGACATTACGGCGCCATTTCCCCGGCATGAAACTTTCGTAATGTCGAACGAAGATCAGTCCGAACGGCCCAAAATGGCGTCGAGCTTGCGGGCTTCCTCGTCGCTGAGGCCGGCCGCGGCCGTCCTGCGCCGTCGCGCCGAGAGGATCAGGAATGCGCCCCCCACCACGAGCAGGATCACCGGCATTCCCCACAACAGCGCATTGCGCATCGTGAAGGCCGGACGCAGCAGCACGAACTCCCCATAGCGCGAGACGACATAGTTCATCACCTCGTCGTCGCTGTCACCGGCGGCGATGCGCTCCCGGACCAGCACGCGCAGGTCACGCGCAAGCTCGGCGTCGGAATCGTCGATCGACTGGTTCTGGCAGACCATGCAGCGCAATTCGGCCGAAAGCGCGCGCGCCCGCGCCTCCAGCGCCGGATCGTCAAGCATCTCATTCGGTGCCAGCACCGCATGGGCGCCCGCCACGCCGAGCGCCAGCCAGATGACGACGAGCCAGCGGACGATCATTCTGCAGGCTCCACGAAGGGCCGGGCGGGCCTTGCGCGCCGCGCGGCGGGCGCGCCGACGCGCAGCCGCCGGTCGAGGAGCGATATCGCCCCGCCCAACATCATCACGACGCAACCGATCCAGATGAACAGGACCTGCGGCTTCCACCACGCACGGACGACGATGCCGCCGTCCGGCGCGCGGTCGCCGAGCGCGACATAAAGCTGGCTGAAACCGCGCGAGGCGATGCCGGCCTCGGTGGTCGGCATCTGGCGGGCCGGATAGAAGCGCTTGGACGAGACGATCTCGCCGCGCTCGCGGCCCGACCGGTCCAAATAGGTGAAGCGGCCCTGCTCCTCGGTAAAGTTCGGGCCCTCGAACGGGAACATGCCGTCGAAACGCAATTCGTATCCCGCCACCTCCATCGCGTCGCCTGGGTGCATGACGGCCATGCGCTCGACCTCGAGCGCGCTTACCGCGACGATGCCGAGCGTCGTCAGGCCGAGCCCGGCATGCGCAAGTGACGTGCCGAAGACGGACCGCGGCAGCCCGATGAACCGGCGCAAGGCCACCGAAGGCGACACCTTGCCGATGCCGGCCTTGAGCGCCAGGTCAGTCAACGCACCGAACACCAGCCAGAACGCCACGGCTATGCCCAAGGCGGCGAGTACGCTGACGCGATCAACGATGAAGAAGGTGGCAAGCGCGATCGCCAGGGACAGACCGAACGCAACGAAAAGCCGCTGGCTGGCCGCGTAGAGATCGCCCCGTTTCCAGGCAAGAAGCGGCCCAAACGGCACGGCCAGCAGCAGCGGCAGGATCAAGGGGCCGAACGTCATGTTGAAGAACGGCGCACCGACCGAAATCTTCTCGCCCGAGACGGATTCAACGATAAGCGGCCACAGCGTGCCGACGAGCACCGTCGCCGCCGCCGTCGTCAGGAAGAGATTGTTCAGGACCAGTCCCCCTTCCCGCGAGATCGGATGGAAGACGCCGCCCGCCGTCAGCGACGAAGCGCGCAGCGCGAACAGGGCCAGCGATCCGCCTATGAAGGCGATCAGGATCATCAGGATGAAGATGCCGCGCGTCGGGTCGGTCGCAAAGGCGTGGACGGAGGTCAGGACGCCAGAGCGCACAAGGAAGGTGCCGAGAAGCGAGAGAGAGAAGGTCAGGATGGCAAGCAGCACAGTCCAGATCTTCAGCGCCGAGCGCTTTTCCATCACGATGGCCGAATGGAGCAGCGCAGTGCCCGAAAGCCAGGGCAAGAAGGATGCGTTCTCCACCGGGTCCCAGAACCAGTAGCCGCCCCAGCCAAGCTCGTAATAGGCCCAATAGGAACCCATGGCGATGCCGCCGGTCAGCGCCGCCCATGCCGCGAGGGTCCACGGCCTCACCCAGCGCGCCCAGGCCGCGTCGATGCGCCCTTCGATGAGGGCGGCGACAGCGAAGGAAAAGCAGATAGAGAAGCCGACATATCCGAGATAGAGAAGCGGCGGATGGATGGCGAGGCCGATGTCCTGAAGAATCGGGTTCAGGTCCTGGCCTTCGATCGGCGGCGGATTGATGCGCTCGAACGGATTGGAGCTCGCCAGCACGAAGAGAAGGAACGCGGCCGCGATCATGCCCTGAACGGCAAGGACGTTGGCGCGCAGCGTCGCGGGCAAATTGCCGCCGAACAGCGCCACGAGCGCGGCGAACGCCGCCAGGATAAGAACCCAGAGCAGCATCGAGCCTTCGTGGTTTCCCCAGACGCCAGTGATCTTGTAGAGCATCGGCTTGGCCGAATGCGAATTCTCCCAGACATTGGCGACGGAAAAGTCCGACTGGACATAGGCCACCGTCAGCGCGGCGAAGGACAGCGCGACCAGCGCGAGGATCGAGAGTGCGGCAGGTTCCGCCAGACCCATCAGCCTCGCGTCGCCCATGCGCGCGCCGACCAGAGGCGCGACGGACAGAACGAGCGACAGCGCGAAGGCGAGGACGAGTGCGAAATGTCCGATCTCGACGATCATGTGGCGCCTACTCCTCGTCCTGCCAGATACCGCGGGCCTTCATGCTGTCGGCGACCTCGCGCGGCATGTAGTTCTCGTCATGGCGGGCGAGAACCGTGTCGGCGACGAAGCGGCCGGAGGCATCGAACGTGCCTTCCGCGATGACACCCTGCTCCTCACGAAACAGGTCAGGCAGGATGCCGGCATAAGACACGGTCACGGTCTCGATCTGGTCGGTCACGGCGAAACTGACGTCGGTTCCCTCGCCCCGCGCGATCGACCCCGTCGCGACCAGCCCGCCGAGCCGGATGCGCTCCCCTGCCGCGACGCCCTTTTCGGCGACGTCGGCGGGCGTGTAGAAATACGACGCCTTCTGGCCAAGCGCGAAGAGCGTCAGCGTCGTTGCCACCGCCAGGAAAGCAAGGGCTCCGCCGATTACCGCCAGTCTCTTCTGCTTGCGCGTCATTGCCATCTCACTGTTCCACTTCCAGGCCAAGCGACAGGCCATAGGCCGCCAGATGACCGCCTTCAGGCGATGCCGGCCCCATGGCCGCACGGCCACGGTCGAGCGCGCTCTGCGCATCTTGTGGCCTTTCCAATACCATGTAGGAGCGGATCAGTTGCTGCCATCCGTCGACATCGTGCGGGTTTGCTTCGAGCCGGGCGGCAAGGCTTGCCACCATATTCTCGATCATCGCGGCCTGATCGTCCCCGGAAGCTGCGGCGTCTTCGCCATCCATCGCGGCGGCGATGACGCCGTGCCATGGTGAGCCCTGTGGCAGTCCCTCGCGCATCTCCTGCCACATCCTGCCGGCCTCTTCGCCATTGCCGGCCTGGTCGGATGCGAGCGCGACGAAATAGCGGCTGGGCAGATCATCGGGCTGAAGTGCCAGCGCTGCCTCGAAGCGCGCGAGCGCGTCGGCCGTCACCTGTCCGTTGGCTGCGGCCGTCAGCGCCTCGCCCTCGCCGGCAAGACGTGCCGCGGTCGGCTCGTCCAGCCGCGAAGCGTTCGCAAATGCCGTTGCGGCTTCGGAATAGCGACCGAGCCGCAGATAGATGGGGGCTAGCACGTCCCAGCCGCGCGCATCGTTCGGATTGGCCGCCAGATGCGCCTCGGCCCGCGCGATGAGTTCGTCGACGAACGCCTGCGAGGGATCGCGCTCCAGCCGCGCCTGCAACGGCTGCCCAGGATAAAAGGGAGAGCCGGTCGCAGCATAGAGCCCCCAACTCACCAGCGGCAGCGACAAGATTGCGGCCGCGCCGATCCAGCGGGCGAGCGGCCGCGACGGCGCAGTCGATCCCGCCGTCTGTTGTGCATCGGACAAACGGATGATCTTGCGGCCAATCTCGGCCCGCGCAAGTTCCGCCTCACTCGCGCTGATCAAGCCGCGCGCCATGTCGCGCTCAATCTCGAGAAGCTGGTCCTTGTAGACCTCGATTTCGTGTGCCTGAGCATCGGCAGCATTCGCGTTGCCACGCGCCAGCGGCGCGAGCAGCAAGAGGCACGCCCCGAAGGTCAATGCGGCGGCAACGATCCAGAAAAGCATGCCCGTTCCTACCGGCCCTCAGGCCGATTGCCAATTGCGCCGGGATGCGGCCATTCGTACCGCCCGCCTCAGGCGAGCGGCGTCCAGCTTCCGTCCGGGTTGCGGCAGGCGGTTCCGCGACCGACCCGCTCGGCGCCGTTCTGCCTTACCGTGTGCGTATATTGCCGGCAGTTCTGCGATCCGACACGATAGGGCGGCGCGGCGACGACCTGCCCGGAAAGGCGTGCCCCGCCCTGCCAAGCAACAGGCTCGCCCGATGCGGTATATTCAAGCGCGCGATATTCCGCCTCCAGCGCCCGCTGCTGGTCGCCGCGATCAAGGTCTTGGCCGAGCCCGCGTCCGATCAGGCCGCCAGCCATGGCCTCGGCTATGCCGGCCGACATCGGCTGCGCGCTGCCCATCGGGCTCGCGAACGCTCCGATCAAAGCCGATCCACCGCCTGTCTGCGACGACATGCATCCCGTCAAGAGCAATCCCGCAACTGCGATTCCTGCCAATCTGAAGATCATTTAAACTGAAAATTCCCATCGAGGACGCAACGACAACGCCCCTTTAAGCTAGGGTGTTGGCCGAACTTTGTCATCGCCGCGACCTTCAATCGGCAAGTTCGTCGCGCTGGCGTTGCAAACGTATCACGGCCCGCAGCCCGCCCATCTGCGACCGGCCAAGCTCGAACAAACCGCCATACTCCTTGACGAGATCGGATACGATCGCCAGGCCCAGCCCGGTTCCTGGCTTGGTTTCGTCCAGTCTTTGTCCGCGCTTCATCGCAACTCGCGCCTTTTCCTCCGGAATGCCCGGCCCGTCATCATCGATCGTCAGGACGAAGCCGGGGCGCCCGTCGTCGCCATCGCGCCGCACGGTCACCGCGACTGCCGTGCGCCCCCATTTGGTGGCGTTCTCGAGCAGGTTGCCGACCAGTTCCTCGAAGTCCTCCTTCTCGCCGCTGAAGACAATTTCCTCGTCGGGCCCATCGAGGGAGATGTCGAGATGGGGATTGAGCTTGGTGAGGACGCGCACAAGCCGTTCGAGCGTCGCCACCACGGGCGTGCGGAACAGCACGCTGTCGCGTTGCGCGGCCACGCGTGCGCGCTGGAGGTAGTGCTCGACCTGCGACTGCATCGCCGTCGCCTGATCGACGATCAGTTCGCCCTTCCGGCCGCCCATCGCGGCCCCTTCGTTGAGAAGAACGGCCAGTGGCGTCTTCAGAGAGTGGGCGAGATTGCCGACCTGCGTGCGTGAACGCTCGACGATGCGCCGGTTGCTTTCGATCAGCGCGTTGGTTTCGTCGGCCAACGGCGCAATCTCGGCGGGAAAACTGCCGTCGAGGCGCTGCGCGCTGCCCGACCGGATTTCAGCGAGCGCCCGACGCACGCGCGTCAATGGCCGCAGCCCGAGCCAGATCGCAATCGCGTTGATGGCGATCATGCCGAAGCCGAACAATGCCAGATAGATGTAGAGCTGCCGCTCGAAATCGGCGATCTCGGCTTCCAGATCCGACCGGTTGCCCATTACGCGAAATCGGGCCACGCGCTCGGCCGCGTCGAGCACGAACTCACTTTCATAGACATCGACGAACTCGTCCTCGATTCCCATCGTGACGTAACGCCGCTGGAATTCGCTGTCGAACGGCACCTCCTCCGTTGTGGGAGCCTCTATTGGCTCGACCATGGAGATGGATTGCAGCGACCCGCGCAACCCTTCGGAGATCGGCTCGACCGACCAGTACCAGCCGGAGCGCGGGATCGTGAACCGCAGGTCGCCCAGATTCGGGCTGCCTTGCAGCCAGCCGTCCTCCGTGACCGAAACCGTACTGATGAGGTTGAAGAGGTGTGCGGAAAGCAGGCTTTCGAAGCCGCGCTCGCTCGCCTGCCGAAAGAGCGTGGAGATGACCGTCGCGATTATAACGAGCGTCAGAACCGCCCAGAGCGTCGAGAACGCGATGACGCGAACGGTCAGCGAGCCGAGCCGCAGGCGCCTTGGCATCATGGGTGTGATGGCCCTTCGGTGCTCATGCGGCAGGCTCGCGCATGCGGTAGCCCATGCCGCGCACCGTCTCGATCATGTCGACGCCCAGTTTCTTGCGGAGGCGACCGACGAAAACCTCGATCGTATTGGAGTCGCGGTCGAAATCCTGATCGTAGAGATGCTCTACCAGTTCGGTACGCGAAACGACGTCGCCCATATGGTGCATGAGATAGGCGAGCAGCCGGAACTCGTGTGACGTCAGGCGCAGCGGCACGCCGCCAAGATCGGCCTTGGACGATTTGGTATCGAGCCGCAGCGGGCCACACGAAATTTCCGACGAGGCATGGCCGGCAGCCCTGCGGATGAGCGCGCGCAGGCGCGCCAGCACCTCCTCGATGTGAAACGGCTTGGCGACGTAGTCATCCGCGCCGGCGTCGATGCCGGCCACCTTGTCGCTCCACCGGTCGCGCGCCGTCAGTATCAGGACCGGCATCTTGCGGCCGTCGCGGCGCCAGCGCTCGACGACGGAGATGCCATCCATCTGCGGCAGGCCGATGTCGAGAACGACGGCGTCGTAGGGCTCTGTATCGCCCAGAAAGTGCCCTTCCTCACCGTCGAACGCCCGGTCGACGACATAACCCGCGTCGACCAGCGCGTCGCTGACCTGGCGATTGAGTTCATTATCGTCCTCGACGACCAGAATGCGCATGGTTCATTTCGTCCCTTGACCCAACTATCGGCGAATCGCTGCCGAAGACTACATCGGCACGACGAATTCGGCACGACGGGGGCGCTGGCCGTCCTGGGCGGGAACCAGCACGACGATCACGCATACCTGCTGGCCGCCGCGATCTTCCGGCGTCGCCTTGGCGAGCGTGCCGCCATTCTGCGCCGCGACCTGCTGGCCGATCGCATAGCAATCGCCCTGCACAAGCTGGACACGCTGTGGTGTCCCCGGAGCGGCAGAGAACATCGGCAGCGCCCAGCCCGGCGCAACTGCGCCGAAAGCCATCGATACTGCCAATGCCAGGGTCGGGATGCGAGTGTTCTTCATGTGTCACGTTCTATTACAGACCGGCTGAACATCAAATGAACGACAAAGCGCGAAGTTGCAGGGCCTTCACTTGATCCGCGTGGTCGCGGCCAGCCGGCCGAATATAGCCACAAGACCGGAAATTGCTGCAACGGTCTGCAGCACCGTGTCGGTCAGGGCTGCGCCGTCGACAGCATCGACTGGCACGCCGAGGGCCGCCGCACCTGCGCTCGCCACCGTGATGATCGACGCCCAGATCGTGCGCGAGGTGTACCAGGGCTTTTCGATGTCCATGTGCTTTCCTTTCTAGGTGTTGAAATGGAATGTGCGCGACGCCGGAACGCCGGCGCCGACAGCCAGGCTGACTTGGCTGACGCGAAGCGTGGCGGCGGTGCGACCCTCGACCATAGACGCGGCCACCTGCCACTGCGGCTGTGTCGTCTCGGCTTCGGCTATGATGGTGTCGCCGTCGAAAAGCGTCACGCGGTAACGCTCCTCGGCCTCGCCGAGCGGGATGTCGGAGAACAGCCAGCTATCGGCGTCGATCCGCCCGCGGCGCGTCCACGCGAAAGCGAGCATTTCGCCCTCCCGTCCGAAGCGCAGATGGCAGGGCGAGAGCGGCATTGGCGCCCGAGTGCCCCCGCCCAGGGAAACGCCCGACGCGTAGCGATCGGAAAGGTCGTATCCCGCCGGGGCACAGCGCCAGTTGAGCTCGCGCCCGATCTCGCTGGACAGTAAGCCCGCCGCCACGACCGCCCGGTCGAGAAGCACGAACCGCGCCCCGGCATCCGTACCCGCTGCGAGCGCGTCTTCGGTGCCGAGTTGCCCGCGCAGAAGGTTCGTGAGTTCCCAAAGCCCCGTCGCGATTTCGTCCGCGGCGGCAAATTGCAGAACCTCCCAGCCGGCTGCGCTTTCGATCGCGCAGGCGTTCGCACCGCCCAGCATGTCCGCGATCGTCACCGATTGCAGAGATCCGCCATGAAGCCGCACGCGCAGCCGCGATGCACGGTCGATCAAGCCGCTGCGGCCCGAAGGTGCGGCCACATCCAACCTGCCCATCGTCGCCGGACGGTCGATCTGCGTGCGCTGCGTGAAGCCACCTGTATCAGTCGAGGCGAAAAGCAGATGGCTGCGCCATGGCCGCGCAGTCGCCGCGATGCGAAACTGGTTTTCCGGCGCGCCGCCATCCGGCCCGGTCGGCAAGTCGAGCCAGATCGCCTCCGGAGGACCTGGCAGCGCGGGCGTTTGCCGCTCCGGCGGCTGGATGCGCTGCCACGCGCTCGGCGCCCCCAGACCGATGCGCCGCGCGACGACCCGTGCCGTCAGCCCTTCTTCGACCGTCTCGACGCGATAGACCTTGTCGCTCCTCCGCTGGGAAGCCGCATCGCCTGTCCGGCGGAAAGTTCGCCAGGCGCCGTCGCGAAGCTGATCGTCTCGCGTCCAGCCCGATGCCGGTCGAGCCAGCGCGCGGCCAGCGCCGCTGCCTGCCCCTGCTCCAGCATCCCTGGGAAGCCGAGCCGTGACCGGCTGTCGGCTCCAGGGCCAGACACGGCGGCGTGCGCCTGCGCCGCTTGGTACTCACGAAGGGGATCGCGATAGGCGAGTTCCACTTCGCTCGCGACCTGCGTATTCGCCTCGCTCGTCGTCTCGACCACCACGCCGCCATCGTCCACGAGGTCGACGACGTCGAAGATTTCGCCCACGATTTCGGGATTGCGAAACGTGATCGTCCCGCCGCGTTCGCTGACGCCAAGGCCGAATAGCTCCACCAGGGGCTGCAACGCCCCCCTCGCCGTCGCCGGCTCATCGACGACGTAGCCAGCGATGGTCTGGTGCACGTCCCGCACATCCGGCAGCGGCAGGCCGTGCCGCACCATGATCGTCTCGATCAGCGAGCCGACATCGACCCCGCTCGCCCGGCCATTCATCCAGTGACCAAGGAACCAGTTCGCGCCGTCGGCCCAGATGCCGCCGAGTGTCGGAAACGCCGGAAACGGTCGCGCGTCCCAGGCCCAGACATAGAGACGGTCAGGATCGACCATCCGACCGCCTTCCAGCGTCGCTGCCGGATTGCGGGCGTCGTCGAAGGCCGGATGATCCGGCTGCCACGCCCCGTGCTGCGCCTCGAGATAGCGCGCCTGCGCGATGTCGCTGCGCTCGCCATTCGAAAAATGAGGGGCAGCGTTCTCGGAACTTTTCGGGTCGGGAAATACGTTGGGCTGGTTGGGTCCCTTGTCGATAGCCGGACAGCCGATCTCGGTCATCCAGATCGGTTTCGAGCCCGGCACCCAGGCGGTCGGCTCGGCCATTTCCACGCCACCGAGGCGATTGAAATGCGGGTTCTCCCACCAGGATTTGATGTCCTTGTAGCGAAAGACCCAGTCCTTTCCGTAAGCCCCGTCGATGATCGGCGTGCGTTGCCGCGCAATGCGGTGCTCAAGCGAAGTGTAGAAGAAGTCGTAGCCCTCGCCGCGCGAGACGCTTTCAAGCAGACCGGCCCGATCGTTGGCGCACGCGAACCCATAGAAATTGCCGCCCGCCTCGTCGCCGTCCCGCCAGTCCGACAACGGCATGTAGTTGTCTATGCCGACGGCTGAGATCGCCGGATGCGCCCAGAGCGGATCGAGATGGAAAAAGACGTCGCCCGAACCGTCCGCCGGGTGGTGCCCGAAATATTCGGACCAGTCCGCGCCGTAGCTGATGCGCGCCTGCGGCAGCATCGACGCCACCTCGCCAGCCAGTTCGCGCAGGACGTCGACGAACGGAAACCCGTTCGCCGCGTCGCGCAGCGTCGTCAGTCCGCGCAGTTCCGAGCCGAGCAGGAAGGCATCGACGCCGCCCGCCATCGCCGCCAGCCGCGCGTAATGCAGCACGAGCCGGCGATAGCCCCAGTCGTCGGGCCGCAAGCAGGCGACGCTCTCGCCCGCCGCGACCACATCATCAGGACCCACCTCGCCCGTAAAATCCGCGACGACACCCTGCACGGCGTTCGTTTTGTCCGGGCTTCCTGATCGTCCCGGCGCCGGCATCGACGTAATCCTGCCGCGCCAGGGATAGGCCGCCTGCTCGACGCAGCCATAGGGGTCCGGCAAGCCATTTCCCGCCGGCACGTCCATCATGATGAACGGGTAGAGCGTTGCCTTCAGTCCGCGCCGGTTGAGCTCGGCAATGGCGTCGATCACGGATCGGTCGCTCGGCGTCCCGCCATAGGCAGCCGCTTCACCGATTTGGGAGACCACATAGGCCGCCTCGCGCGGCACGCCGGATACGGACCATGCTTGCGAGAACCCGTCGGGATCGCCCTGCGTCACACCCGGGCGCACTCGGCATGTCCCGGCACGCAGGTCGTCCCCGAACCAGGTGACGACGAGTGCGACGTGCTTCAGGTTCGGAAACATCGCCTGCAGCTCGTCCAGCGAGGCCTCGATGTCGCTGCCGGCGTGAAGCACATGCCGGTTCACCGCCTCCGTCTCGCCGCCTGGCCGGGCCCGCGTCACCTCGGCAGGCGAAAGGCCGTATTCGGTCGAGCCGGGGATCAGCGCCACCGCGCGCACGTCGTTCTGATAGCCCCCGATCGGACGCACCACCTCGAACTGGAACTGCGGCAAGCGATTGCCGAAGTCCGCCAACGGAAACCGGTCGAACACGACATAGGCGACGCCGCGATAGGCTGGCGCATCGCCTTGCTTCGCCGCGATCAGCGGGTCCGGCTGCTGTTCTTCGCCTCCGCGATAAACGCGAATTTCGAAGCGCTCGCGGTCGATCTCGCGTCCATCCGCCCAGATCCGCCTGACGCTCGCGATCTCACCCTCGCAAAGCGCGAAGGCGGCATTGGCGAAATAGCTGTAGGTCGTCGTCTTCGGCCCGCCCTTGCCGCCCTGGCGCTCGGTCCGGCTTTCCTCCTCGAAACGTGTCGCCCAGATCAGGTTGCCGGGCACCCGCGCTGTTCCGAAGGCCTGCGCCAGCGGAACGCCTTCTTCCGCTTGAAACGGACGCATTCCCGAAAGCCGCGGACCTTCGAGCCGCTGCGATCCGGTCAGCATCGCGCGGTCGACGAGATAGCCACCGATCGCACCGGCTGCGGAACCGATCGCCGCGCCGAACGTACCGAGATAGCCACCGAGAAATGTCCCGGCAGCCTGCAGAACGATTGTCGCCATCGAGTTCCCCGGTCAGGCTGGAAATTGAAAGGCCGCCGCGATGCGCGACTTCCATGCCGGCACCAGCGGCGACACCGCCACCGCGTGGCCTTCATAGGCATGGATGATCGTCTCGCCGTCGGCGAGGATTGCCAGATGCTTGGCCGGCAGTTGCCTGCGCCAGCGGAAGGCCAGCACATCGCCCGGCATCGCCACTTGTACCGGGACCTCCGTCATGTGCCGCCGCGCGGCCTCCAGCAGCGGCTCGTCCCTTCGTGCCTCGGCCCAGTCGCGCGAATAGGCCGGCACCGCTTCGGGCTCGCAGCGATAAAGGCTGCGCCAGATACCGCGCAGCAATCCCAGACAGTCGCATCCCACGCCCAGCCGCGATCCTTGATGCCGATAGGGCGTGCCGATCCAGCGTCGCGCCTCCTCCAAGACTTGCCCGCGCCTCATGGAACGATCGCCCCGCCGTCGAACACCCCGTCCTCGCTGACATAGCCATAGGCGACGTCATTGCCCGGCAGATGCGGAAAGCCACGGAAATTCAGAGTGTTGAAGAACTTGTCTCGACAGGTCGAAAACGCCTTGTCGCAGCCCGCCGCAATGGTGAACGCGCTTCCCGGCGCAAGGGCGCCGCCGTCGTCCAGGCTGACGAGAACACCCTCCGTTCCGCGCCGGTGAGCTGTCACGCGGTAGGCGTGCCCCTCGCTCGTCAATCTCCCGCCACCGAACCAGCCATCGGCATAGGCGTCGAGCCCGGCGACGACATAGGTATCCGTCGCCTGCCGGGATACGATCGTTCCCGCCGCAGCGAAGCCCGCCATCGCGACGCCGCAGCGCATGTCGCCAAGTTCGGCATCGCAGCTTCGCCGCAGATAGCGCCCCGCCGGCCGATCGAGGTTGCGCGCGAGGCTTTCGAGTTCGGCGACCAACGCCCCGTCGCGGCGCGTGATCTTGCCGATGGCGGATACGCGGACCAGCTCGGCCCCGTCAGGCGCAGCCCAGTCGACGCGGAACGTCTCGACCTTCGCACCGTCAAGCAATCCGGCATCGATCTCGTCTTCCGAAAGCCTTGTGGACGACAGCGCCCCCTCGATCTCCGCCGTGTCCACCGCCAATCCCAGTGAGGATTGCGCCTCGCTCTGGGAAAATCCCGATTGCGGTTCGAAAATGGTCCCTTCGAAGGAAAGCATCTTGTCGTGGTCCGTGAAGCCGAGCGCCGTCCCGTCCCTTTTGGTCACCCGCCAGCAGAAGCACAGCGTCGTCGCCAGATCGCTCATGCGAACACCTCGACGATCGGAATCGACGGGATATGCCCCGCCTTGAACGACGACAGGCTGATTTCCAGCCGATCCGTGTCGAACCGAGCGGCGATGTCGAACAGGAAGCCGGCTGTCACCACGCTACCTTGCGCCGGCGCGGCGTCGAGCGTCACGATTCCCGTCAGGGCATCGACTGAAAAAGCGCTCGCGCCGAGTTCGAACCCGTCCACGGCCACTCGCACCGATCCAGCGACCGGCAGGGTGATCTCGCGCCGGTAGGCCTCGGGCCCGCCGCCGTAAATCTTGGCAAGCTGAAACGCCGTGGCCGCGCCGTCGCCGATCCCGATCTCCTGATCCATCGATTCGGGTTCTGCGCCCAACCCACCGGATTTATGATCGAAAGGGTCGCGAAAGCGGAAAGCGTGAAGTGCTCCGCGCCGTGCCTCGAAGAAGGCAACGAGCTCGCTGAGATCGTCAAGCGCGCGCAGGCCCGTTCCCGCGTCGAAGCGCCGGCGGGAGCGGCTTTGCCGCAGGTTCCGCCGCTCCTCGCCGGACGTCATGGTTACGATCTCGATGCGCCTTTCCGGTCCGCCGGTCGCGCCGAAGGAGATGGCGGTCGGAAACCGCTGATCGTGAAATGTATCCATCATGGCCTCACATGGTTCGCGTGCCGCGCGAGACGGCTCGCGCCAGCATGCCGGTGATCTGCGCTTCGGATTTGCGGAACGAGGTGGCGTCCGCCGCCGTCACGTTGAACACGACGTTGACGGACCCGCCGCCGCTCGCAGCCACGCCGAGGCGCCCGTCGGCGGAGCGTTGCAGCGGCAGGATCGCCTCGGCGCCCGCCTCGCCCATCAGTCCGGCACCTCGCGCCATGGGAAAAAGCGTCGGAGCGGACACGACGCCGCCCTGCGCGAACGGCGTGATCGAGCCCGGCACGCCTCCCTTGGCGAAGGGTACGATCCCGCCCAGAAGCCCACTGAGTGCACTCGACGCCAGCCCGCTCAGCGGCTTCAGGCCCTGGGTCAGCGCCATGCTGGCCATGTTGAGGCCGATGCGGCGCAGTATGTCGTCAAGCGACCGCCCGCTGACCGTCGCCGCCCGCAACGCCCCGCCCAACTGGTCACCGAAGCGGGACGACAGCTTTTCGAGGTTCGACAACGCCGCGGCAAAGGGCGCCGTGTCGGCCTCGATCGAAACGGTGAACGTCTCGTCCATCGTCGGTTACTCCTTTAGGGATCGGGAAAGCGCGCCATCAGCGCGCCGAGATCGTTGCGCGCAGGCGCGTGGGGAGCCGCGCGATTGAGCCGGGCGCACCAAGCGAATTCGCGTGGTGTCATCGCCCACAGTTCGGCCGGTTTCAGCCGCAGCAGGCCAAGGCCGGTTTCCAGGACGTCGTCCCACGGGAACCAGCTCATCGGCGCTGCTGCGGCGGTCAAGGGTTTGTGGGCCTCGCCTCCTCCCCGGCGCCGCCCTGCACGCCGAAGCTCGCGGTCAAGAGGTCGGAGACGATCGCAGCGAAGCCGGTCACACCATCCTCGCAATGCATCGCCAGAACGTCGCCATCGCAAACTGAATTGCCGCCACCGCGCAGCCCCGCGCCAATGATCTTCGCCATGTCGCCGGCCGACAGTCGGCCGGTCGAAAACCGCTCGACGAGTGCGCCCAGGTCTTTCGCCTCAAACGCGCTTTCGAGTTCCGCCAGCGCGCCGAGCGTCAAACACAGCCGGAACGCGCGGCCGTCGAGCGTCGCCGATATCTCGCCGCGCCGCTGATTCACATTCATGCGGCCTCCGCGAAGCTGAGCGCGCCGGCCGATTCCAGCGCTGCCTCGAACGTCACTTCGCCATCATGGCTGCCAGCATATTCGAGCGCTGTGATCTGGAACGGTCCCTCGATCATGCCGAAATCTGGGATCGCGAGTTGCCAGGCCGAGATCGCCCCTTCGAAGAAGCGCGCGCGCAGCAGGGCGTCCGACGTCTGGTCCTTGAAGATGCCCGATCCGCTGACCGAGGCGCGCTGTACGCCGGCGCCAGCCAGAAGTTCGCGCCATCGCCCCGCCGAATCCGCGTTCGTGACGTCGACGGTCTCGGAATTGAACGCCAGCCGCTTGGTGCGCAGTCCGGCGATGGTGACGAACGCGCCCGTTCCGTCCGGGTCGAGTTTGAGCAACAGATCCTTGCCCTTCTGAGCAACCATGAAGGCCTCCAGGTAAAATGTTCAACGATGTCAGTGAATTCAGCTCGTCGCTTCGGTCAGCGCGCGAAACCGAACGAGCCCATGATGGACGTCATTGTCGTCCTCATAGCGGACTTCGGAATATTCGGCGCGCAGCCGGATCAGCGCATGGCCGTCCAGCACCAGTGCCGCGTCATCGAGGGCCGCCCGCACGGTCTCGATCAGCGTATGACACAGGCTCTTGCCGCGTTCCTTCGACCAGACATGAAGCGTCACCAGATGTTCCGCACCGCTTTCCGTATCGGTCGACCAATCGTAGACGCTGGTCCGGCCGAAGGTGAGATAGGGGACCTGCGCGTTGGCTGGCGCCTGATCGTAGAGCCGGACCTCGCCCATGGCGACCTCCAGCTCCGCGTTTCCCTGCAACGACGCGAAGACGGCCCGCTGAAGCTCAAGTGCCGCGCTTGTGATCGGTCCCCTCATCGCCCGTCCGGCGCCCCCGTTCGCCACGATAGCCTGACGCAACGTCGTCCGCCAAGCCGTGCAGAAGGCTGCGCAGGCTCTTCACGAGATCGTCGCTGGTCGTGCGTATGGTCGCCTTCATCGTCCCGCCTCCCGCGTCTCGCAGACGAGATACCGTCCGGTCTCATCCGGATCGGAGATCGTCTCGATGGCAAAGACACGTTCGCCGCGACGAAAACGCATGCGGCGCGCGATGTCTGCGCGATGGCGCACGGTGACTCGATGGGTGATGTCGACCTGCCGTTGGTCTGCACCATAGCGCATGCGGGCCCGAACCGGCTCGATATGGGCGAACAGCGTCGCAACCTCGACCCACATGCGCACCACGCCGCCCGCCCCGTCGCCGCTTTCGATGGCATCCTCGACGATCAGATCGGTGCGCAGCATTCCCGGATCGATGAATTCGGCCATCACTCAACCCTCCTGCGTTTGAACGGCGCGATCAGCCGCTCGTAGCCGGCTGGATAGGAGACCGGCTGGTCCCTCGCCCCGTGCACGCCGCGAAATTCGTACCAGTGCGCCACGAGGATGAGCACCGCCCGCTTCAGCAAATCGGGCACGTCCGTCGCCGCCTCGCCATGACCCGCGACGAAATCGATCTCGATGCCGTTCAGCGAGGCAGTCGGAGCCAGCGGCGTCCTGAAATGGACGCGCGCCGGACGCGACACCGCGTCGACCACATAGCCCGCCGGATCGACCACCGATCCCTCACCGTCCTCGCCGAAGACGGTCACGGACAGGACCTCGCGCACCGGATGCGGCGCCAGGCGCACGGTCCGGTCGCGCGGCAGCGCGTCGAGCACCTTGCGCCAGGTCTGCGCCATCAGCGCCAGCCCCGTCGCCGCCTCCACTTCCTCGCGCGCGGCGCGGATCAGGCCCGATACCAGTTCATCCTCGCTGTCATGCTGGACGCGCAGATGCGCCTTGGCCTCGGCCAGCGTCACCGGCTCACCCACGGGGCCGGTCGTTCGAAATGCGGTCATCGCCACCTCGGTCATCGGAAAATGAAAAGGCCCCGGCAAAAGCTTGCCGGGGCCGGGCACGTCGTTCGGCCAGTCAGGAGAAGCCGGCCTTACGCCATGCCGAACTTCAGAAGCTTGTTCGCGTCGAAATCCTGCACCCCGCCGCCGACGCGCTTGGTCACGTAGAAGAGCACGTAGGGCTTGGCGGAATAGGGGTCGCGCAGGACGCGAACGCCCGCCCGGTCGACGACGAGATAGCCACGGCCGAAATCGCCAAAGGCGATCGGCGTCGCATCGGCGCCGATGTCGGGCATGTCCTCGGCCTCGACGACCGAAAAGCCCATCAGCATCGCACGCGAACCGGCAGTCGCCGGCGGCTGCCAAAGATAGTTGCCGTCGGCGTCCTTCAGCTTCCGGATCGTCGCCTGGGTCCTGCGGTTCATCACCCAGTTGGCGTTCTGGCGATAGCCGCTCTTCAGCGCATAGACCGTATCGATCAGCACATCCGATGCATCCTCCACCGGCAGTGCGCCAGCCACGCCCGTCAGGACGTGGCCAAGGCTACCCCAGGCCCAGACACCTTCCGCCACCGAACCGTAGTCGAGGAAACCGCGCGGCTTGTTGATGCCGTCGCCATTGATGAAGGCCGCGCCTTCCTGCTCGGCAAACGCCGTCTCCACCTCCGCCGTGATCCAGTCGCCAAGATCGACAATCGAATCTTCCAGAAGCGCCGCCGTCGCCGCCGGCATGGCGTAAAGTTCCATGGTGGGGAACTGCATCTCCTGCAGCGCCGCCGTGCCGGTCTGCGGACGCGCCGCCGTCTCGCCCACCCAGCCGACCGTCGGCCCGTTCACCGCGAAGGGCTTCTTCAGCACCGCGCCGGAAACCTGCCGCACCGTCGCGATCGAGCGGATAGGCGACAGTTCGCGCAGCCGCGATCCAATCGCCGTCTCGATCTCGTCGGGCACGAGATACCCGCCATCCTGGCCTGAGCCGTAGCTCATCGCCTTCTGCTCGAGATCGCGCAGCGTGCGGTCCTCGCCGGCGCGCACATAGGTGTCGAAGGCATGCTTGTGCTCGAGCGCGACGCCGGTCCCGCGTTCGCCGCCCAGATGCGGGCGCGCCCGCTTCAGGCTCATTTCGTCGAGCGCGCGCTGCTGACGGTCGAGCGCGGCCGACAGGCGCTCCACCTTGTCGGTGGTGATGACGTCGGCGCTCATGCGCTTTTCGATCTGCGCCAGACGGCTGTCATTCGCCTCGCGAAACGCGCCGAACGTCGTCATCAGGTCGTCGAAGGCATCGGCGATCTCGGCGGTTGCCGCCTTGGTTTCGATGGATTGAATCATCGAGGACTGGTCCTTTGATTGAGGGATCGTGTCGCCAGGCGAATGCGCTCCGCCAGGCTCGTTTTTGGGTCCGGCGCGGCATCCCGCGCGCGCCTCAAGCTGGCAAAGCCAAGCGCCACCACATGCCTCGCCTCCTTGCGCGTCAGCTGCGCGTCCCGCGTCAGCCAGCGTTCGAATTCGCGTGTCGTCGGCAGCCCCGCGCCCTTGGCGATCCGCGCGCCCTCCTGCATGGGGAAGGTCACGACCGAAATCTCCCAGAGATCGGCTTCCTTGATGTGCCGGATGCCGGTCTTCGGATCGGTGTGGCCGCGTGCGACCTTGAAGCCGATCGACAGCCCGTCGAGCGCGCCGTCGCGGATCAGTTCGCGCACTTCGCGCCCCCTCGCCGAGCCGGCCGACAACCGCCCGCGCACCTTCAGCCCGAACGCGTCCTCCGAGATATCCGTCCAGGCGCCGATCGGCTGCGCCGGATCGTGCTGGAAGAGCATGCGGATGCCCCCCGGCCCCTTCTTTGCCAGCGCTTTCGCAAAGGCCCCGCGCTCGACGATGTCGCGGCTCATGTCGATCCGGTCGAACAGGCTCGCATAGCCCTCGAACATGCCAGCCTCGTCCACGCCGTCGATGGTCACGTCGATCAGCTTGCGCTCCAGTTTCATCGTGCTGACCGTCATGCCCCGTCGCCCCGCTCGCTTTTCCTGTCCGCCCGGTCGAAGAGCTGCATCACGAGGCCGAGCGCCCACCAGGCGCTGAGGCTCGCTGCCGCCGATCCCATCAGCATGATCTCGAAGGCGCCCAGCGACGATCCGACATCGAGTTCGGAGGCGATCTTCAGCCCCGCCGCGCCGCCGAAGATCAGGCCGGAGACGACGCCGACGGTAAACCGCAGCGCCGCCTCGCGCCGCCCGCGCGGCAGGACATAGGCGACCGAGATCGCCGAACCGGCAATCGCGCCGGCGAATTTGGCCAGCCACAGCCAGGCCGTTTCCATGGCAAGGTTCATTGCACCCTCCTTCAAGCGGCAGGCCGCGGGCCGTAGCCCACCGCCTCGCGCTTTTCCGCGTCGGTCAGGAATTGCGCCGTGCCGACCCGGGCCCACAGCGCCTCGCGCTCGGCCGACAGGCCTTCGATACGGTCGGCATCGAAATTCAGCTTCAACCTGCGCCCGAAGCGCGGTGCCAGCCAGCCACCCAGTTCCTGCGCGATGCGCTCCACGAGCGGCAGCACGGTCAGGCGGTAGAAAGCGCGGTTCGCCTCCTGATAGTTCGCATAGGTGTTGTCGCCGGGAATGCCGAGGATCATCGGCGGAATCCCAAAGGCGAGCGCGATTTCGCGGCTCGCCGCATTCTTCGCCTCGATGAAATCCATGTCGCGAAGCGTCAGCCCCATCGCCTTCCAGTCGAGCCCGCCTTCCAAAAGCAGCGGCCGCCCGGCCCGCACCGCGCCCGTATAGCCCTCCTCCAGTTCCGCCTTCAGCCGCTCGTACTGGTCTTCGGTCAGGTTCCCCCCTTCCTTCGGCGCATAGACGAGCGCTCCGGAAGGCCGTGCCGAATTGTCGAGCAGCGCCTTGTTCCAGCGTCCCGTCCCATTGTGCACGTCGAGGGCCATCGTCGCCGCCTGCAGCGGCGGAAAGCCGTAATGGTCGTCGAGCGGATGGAAGAGCGCGAAGTGATGCGCCCCGCCGGTGTCGCTCAAGCCCAACGCCACGCGCCGCGTTTGCGCGCCCTGCCGCTCCTCGAGCGCCACCGGCCAGCCGGAACGATCGGACGCGACCGTCACCCGGTCCGGACGCAACAGATGCAGTTCGCGCGCACCGGACGGCGTCTCGACCAGTTCGGCATAGGCGTTCCCGGCCATCATCAGGTGCCCGTAGAGCCCTTCGAGGAAGGCCGGCCCGGACTGGCGGGCATTCGGCCGCGCGATGAGATCGAGCAGCGGATGCTCGGTCAGTTCCTCGCCGTCCTCGTAGAGCAGCCAGGGGATCGTCGCCGCCGCCTGCGCGATCATGCGCACCGAGCGATGCACCACCGGATTGCGCATGAAGCCCTCGCGGGCAAGCGCCGCATAGTCGCCGCGCGTCCACACCGCCCCGCCATTCATGTGGAGGGCGACAAAGCCTGGGGACAGGCTCGCGGAGCGGGTTTCCAGCCGCGCGCCATCGTCCTCAGGGCGCCGCGCCCAAGGCCATTTCCATCCCATCGGCTATTCCTTCAGGTGAGTTTGCGGATGCGCGGTTCGTGCCCGCGTCCCAGAAGAAGTTCATTCAGCGCCCAGACGAGTGCGTCGAGCCGGTCGGGCGAGCGTCCGTTCGACAGACCCTGCGGCCCGAAATCGCACATTTCGTCTTCCAGCTCGGCAAAGCGGCGCGCATGCACCACCTTGCCCTGATGATAGAGCGCGGCCACCGGCTCGGCGCGCAGCCACTTGCCGCGCGAAGCGCGCACCGCCTTGATCGGCAGGCTCGCATCGACCGCCGAAAGCACCGCGCCGACCATGTCGCCGCCCTGGTTCACCTCCGCCACCACGCAATCCGCTTCATGCCGCTGGTAGGCCTCGACGATCCGCGCGGCCCAGCCCTGCGGCTTCAGCCCCTGCACCGTCGCATCCTCCAGCACGACCGCCCGCCCGTCGTCGCACAATCCGGCAACCACGATCCCGCACGCATCCGCTTGCCTGCCCGAACTTGCCGGCGGGTCGACCGCGACCACAATCCGCGCCATTTGCGGCCGGCCGTCGAGCCGTGCCGCCTCGAGCTGGGCGCGCGACCACAGCGCGTCGTCGCGATCCTCGATCAGTTCGCCATCGAGTTCCTGCCGTTCGAGCCGCGATCCGGCATAGCGCCTGCGGATCGCCTCGATGAACCCGGCCGCCAGATTGCCGCTATTGTCCATCGTCTTCAGCCGCGTCACCGTCACGTCAGGATCGGCGATCAGCGCCTTCACCAGCGGGATCGGCCGCGGCGTCGTCGTGACGATCTGCGCCGGCCGCTCGCCGAGCCGCAAACCGAATTGCAGCATGTCGAAACATTCCTGCGGATGCCGCCACTTCGCCAACTCGTCGCACCAGGCCGCATCGAATTGCGGCCCGCGCAGGCTCTCGGGGTCTTCCGACGAAAAAGCATAGGCCACCGCGCCGCTGTCCCAGACCAGCCGGCGCCGCCCGGCCTCGTAACGCGGGCGGTTGCCCCGCGCCTGCGTGATGATGCCCGAAGCGCCCTCGATCATCACCTCGCGCACATCGCCCAGCGTCTCGCCGATCAGCGCGATGCGGCCATGTTTGCTGCCGAAGCTGAAGGGCGGCAGCCCGCGCACCAGCGCGTTCACCCATTCGGTGCCGAGCCGTGTCTTTCCCGCGCCGCGTCCGCCCAGCACCAGCCAGGTCGGCTTGTTCGTTTTCAGCACATATTGCGCGCCGTGGCAGTCGCGCACCCATTCGCCGCGCGTCAGCGCCTCAACATGCGCCGTCAGGTTCTGCGCTGCCCAGTCTTCCTGCATGATATCGGGCGAGTTCGCGAATTCGGTCGTCGATCCGCTTGAGAGCGGCGGCAAGTTCGGCATCGTCTTTGATCTGCTTGTCCTTTGCGTCCTCGTCGGAGCGCATGGTTTCGCCGATTTTCTCCAGCGCCCGCACCATCGCCATGATGGTGTCGACGCGCGCCTTGTCGAAGGTCAGCCCCTCCCCGTCTTCGCTTCCAAGCGTCAACCGCTCGATCTCGGCGATCAGCCGGTCGTACTGGACGTCGATCCGGCGCCTCCGCTCGGCCACGCTGCCGGCCGCGACCGGCCGCCACCCCTCCGCCTCGGCCCGCATCCGCACCATCCGCAGCGAGCGCCCCGCGATCATCGTCAGGTTCTCCAGCGACGCCTCCCCGCCCTCATGGACATGCCGCATCGCGGCGAAAACGCTCTCTGCGCTCCCCATTTATCCCCTCTCGGCATCTATGTGAGATGATCTTCGGCGAGCTTCCCGCTCCGCCCCAGCCGCAATAATGCGACCATGCCCGTAACCTACAGATGCACCGTTACGGTGTCAAGGATTATTTTCCTATCTCTGGGCATTGCAGCCGTCATTGAAAAATGGAGGTTGCACTATCCTTCGCGAGGAGATCGGTCTTGGGAAGCGCGACGATCTAGCCTTTCTCGAATTCAGGTTCCGCGCATAGCGCGTCGTAAATGGCGCCATTTCCGTTCGCGACATGACCCATCAGAATGAAGCGCAGGTCGAGCCCCCAGCCGCAAATGCGGTTGTTGAGATCAATGATCTCCCGGAAGTCCAGCTCTCGATAGACCATCACATGCTTGCGGTACTCCTCCGGTTCTGTTTCGCGGGCTGCCACCCGAGGGTCGATTAGCAGCAGTGCGGCCGGGAGGTCTGGGCTGAACCCCCAGACATGATGGGCTAACTTATCTCGGCTTTTCTGGCTTGTCTTGGCGACGGCTAGGATCGCTGCTAACAGGCGGGAATGTTCGTCACTTAGGACGCTCCTTGCCACTGCGTTTATAGCTTGAGTTTTGGCCGACTGAGTTTCGATTGCGAGATACGCTATTGCAGCGCGGTCACCCGCGCCCCCAAGCAGTTCGAGGTAGAGTCCGAGGAGGAAGTTTTCTACGTTCGACCAACTTGCAATTGCCTCCATTGCGAGAAGCCCCAAGGCGGGGTTTTTATCGAACAACGGCATCCCAGCATTTCCGATCCAGATGCTAGCATTAGATGAAACCCTCGCAAGCGGTTGTGGCGGCATGTCAGAATCTCCCGACGACAAAGACTAGGAAAAGGGCGACGAGGTTCCCCGCCACCTGTTGAACCCCGCTCGCGACGCTGAGACCGAGAAGGGTGGCAAACAACAGGACAGCGATGCGAAGATTGAGCGCGGATGCAGTTCCGCGGCTATTAGGAACATTCGCTTGGGATGTTAGCGGTGCCCGAGGGGTGACCGAGATCAAAGCCCGAATGAGTGGGGGCTAGCAGTTCTCAGCGATCCAGTCGTTTGTACCCTCTAAGGCCATTGTGAATTGTGGCTTCTTGCTAAACTCGATGACGATCACGCGGTCATCTTCATCAACGAAGCTCCTTAAATGATTTCGCACCTCAACGGCCGTGTTATTGAGATTGGCTAGATAGAAGTCTCTGATGGCTTTATGGGCGCTCAAACGCTCCATTTCTTCCCAAAGCTTCGGGTAGTCCTTTCGCCTGATAAGGTCGTAGCCAATTGGAGACCTCGAAGAACCTCCCCATCTCGCCCGTTTCATGATTCAATCTTCCGGTGATTTGCGGGAGGCTGCAGATGCGGGGACAGGTTGGGTTCTGGGATATTGACGAGCGTTATGTACGGCTGAGC
>NZ_JAAAMH010000017.1 GCF_024105655.1 Aliihoeflea sp. 40Bstr573
GTCTTCATCCCAGCCTTCGCCGCGCGGACGGCCCTGCAAACCCAACCAGCGATGCCGCCCGCGCTGGCAACAAGACCGTCAATGCACTAACATTCCAGCCGGACCCGTCAGTGGGGGCTGATCACCCTACCAGATCCGCGCCAGCGACCTTGAAGATGAACGGATCAAGGTCGATTTGGCGCGCAAATCTCCGCGTATCATCCACGACGATAATCAGAAATCGCTGTTTCCCGCCATTTGAAGAGGGGTGCATAATGAATCAGTCTTCGCTCTCGGCAGAAAGTCGTGGCTCTTCGCTGGGTCGGACCGTGGCGCCGACCGCGCGGCCGTCATGTATACGCTGATTGCAAGTGCCCGGCTCAATGAAGTCGACCCGCAGGCCTGGCTCGCCGACGTGCTCGCCCGCATCGCCGACACACCGCAGAGCCGGCTGG
Source organism: Aliihoeflea sp. 40Bstr573 (assembly GCF_024105655.1). Lineage (GTDB taxonomy): Bacteria > Pseudomonadota > Alphaproteobacteria > Rhizobiales > Rhizobiaceae > Aliihoeflea. The sequence goes on from NZ_JAAAMH010000017.1 coordinate 435, forward strand.
CCGATCTCCTGCCGTGGAACTGGAAGGCGCAATCTGCAAGATTGGCGGCATGAGCCACGCTGATCGCATCGCCCGCATCAGAATCCAGCTCGATGACTGGCAGCCCGCCGTCTGGCGGCGCGCCGAGGTGCCGCTGGCGGCGACGCTCAAGGCCTTGCACGACATCATTCAGGCGGCCATGCCGTTTGACGATTATCACCTGTTCGAGTTCCGCGCCGACGGAAAGCGCTACGCCATCCCCGATCCCGAATGGGATAGTCTGCGCGACAAAACCTACTCGGCGAAGACGATGCGGCTCGGAACGCTGGTCGATCGCGGCATCACGCAACTGGCCTACACCTACGACTTCGGTGACGACTGGCGGCACACGATCGCGATCGAGGCAATTGCCGACGCGGATCCCGCTGCCGAGTATCCCCGCTACATCGACGGCGCCGGCCGCGGTCCTCACCGGAGGCTTACTTCAATGCCGAAGGAATGAAACCTACTCCACCGTGCGCCGACCGTTTCTCGGTTTGACGGGCAGCCTGCCCTACCGGCACGTTCTGTCTCGTCTCCCGCGGGAAGGTCAGGCCGGCATCTTCATGGCCGTATCCTTCCATGGTGAATCAGCCGGTGGTCTTGTGCCGGTTCTTAGCTTTTACGTCTCAAGTGGAATGCGACCGAGTCGTTCCGGAACTTTCCTGCTTCCGGCCGCCGACGGAAGCTCCCTGCCGGCTATGAGAAACGCAAATATCTTGTTGGCAGATAAGAACTTGGGGCAGCCAAATCAACTCTTTCGCGCATTCAAACGGTCGATGAGATCTTAAGGCAGTGCCTCGTGGCGTTTCCCGATCTTTTGCAAGTACCGAGCGTGGCTTGGAGGTCAAGTAGCAAGCGCTCGCCGTCTAGAAGCGGGCGATGACTATCAGAAGGTTGCGGTGGGGAGACCAAGGAAATCCGCCGATCGCTGGCAATCTCCACCACCTCGGCCGTTTCCGGCCCAATATCGAACTCCGTCCGCGTCAGTCCCAGGCCGCCCCATCGAGCGCGTCGAGCGGGAATTTGATATACCGCTTGCCGTTCGACTCCGGTGCTGGCAGGCGGCCGCCATTCATGTTCACCTGCAGTGCGTGCAGGATAAGCCGTGGCATGGGCAACCTCCTGTCGCGCGCCTCGCGGAGCTTCATGAACTCGGCCTGCGACCTGCATTTCGAGATATGAATGTTCTTCGCCTTCTGCTCGGCGACATTCGATTCCCATCTGGGCTCGCGCCCGTCGGGCTGGTAGTCATGGCCGGTGAAGATGCGCGTTTCTTCCGGGAGGGCCAGAATCTCCTGGATTGACTCCCACAGACGTACGGCGCTGCCGCCGGGGAAATCAGAGCGCGCTGTGCCGCTGTCAGGCATAAAGAGTGTGTCGTGCACGAATGCCGCATCGCCGATGACGTAGGTAATCGAGGCAAGCGTATGGCCGGGCGAGAAGAGGATCCTGGCGGGGATGGAGCCGACGGAGAATGTCTCGCCCTCGGCGAACAGCTTGTCCCATTGTGAACCGTCCGCAGGGAAGTCGGGCCAGTGATAGATGCGCTTCCACATTTCCTGTACCTGCACGACCTTTTCCCCAATCGCCGTGGGCGCGCCGGTCTTTTCCTTCAGATAGGATGCGGCCGAAAAATGGTCGGCATGCGGATGGGTGTCGAGGATCCATTCGACGTCGACGCCTTGTTCGCGAACATATTCGAGTATGGCGTCCGCATTCTTCGTTGTGGTCGCGCCCGACTTTTCGTCAAAATCAAGTACTGGATCGATAATCGCGCACTTCTTTGTGGTGGGGTCAGCTACGACATACTGGACTGAGAAGGTTCGCTTGTCGAAAAAAGCTTTAACGACCGGGCACTCAACGCTCATGTTGAAATCTCGATTTGGAAAAAAGGCAATATCTGGTCAACCACTCCGACGACCACCTCGGGTGGGCTTCGTTCACACGTATCCGAATAAAGAGAATTGTCCGACGCAACAAGTTTCAGCGGCACTAACCTGATCCCGCCGTTACCGTGGCTCACTCTGCGCAGCTTCCTGATCTGCGCTCCCATCGTTTGCGATCTGACGTCCAACCAAGAGGGACTTTCTCAGTCCAGGCTCAATTTCGTTGTATGCGCTATCTGGCTGCGCGCCCATGGCATCCAGCAGTTTGCTAAAGAAGCACCTCGCAGCGGCAGCGGACGCGACATCGAAAATCTCCTGGTCAGATAAGCCATGGCTTCGCAGGCCTTCTATATCATCCGCGCTGATCGATGTAGCGTCGCGCACGACCTTGGTCGCAAACTGCATCACGGCCCGATCGGTCGCGTCAAGGGAAGGCTCCTCCGCGTCTTCAACTACGGCTTGGAGTTCTTGTGCGGTGAAATGGTCGCGCAGCAGAAAAGAACCGTGCGCCAGCATGCAATACGAACTCCGCAGCTGTTTCGCGGCGGCAATTGTGACGAGTTCATAGCGCCGCACATCCATGTTGCTCTTTATGCTGTCAAGCAAACCGTCCCACGCGTCCATGACTTCCGGACGGTGGCTGAAGACCTTCACCATATTTGGGAGATAGCCGAATTCACGTATGGCTCGCGTGAACATCTCCACTGCCTTTTCACCAGCGTTCTTTCCGGTCAGGGTTTGGATAAAAGGCATAGCGCTGCCCAATTGAAGGCCAGTGTTACTCACGGGACGATACCGAAATTTCCGACCAACGCAATGCAGAGACATGCGGATCTTGCGCCAGGAGGGCCGTGGGTCTCCAGATCTACTGCGCACCAACATCATAGCCAAAGCTCGGGCCCCTGCGAGTTACCAGGAGCTCCCTTGGGTACTGCAATCTTAGGTGGCGGCTTAGCGAGACCACGGGCATGCGTATGGGGCGCAACTGTCGAACAGGGAAGAGCTGATCGTGTCAGTCAGCGATGTGTTGACCGCGAAGGCGGATCGACAATCCGACCGTCGGCCTTGTCCATCGTGCAATTTCATCCTATTTCAGTATATAGGCATGCTGGACGTTGCGCCAGTGGCCCGCAGGCGCGTGAAACTCTCTTGCGCCCTACACCGGACGGGACAGCAGCAGTAGGGGAAACTATGGCTGACCTTCGCAATATCCAAGCGACCCCCGCACCGGCGAGCGCTCGCACCGAAGCGGCAATCGACGAGGGCCTGCGCGCGTATATGATCAGGGTGTACAACCTGATGGCGCTGGGCCTCGCAATCACCGGCGTGGCCGCATTCGCGACCGCTCAGATGGCCGTTTCCAGCGGGCAGCTCACCGGGTTCGGACAGCTCATCTTCGCCAGTCCATTGCGGTGGATGGTCATGCTTGCGCCGCTCGGCTTCGTATTCTTCTTGAGCGCCCGCATTCAAAAGATGACGGTCTCGGCAGCGCAGACGACCTTTTGGGCTTTCGCTGCGGTCATGGGCCTGTCTCTCGCTTCGATCTTTCTCGTCTACACTGGCGAGAGTATCGTGCGCGTGTTCTTCATCACGGCCGCCTCGTTCGGCGCGCTATCGCTCTGGGGCTATTCGACGAAACGCGACCTGAGCGGCATGGGCTCGTTTCTGTTCATGGGCCTGATCGGCCTCATTCTGGCGATGATCGTCAACATTTTCCTGGCGTCTTCGGCGCTGCAGTTCGCCATCTCCGCAATCGGCGTTCTGATCTTTGCAGGCCTGACAGCCTACGATACGCAGCAAATCAAGGAGATGTACTGGGAAGGCGACGATACGCTGGTGGCGGGCCGCAAAGCGATCATGGGCGCCCTCAGGCTCTATCTGGACTTCATAAATCTGTTCATGTTCCTGTTGCAGTTCCTGGGTAATCGCGAATAGGGGCGCTCGGCCGGATGAACACGCGAAGGGCGGTTCAGGGCCGCCTCTCCTTCATGATCGATCGGTTTGTCGGCGTCTGAGCAGCGAGCGCAACACTGGCTTCGCGAGGGCTCCCGTTGATCATTGTCACTGTGGGAGGGTGAATAGTCACGCTCGTCCGCATCCGTCAGTCGGCAGCCGAATCTACTTTCAGGAATACGCGATCATCCCATGACGAGATGTTTCAAGGGTATGTGCCGCCGGAGAAGCCCGGTCTTTGATCGGCATTGGTCCCGATGACTTTCCCAGATATCATCTTGACCGCTACGGTGCCCAACGGCGTAATCGAAACCTTCCCAAGGTCGGCACGTACACGGTCTGGAATCTCCTTGCTGACTGCATCCGTGCATCCTCACGGCGCTGGATTGTCACGAATCTGTTGCGCTTCGACCGGCTGCGCATGCTGAGCAAACCTACCAGAGAACCGGCCACCTCTAGCATTCTGCTGAGTATCACGTCGGGGTCGAACCGTCACTGCCCACACAAGCGAATTTCTCGGATCCCGGCATCTGTGCGGCCTCTCGTTCCTCCGGTTTGAACCGGCTTTCCTCCTGGTCGTTGAAGACGTGATCTTGCGTGATCACTTGCAACGCGCGGAGTCGTAGTCGTAGCCAATCAGCTCGACGTTCGCATCGACAGTTTCAGGAAACATGTGCCCGTTCTTCCTAAATCATCGAACTGATGTCGGATGCAAAGCTCGGATAGGCGAAGATGAGGCCCTTTATCTGGTTCGCGGTCAGGCCTGCGGCCATCGCCATCGCGAAGAGGTTGATCTGCTCCTCGGCGCCGGGGCCGATCAGGTGGGCCCCCAGGATCTTTCCGGTCCCCTTTTCGACCAGAACCTTGTAGGCGGTGTGCTTGGCGCCGACGCGCAGCGATGAATACCAGCCTGCGGTTTTGTCGAAATGGGTGTCGAAATCCAATCCCTCCTCGCGTGCTGCAGCTTCTGAAAGTCCGACTGAGGCCAGTTGCGGCAGTGTGAAGACGACGCTCGGGATCGGTGGATAATTCACCTCCCGCTCGTCCTTGCCGGCGAGCAGGTTCTTAGCCGCGATCCGGCCTTCGTTGGCTGAGACGGGGGTCAGCATCGGGCCACTGTCCGCACAATCGCCGGCGGCGAAGATTGCGGGGTTGGTGGTGCGCATGAAGGGGCTGACCTTGATGCCCATGCGGCTATACTCAACGCCTGCGGCTTCGAGGTTGAGATGGTCGATATTGGGGACGCGACCGGTTGCGTGAACCACTAGATCGCAGTCGACGGTCTCAACGCCTGTCGGCGTCTCGTAAGCGACTGTAAAACCTGTGCCATTCTTCTCGATCTTGAGAACCTTGGCCTCAGTCCGCAGATCGACGCCGAGATCGGCCGTGGCTTCGGACAAGATCGCGACAAGGTCCGGATCAAAATTCCCCAGCGGCCGCTCCATCATTTCCAGAACCGTCACTTCGCGCGCCCCCGTACGCTTGGCGATATGGGCGAATTCCATCGCGATGAATCCGCCGCCAACGAACACCACCCTGTCGGGCCGTTCCGGCAACGCGAGGAAATCGGTACTGGTCGCCAGCAATTCCTCGCCGGGGATGTTCAGCGCCATTGGCCGGGCGCCGGTGGCGATATGAAAGTGTCGTGCCGATAGGACTTCGCCACTGACCTCGATCTTGTCACGCCCGGTGAAGCGTGCCTCGCCGTGCAACACTGTAATACCGGCTTTGTCCAGTCCGCCTTCGATGCGGTCGGGCATCGCATCGGTAAACGTGCGCTTGAAGGCGATCATGTCCGGCCAGTTGACGGAGGTCTGTGCCACCAGCCCCTTGCCGTCGAGGTTGCGGGCCCATTCGACCCCCTCGGTCACGGCGATCAGCATCTTTTTGGGATCGCAGCCCCGCAACGCACAAGTGCCGCCGAAGGGCAGGCTGTCGATGCTGGCAACCGTCCAGCCAGCGTTGGCGGCCATCCGAGCGACACCGTTTCCACCCGTACCACCTCCGATCACAATCAGATTGAACCTTCCGGTATTGCCCATGTTTTCCTCTTTCGATCGGTTGCGGCTGTTAGACCGCATTCACACTCTTCCAGACGAACAGTTTCAGGTTTGTTTTGGGCTCCTCGACTGCCTGGCCTTATGTGGAGTGGCAGCGGTTACATTCACAGCCCTTTTCACGAAGAGTGCCGCCGGTTCTGACGAAGGCCTTTTCAAGCTAGTCGTGGAGGGGATGCGTGACGGCGTTCCATTATTCCTTCCTATCCGGCGCAGCAGGAGAGCTTCGCCACGTCCTTGCCGAAGCCCTGCGCGGCAAGCTTCAGCCCTTCGACCGTGGTGAGATAGGGAAAGATCGTCTCGCCCAGTTCCCGGGTCGTCATGCCGTGCTTGATGGCCAGCACCACCGTCTGGATGCTGTCTGCGCCCTCGGGCGCAAGGATCTGGCCGCCAAGCAACCTGTCGGTCCCGGCATCGGCAACCAGTTTGATGAGCCCACGCGTGTCGCGGGCAGCCAGCGCCCGCGGTACCTGGTCGAGCGGGACTATCGAGGTCTTGGTCGTAAAGCCTGTGGCCTGAGCCGCCCGCTCGGTCAAGCCGACACCGGTCACCTGCGGATCAGTGAACGTCACCCACGGCATGGCCGCGTTATCATAGACGAGGCTGTCGCCGTTCAGCGCGTTTTTCGCCGCGAGCTTGGCGCCGTAGGCCGCCATGTAGACGAACTGGTCACGGCCGGTCACGTCGCCCGCCGCGTAGACGCCAGGCCTTGAGGTGCGCATCCGCTCGTCGACGACGATGCCGCCATTGCCGGACAGCCGCACGCCCGCGTCGGCTAGCCCGAGAGCATCGGTGTTCGGAGATCGCCCCGTGGTCAGAAGAACCTCCTCGGCGGGGATCACTTCCTCCGCCCCGCCGATGGCAATCGTCAGCTCGACACCTCGATCGGTCCGCGCGATCCTGCGATAGGCAAGATCGGTGCGGACGGTGATGCCCTCGTCACGAAGATAGCCGGTCAGGGCCTTAGAAACCTCCGGCTCTGCCTCCGGCAGCAGGCGGCGACGGGTAACGAGTGTCACTTCCACCCCCGCGCGGGCAAACATCTGCGCGAGCTCGCAGCCGATATAGCCGCCGCCGATCACTAGCAGCGAACGCGGCAAGTCGGTTAATTCGAGCGCGGTCGTGCTGGTGAGGTAGGGAACCTCCGCAACGCCGGGAATATCGGGCAAGGCCGGCGAAGAACCGGTCGCGATGATGATCCTGCCGGCCGGGATCGCGGCGCCATTCACGAATACGCCCTGTCCGTTCAGGCGCGCAGGACCCTCAAGATAGACAATCCCGTTATATTCGGGCAGCAGGTCGATATATTTCTTCTGCCGCAGGGTTGTGACCAGATCATCCTTGGCCGCGATGAGACCTGCCCAGTCAATCACATTGGCCTCGCCGGCAAGGCCGGGAAAACGATGCGCGGCGCGCGCACCGTGCAGCGCCTCGGCGGCGCGGATCATCGTCTTCGACGGCACGCAGCCAACATTGACGCAAGTGCCGCCGATCGTGCCGTGGCCAATGAGCGCGACCTGCGCGCCCAGCTCAGCGGCCGTGATCGCGGCCGAGAACCCCGCGGAACCGGCACCGATCACCGCCAGATCATAGCGGCAATTATTTTTTGACTTGCAGCAGTCGGACATGAAAATCTCCTACTGATTTCTGTTATCGACGCGTGGCCGATGTCGCCACAGCAGGTAACCCACTGCAGCAACAATCATGATGAGAACAGGCAATAGACCGTAGACCGCTGTTGTGAGTGCGCCCACGCCGATCACGCCTACAGCGCCGGCAGGAGCAGCGCCAACCAGCACAATGCTACATCAGAGCGCCAACCAGTCCGAAGCCAGGTATGGACCGGTCATGCATGGGTCTAACTCCCGATCGCCTTGGCAGGATAGCCAGCATCGGTGGAAGCAGCGGCAATAGCCGCGACCGTAGCGGTCGACGGGTCGTAGACAACCGTCGCCGTCTTGGCCTCGAAATCTACCTTGACCGATTTCACTCCCGCAACACCTTCCATGGCCAAGCGTACCGTGATCGGACACGACGCGCACGACATGTTCTCGATGGCAAACGTCTGCGTCTTTTCTGCCACGGCAACTGCTTCTGACGGCGACTGGGCGGAAGCGGAGCTGACGAACGACAACGCAATCATCGTGCTTGTCCCGAGAGCAAGTGCGGCGAAGATAGCTTTCGGCAAGTGTTTCACGTGTTGTCTCCTATTCTAATAGAACAGCGGTGCCCACCAGCCGATCGTGATGGCGAGCACGATGATGACCGTCGCGATCCAGAGCGCGGTCTTGGTGATGATGGCGGAGCGCGGACGGGCGCAGTAGGAACCCGGTTCGCAAACGGTCTTGGGCTTGAAATAGACTTGCCAGAAGCCAAGCCCGAGCGGCACGAGCGTCGCGGCCACGATATAGGGCTTATAGGGTTCGAGCATCGTCAGGCTTCCGATCCATGCGCCGGAGATGCCGAGCATCACCAAGAGCAGGGGGACCACGCAACAGGCCGATGCCAAGGACGCGCCGATGACGCTTAGCGTTGCGAATCCGCCCTCACTCCGAACCCGATCACTGGCAACCTCCCGAGAGTTGCCGCCGAATTCTTTCATCAACGACCATCTTCGATTTTGAATCGCTTCACGTACATCATTCATCATCCAAAACCCTCACGACAATTCTTGGGTCCCATGGTACATAACTCCTGTAGCAACTACAGGCTCAAGAGGGAAATTGCGCCATGACAGAACACGTTCCGGTGAAGGGGCTGCAGCGTAGCCAGCTCTCCAATCGCACCGGCTGTAACATCGAGACAATCCGCTACTATGAAAATATTGGCCTGATGCCGGAGCCGCCGCGCACCTCCAAGGGATATCGCCTGTATGACGAGACCCACGTGCGACGCCTGCGCTTTGTCCTGCGCAGCCGCGAACTGGGCTTTGGCATTAATGAGATTCGCGGCTTGCTAGACCTCGTCGATCGTAAGTGCCAGACCTGCGCCGAGATCCAGGAACGGACAAAACCGCATCTGGCGGAAATCAGGGCCAAGATCTCCGACCTCCGGCGCATCGAGCGGCTCTTGGCCCGGACCATAGCGCAATGCTCGGGCGAAGATGTGCCGGAATGCCCGATCCTCGATGCGCTCGTCGCATGACGGTAGGTGTCGCTGCCCTACGTTGCTGTCGGCGTAGCTGAGATCATCGGTTGGGTAGCCCATTCAGCGACAGCGGCGGAACACCTAGAGGGTGTCATTTCACCCCTACCCGGGACAGCCCCAGGTCGCGGCAAGACTTGGCCGTGGTTTTCATCGGTATACCCGCGGGAACATGAGGCCAACGCTTGCTATGAGGCGCAGCGTCGTGCCGCCCGGGCACGCGTTCGCGGCGAGAAAGCCGAATTCTATCACTGGGCCAAGGTCGCCGCCGAAATCGCCCGCATCTCCCCGCAGGCGGAAATGGATATCGAGAAGGTGACCGGGATGTCGCCGAGGAAGAGCGACGCAGCGGTTGACGCGCGGGTGTGCGTGCCGCTTGCGCGCTGCGCCCGGCAAGGGAGGCTTCGCCGCGGCGGGCCGGATCGGTCCGGCCCCGCAAATCTGCCGGGTTGCCCGCCGCGCCCTTGCCCGGCTTGCTCTTCGCGGCCTGCCGATCCTCGTCCCGGCACGGACCGGGAGCGGGAATCGGATAAGAGGAGCGCGCGAAGGCGCAGGCGAGATATGGAAAAAGCAGACCTGGAAGAGCTGAGAGGGAAGGTGCCCTGCAACTCCGTGCTGGAGGACGCGGGGTTCGCGCTCGATCTCAAGGAGAGCAGCCGCAAGGCGATGAAGTATCGCCGCGCCAGCGAGATCATCATCGTGATCCATGACGGCAAGGGCTGGTTCGATCCCTTGTCGGATGCGAAGGGCGACGTCTTCTCTCTGGTGGAACATCTGGACGGCGTTCCTTTTGCTGCCTCGCTCTATGTCGTTGCCGAGCTGGTCGGCTTTACGCCGTCCGAGCCGGTCTGGATACGCGAGGCCAGAGATCGCACGCCTGACCTGACGATCGTGGAACGCTGGCGCGTCCGGCGCAAGCCCTGGCCCGGCTCGGCGACGTGGCGCTATCTCCGCGACACGCGCCACATCCCTGAGCGTGTCATCCGAAAGGCCAACGCCGCGAACCTCCTGCGCGAAGGCCCGAAGGGCAGCATGTGGGCCGGCCATACCGATCACGCCGGTCAGGTGACCGGCTGGGAGGAGCGCGGTCCCGATTGGCGCGGCTTCGCGTCCGGCGGCGCCAAGGTGCTGTTGCGTCTCGGCCGGCCCGATGCGCTCCGGCTCTGTGTCACCGAGGCGGCGATCGACGCCATGAGCCTGGCTGCGATCGAAGATGTTCGATCAGACAGCCTCTATCTCAGCACCGGCGGCGGCTGGGCACCGGCCACGGCCGAGGCCCTTCGCGCACACGCCCACCGGCCGGGCGCCCATCTCGTGGCGGCCACCGACAACAACGCGCAGGGCGAGACATACGCCGGCCGTCTGCGAGACCTTGCGGCCGAGGCAGGATGCGGGTTCGAGCGGATCTGTCCGTTGGAAGACGATTGGAACGCTGAGCTGGGAAGGAGTGAGGAATCGAAAGGGAGGGAGAAGCCGAAGGAGGACGGCTGCCGCATGCCCGCCGGCCGCCTCAAGGGTGACGCTTCGCCCGGCTGACGCCGGCCCTTGACCCGGCCGGACGGAGAGGCGGCCGCTTGAGAGGGGTCCGGAAGGGCTGAAGACGATGGCGACGTCGAGAGGATGAGCCGCGCTCCAGCCCGGAGGCCAAGGAGCCCACCCATGACCCTCTCTCCCATCCGCAAGATCTATTTCGGAGTTGCCGATCGCCGGCAGATGTTCAGTCTGTTCGATCGCCACGCCCAGCGCCCCAACCGTTGGCAGAACGACGACGGCGCCCTGTTCGCGGGCGAATGGTTCGAGATCGCCCGGCCCGAACACGATTACATGCTCGATATCCTGCCGCCGCTCTGGATGCGCGGTGAGATGTTCGCCCTGGGCGAATTCCTGACCGGCAGCATCACCAGCGTGTTCTATGCGCTGCGCATCAATGGGGCGGACCGCTACTTCCATGCCTATTGCGATCTCGCCCGGCCGGGTTCGCCGGTCGAGATGCGCGATGCCATCGTCGAGCGGGAGCGCCGTCCGGTCAAGGCGATGACCCGCGAGGAGCGGATCGAGCATATCTGGAGCGCCACCGAGGACCGGTATCGCAGCTATGCCGGGGCGGGTTTCCGCCCCGAGAACCGCGGCCAGCGCACCATCATCGTCTATGGCAGGCATGGAAGCAGCTTCGCTCTGCTGGATCATCTGACTGACGTGCAGATCTCGGAAAAGCTTCCCGTTCATCTGCGCCACCTGCCGCTGCTCGAGGCCGCGTGAGGCCGCCATGTTCACCTTCCCGATCATGGCCGTGCGTAAGGTCATCGCGCGCGGGGAAGCCGACGCGGCCGCCAATGGCGGCTTCCGCGATCCCTACTACGGCTTGAAACCCGGCCAGGGCGAAAAGCCCGGCCTGTGGCTCGTCGGCGACGAGGGCGTCTACATCATCTCGAACGGCAAGCTCGCCGATGGAGAGACACCGCTCGTCGTCTATTCCGCCGAATGCCACCCGAAGGGCAACCCGGATTGGTGGGACTACAAGCGCCGCCATTTCGGTGGCGATGACGGCGTCGAGTTCATCGATGCCGACCTGCTGATCCCGAGCTTCAACCGGAACTTCGGCGCCACCCATCTGAGGGTGCAGCTCACCGAGCACGGCATCTCGTTCTCGCTGATCACCCGCTGACCCCATCCCGAATCTGTCGCGTGCGTCGCGCCACCGGTCATCTCGGCGGCGGGCGGCCGCGCACCCCAACCCACGGAGAACAACCGATGCCCAATGACGACCCGTTCACGCTCGATCTCTTCGGCAACACCTCCCTTTCATCCGGCCTCGGTCTTGGCGTCACCGCGTTCGGCCCGACGACCGAACGGCCAGAGGATCACGATTACGACGCGTCGGAAGAGCCGGTGCCCGCGGCTTCACAACGCCCTGGCAAAACCGCGGACAACGCACGCGGCGAGAATTTCCATCTTGTCGGCAATCGCGGTCTGGCCCGCGGCTGGAGGCAGCGCGCCAAAGACAACATCGCTGCCATCGCGCTCGCCCAGACAATCGAATCCGAGGCCCGTCCGGCGACGGTTGAGGAACAGGCGGCTCTCATCAAGTTCACCGGGTTCGGTGCCTCGGAACTGGCCGATACGGTGTTCCCGCGCCCGGGCGAGGAGGAGTTTCGCGAGGGCTGGCAGGAGATCGGCGCCGATCTGCAGGATGTCACCTCTGAGCAGGAATACACTTCGCTCGCCCGCTGCACGCAATATGGGCATTTTACGCCGGAGTTCATCGTCCGGGCCATCTGGTCGGGCTTGCTGCGGCTCGGCTGGCGCGGCGTCCGGGTGCTTGAACCCGGCATCGGAACAGGGCTGTTTCCCGCTCTGATGCCCGAGGAGCTGCGCCCGGTCAGCCATGTCACCGGTATCGAACTCGACCCGGTCACGGCGCGGATCGCCCGCCTGCTCCGGCCCCGCGCCCGGATCGTCAATGGCGACTTCGCCCGTACGGATCTGCCGGCGCATTTCGATCTGGCGATCGGCAATCCGCCCTTTTCTGATCGCACGGTGCGTTCGGACCGGACGTATCGCGGCCTCGGTTTGCGGCTGCATGACTATTTCATCGTCAAGGCCATCGACCGGCTGAAGCCCGGCGGACTTGCGGCTTTCGTTACCTCCAGCGGCACCATGGACAAGGCCGATCCAACTGCGCGGGAAACGATCGCCAAACAGGCCGATCTTGTCGCCGCCATCCGCCTGCCCGAGGGCAGTTTCCGGGCCGAGGCCGGCACGAACGTGGTGGTCGACATCCTCTTTTTCCGGAAGCGCAGGCCAGGCGACGCCGAGGGCGACATGTCCTGGCTGGAAACAGAAGAGGTCCGGCCTGCAACCGAGGACGAGGGCCCCATCCGCATCAATCGCTGGTTTGCGCAGCATCCGGATCACGTTTTGGGAAACCATGCCACGACGTCCGGACCTTACGGCGAGACCTATACCTGCCTGCCGCAGCCTGATGCCGATCTGGAGCAGGCGCTCGGCGCCGCCATCCATCTTCTTCCGGAAGCGATCTATGATGGCGAGCCGGAAGCCGTCGATCCGGAAACCGATGCCGGCGATGCCCACGAGTTCGATAAGCCTGAAGGGAAGGGCATCCGCGAGGGCAGCTTCTTTATCGGCAAGAACCAGGCACTGATGCAGGTGCGCGACGGTGAACCCGTCACCATCACAGTGCGCAAGGGCCGTGCCGCAGAAGGCGTCTCCGACAAACAGGCCAGGATCATCCGAAAGCTGATCCCGATCCGCGACGCCGTGCGGGAAGTCTTGAAGGCTCAGGAGTTCGATCAGCCCTTCAAGCAGCACCAGGTCAGGCTGCGCATTGCCTGGTCGAATTTCGTGCGCGCCTTTGGTCCGGTTAATTCCACCACCGTATCGGTGAAGGAGGATCTTGATGCCGGCGAAGTCCGCGAGACGCACCGCCGTCCCAATCTCCAGCCCTTTCTCGACGACCCCGATTGCTGGCTCGTCGCCTCGATCGAGGAATACGACCTCCAGTCGAACACGGCGCGCCCCGGTCCGATCTTTACCGAGCGGGTGATCGCCCCGCCCTCGGCGCCGATCATCACCTGTGCCGCCGATGCGCTGGCCGTGGTGCTCAACGAGCGCGGTCATGTCGATGTCGATCATATCGCCGAGCTCATGCATGCCGATGTGGACACCGTCATCGCCGAACTGGGTGATGCCGTTTTCCGCGATCCCGAGACCGGGTCCTGGCAGACCGCCGACGCCTATCTCTCGGGGAAGGTGCGCGACAAGCTCAAGGCGTCGGAAGTCGCTTCCGCCCTCGATCCGGCGTTTGAACGCAATGTGCGGACGCTGCGTGATGTCCAGCCCGCGGACCTGAACCCATCCGATATCACGGCGCGTCTGGGTGCCCCCTGGATTCCCGCCGCCGACATTGTCGCCTTCGTCAAGGAGATGATGGGCGCCGAAATCAAAATCCGCCACATGCCGGAACTCGCCTCCTGGACTGTCGAGGCACGACAGCTTGGGGTTTGTGCCGCCGGGACGTCGGAATGGGGCACTGATCGGCGGCACGCCGGCGAGCTGCTTGCCGATGCCCTCAACAGCCGGGTGCCGCAGATTTTCGACACCGTGAAGGAGGGCGATAGCGAGAAGCGCGTCCTCAATGTGGTCGACACCGAGGCGGCCAAGGAGAAACTCACAAAGATCAAGACGGCCTTCCAGGCATGGATCTGGTCCGATCCCGACCGCACCGATCGGCTTGTCCGGGACTATAACGACCGGTTCAACAACATCGCCCCGCGAAAATTCAACGGCGATCACCTTCAGCTTCCGGGCGCCTCAGGCGCCTTTTCTCTTTACGGGCACCAGAAACGCGGCATCTGGCGCATCATCTCGGCGGGTTCGACCTATCTCGCCCATGCCGTCGGCGCCGGCAAGACCATGACAATGGCGGCGGCAATCATGGAGCAGAAGCGGCTCGGGCTGATCGCTAAGGCGATGCTGGTCGTTCCCGGTCATTGCCTCGCCCAGGCGGCGCGCGAGTTCCTGGCGCTCTACCCGACCGCCCGCATCCTCGTTGCCGACGAGACCAATTTTACCAAGGACAAGCGGCACCGCTTCCTCGCCCGCGCCGCCACGGCCAATTGGGATGCGATCATCATCACGCATTCGGCGTTCAGGTTCATCTCCATTCCGTCCGCCTTCGAACAGCAGATGATCCAGGACGAGTTGGGGCTCTACGAGGAGCTTCTGACCAGGGTCGAAAGCGACGACCGCGTGTCGCGCAAGCGGCTCGAGCGGCTGAAAGAGGGGCTCAAGGAACGGCTGGAGGCGCTCGCGACGCGCAAGGACGATCTTCTGACCATATCCGAGCTCGGCATTGACCAGATCATCGTCGACGAGGCCCAGGAGTTCCGTAAGCTCTCTTTTGCCACCAACATGTCGAGCTTGAAGGGGGTCGATCCTACGGGCTCGCAGCGGGCATGGGACCTCTACGTCAAGTCCCGCTTCGTTGAAACCAAGAACCCCGGCCGTGCGCTCGTTCTGGCGTCGGGCACGCCGATCACCAACACGCTCGGCGAGATGTTCTCGGTGCAGCGCTTCCTCGGCATAGCGGCGCTGAAAGAGCGTGGTCTGCACGAGTTCGACGCCTGGGCCTCGACCTTCGGCGATGTGACGACCGAACTCGAGTTGCAACCGTCGGGTAAATACAAGCCGGTCACGCACTTCGCCACCTTCGTCAACGTCCCCGAGCTCATTGCGATGTTCCGCTCCTTTGCGGACGTCGTGCTGCCCGAGGACTTGCGGCAGTATGTGAAGGTGCCGGCGGTTTCGACCGGCAAGCGGCAGATCAGGACCTCCAGGCCGTCCGCCGCCTTCAAACGCTACCAGAGTGTGCTCGACGCCCGCATCAAGGCGATAGAAGAACGGGAGGGACCGGCGAAGCCCGGAGACGACATCCTGCTGTCGGTGATCACCGACAGCCGCCACGCCGCGATCGATCTGCGCCTGGTCAACCCCGACAATGGAGACGAGCCCGACAACAAGCTCAACGACCTGATCGGCAACGCCTTCCGCATCTGGGTGGAAACCTCACAGAACACCTATCGCAAGCCTGATGGCGATTGCTTTGACTTGCCCGGCGCTGCGCAGATGATCTTTTCCGATCTCGGCACGATAAGCGTGGAAAAGAGTAGGGGGTTCTCTGCCTATCGCTGGATCCGGGATGAGCTTGTGCGCAGGGGCGTGCCGGCGTCGGAGATCGCCTTCATGCAGGACTACAGACGCGCGCAAGCCAAGCAGCGGCTGTTCGGTGACGTCAATGCCGGCAAGGTCCGGTTCCTGATCGGCTCGTCCGAAACCATGGGCACCGGCGTCAACGCCCAGCTGCGCCTCAAGGCCCTACATCACCTCGACGTGCCGTGGCTGCCCTCGCAGATCGAGCAGCGGGAGGGACGCATCGGCCGGCAGGGCAACCAGCATGACGAGATCGATATCTTCGCCTATGCGACGGAAGGCTCGCTCGACGCCACCATGTGGCAGAACAACGAGCGCAAGGCCCGGTTCATCGCCGCCGCACTTTCCGGCGACACCTCGATCCGCAGGCTCGAGGACATGGGCGAGGGCCAGGCCAACCAGTTTGCCATGGCCAAGGCGATCGCGTCGGGCGACCCACGTCTGATGCAGAAGGCCGGGCTCGAAGCCGACATCGCCCGGCTGGAGCGCTTGCGCGCCGCCCATATGGACGATCAGCATGCAGTCCGCCGTCAGATGCGCGAGGCCGAGCGCGACATCGAGATCGCGACCCGCCGCATCGCTGACATCGGCATGGACATCGACCGGCGTCTCCCGACGGCGGGCGAGACTTTCGCCATGACGGTCGCCGGCAAGTCCTATTCCGAGCGGAAACGCGCCGGTAGGGCACTGATGAAGGAGATACTCACCCTGATCCAGCTTCAGCAGGAGGGTGACGCCGCAATCGCCTCGATCGGTGGCTTCGATGTCGAATTCTCCGGCGAGCGGTTCGATGAGGACGGATATCACTACACGACCATGCTGATGCGCACCGGCGCCGAATACGAGATCGACCTGCCGGTCCCGACGACACCGCTTGGCGCGGTCTCACGCCTCGAGCATGCGCTTGCGGCATTCGAGGACGAGCGGCTTCGCTATCGCCAGCGTTTGGCGGACGCCGAGCGCAGGCTCTCCTCCTACCGCGCTCGCCAGGGCGAAGCTTTCGCCTTTGCGGGAGAACTTGAAGACAAGCGCCGGCGATTGGCCGAGATCGAAAAGGATCTGGCCGACGATGTTATCGCCAACGCGCCGGGTGTCGATAACGCGGCATGACGCGCGTTGCGCTCAACCCAACCGATCCTCATCATCGATCAGCTCCAGGCGGGACGGGCCGCTCGCGCTCCATTTCCAGAGCACCAGATTCATGTCACCAAGACCGGCTCCCTTCGCGAAACTGCGAACGAGCAGCCCGTTGTAGCCTTCCGCAATCAGGTTGCGCGCGAAACGCTGTGTGGGCGCCTCGCCTGTCTCGATCATCTGGTCGCGCCAGGTCGGATCTGCCAGTGAGGCTTCGTTAAGACCCGCCGCCGTAAGGGCGGCCGTATCTGAGGCGTCGAAGACCATATCGATCTCGGCACGGTAACAGACCAACGTTGTCGGCTGCAGATCGCCCACCTGGTTGGACTCCCTCAGGGCGGTCAGCACGGATGTCGATGTGTAAAGGGCCGGCACACCCTTCGGATTGAACCGGCCCCCATAGCGCTCCGCACCGCGCCCCGACATCGGTTCGCGCGCGAAGACCGGATTGATTGCCCGGTAGAGCTTTCCGGAATAGGTGAGCGCCACGATCAGGCGTGAACGCCGGCGTCGATGGCATCGATAAAATCGAGAACCTCTTCGGCCCGACCGTCGCGAACCAGCTGCATGGCCGTCTGCCCGGAGAATCCAGGCAACGGCTCGGACCGATACCAGGCGTAGGCCATGAGCGCGGACCCGAACCGCGGTTCGACCTTATTGACGATCTCCACCATTTCGCGCAGGCGGCGCTGTGTCTTGTCCGAACGGACGCGATCCTTGCGCTGGATCGCGTCCTTGCCAAGACCGACCGTGCGCGCAATCTCTTCGCTCGTCGTGCGAAAGACGGTTGCGATCTTGTTGGGCGCGAACAACCCGTGATCTGAATATTGTGCGAGATTCATTCTGCCGCCTCATTCATTGCCAGTTTTTCTGACGCAATATAGCGTCATTGAAAGCGGCATTCAAGGGCCGCGCCAGTCGCTTTGCGGGAGAGAGTGAAGACAAGCGCCGGCAACTGGCGGAGACCGAAGCCGAGCTTGCGGACACAACTACAGGGTCCGAACGAGCCGCCGCGTGACGAGCCTTATCCGAGGTGAACCGATTTTCTGGAGTTGACCGGAACCGGTCGGCGGTTAATCTTGCAACATGCCTGAGTAGAAGACGGAGCCTGGCATCTTCGACATTCCGTCATCATAACCGGCGACCGGCATCGCCCCGTCACGCCGAAGATAATCAAGACAGCACCAGCTCCGTCTGGCCATGCTGCAGCTAGCTTCCATCCAAAACAAACAATCGGCGCCCGCCTCGCTGGCGGATGCTCGTCAATATATATGGAGCCGGACATGCGATATGCATTGGTCAACAACGAACGCGTCGAAGCCAGCCACGGTCTTTCTGCTCTGTGCCCGGGCTGCGGGCAGCCCATGGTCGCCAAATGCGGCGACCGCCGGGTCCATCACTGGGCGCATCGCGGCAGGCGAACCTGCGATCATTGGTGGGAACCCGAAACCCGATGGCATCGCCAATGGAAGAGCCACTTTCCGGCCGATTGGCAGGAGTTCGTCCAAGTTGCCGCAGACGGCGAGCGGCACATTGCTGACGTCAGGACCGGGCATGGTCTGGCGCTGGAATTCCAGCACTCCCACCTGCGGCCCGACGAACGCGCCGCGCGCGAGGCTTTCTATCCGAACCTCATATGGGTCGTAGACGGCACCCGCCTCAAGCGCGATGCGCCGCGCTTTGCTGCAGGTGGGCAAATGCTGCGGCCAACGCCCTGGAGGGGAATCTACACGGTCGCGTTCCCGAAAGAGTGTTTTCCGCCGAACTGGCTCGATTGCCGGGCTCCCGCCTTTTTCGATTTCGCCGGTGCGGGACCCGTTGCGCCGGGTGCCATGCCGGTCGAGCGTTATCTTTGGGGGCTTCTGCCCGGGCGGGCGGAGGGCCACGGCGTCGTCGTGGCTCTCGGCCGCGAGACTCTCGTGCGGGCCGCGCGCGAGCGTCCACAGATCCTGGACGCTGTGGGGATCGTCGGCTTCCTTCAGGCGCGGTTCCGGGCGGAACGCGTGGCGGCAATGCAGGAGGGCCACCGGCTCCCATCCGGAAAACCATCGAAGCGCAGGCGCGTGTGGAGAAGGCCGCGGCAACGGCGGCGGTTCTGACGACCGGCAGTCAAGAGCCGTAAACATGATAGGGAGGGGAGGAAGAAGTACCCCTCGCAGAGCGGCCAGGCCGCTGCCGGTTTCACCTCAACCGCGCCGCTCGCGATCCCGGCCCGTCGGTCGTCGCGATGGCTCACGAGCCATGCTCGCCCTGCCGGACAGGGATGCTCCGCCGCAGTTGCACCGGCCCGTCTGCTCCGCGGGCCGGGGGATGTCTTCGGGAAGAAGACGAAAAAGGGACCGGCGCGGTGCCGGCTCCCCAAACCCCGAAAGGAGCATCCCGATGGAAATCAAGCTCGTCGATCCGCGCGCTCTCGTCGAAAATCCCGACAGGGCCCGCCGCTCGAAATCCAATCCCCAGGCCGATGCGCTGCTGCTCGCAACGATCAAAGCGGTCGGCATCGTGCAGCCGCCAGTCGTGGCGCCTCAGCCGGATGGCGGCAACGGCTTTGTCATCCAGGCCGGGCATCGCCGCGTCAAACAGGCGATCGCCGCCGGTCTCGAAGAGATCACGGTCATTGTCGGAGAGGCCGCCGAGGATGGTGGCGCCATGCGTTCGCTCGTCGAAACGCTCGCCCATGAAGGGCTCAATCCGGTCGACCAGTGGCGGGCGATCGAGCGCCTCGTCGCCATCGGCTGGACCGAGGAGGCGCTCGCCGTGGCGCTCGCGCTTTCGGTCCGCCAGATCCGAAAGCTTCGGCTGCTTGCCAATGTGCTGCCGGCCATGCTCGATCATATGGCCAAGGGCGACATGCCGAACGAAAGCCAGCTCCGCACGATCGCGGCCGCCTCGCTCGAGGAGCAGAAGGAGGTCTGGAAGGCGCACAAGCCCAGCAAGGGCGATCCGCAGGTTTCCTGGTGGAGCGTGGCCAACGGCCTTTCCAAGACCCGCATGTATGCGCGCGATGCGAGTTTCGACGACGAGCTCGCTCAGGCCTACGGCATTTCCTGGGTCGAGGACCTGTTCGCGCCCGCCGATGAGGACAGCCGCTACACCACCGACGTCGAGGCCTATCTCGGTGCCCAGCAGGAGTGGATGACGCGGAACCTGCCCAAGAAGGGGGTCATCACCGAGGCCAATACGTGGGGCCAGCCGGAGCTGCCCAAGAAGGCCGAACGGGTCTACGGCAAGCCGAAGAAGTCCGATCACACAGCCATGTATCTCGACCGCGACGGTAAGGTGCAGACCGTTCATTTCCGGATGCCGGAGCCGAAAGCAGCCAAGGGCAACGGATCTTCGGGCGAGGATGCCGTGGTGATGCCCAGGACGCGGCCTGACGTCACCCGAAAGGGCATCGAGATGATCGGCGACCTTCGCACCGACGCGCTTCATGAGGCGCTCGGCCGTGCCCCGATCGAGGACGACACGCTGATGGCCTTGCTGGTCCTCGCCTTCGCCGGCCAGAATGTCAGGGTCGATTCCGCCAATGGGGGTGGAGACGACTATTACTATGGTAATCGGCGGATCGCGCGTCACGCGGCGTCGCTCTTCGACACCGAGGGCAAGCTCTCCTTCGACATGGAGACCCTGCGCGTCGCGGTCCGCTCCATGCTGATCGAGGTGCTCTCCTGCCAGGAGAACCGGACCAATAGCGGGATCGTGGCCCGCGCTGCGGGCGATGTGATCGGTGCCGACGGCTTCCTGCCGAATATGGGCACGGAAGAATTTCTGTCCTGCCTGTCGCGCTCCGCCCTCGAGGCATCGTGCGAAGGCACGTCCGTCCTGCCCAGGGCACGGGTCAAGGATACGCGGGCGGCGCTGGTCGAGGCGTTCAACGAGCAGACTTTCGTTCATCCCTCGGCGTTCTTCGCACCCGACCGCGACGCGCTCGCCGCATGGCTGGCCTCCAACACGGTCACCGAGGAGGACGAGGAGCCGGACGGCACGGACGCCGAACCCGTCGACCCGGACCACGACGACAGGGAAGGGTTCCGCGAGGCCGCCGAATAGCCCCACCACCTTTCTCTTTCGAATGCCTGACCCGCCGCCGGTCCACCCCGGCGGCGCTTTCGTTTCAGCAAACAAGAACAGGAGCACACTGTGTCCGCGCAATTCATCTTTGACCACGTGCCGATGGGCGCGATCATCCGCTATTCTGACGGCAGCCTGCGGCCCCCCCCCGGAGCGCCATCGGCGCAAGCTGCGGGCCTGGGAAAGTCGCAACAACACCGGCCGGCTCGTCAGGAAACAGGCCGGCACACGCATCGGTGAAACCACGATACCGGCCGCGATCACGCTTCACGAAGGGGATTTCGGCAGCAAGGCGGTGATCGTCCTGCGGGTCTTCAAGACCTTTTCGGTCGATTGCGACCTCGCCTTCACGGTGGTCGAACGGCCCGCCATCGGCTCCGTCCTCGTGTTCGACCGCCCCGGCGATGAGGCCGAGCTCGTCCATGTCACGACCAGCCGCCAGGCCGCCGATCTTCGGAACCGTTCTGCAGCCTGGCGAATCCCGCGAGAAGGATCGCCGGACGTTCGAGGCGCGGCATGCCGGTGACTGGGTCGTCGTGTCGGCGATCAGGTCACAGCACCACGATGGTTTCGTTGAGGTGATCGCCACACTCGGTGGTGGCCGAGGTGAGGGAATGGAGCGCCGGCGCTTTCTGGTCCCGGCCAGCGAGTACGAGGTCGGCCGTTTCGGCTTCGTCGTCGATCCGGCGCGCCACGCTTCCTATGGCGGACCCTCGAGCTTTGTCGCCTGGGGACGGTGATGTCGATTCCATGGAAGGCCATGGCGGTCCGCTTCGGCTGGCAGGCTGTGTTCGGGATGGAGGGCGCACATCCCCGTCTTGTCGTCCAACACACGCGGCATCGCCATCGCTTCACAGGCGCCGATGCCTGGAAGCGCGCTGTGCTCGTCTCGATCCGCGCGCCACGCTTCAACTATCCAGCACGGAAACCCAACCGATGACCACCTATCTCGTCGCGGTACACATCCTCGTCGACACGCGCGCCGCCAGTCCCCGTTCGGCTGTCGTAGCTGCTTTGGAGAACCGCCTCGACCGTTGTGCAGCGGCTGTTCCGGCGGCCGGCACGATACTCGACTGGGCCGTCGCCGGCGAGGACCTCGCCGCATCGATGGCACCTGTCGTAATTCCGGCCGACTACATGCCGGGAGCAACGCCATTTCCCGAATGGAACGCCGCGCGAGAGCCAAGCGCGGATCAACGGCTCGGATCCGCCCATCAACGCACCGATCCCGCATGCAAGGCGCCTGTCGGCTGATACCTGCAGATGTCGAAGGAACTGATGCGATCGATGCCTTGTCACGTGAGCTCGCTCGTCGGGCGTGTGCGACCGCCATCGTCAGGAAGAGAAGCGAGAACAGCAGTGTTCGGCCGCAAGGATGCTGGGGTGTCCAGCCACTCGGGATGACGGGCGTGCGGTTCCGAGTCATCGTCATTTCCTTCATGGGTCAGCTTCGGTGGAAGGCCACCCCTGCCGGCCTCCCTTCGGTTTTGGCTTCGGTCCTAAACCGGCGGCCGGAGCCTTCAAGGCCGCTGGCGCGCCGCGGAGCGGCCATGCGCACCAGCCTCGGCAAACCAGCCCCGCGGGACGGCGCGAGGGCAATAAGCCCTGCTTGCCCGCAAGGCTGGTCCGCTCGGCTTTGGTCCGCACGGACCCTGAAGCCTCCTTCTTCCGCCGGCTTTCTTGGACCGCGCCCGAAGGGAGGGCCGGCAGGGGCCGGCTCGGGCCTTCGGAAAGACCGTGAAGGAAAGGACTCTCACATGACCAGAACCGCTCGTTCCAGCCGTCAATCCAGCAAGGTCGTCCAGCTCCGCAAGGGCGCCTCCCTCGAAATGGTCCGCCTCGCTTGTCCCGACAGCGCTCAGGCATCGCTCATCTCCGAAAGCTTCGGCCTCCCCGTCATCGACAGCGACGGCATCCGCGAACTCCATCGCAAGATCATCATTGACACGGCCGACTCCTTGAACGAAGGCCTCGGCGAACGCGCCATGCAGATCCATCTCCAGCGGATCGTCGGCTCCTATGTCGGCTCAGCCCACGGCGCCGGTCAATTCTATTCCCGGGCGGTATCGGAAGCCCGCGATGCCACGGCCAGAAACGCCAATGACGACCGCGACGCGGACCTCGACGGTCCGGTCGGTTTCGACAGCGCCGCCCAGCGCAAGCGCGAATTCGCGGCCGACATGGGCATTCAGGCCCACGCGCTCCGTTGCGCCGCCGAAGGTGTGGTGGCCGCCTACGAAGAGGTCGTCGGCGAAGCTTGGAAGCCCTTCGAACGCCATGTCGACAATCCCGGCCAGACCGTCGATCGCAAGGCGGCCGAAATGCAGATGGCCGCCCTTGGCTGAGCGGCTCGGGCGGAGCTCCGGCTCCGCCCATCAAAACAGGTCCGCGTGTATGCCCGTTCTATGGCGCGTTCGTGCGTTGACCCGAACCCAATCAGGGTTTTGAAGGCGTGTAGCACATCAGATTCGTTCCGTTGTGGACGACGACGGAGGCAATGATGAACGCACTCTTGGTGCGACAGGCTCGCCCACAACTTCCTGTCCGCTGTGGCCCTCGCAAGCTTCATCGCGTTCTGGGTCAGATGAGTTTCGACCCTAGCTCGCCATCTAGGCCGTTTCCACTTCGACGTCTACGCTGATCGCATTGGCGATTTCGGTATAGAGATCGATGGTCGTCTGCGCGCGCAGGGTAAGAATGAGGGCATAGCGCACTTCCCTGTCATAGCGTTCGAGACGCTTTTTCTCACGCCACCAGCCGCCGGTCGGATATACCGCTATGCCGTGGCGATTGGCAAGGTCGGCAGCCGTACCCTCCCAAACGTCCGAGTGAAGGGAACCCCGATCCCGAAGGCGCGGCCCCAGGACCCATCCATCGTCCTGTCCACCGCCGTAAGCGCTGTCTTCCTCTTCACGCGCGGCCGCATTGATGCGTCCACGGAAGGTATCCACGTCCTCTTCGGGCCGCTTCACAGCAAAACGAAGACCGTGCGAGGCGTAGCGGTGGCGTTTCGTCCAGCCCCGCTCTCCCGGATTTGGCTCAATGAAATAGCTCAGCGTCACGCGCAGCTCGACCTGTTCCTCACCGAGGCCCTCCAACGTTTCCACCGGCCACGGCAGATCGTGGAAAATCATGTCGCGTGTCTTGATCGTTGAGCCGTCCAGGAAGAAGGGCTGCATCGAATTCTCGATCACAAGCGTGACATCATTGTTCTGGCTACGGATCGCCCTGGCCAAATCAGGCACGCCGTATCCGTAACGGCGCAGCAGCACGCGTTTATGATTCTGTTTCGGATTAACCGGAAGATGTCCGCGCATGGCTGGAGTCCAGTCAGCGGAATGAACAATCAGCCCCCTGACCGTTTCGGGCCAAAGCTCCGTCCGGTCGGCCAATACCTGCGCTGCCATGCGAGAAGCTAGGGCAGTTGCAGCGCTCGTGTCCGCGATGACGTTGAAGTAACCGGCCTGCAAACGATTGTTCGTCGTCAGCAAGGTGAGATCATCCAGATGATCGCTGTCGCCGTTTGCAGGATTGACCCCGTAATTGCCACCCTCGAAGACAACATCCGGCTTGATCGGCCACTCATGTTGCCATGGCACCGATGTCCGGCTGAGTGGCGAAAGATCGCCTACAGCGGCCAGCGGGCTCCAGCCGGCAAAGGTCGCACCGGTGATGGTGCATTTCTCAGTCACCGCCCCCACCGTCAGCACGTTCCACGCCTGTGCCGGGCTTTCGATCGGCGCCGCATCATTCTGATCGAGATACTCGGCTGCCGGATAAAGGGCGTTCACGTTGCCTGCCGAAACAGCAACAATGCGCTGAACTTCTCCTTCGCCATAGGCCAACTCATCAAGCGCCGCAGACCATGAAGACGGACGCCCGCGCCAATGATCGCCCGCACTGGTGACGGCAAGACAGAACACCCGCGAACGCTCCGGTGCTTGTATTTCGGCGCGGCTGATCGCTTCCGCCGTGATGTATCCGTACAGATCGGGATCATTGCCCCCCTGATCCGGCAAGATTTTAACTGACTCCAGCGCATGGCTAAGGCTGATCGGATCGGCACTGACAAGCGGATTGGTAAGGTCCCCATACAGGGCCAGACCGCTCATTTTCGTTCCGTGTCCCCGCCATGTGGGGCTCGTGTCCTCCACCGGCCAAACCCCGTTCCATGACTGTTGGTCTCCTGCATCGAGGACCGGTTCGATCAGGGGGTGAATCCGCGTCGAACCGGAGTCGAGAATGCACACTGATGGCGCGTCGGCATCAGGCACTTCCAACCGGTCGGTCAGTTCGTCACTCCAGTCTCGCTGCTCAGCAGGGTCCATCGCCAGAAATACGGATGGCGTATCTCTTGCGAGCCGGAGTTCGGCAATGGCGTCGGTATTGGCTACGATCATGCCGATCTGATTGGGCGTCGCGAGCACGAGCACGACCTCGCGCTCGGGGAAACGAACGACATGCTCTCTCAGCACGATATCGAGAATGTTCGCCGCATGTTCAAGGATGGGCCGGCCTCCCGTGCGCAACCAGACTTCCCACCAGGCCTGCTGTCCTGCCGCCGGAAACAGCTGAATGTCATCCGTGAAGAGCGAGCGGGCATGAGCAAGCCGCACGTCTTCCAAGGAAGCGACCAGCGGCTGGTTCTTGGGCTTGCCAGTTGGCGTCTCCTGCGTCCGATAATCTTCGACCTTCTTGAGGTAGAGTTCCCGCTTGGCCTCCGGAACGAACACCGTGGCCGACAAGCGCGTTTCCGGATCGGCCTCTGCGGGCCGCACAGCCACCAGCTCGATATGATCCTTGCCACGCTTGTCTTCGAGCTTGTCGAGCAGCGCACGCTGCTCTTTGCCTATATCAAATTCGAGATAGAAGCCGGCCTGCCCGCCGGCAATGTCCGGATTGCGCGCTGCGGCCTGTTCGGCTGCGGCGGCAATCGCGGATGTCAACGCCTGTTCCAGCCGAGCCGCATGCTGCGCGCGATTGCGCGCCGGAAGCACAACTTCACCGCCTCCGCCTCTTGGCCACGTGAACTGCTCCCGCCGCCCGTTACCGGCAATATAAATGTGCTTGAGATTCCGCTGTTCCCCGTTCGGCATCAGTACCCTTACCTATGCGCTGCCGAACCCCGCTCCTGTATGGAGACTGACAAGTCCTCGTCGGTGACATTGCTGCGATCGGACAGTATCGCCCGCTTTGCGGCCTCGTCAGCCGCGCGGGAGATTTCGGCCTGGCTTAGACCCGCGGTAAGCTCGACAGCCTTGCCCCAGTCAAGCTTATCGGCTTCAAAACCGACCAACCGCGATTGAAGAATCTTCAGTGTCACACCTTCGTCGGGTAGGCCGTACTGGATCACGTCGTCAAAGCGCCGGAACAGGGCCGGGTCGAGCAGTTCCACATGGTTCGTGGCGGCGATGATGAGGCTGTCGCTGTCGTCTTTCTCCAGAAACTGGAGAAAAGAATTCAGGACGCGGCGGATTTCCCCGACATCATTGCGCTCGGATCGCCGTGAACCGATCGCGTCGAACTCATCAAAAAAGTAAACACCACGCGTTTCGGTCATCGCGTCGAATATGATCCGCAGCTTAGAGGCGGTCTCGCCCATGAACCTTGTAATCAGGGTGTCGAAGACGACAGTGAAGAGCGGCAAATGCAACTCGCCGGCCAGGGCGCCGGCGGTCATGGTCTTTCCGGACCCGGGCGGGCCTACAAGGAGAAGCTTCCGCCGCGGCTGTAACCCCCGCTCAACCAGCTTGTGCTGCTGGCGCTGCTCGGTAAGCACTCTCTTGAGGCGCAGCTCCAGTTCGTCGGTCAAAGCCATGCTGGCAAGCCGCGTCTCTGAAAAACTGACCGATACCAGCGCGGCGAGATCGCCTTTAGGCTGTGCGATAGGAACCGGCCTGCGCGCCCGCTCGACCTTGCCGCTGCGTGCCTGATCGACGAGCGCCCGCAATTGCTGGGCAACCTGACCGTGACCTTTGCGCGCCTCATGGGCAGCCACCTGCATCGCGATGGACAGGAACTGATCGTCATCGCGAGCGATGTGGCTCTTCAGGAGCGCTATGAGATGCTTTGAGGCCGTCATATCCGGTCCATTGCGTTAATTCGGCCATACGCCTGACAGGAACGGGCCACGAACACGATCAGCCGACTGATGTCGCAAAACCGCTTGACGCGCAAGCGCGGATCGCGGTCTGGTATGTCTATTCGGCTCCGGTTGTGGAACATTTTTAAGATACGGTTCATATGTAAAAATCAGATTCCGCGCGAGTAGTATTGTATCAACGCCTTACAAATAGATATTAAAACATCGTTGCCTCCAAATCCGAATATAAGAACTTCACAAGACGCTGAGCATGCGGCAAGGCCTGACCATCACGCTACTGTTATCCGCAGCATCCCGGTCCTGAAAGTCCCCGACACCGCTTACTGAGAAATGGAGCGGTCCCGCGCGCAGTGCCCAGTCTTGTTCGTAAATGGCGCCGGACGAGATTCGAACTCGCTCTGTATTTCGAAGGCAAGCAAATGTCTGCAGTCCGAGCCTCGCTCCCGAACAGCCGCCGGTCCATTCACGCCCCACAGACGACGATCGATGTGTTGTTCCGGGCATCTAAATGTCGGGCCAATGCGCTCCTCTCATTTGAGCGCCACACGTCAGCTCTGAAACTGATGCAGCGGTCGGGCAAGCAGGGTGCCGCCTGAAGCGCCGGTGCGTGCCCCCTGCACGAAAACGCGCAGCATCGGGCTCCACCCCTTGAGGACGATCCAATCCTGCTCTTGAGGGATGGCATTCCTGGTGCGGCCGCGGAACTTCCACGATCAACCCCTAAAGGGTCCGCTAGCAAGGCTGCGGCCGTTTGGCTGACGCCTTCACGGTGATCGCGTCCGCTTGCCGCACACTGACGGAGCCATCAGAGCGGGAATTGGCCCGCTCCAACGATGGAGCCCTCGGATGTCGCACGATCTTTCCCTCGCCCAGAAACACGCCTGGAGACTCGCCCGCACCCTGATGACCCCGGTGGTTCTCTTCCAGTCCGACGACGCATACGGGGTGCTGCCCGCCGATGAAGTCGAGGAGTCCGAGGTCGACATTCTCTTCGAATACGATCCCTACACCGGTGGACACGCGGTTCACTGAACCGGCCGTCCAGTCACTGTCCGCAGCGGCGGCGCCTGGCGCCGCCGCGCTTGTTTCGCCCGACCGCGGCCCGCCCCGGTGGTGGCCTGGGCAGAGCCGGCCGCGCCGGCAACGGCTTGCGCCGTCCTTCCCTTCGGTCCGGCCCTGCGGGTGCAGGCGCGCCCTGAAGCTCCGCCTGAACCGGCCCCGTGACGGGGCCGCGATCGGCGCGGCCTCCAGATACGGAGGTTGAAATGAGCAGGAAAGAAAAGGGCGCGAAGACCGATATCTACGCACGCATCACGGAAAAGATCGTTGCCGACCTGGAAAAGGGCGTGCGGCCATGGGTGAAACCCTGGAGAGCCGGCCATGCCGACGGACGTATCACCCGACCGCTGCGCCACACCGGTGAACCGTACACCGGCATAAACGTCCTGTTGCTCTGGTCGGAGAGCCTGGCGCGCGGACTCACCGCGCCGCTCTGGATGACCTATCGGCAGGCGGCGCAGATCGGCGCACAAGTCCGCAAGGGCGAAACCGGCGCGACGGTCGTCTATGCGAGCCGGTTCACGAAAACCGAGACGGACGCGCAGGGCGAGGAGTTGGAACGCGATATTCCGTTTCTCAAGACGTACTCGGTTTTCAATTGCGATCAGATCGACGGGCTTCCCGATCACTACTACCACCGGCCCGAGAAGGTCATCGATCCTGTCGAGCGGATTGAACATGCCGACCGGTTCTTCGCCAATACCGGGGCCGTGATCCGGCATGGCGGCGCCCGGGCATTCTACGCGCCTGCAAGCGATCACATCCAGATGCCGCCCTTCGAGGCATTCCGGGACACCGAATCCTACGTCGCCGTGCTCAGTCACGAAACAGTCCACTGGACCTCGAGGCCCGATCGGGTTGGCCGCGATCTGAGCCGCTATGCCAGGGACAAGACCGAGCGCGCGCGCGAAGAGCTCGTCGCCGAGATCGGCTCGGCACTGCTTTGCGCGGACCTCGGTATCGTCCCCGAGCTCGAACCGCGGCCGGACCATGCGTCCTACTTGGCGAGCTGGTTGCGAGTCCTATCCGACGACCGAAGGGCAATCTTTCAGGCCGCCGCCCATGCGCAACGGGCCGTGACCTATCTGCACGGTCTGCAGCCCTCCGCCGCCGGCACGGGACGGTTGGAGGCGGCCTGATGCTTTCCTTTTCGAATGCTGCTGCGGAGGGCATTGAGCCCTCCGCCATCCGGCTGCGCGTGCTATCGCTCGGCGCCGGCGTCCAATCGACCACGATGGCACTGATGGCCGCCCATGGGGAGATCGGTCCGATGCCCGATTGCGCCATATTCGCCGATACTGGCTGGGAACCGAATTCGGTCTATGACCATCTCGACTGGCTGCGATCGCCCAACGTCCTGCCGTTTCCCGTCCATGTCGTTTCGGCGGGCAACATACGTGATCAGCTCATGGGAGCGGCAAAGGGTAAACGCTGGGCATCGATTCCGGCGTTCGCGAAAACCGTCACCCCGATGGGATCCGCCGTGCCCGTATTAGACGAGGATGCGGCCGGCGAACTCGTCGAGGTCTCCACACGGCGCACAACACGCGACACGGTTTCCATCGGCATGATCCGGCGTCAATGCACCACGGATTTCAAGATCGTGCCGATCCGGCGGAAAGTCAGGGAGCTTGCGGGGCTCGCCCGGAAGCGCTCGCCCGACCATGCCGTTGTCGAGCAATGGATTGGAATCTCGTGCGATGAGATCATGCGCGTGAAGCCGAGCCGCGAAACCTGGCAGGTCAACCGCTGGCCGTTGATCGAGATGCGGATGAGCCGGCGGGACTGCCTCGCCTGGCTGCGCCGCCACGATTACCCCGAACCGCCGAAATCGGCCTGCATCGGCTGTCCGTTTCACGACAATGCGCGCTGGCGTACCATGCGCGATCATAATGCCGATGCCTGGTCCGATGCGGTCGAGGTCGATCGAGCCATCAGGACGGGTTTGCGTGGAATTCGGGGAGAGGTCTTTCTCCATCGGTCCGCCGTCC
Source organism: Aliihoeflea sp. 40Bstr573 (assembly GCF_024105655.1). Lineage (GTDB taxonomy): Bacteria > Pseudomonadota > Alphaproteobacteria > Rhizobiales > Rhizobiaceae > Aliihoeflea. The sequence continues at coordinate 30,583 of NZ_JAAAMH010000017.1, forward strand.
CTCTTGACGAAGCCGATCTGTCGACGCTGTCCGACCACGGGCAACTCGACCTATGGCCGAACGAATGCGAGGGCATGTGCGGAGTCTAGGCAGTCTTCGATCTTTCCGAATGCCGTCAGGTCGCGGGATATCGTGGGCCTCGGGCTGCGGACCTCCAACGGATGCCGAAGACGGGATTTTGCCGAGGCTGGCTGACCAGCGGAGGACGGTAGCGGCGATGGTTATGTGCTTCGGCCGACTGCTCACGGCACTGCTCGTCGCGCGCGAGAACGAGCGAATAGAGCCCGGTTGGAGGCGTGGCGGCCTGCCGTGAACGTCCCCAGCGTCGAGCGTGCGATTGATCCCCCCGACGGATGTCGCGGAATAGCAATGGCTCCGGGGTCGGCGCCATGGTCATGTTCCCTTCATCTCGATGTCTTGGAGCCTCGCCTGGCGCGGCCTCGATGGGGCATGTCTGACCGGGAATCAGCTCTGCCTCGCCCGGCATTTCGCAACGCCCGTCCAGAACTTTCTTCCCCTGCGAACTGACGTTCGCATTCCTCACGAACCAAGAAAGTTCCTCCCGGCCGTCCTCCATTTCATTGCGGCCTTCCAGGTGCGTGCCGGTCGTTCCCGATCTTTTCGACAGCCATCGAGACCGCGACGGGCGCGGCTCGGAACTTCGAAAGGAACACGACAATGGCAAATATCGGCACCTTCACCACCACCCGCAACGGCTTCACCGGAGCGATCAAGACCCTCACGCTCAACGTCAAGGCCCGCTTCGAGCGCGTCGAAAACCCTTCCGAGAACGGACCGCACTTCCGCATCTTCTCGGGTGCAGTTGAGCTGGGTGCGGCGTGGCAGAAACAGGCCAAGCAGACCGAACGCGACTACCTTTCGGTCAAGCTGGACGACCCGAGCTTCCCGGCTCCGATCTACGCCACACTGATCGAGGTGGAAGGCCAGGAAGGCGTGCAGCTCATCTGGTCCCGCCCCAACGGCAATCGGGACTGACGAGGTCCCAAACGGCCCCGCCGAGAAAGCGGGGCCGTTTCTGTGTCGACGAAACGGCGGCCGCCACATTCGACGCCAATCGTCCACTTCACTCCCGCCTGCCGCTCCGCGAGGCATGCGGGTCGAGATAGCCCCGGCGCCGCTTCCTCCGTTCGAGCCGCGTCATCGCATTGCCGGCCTCGGCAGGTGTATCGAAGGTTTCGATCATCGACTGTCCGCGCGCTCCGATCCGACCCCAATCACGCACGAGGGACACTCCTCCAAACAATGTGGGCTGAACGGAAAGGCTGTAGAACCGCCGCATGTTCTGCGATGGGTCGATGCGACGAAGATGAACCGGATGGAGTTCGTTCATGTCCGGAAGTCTCGCTCGACGCGGAAGCATCGTCCAACGCATTTTCTGAATCGATCAAGGCTGATCGATTCATGCCGTTGATGCCGGAAGCTCTTTTTGAGAACCGTCCCTGGCTAGGTCCGTTGAAACCGGTTCTCCCCGACCACCGAGATCATATCCTCTCGCCGGAACCAGATGGCGCGGCCGCATCGGAGCGGCGGATTGCCGGCCGTGAAGACGATCTGTTCATCGGCGCGCATTCGCAGAACCTCCTCGGGCAGGATCAGCGGCCGCGCGGAGAGCTGCCGCGAGCGCGTCCGCGACGATCCCGACATGCGCGAAGTCCGGCTGAGCTGCTCCACCTCGACCGTCGTGTTGCCGCAGCGCCGCGAAATGTAGTCGGCGGTTTCCGGGTCATTGATTGCAGCGAAAGAAATCCACGAGGCGGACTCGAACCATTTGCTCGCTGCGTCCCGCCCACCATAGGTCTCACGCATCTGCCCAATGGACTGGAACAGGAGCAGCAGGCTGATACCGTATTTGCGCCCAGCGTCCCGCGCGGTTTCGAGAATACGAAGATATCCAAGCCGCGCGACCTCATCGAGCAGAAACAGCGTGCGGCCCTTCACCTTGCCATTGCGGTTGTAGATCGCGTTGGCCAGTGCGCCGATGACGGTGCGCGCCAGGCCGGGATGCGCTTCGAGCGTCTTGAGATCGAGATTGACGAACACGTCGGTGTTGCCATCCGCCAGATCGTCGGTCGAGAAGCTGTCGCCGGAAACCAGGGCGGCATAGTTCGGATAGGAAAGCCAATGAGTCTCCTTGACCGCATTGGCGTAGACGCCGGAGAATGTCTCGGGCGTCATGGCGATGAAGGGCGCCACGTTCTCCTTGACGAACGCGGATTCGGAATTGTCGTAGATCAGTTGCAGCCGCTCGCGCAGTTTGGGCTCCGGCTCGGAGAGGTTGGCTCGCATCTGCCGCAGATGCTGGTCTTCCTTTTCCGTATGCCCCGACAGGCATACGTCGGCGATCAGCACGGTGATGAGCTGAAGCGCGGACGCGCGAAAGAAGTCGTCGCGGATCGATGCCTGGCGAGCGGTGTCGGTTACGACCCAGGTGGCGACCGCCACCACGTCTTCCTCCTTTGTCCCACCGAACCGCCCGATCCAGTCAAGCACGTTGAAGCCGGTGCCCGGCTCCTTCGGGTCGAGCACGAAGACCGATCGGCCGGCCTTGCGCCGGTGCCCGATCACCATCGGCGCGACCTCGTTTGATGGATCGAGGGCGACCAGCCCGCCGCCCCATTTGAGTGCCGTCGGAACGGTCACCGAGGTGGTCTTGAAGCCGCCCGACCCGGCGAAGACCAGCCCGTGCGAGGAGCCGAACGAACCGTCGAAGCACAGCAGCGGCGATTTCCCCCCAGCACCCCATGTCTCGCGGTCGTCGGCGCGGAAACCGCGCCTGCCGTCCGCTTGCCTGTCGACGCGACAGGCCTCACCGACGACGATGCCGCCGGCCTCGGGAAAGAGGCGTCGGGCCGCGGAGATGGTCATCCACTCACTCTCCCCATGGATGGCACGTTTGCCCCGGATCCGGCGGGGCGCGGCCGACGCGAAAGCGGCATTGCCGCGCAGAGCGACGCGCAGACCGAACACGCCGGCGACCGCCGCAACGACCGCCCCTGTCAGTGTAGCGGGGTCGGTGTATTCGACGATCGATGTGCCTGGAGGCACCGTTGCGGCGAATCCGGCGAGCCGGCCGATCTCGCGGACCGTCGCGATCGCGATCAACACCAACGTGCCGGCGACGACTCCCCAGCCCGCGCGCCGGATCGAGATCGCGCCCCTGGCCGCAAAGAGAAAGACGACGCCTGTCCCGCCTGCTGCCGCGTAGGGCAGCGCGATGCCGATCCGGCCAAGAATCAGCCGCGCGTCCGGCGCGCGGGCGAAGCCTGCGAGCCAGTGTTCTATGCCTGTCAGGGCGAGACAGGCACCCGTCATGATGATGACCGGGGCAAGAAGCAAGGCGAGCTTAGTCGGGGTCATCGGCGAACGCCTTCATCCCGATCGCCATCAGCCGCGCGCGCTCGGCTTGGTCGGTCCTTATCCGGCTTGCGCCGTCAATCAGAAGGCCGAGCAGCAGTGCGCGTTTCTCGTAGCGAAGCCCGGCCTTGGCGATCAGCCCGCCGAGCTGGATCTTCTCGCGCGTATCTTTCTTGCGCGCCTCTGACTGCCTTGCCTGTCGCATCCGCTCAAGCCTCGCCAGACGGCCCCCGAGCCGCGCCAGGCGCGACCGGCGCGGACGCGGGCCTGGTCGCCCGTCCGGACCCCTTGCGAAATCGCGTCGCGAGCTCCTCGAATGCAGTCACGAGCGCGCGCTCGTCAATCTCGATATCGCCGAGACCGGCCTTGAGCGCGAGCCGTCCGATGCGCTCGGCCTCGCGCGTTTCGGCCTGCTTGAGCTGCTCCTGCAACCTGGCGATTTCTTCCCTGATCTTCGATGACGGCTTCTTCATTTCGGTCGTCTCCTTCTCGACCATTCGCTTTGTGGCGATGGTGAGGATCGGCCGGGATCGCGCGCAGCGCGACCCGGCAGAAATGACGGGTCGGCGAAGCCGACGCTTTGAGAGATCATCCCGGCGTTCCGAAGGAATGCCTCCAAGGGCGCAGTAATACGTCGCTGACGCGACGTTCCGCGCCCGGCCCCCGGTCCAGGGGAGGCGTGGCCTGCGGAACGCATGTCGTTCAACTGCCGGGATTGCTGACACCGTGGCCATCACACACTTCACGCCCCAGATCATCGGACGCGCTGACGGGCGCAGTGCCGTGCTGTCGGCCGCCTACCGCCACTGCGCGAAGATGGAGCATGCGGCCGAGGCCAGGGCTGTCGACTATTCGGGCAAGCGCAATCTCGCTCACGAGGAATTCCTGCTTCCTGGGAATGCGCCGAAGTGGGCGCGTGAGATGATCGCGGACCGTTCGGTCGCGGGCGCCGCGGAAGCGTTCTGGAACAAGGTCGAGGCGTTCGAACAACGCGCCGACGCGCAGTTCGCCAAGGAGTTCATCATCGCCCTGCCGGTGGAGCTGTCGAAGGCGCAGAACATCGCCCTGGTGCGCCAGTTCGTCCAAGAGCAGGTGCTCGGCCGCGGTCAGGTCGCCGATTGGGTCTATCACGACGATCCGGGCAATCCGCATGTGCATCTGATGACGACGCTGCGCCCGCTGACTGAGAGCGGCTTCGGAGGCAAGAAGGTCGCCGTGATCGGTGCTGACGGCCAGGCGGCCCGCACGAAAACCGGCAAGATCCAGTATCGTCTCTGGGCCGGCGAGAAGACCGAGTTCCTTGAGCAGCGGCAACGCTGGCTCGATCTCCAGAACCAGCACCTCGCGTTGGGCGGTTTCGAGATCCGCGTCGATGGACGTTCCTATGCGGAGCGCGGCATCGATCTCGTGCCCACAACCCATATCGGCCCGGGCGCAAAGGCGATCGAGCGCAGGGCAATGCGCGAGGGCAGGGACACCAGCCTCGAACGTCTCGCATCGCATGCGGCTGCGCGCGCGGTGAACGCCGAGCGCATTCAGGCCCGGCCGGAGATCGTGCTCGATCTCCTCAGCCGCGAAAAGAGCGTCTTCGACGAGCGCGACATCGCCAAGGTGCTTCATCGCTATATCGACGATCCGGTAGCGTTCCAGCAGCTCCTGGCGCGGATTCTTCAGAGCCCGGATTGTCTTCGTCTCGAAACCGGGACCGTCGATTTCGCGACCGGTGCGCGCTTGCCGGACAAGCTCACCACGCGCGAGTTGATCCGCCTTGAAGCGGAGATGGTATCCCGCGCGTCCGCGCTTGGGAAGGCGAAGGGATTCGGCGTCCGGGAGAAGATTGTCGCCGACGTTTTCGCGCGTCACGACCGTCTTTCAGACGAGCAGCGCACGGCCATCGCGCACGTGACCTCCGGCGCGCGGATTGCCACCGTTGTCGGCCGCGCCGGCGCCGGCAAGACAACCATGATGCGCGCGGCGCGCGAGGCATGGGAGGCGGCAGGCTACACCGTGGTCGGCGGCGCGCTTGCCGGCAAGGCGGCCGAGGGCCTCGAGACGGAAGCGGGAATCCCGTCCCGCACCCTGGCATCCTGGGAACTGCGTTGGAACGAGGCACGCAACCGCCTCGACAACAAGACGATCTTCGTCATGGACGAGGCCGGCATGGTCGCCTCGAAGCAGATGGCGACATTCGTCGAGACCGTCTCGAGGGCAGGCGCCAAGCTCGTCCTGGTCGGCGACGCCGAACAGCTCCAGCCGATCGAGGCGGGTGCCGCCTTCCGCGCCATCGTCGAGCGTACCGGCTATGCCGAACTCGAGACGATCTACCGCCAGAAGGACGCTTGGATGCGCACCGCCTCGCTCGATCTGGCGCGCGGCAATGTGACGGCGGCGCTCTCGGCCTATAGAGGCCACGGCATGGTGATCGGGGAGAAGCTGAAGGCCCAGGCGGTCGAGAGTCTGATCGCATCCTGGAACCGTGAATATGATCCCGAAAAGTCCACGCTCATCCTGGCCAATCTGCGTCGCGACGTGCGTGAACTCAACCGTCTCGCCCGCGAAAAGCTGGTCGTGCGCGGCATCGTCGGCGAGGGCTTCACGTTTCAAACGGAAGAGGGAACACGGCATTTCGACGCTGGTGACCAGATCGTGTTCCTCAGGAATGAGGGCGCGCTCGGTGTCAAGAACGGCATGATTGCCAAGGTGGTCGAAGCCGGGCCAGGCAAGATCGTCGCCGAGATCGGCGAGGGTGCGGACAAGCGCCGCGTTGAAGTCGAGGAGCGGTTCTATCGTAATCTCGATCTCGGCTACGCCACCACGATCCACAAGAGCCAGGGCGCGACCGTCGATCGCGTGAAAGTGCTCGCCTCGCTCTCGCTGGACCGGCATCTGACCTATGTGGCGATGACCCGGCATAGGGAGGACCTCCAGCTCTTTTACGGCGCGCGGTCGTTCCAGATCGCGGGTGGGCTCGACAGGCTCCTGTCGCGGCGCAACGCCAAGGAAACCACGCTCGACTATGCCGCCGGACGCTTCTACCGGCAGGCGCTCAGCTTCGCCAACAGCCGTGGACTTCATCTTATGCGGGTCGCCCGCACACTCGCTCGCGACCGGCTGGAATGGACGCTGCGCCAGAAGCGGCGCCTTGCCGATCTCGGCCGAAAGCTTCGCGCCGTCGGCACCCGCATCGGCCTCTTCGACACCACCCTGTCCGCCGTCCAATCGAAAATGGAGGCCGCGCCGATGGTCAAGGGCGTCACCACATTCGCCAAATCCATTACCGACGTCGCGGCCGAGAGGGTCCACGCGGAAAAGGAGGTTGCCAGACAGTGGGAGGAGGTCTCCGACCGGTTCCGTCTGGTCTTTTCCGATCCGGAGGCGGCGTTTCGCGCCTTGCGCTTCGATGCCATTCTCGCCGATCCCGCAATAGCATCGGAGCGTCTCGGACAGCTCGCGCGTGAACCCGCTTCGATCGGTTCGCTGCGTGGCCGTGAAGGATTGCTGGCGGGCCGGGCGGAACGGGAGGCACGACGTGAGGCCGAGGCCAATATCCCGGCACTCGGGCGCGAGATTGAGCGCTACCTGCGTTTGCGTGAAGCGGCCACGCGCAGGCTCGAGGCCGATGAAACGGCGCTGCGCCATCGCGTCTCTATCGATATTCCCGCGCTTTCACCCGCTGCGCGCGTCGTGCTCGAAAAGGTGCGCGACGCGATCGACAGCAATGATCTTTCGGCAGCACTTGGGTTCGCGTTGGCCGATCGCATGGCCAAAGCCGAAATCGACGGCTTCAACAAGGCGGTTTCCGAACGGTTCGGGGAACGCACATTGCTATCGAATGCCGCGCGGGACACCGAAGGCGCCGTGTTCAGCAAGGCAGCTCTCGGCCTGCCAGCGGCCGAACGCGAAAAGCTCGCAGCGGCCTGGCCAATGATGCGCACGGCGCAGCAGCTCGCGGCCCACGAGGGCACCGTCCAGGCGCTCAAGGAAACCGAGGCGCTGCGTCAGAGCCAGCGTCAGTCCCAGGTGCTCAAATGACCCGCAGGCGTCGCGCGCTCGCAATTCTCGGGATCGGCGCCACTTCCGTGATCAGCCTGTTAGCCCTCGGCTATGTAGGCGGCCTGCGCATTAATCTTACGCCGAGCTATCCGCTCGGAGTCTGGCGGATCGTGCCACTCGATCGCGAGGTTGCTGTCGGCGACCTGGTCATCATCTGTCCGCCGCCAACGTCTGCATTCACACTCGCGCGGCTGCGGGGATATCTGCATTCGGGGCTATGCCCGGGATGGCTGAGCCCGCTGATCAAGACCATCGCTGCGATGCAGGGACAGCGCGTGGAGATCGCCGGTTCCGTTTCCGTCGACGGAATGCCGCTCGCAGGCTCCGAGCTGCGCGCGGCGGACGCCGAGGGAAGGGCGCTTCTTCGCTACCCCGGCGGCATCGTCCCGCCCGATCACATCTTTCTCCACTCTGATTTCGCAGGTTCATATGACTCGAGATATTTCGGGCCGGTCCCGATCGCCGGTGTCCTCGGCCTGGCGCGTCCGGTCCTTACCAGTGATCCCTAACGCCGCAAAGACCATCGGGCTCGCGGTGCTTGCCGTTGCCGCCGGAGCAATCGCATGGAGCGGCAATCCCCTCACCCTCCCGCTCGCCTTCGCCTTTCCCGTCCTGTGGGCCAATTCTCCTTCCCGGATCGCGGCCGGAATTGTGTCGGCGGGATATTTCCTCGCCGCGTCACGCGGTCTGCCACAGGGTGTTGTCAATTACTTTGGCAGCGGGATCGCCGAAGGTCTCGCGCTCTGGCTTGGCGCATCGCTCGCCTTCGTCGCCGTGCATGCTGTGCTGTGGACATCGCGGCCCGGGACGGGACGAACCCTTCGATATGCCGCCGCGGTAATCCTCATGAGCGTGCCGCCCTTCGGAATCGTGGGTTGGGCGCATCCGATCACGGCGGCCGGGATCGTGTTCCCGGGCTGGGGATGGTGGGGCCTCGTGGCGGCCGCGATCGGCCTCCTCGCCATGACAACGAAGTTTTGGCCGATCGCAACGCTCGTCTGGGGAGGAGCGTTTGTCTGGTCCGCCGCAACCTGGACGGAGCCCAGCCTGCCCCAGGGCTGGATCGGTGTCGATACGAAATTCGGGGGTGAGCGCGGCACATATGCCGAGTTGTTCCAGCATCGCGAGACGATCGCCGCAGTAAAGGCGGCAGCGGCCCAGGGCAACAAGATCGTGGTACTGCCCGAGGGTGCCGCCGGTGTGTGGTCGCCGACCGTTGAACGCCTTTGGGTCCGTGAACTCAAGGGAGTCGACGTCACCGTCAATGCCGGAGCGATCCTGGTTGACGGGCAGGGCTATGACAATGTCATGGTCGAAATCTCGGGCGAAGGAGCGCGCATCCTCTACCGAGAGAGAATGCCGGTGCCAATCTCAATGTGGCAGCCCTGGCTAACGCTGATTGGCGAGTCCGGCGGCGCGCGCGCGCACTTCTTCGCCAATCCGATCGTCGAAACCGGCGGTGTGCGGTTGGCGCCGCTGATATGTTATGAGCAGCTGATTGTCTGGCCCGTCCTGCAATCGGCACTCTACGCACCCGACATCATTGTGGCGACGGGAAACGGCTGGTGGACAGACGGCACAAGCATCGTCGCTATTCAGAAGTCAGCAACCATTGCCTGGGCGCGGCTCTTCGATCTTCCACTTATCATGGCGTTCAACATCTGAGAGGAGCAGACAATGGGCGCTGAGCTATCCGCACCCCGTGTCGCTATGCAAATTGCCTCAGCCTCAAGGAACTGCGAATTTCTGTTTTTTCGGGCTGTACGGTTCGCATCAGGGGACCACGCTACCTGCGGCGATGTCTTCTCGCAGAAATTAGATGGCGCGAACCAAGCCGAAATGGAAAGTACAACCCGATCATGAAGAGCATTTGCGAAGGCTCGGATCTGATCACGCATGCTCCTTGATTTTCTGCAGCCGTTGTGCATCTAAAAGATGAACAAAAAAGTCATCTTTTAGCCCTCGAACTCACGCAGCAAAAACAGGGCGTCAGGTGGAGATTTGCGACCACATAGCTCGGGACAATGATCGCCTTCATTGAGCCGGAGCTGATCCCGGCGCCATTTCGTCGGGCGTAGGCCAGGTCTTGAATGCGACCGACGGGCGATCGCTTCGAGCGTACCGTTCGCTACGGCCTGGACGAGCACGATGGAGGCGCGGCCAGCAGCCCCAGAACGTGAGCGGTTCGGGCGCCCGAACGGTGGCTGGCCGCGTGATTGTCGCCGCTGCGGCGGTTACGAGGAGATTCGATGGTTGAGCATTGCGGCTCCTTTCTTGGGTTCCTCTCGGTTGGGCCTCAGAAGTTGCCTTGGGGCCGGCATAGAATCCTCGTGCATCACGGGGCAGGAATGTCGCTTGGTCCAGTCTTCCTTGATCAACGATCAGCGGTCGTACGCACTACAGCACTGCAGGAGGAGCATTGAGCATGAGACGGCGCGATCGACATGACGATGATCTAGAACTGTTCGAACTGCTCGCAAACCTAGAGGAGATCGCAGAAGCGACTCGGATTCCCGCGCTCTTGTGCAGGCTACTCGAGATTTATGGACTGAAGTCCGTCGCTTATCTGGGCTCTGGGCTCGCGGCGCAGCCTGGGCAAGGTCCATACCTCGCGGTAACCTATTCGGACGACTGGGTCGATCACTACAAGGCCCAGCGCTTCGTCGATGTTGATCCTGCTGTGCAGATCGGCATGCGACGCATGCTGCCGATCGACTGGGATACCTTCGATCGGAGAGACAAGAACGTGCGGCGTCTGTTCGGTGAGGCCGCTGAGTTCGGACTCGGCCGCCGCGGCATCTCTCTTCCCGTCCACGGCCAGCATGGTGACAGGGCCTTGGTCTCGATCACGAGCGACGCCAGCGATCGGGACTGGAGACACTTACGCCTCTACTACATGCGCGACTTCCAAATGCTGGCCCTCCATATGCATCAGGCCATCCTGCGGCTGGAGGGCCAGAGAGTGGAGACCGCCAGCCTGTCTCCGCGCGAGCGGGAATGTTTGTTGTGGGTCGCCGAGGGGAAGACGGCGTGGGAAACCGCTATCATCCTGGGTTTGTCGGAGCACACGGTGCGCTGCTACCTCGAGAGCGCCAGACATAAGCTCGGAGCTGCCAACAACACCCATGCGGTGAACAAAGCCGGCAAGGCTAGTCTGCTCAGCCAAATACCGTAAATCCGGCAGATACACCGGATTTAGGGTCCTTCTCCCGGGGGTTAGTTGCTTCAGCGTTTTCAACAAACGCAAGGAGCAACACCATGATCACCATCGTCGAAGGCGCGGAACGCGAGCGTCACTCCACCCTGATCGATGAAATGTTTCGGATGCGAGCAGCGGTCTTCGCCGACCGGCTCGAATGGGACGTCGCCGTCACCGATGGCAGGGAGATCGACCGCTTCGACGCCGAAGATCCCCTCTACCTACTTTCGCTCGACGACCGGACCGGGGCGCTGCAGGGGGCGGTCCGACTGCTGCCGACCACCGGCCCGAATATGCTGCGTGACGTCTTTCCGGTTCTTGTGCCGGGTGGGGCGCCGGCGAGCCCCCTCATCTGGGAAAGCTCCCGGTTCGCCGTAAATCCTGCCGCGCTCAACGCATGCGAACGTGCGGAAGCCAACCATGTCGTGAACCGCACAACGATCGAGCTTCTTTGCGGCATCGTCGAGGTTTGCCAGCGTGCCGGCATCGAGCACGTTGTGTCGGTCTTCGACGCGCGGATGGCTCGGATCTTTCGCTCGATCGACTGCGCCTTCGAGATCATCGGAACTCCGACCCGCATCGGTAGGACGATGACCTATGCCGGCGTGTTCGACATGTCGGACGACATGCGAGAGCGATTGGGGGAAGCAGGCAGGCTTCTCGCGCCTGTGCTGGCGACCTTTGAGCCGCAGCAGATTCCGGGTCCCCGCCACGTCTGATTGACCACCGCTTTTGTCAAATGGTTCTCTGGTCGACGCGGCAATCATGTCCTATAACGGCCCCGAGGCGGTACGCGCCGCCTTGGGGCTTAGAAACCCCACCACAGAGCAGGTGTCGGCTATCGCGACACCAAAGGATCCTCTGGCCATCGGCCGGGGGCCTGCGGCGTATGTCCAGGCACTCGTGCTAAAGGTCGTAGGGACCGTCTGTGGCGGTTTTCTAACCCCCGGCTTGGGGTCGAGATCTTATCGTTCGCGGGGGCGCACCGCGAACCAAGCCGCAGGGATTGCATGCGAAGGAAACCAGACGTCGACATAGGACCCGGCCGGGCGGCGACATCCAGTGTCATTCAGGCTCTCCTGGCTGAGCTGTCAGAGAACGAGCTGAAGCAGGTGGCCGTCGCGGTTATCCGGGAGAACAGGAGCCGGCTCCAGAAAGCACAGGAGCTATTCGAGGAGGTCAGCCGGCTTGACGCCGCCGGTTCGAGAGACGAGCATCTGGGGCATCTGGGGCATCTGGGGCATCTGGGGCATCTGGGGCATCTGGGGCATCTGGGGCATCTGGGGCACGACTATTGGATCGCCATGCTCAACCTCCACGCCCAGCATCTAATAGTGAGCCTGGTGATCGAACGTCTCGGATTCGTGCCCGAGGTCGACGGACAGCGCCCGGTACTCAATTAGCCGGCTTGGTCGTGATTAGATCAGCCCGATTCGCGTGGCAATAGTGCCTGCCTGTCGGTTGTTCGCGGCGCCAAGTTTGCTTGTAGCGGTGTCGATGTAGGACCGCACCGACCGATACGAGATGTCCAGCATGTGCGCGATGTCCTGCATCGCCATCCCTTCCGCGAACCAGCGCAGGCACTCCGCCTCGCGCGGTGAGAGCCGGATGCCGGAGGCAAGCGACACGTCTCCGCTCGCCGCTCCCAACCGCGAGTGCACGAAAGCGACCGCAACCGCAGCGGTCACCGGATCGATGTCCTCGCTCAGCGTCGATACAGCCCTCCCGCTCGCGAGCGTAAACACCATGCGGTCCCTGAATCCGACAGGAATCGAGATGGAGATCCCGGACCTGATGCCGAACCGCTCCGCCTCAACGCAGAACCTGATCACGTCCCGCCGCCCGTTGCGCCTCGCCTCATCCGCCGACCATGAGAACAACGGCGGTCCGTGCTTTGCCTTGGTCACCACCGGATCGACCCAAATGAACTCCCGTTGCACATAGAGCTCCTGCCACGCGCGCGGGTAGTTCGAGACCGCAAAACTCTCGGGACCGCGAAGATAGAGGTAGGCGAAGAAGTCGAAGCCCGTATCTTCCGCGAAATCCCGCAAAGACCGACGGGCCGCACGCTCGTCGAGCGGCAGCGAAAGCCTGTCGATGAGATTGAGCAGATTGGCGTTCAATGGTGGGCGGGTCCAATGGCAAGCCGTGCGACAGAAGGCGACCCTTCTGCACGGTGCGTTGAAAACGAAAGGGGTCATAGCTATCGATACGACCCGGGGAAGACGACGTCCTGGTCGACCAGGACATTGAACCGGTAGCCTGGACGGATCTCGAGTGTCGGCTGGACATTGAGGTTGCGCGAGACCGTCTGCTCGGAGATCTGCCCGAAGGTTTCGGCGAAGGAGCGCCGGGCGGCGTCCTCGGCACTGTTGGCCGTGCCGAAGCTGTTGCGGTCCTGCGGCAGCATCATTTCGGTCCCGGCCCCGATCAGGGCGACGAGGATCGCCGATCCGAACGTGCGCAGATAATGGTTGTCGACCTGATCCCGGAAGCCACCGTAGCCTGCGGCATCGGTCCCCGCCATGCCGCCGATCTGCAGCGTCGATCCGTTCGGAAAGATGAGATCGGTCCAGATGACAAGTACGCCGTCCTGCCCGAATGTGACCTCGGAATCGTAGCGGCCGAAGAGCTTCGATCCCTGCGGGATGAGAAGGTGCCGACCCGTCGCGCTGTCATAGACATTCTGCGAGACCTGAGCCGTAATCCGCCCGGGAAGGTCCGAATTGATGCCCGTAATCAGCGTGGCCGGGATGACCGACCCGCGCTTGAGCTCATAGGGCGAAATCTGGCCGACGACGGGATTGGGAAGGTAACCAAGGTCCCGGATGTCCTGATTGAAGAAGCGCTCCTTGGCCGCTTGCCCGTTCGCGTCCCTGGCGCCACCAAGCCCCGCCTCCATGGCCGCGGCGTATAGGTCAAGCGCGCTCTGCGGCCGCGTTGTCGACGATTGCGATTGGCCAGGCACCGTGGCTCTGCCGTCGTTGGCGTCAGCCGAAAAGCCGCCCAGCGAAACGGCGATCGGGGAATCGAACGCCGCGTCATTGGCTTGATAGCGCGCCATGCGCTGACGGTGGAGCTCGCGCATGAGCTGTTCTTCTTGCTCTCGCTCAAGTCTGGCTCGCCATATCTCTTCGGGCTCCAGAGCCGCCCGTTGCTGTTCGGCCGTGGACGCATCCGGTGGCTCCGGCATGAACGGGTTTTCCTCTGGCTCCGCCGGCTCAATCGGAATCGGTTGCGGTTGCGGTTGCGCCGGTTCGCCGATGATGCCGTCCGGGACACCCTCCTTGAGCTGGTCGGCATGCGTCGAGGCCGGGCGGGAGCCAGGTGTGAACGCTGCATCGTCATCGCCCAGGCGAATGCCGCGCGAGGACAGGCCATAGAAAATCGCGGCCAGAAAGAGCACCACCAGCATGATCGCTACGACGATCGGCAGGCGATTGAGGCGCCGGATTCGCGGCCCGCCAGTCAGATCGGAGCCACCGAGCTTGAGACTCTCGGTCATGACGGTTCTCTTGCCGCGCGCTGCATGACCGAAAGTGGAGAGATCGGCGTCGCCCCCTCTCCGCCCATCTGGTACATGCGCGTGAGGTCGAGTGTTCGGGTCGACAACCGGACCAGGATGCTACCCTCGAATGCGTCGACGACGTAGGCGAGGGGAACGGTAGCCGTGCCCTCTGTCGTCTGGTCCGTGGCGACGGCATAGCCCCAACCCTTCAGCGAAGACTCGAGCGCCTCGCCGAATATGGAGCCGTCCGGCTCAAGCTGGATCGTCGTCGTGCCTGGACCAACCTGCTCGGCAAATCGCCCGACCATGTCCCCTGCGATCGAGGACGCCGCCTCCGGAGTGAGCTCTGCGGTCGCAGAACTCGTGACTAGACCCGCCCCGCCCAGGGTCTGGCACCCGGCCAACAGGGCCGCGAACAGGACGAAAACCACCAGGCGAGGTTGGAGAATAGACTTGTGCATCTCCTACCCTCCCCGCCTGATCGTGACTTTCTCCTGGGAGCGTCCGACGCCCGAGACCAGGATCGCGCTGTCGACGTAGTAGTCGACCACCATCATGGTGCCGTTCATGCGGTAGTTGACGATCCGGTTCTCGCCGCCGGAAATCACGAACAGCACCGGCGCATCCTGGCCTGACAGCGACGAGGGGAACTGGATGTAGGTTTTCTGGCCGTCGCTGTAGATGCGGGTCGGCCGCCACCGCGCCGTTCCGCTCACACGAAACGAGAAATTGAGTTGCTCGGCCGGCACGCCTGCGCCGGGCACGATGCTCGCCTCCATGCGCGTGGCAATCTCGGCAAAGCGGGCATTGACGTCTTCGGGATATTCGAAACCCACCCGCGCCATGTAATTCGTCTGATGGGACTTGAGCTGGATGTGGTAGGTGCGCCGCGAGGTCGTCACCACCATCGAGGTGACGAGGCCGGGTTCCGATGGTTTGACGATCAGATGCACTGCCTGGCTGCCCGGCGCGCCCGACGTCGCCGGTTCGACCTTCCAGCGCACAGTGTCGCCGAGCAGCACGTCGCGCACGATTTCGCCCGGCTGGAGTTCGATGTCGCACACCTGCAGCGGCGAGCAGACCACCGATGGCTGAACCTGGCCGAAGAGGAAGATGACCTTACCGTCGGGGCCGCGCGTCACGACCCCCTGCCCTTGCTGCCACTGGCTGGAGAGGCTCGTGCCACGCTGTTCGTTGACACTCAGGGGCTGTGCCAGGGCCGGCACTGCAATTGTCGAGAAAACAAGCCCGGTGCAGAATGCTGCGCTCCGGAGTCTGGGTATGTTCATGAAAGGGATCCTCCGGGCACTCACAGCTGCGCCGTCCAGTCGAAATCTCTGAGGTAAAGGCCGATCGGGTTGAGGCGGATGACTGCCTCGTCCTGGGGCGGCGTCAGGGTGACCGTGGCGACGCCCCGAAACCGCTTTACGTCCTGTTCCCTGCCCTGCCGGTCGCGCTCATATTCCGTCCAGTCGACCTGGTAGCTCTGGTTGGAAAGCGGCACGATGTTCGTGACCTCGATGGCCACCGTCATCGTGCGGGCGCGGTCGAACGGAGAGTTGCCCCGAAACCAGGCGTTGACCTTCTCGGTCGCCGGATCGGCGGCGCGCAAGTGCGCATAGGTGCGGTCGATATATTGCTTCTGGACCACGGCATCGGGCGTGACCGAACGGAAATTGCTTACGAAGCTGCCAAGCGTGGCACGCACGACGCGAGGGTCGGCATATTCGATCTGTTGCGGGAAGCCGGCGCTCACCGCCGTGCCGAGCCGATCGACTTCCACGATGTAGGGCACCAGCTGCACCTGCGTGCTCTGATAAAGCGCATAGGAGAAGCCAATCACCGCCATCAGCATCCCCGTCACGCCGACGATGCGCCAGGACGCGGCCGCTTTCACATACGAGCCGTAGCGCTCGTTCCATTCCTGGCGTGCGGCAAGGTAGGGATTTTCCGGTGGGCTCTTTGCGGCCATGGTCACGCCTTGTCGTCTGCTGATTTTCTGGTGGTGGGGCGGCCCTGGCTCTGATCGAGCTTGGAATTGGCAAGGCCGAGCGTCGATGCCCCCCAGGTGCCGGGAACGCCGATCGCCTTGTCCCGCCCGGCCGAGGCGAGCGCGGAGCCGGCTGCCGTCGCGCCGCTGGTCATGCCTTTGAGCGCCGCGGCTCCGAACGAGCTGCCAGCGGCCCGTGCATCGGAATAGGCCGAGGCCCCTGCCCTCGCGCCGCCCCAGGCCAGCGCGGCGCTGCCGGCGGCCATGGTTGCGGCCTGGCCGCCGTGGCGGATCGTCTCCATGCCGCCGGTCACCGATACCCCCTGCACGACACCCTGGACGATGTTGGGTACGTACATGGCGATGACGAACACCACGACGGAAATGCCGCCGATCGCCAGCGTGGAGAGAAACTCGTCGGCGCCCGAGGGGGAGTTGGCGAGATTGATGAGGACTTCAGAACCGATGCGCGCGATCATCACCAGCGCCATCAGCTTCATGCCGACCGAGAACGCATAGACGAGATACCGGACGGCGAAGTCCTTGGTGAAGCTCGAGCCGCCGAGACCCAGCATGATCATCCCGGCGAGCAGCCCGACATACATCTCGGCCATCACGGCCACGAAGATCGCGGCCACCAGGCTGAAGGCAATGACGACGATCACCATGGCGAACACCGCCGCGATCGCCAGCGCGTTGTCCTCGAACAGCCCGAACTGCGCTTTCTCCGACATCTGGCTGGCGACCTGCAGGCCGGCATTGAAGACGTTCGCCGGTGAGGCCGATCCGCCCCCTGCGCCGATCTGGAACAGGCTGTCGACCATTGCCCGTGCGAAGTCCGGTCCCTGCTCAAGGATGAAGACGAACAGGCCGATGAACATGATGCGCCGCACCAGCTCGGCGAACCACGTGTCGAGCGATGCCGCACCGAGGGCCAGCCAGACCGCAGCGATGCCAACCTCGATGCCGGCAAGGATCCAGAACAGCGAGCGGGCCGCCTGCATGACGGTCGTCTCCCAACCCTGCGCGGCGTCCGCGACCTCGTTTTCCAGCGTCGTGAGGAGCGAGCCATCCTGTGCAAGGGCGGGCTGGAGAAGAAGCAGGGCCCCGAGGAATACGGCAAGGGCGAGTTTAGTTCTCGGGGGCCTCATCGCCCTGCCCCTCTCCGTTGCCCCAGCGCGGCCGCATCTCCTGCCCGCCGGTGGTGTCATACTCAGTCGGTCTGTCGAGGACTCTGCGTGCCCGGTCCGGTTCCCCGCCAAGGTTCGGGACGACCCAGATCGCAACAGCGATTCCGACAATGACAGTGGCCGCCGCCACGATGATAAGTGTTCTCGTCACCAGCGCGGCTCCATGACCTGGCCGCCCGATGTCGACGGCGCGTTCGAGTTGAAAAAGTCCTCTCGACGTGTCTGCGCGAGATCCTTTGCGGCCTGCTCGGATTGATGCCAGGTCGCCATCATCGTGATCTGCTGGGAGACGAGGCCGCGCAGTTTCTGCGTCTGCGCCACCTGTTGCGCGGCAATCTGATGGCCGACCTGAAGCGCCTGCATCTGTCCGACGGAGCTCTGCGACATCGAGCGAAGTTGGCTCATCGTCGCCTCTTCACTGGCGAACTGATCGGCCGTCAGCCCGGCCGCCCGCAGCGTCGCCGAAATCGTCTCGCGGTTGGTGTCCGACCATGACTGATAGCTCGAGGAAAAATCCTCGCCGTTCGCGAGCCCCGTCTCGAACTCGGCGAAGCTCTCGAAGCGTTGCTTGAGAACGTCGTCGATATTGCCCATCGCAAAGGCGATGCCCTCGCCCTGGTTGACGAGGCTCTGGAGTTGCATGAGGTCGCTTTCGACCTGCCCCCAGATGTGATCGGGCAGCTGCAACGTGTTCTGCAGCATGTTCTCGTAGATGCGGATCTGGTTCTGGATTTGCTCGGAAAGTTGCGTGATCTGCGTCATCTGGTTCTGGATCTGCTCGGCCGACTGGCCTGTGAGCCCCACCAGCTCGGCGTTGTTGAGCAGCTGCGTCCATTCGGTTGCGTTCCCCGTGACCGCGCCGGCATGCGCCGGGCCCGTGAAAGCCAGGCAGGCGCTCACCACCGAGGCGGCGGTGATCCTAATCGCGTGTGAGAATGGCTTCGGCATTGCCTATACCCCTTTCCAAAAGCCACGCAGCCGGCCAGTCCGGACCATGATCCTTGTGCAGCTGATCGATGCGATTGAGGTCTTCCTTGCCCGAGGCGCCAGCGAAGGCGAGCGCGACCGGGCCAAGCGCCATGTCGAATAGCCGCCTGCCCTCGGGGCTTGCGACGTAGTATTCGCGCTTCGGCGTTGCCGTCGCGACGATCTCGATCTGGCGCTCGTTGAAGCCGATGCGCTCATAGAATTCGCGCGTGCCCGGCTCTCGCGCGGCGCCGTTCGGCAGGCAGATCTTGGTCGGACAGCTTTCCTTGAGCACGTCGATGATGCCCGACCGTTCGGCGTCGGATATCGACTGTGTCGCCAGAAGCACCGCGCAGTTCGCCTTGCGCAGCACCTTGAGCCACTCCCTGATCTTGTCCCTGAAGGTGGGATGGCCGAGCATTAGCCAGGCCTCGTCGAGAACAATGAGACTGGGCGCGCCCGTCAGGCGTTTTTCGATCCTGCGGAAGAGATAGAGGAGCACGGGCACGAGATTGCGCTCGCCCATGTTCATCAGCTCCTCGATTTCAAAGGTCTGGAACGCGCCGAGCGCCAGCCCGTCTTCCTCGGCGTCGAGAAGTTGCCCCATCGGCCCGTCGACCGTGTAATGGTGGAGCGCGTCCTTGATTTCGCGCATCTGCACCCCGCTCACGAAATCCGAGAGCGAGCGGCCGCGCGCCGACGCCATGAGGCCGACCTGCCGCGAGATCGCGTTGCGATGATCTGGTGTGATCGCAACACCTTGCATAGCGATCAGCGTCTCGATCCATTCGCTTGCCCAGGCCCGATCTCCCTCGGTCGACAACTCGGCCAGCGGGCAGAACGACAGGGAAGTCCCCTCCCCTGCCCCGACCTCATAATGATCGCCCTCCGCGGCGATCGTGAGCGGGCGCAGGGACAGGCCCTTGTCGAAGGCGAAGATCTGCGCGTTCTCGTAGCGGCGAAACTGGGCCGCAATCAGCGCGAGCAATGTCGACTTGCCCGAACCGGTCGGACCGAACACGAGCGTATGCCCTACATCGTCGACATGAAGGTTCAGCCGGAAGGGCGTCGAGCCCGAAGCGACCTGCATCAAGGGTGGGGATCCGGTCGGATAGAACGGGCACGGCGCGGTCGTGCTGCCTGACCAGACCGAGTTGAGAGGAATGAGGTCCGCCAGATTGCGCGTGTTGACGAGCGGTTCGCGGACATTGGCATAGGTGATGCCCGGCAGGCTGCCGAGATAGGCTTCGGTCGCATTGAGTGTCTCGATGCGCGCGCCGAACCCTTCGGCCTGGACAAGCCGGCGCACCGCCTCGGCCTGGTCGCGCAACCGCGCGTCGTCGGTATCGAAGAGGACGATCACCGGTGTGTAATAGCCAAAGGCGACGAGCTGGGAAGAGGCCTCGGCAATGGCGTCCTCGGCCTCGGCGACCATCGTCATGGCGTCCTGGTCGACCGCGCGGCTCTGGGTCTGGAAAAGCTGGTCGAAGAACGGCCGCACCTTCTGCTGCCATTTCTTGCGGGTGCGTTCGAGCTTTGCACGCGCTTCCTGGTCGTCGAGGAAAATGAAGCGGCTCGACCACCGGTAAGTGAGCGGCATCAGGTCGAGCGAATTGAGAATGCCCGGCCAGCTCTCGGCCGGAAGCCCGTCGATCGCGACGACGGCCAGATACCGCCCGTCGACCACCGGCGAGAGGCCATGGTGGAACTCGGCCGTGGCCAGCCAGTCGAGATACATCGGGATCGCCGGCAGTCGAACCGGATGGCTCTCTCCCACGATGCAGAACCGGATGAACTGGAAGAGTTCATCGTACTGGATCTCGCGGCCGGTCTCAGGGTCGGCGACCGTGCGCGTCACCATGCGCCGGATCGAAAGCACATTGGCCAGATACTGTTCGAACTCGCGGATAGACGTGCGGAAGGTCTCCAGGACCACATCGGCGTAGGTCTCCGAGCGGCTGTCACTGTCAGAATAGACATAGCGTGCGAGGCCCGACCGCCGTCGTTCGGGCGGCCGGTAAGTGAGAATGATCGCGTGCTGGCTCTCGTAATGCCCGCTTTCGGCCTCGAAATGCGCCCGGCGTTCGTTGTCGATCGCGCGTGTCACAAGCTCAGGGAAATGACAGTCCTCGCGTGCGGGATAGGCGACGGTGGGGATGCGCACCGCCTCGACCTGGATCATCCAGCCCGAGCCGAACCGGGACAGAATCGTGTTGATCTGCCTCGACACCTCATTGCGCTCGAGATTGGTCGAGCTTTCCGAGTCCGGGCCGGCAAAATACCAGCCGGCCATCACCGACCCATCCTTGAGCAGGATCACGCCGTCGTCGACCAGGCCCGCATAGGGCAGAAGGTCGGAGAAGGACGGCCGGGTGTTGCGGAACTGACGAAGCGCGACCATTCCAGTCAGGGCCTCCGCCATGGTGAGGCGGTCGGACGGTAGCCCGCGCGGTAGCGAATATGGCGCAGATAGACCTGCCGCATCATCGGATCGGCTTTGGCCATCATGCGAAGCGCAGCCAACGCGGCGGTCCAGATAGCGATCCCGAGCAGCACGGAAAACCACGTCAGGACCACGAAGATCAGGATCACCGCGGCAAGACCGGTCAGCAACACCAGCTCCCGATCGGCCCCCATCAAATGGTTCGGGCGCGAAAGCGCCCGATGGATGCGGGATCGTGTGAGAGCAACGCCTGGCTCAGCCATCGCTCCCCTCCCCTGCCCCGGCCGGCGGCGCCTCGTCGGCCGGATAGCCGATCGAGGCGCCGCTCGCGCCGAATAGGCCAACGATCTGCGTGGCGCCGAGGAGGATGCCGGCGACCAACACGACATACATCAGCCGGCGCGCGAAATCGTTGAGCTCTCCGCCAAAGATGAGCATGCCGCCTGCGACCGCAACGGCGGCCAGCGCGATGAACCCCGCAACCGGACCGGTGATCGATTGCTGTATCTGCTGGAGCGGCCCCTCCCAGGGCAGACCGCCGCCACTTGAGGCGAGCGCCGGCGTTGCAAGAGCGACAAGTAGGAGCGTTGCCGCAACCGGGATGGCGGCCAGAGCGCGGCTGTTACGCGGCATGACTTTCCTCGTCGATCTGGGGATGGTGATCTGTCGCGTAGCGCGCGCCGTCGAAGCCGGTGACATACATGACATCACGCACCCGCCGCCCGTGGCCGGCGCGTTCGATCGAAACGACGAGGTCGACGGCTTCACCGATCACTTCTCGCATCGGCTGCTGGCTGACCTCTGCGGTCAATTGCTCGAGGCGGCGAAGCGCGGAGATGGTGCTGTCGGCATGAATAGTCGTCACGCCGCCCGGGTGGCCGGTATTCCATGCCTTGATG
Source organism: Aliihoeflea sp. 40Bstr573 (assembly GCF_024105655.1). GTDB lineage: Bacteria > Pseudomonadota > Alphaproteobacteria > Rhizobiales > Rhizobiaceae > Aliihoeflea. The sequence continues at coordinate 52,206 of NZ_JAAAMH010000017.1, forward strand.
AGGGTGAGCGCGGCACCGTCGCGAACCTCGCCGACAATGATCCGGTCCGGCCTCAGCCGCATCGTGCTCTTGAGAAGCCGGGCCATGTCCACTGTGTCGCTGGTATGAAGGGCAACCGCGTTCTCGGCGGCGCACTGGATTTCCGCGGTGTCTTCCAGGATGACCAGACGGTCATCGGGCGACCGGGCGACGATCTCAGCAATCACTGCGTTGGCAAGCGTAGTCTTGCCCGATCCGGTTCCGCCGCTGATCACGATGTTCATGCGCGAGGCAACGGCGCTCCGCAGCACGGTTGCCTGGCGGTGAGTCATGATTCCTGCGCGCACATATTCCTCGAGCGGAATGAGCCGGGATGCCCGCCTTCGAATGGTGAACGTGGGCGCAGCGACGATTGGTGGGAGCAGACCCTCGAAGCGGTGCCCGCCGATCGGGAGTTCGCCCGAGATGATCGGCTGGCTCGCATCCACCTCGGTCTGCAGCGCATGGGCCACGCTGCCGATAATGATTTCGGCTGCGCCGGGCGCGAGCTCACCAATGGGCCCGACCCCCTGCCCCAACCGTTCAACGAACAGCCGGCCATCGGGATTGAGCATGATCTCGACGACCAGCGGATCCTCGAGTGCCCCGCAGATCGCCTCGCCGAGCGCGTCCTGCAGTTTGCGCACGAGCCGGTCGTGCGATCGCGCCCGGCTCATCCGGCAACTTCCACAAACTGGACCTCGCTAGACGCAGATGTCTCGTATCGAGCGGCTCTGCACCGCTCTCGTCTCCATGGCATGTTTCCGTCCTACAAATGCGATCGACGGGCCTATCGATCATGGATAACTACGTTCCGTCAGCCCGGCAGAATTGCCGGGTTTGGTTGGGGTGAGTCGGGTTCCGGACGGCGGATTGGAGGATATTTGGTTTCCCCGGGCCCAACGGCCGGGTTCGGCCCCGGCAATTCTGCCGGGCCAGGATTTGCTCCAGGTATCATCGGGCAAAGTTGTTAAGTGACTGAGAGAAAAGGGAAAAGGCCGCCAAAGTCACGGCTTCCGCCGTTCTTGGTCGCCCTTCTGGCAACCTTCTGTTAACCTAAAATCGCTTGCCAGAGAACGGGAATCGCTCATACTGGCGCCAGATTGGCCGAATGGCTGAATATGGCGCTATTTTCTCGTTCGGGGGACAAAGCGGAGATGGCATTTCTCCCAAGTTTTGAGTTTGACGACAAGATCCTCGCCCAAGGGGCCGAGATCTCGCGCAAGCTCGACCAACTGAGGGTCGAGAAGTTTCCGACCGAAGGGCAGAAGACGCTTCGGCGGTTCTCGATGGCCGAGGTCGCCCATTATCTCGGGATCAGTCCAAACAATCTGAAACGCCTCCATCTCGAAAAGAAAGGCCCCGAGCCGTTCGTCGTTGCCGGCGGACGGCGCTTTTACTCGGCCGAGCAGATGACCGAGCTGCGGGACTATCTCGATAAGCACGGGCGATCGGATTCCAAGAAGTATGTGCCCTACCGCAAACCCGGCGAAAAGCTGCAGGTCATTGCGGTCGTCAATTTCAAAGGCGGGTCGGGAAAGACCACCACCACGGCACATTTGGCGCAGCACCTTGCGCTCACGGGTCACAGGGTCCTGACGGTGGATCTCGATCCGCAGGCTTCGCTATCGGCCCTCCATGGCTTCCAGCCCGAGCTCGACAAGAACCCCTCGCTCTACGATGCGATCCGATATGAGGATGCGGCGCCCGTCGAAGACGTTATTCGCAAGACGAATTTCCCGTTGCTCGACATCATCCCTGCGAACCTTGAACTGCAGGAATATGAGTACGAGACGCCGCTTGCGATGCAGTCTCCGTCTCAAGAAGGAAAGCGGTTCTTCACAAGGGTCGCCAAGGCGTTGGATTCGGTCAGTGACCGCTATGACGTCGTGGTCATCGATTGCCCTCCTCAGCTTGGCTACCTGACGCTCTCGGCACTCTCGGCCGCCACGTCGGTTCTAATTACAGTCCATCCGCAGATGCTGGACCTGATGTCCATGAGTCAGTTTCTGCTGATGCTGGGCAACATCATGAAGTCGATCAAGAATGCTGGCGCGCACGTCCAGCTGGACTGGCTGCGCTATCTCATCACCCGATACGAACCCACGGACATTCCCCAGGCGCAGATGGTCGGCTTCATGCAGTCGATGCTTGCCGAGGAAATCCTGAAGAACCCGATGCTCAAATCCACGGCGATTTCCGACGCCGGCCTCACCAAGCAGACGCTCTATGAGGTCGAGCGATCGAACTTCAATCGGGATACTTACGATCGTGCAATCGACAGCATGGATGCCGTGAACTTCGAGATTCAGGGACTGATTCACCAGGCATGGGGGCGGCTGTGATGTTGACTGCCGTCAAAACCGCCAAAAAAGTACGCGGTTTCAAGCGCATAAGTCGGATAAGGGGGTGCTAGTCAAATGGCGCGGAAAAATCCCTTTGCGAGCATTATGGACAACGGCAACGTTCCCGCCGAGCGCCCGGTCGCGCGAGACTACGCCTTCAAGGGTGCATCACGCTCGCTTATAAGCTCGATCGACGAAATGGCAGCGCAGGCAGGCAAGCTGCTCGAGGGCGAGACGATAATCGAGGTTGACCCCGACTTGGTGGACCAATCCTTCGCCAACGACCGGCTCAACGTTGATCAGGAAGACTACGAGGCCGACTACGCCCAGGTGCTGGAGTCGATCCGCAGTTCCGGTCAGAACTCCCCGGCCCTCCTTCGCCCTCATCCCGAGCGGTCCGGCCGATACATGCTTGTCTTCGGTCGCCTCCGCTGGCGCGCCGCTAAGGAGCTTGGTGTCAAGCTTCGCGCTGTCATTAAAGAGATCTCCGAGCGCGACCATGTGATCGCCCAGGGACAGGAAAACAACGCACGAGCGAACACGTCCTTCATCGAGAAAGCGCTGTTTGCCGCCGACATCGTTCAACGGAAATTCGACGAGGACAACGCGACCGCCCTCGCCGCGATCGGTGTCGATCGGCCGACACTTTCGAAGATGCTCTCTGTCGCGTCGATACCCAAGGACCTGCTCGAAGCGATCGGCCGCGCCAAAGCCGTCGGTCGTGATCGCTGGTACGAACTCAAGCTCCTCCTCGGCAAGCCGGGCAATGTCGACGCTGCCCTGGCTCTGACGTCGAATTCCGATTTTCAAGGGATGCCAAGCGAAGCGCGGTTCGAAGCTATCGTCGCGAAGCTGAAAGCCTCAAAGCCACGGCGCCGTGCCGCGCCGGCACCATCTAAACGCACTTGGGCGCCGTCTGATGGGCGTGTTACCGCGGAGATGGTGGCCAGTGGCAAGAAATTCACCATCGCCCTGAAGGCGAAGGGGACCGACGCAACAGCGTTCGGTGACTACCTCTCGGAAAATCTCAGCGAGTTGTATGAGGCTTTCCGTCGGGAAAAACGAGCAACCACAAACGGAGATTGAGCGCAAAAGAAAAAGGCCCCCGAAACGGCATTCCGGAAGACCTTCTCTTTAAGTTTGGCGACTGAGAGAATCCCACTTCCGCGAATCATAGTCAAGACCATTCAGGTCGGTTTGAGCGCCAATTCGGCGAGCAGGTTTCTTTTGCCTAGCGATAGGTGAAGAGAAATGCAGACGCATACCCCAACGACACCCTTTGGGCGGCGAACGATGTCGCTTGGCATGATGGCAAGCCAGGCTGTGGCGAAGACCGTGCCGGAAGGCGCGCAGGTCCAGAAATGGAAAGTGTTCCATTCGATCCGGGAGGCACGCGATCTGATCGGCGCCACGGACCGCGGACTCGCCATTCTCAACGCCCTGCTCTCGTTCCATCCGGAAGCGGAGCTCTCGGGCGACGGTGAACTGATTGTCTGGCCGTCGAACGAGCAGCTCATGGCCCGTGCAAACGGAATGCCGGCGACAACGCTGCGGCGGCACCTGGCCGTCCTGGTCGACTGCGGGCTGATCATTCGTCGCGATAGTCCGAACGGCAAACGCTATGCCCGCAAGGGCAGAGGAGGGCAGGTCGAGCAGGCATATGGGTTCGATCTGTCCCCGATCGTTGCCCGAGCGGAGGAGTTCGAGGAACTGGCGGACGCGGTTCGGGCCGAAAAGAATGCCTTTCGGCTTGCCAAGGAACGTCTCACGCTGCTGCGCCGCGACGTCGTCAAGCTCATCGAGACGGGCATCGAGGAGAACGTTCCGGGCAATTGGGGCAGGGTACAGCAGACCTACCAGGCGATTGTCAGCCGCTTGCCGCGATCGGCCCCCCGGCAACTCATTGAGGATATCTGCTGCGATCTCCACGGTCTCTACACGGAGATCCTCGAGATACTGGAATCATTCGCAAAAACACAGAATCCGGATGCCAATGAGTCCCATTCTGGTCGCCACATACAGAATTCAAACCCAGACTCCATATCTGAATCTGAAGAGGGCTCTCGAAAAGAGAATGAAGCGGGCGGCAGCGCCGCGGAAAACGACAACCTGCGGAGCTTGCCGAAGCGAGAGTTGCCCTTGGGGATCGTGCTTGATGCTTGCCCGGACGTGAAGGATTTGGTGCCAGGGGGCGAGATACGCCACTGGCGGGACTTTCTGGCGGCCGCGGAGGTGGCCCGGCCACTGCTTGGGGTCAGCCCCAGCGCCTGGCGAGAAGCCTGCGAGGCCATGGGCGAGGTTCAGGCCGCGATTACGCTCGCGGCGATCCTGCAGCGCACCGACCAGATCAACAGCGCTGGCGGTTACCTGCGCAGCCTGACGGACAAGGCGAGGGAGGGCAAATTCTCCACCTGGCCGATGGTAATGGCGCTTTTGCGCGCCAAGCTAGATGCCCGCCGGTCTTCCGCCGAAAAGCCTACGGAGCCGCAAAGCGATGGGAACAAGGCAGGCGAGCGTTTGGAGGTCTCGGACGCGCTGCTGCGGTCACTGGAACGCCCGAGAAGCTGAGGGTGCCTCGATGAGCCGAACTGCCTTATTTCCTCCGGCCATCCTTCGGCAGAAACTCTGTGCTCAGTCGCCGTCGACAAGCCCGTCGAATGCCTCGAGCAGTGCGTCGACGATCGCTTGGCCAAGAGCGTTCGCGGTTTCACCGATCCGTCGTTCGTCTTCGTTCCGGACCGCTGTAGCGAGATCCGAACCTTGGTCCTCCAGGATCGATTGGGCCCGCGCGATCGCCCATTGCGCGAAGTCGTCCCGGCTGTTGACGGTCATCGTTTCCATTGCAGCGCTCTCCGGGTTCGTTGGCGTATGCTGGCGACGGTCGGCACCCGCGATCTGTACCGCGTTCGCGCCCCAACGTCATTCCGGCTTCCGTGCTCAGGCTGCCTCGAGCAGGCCGCTGCGTTTTGCCCGGTCGAGAAGATTCTTGACGGAAGAGGGCGCCCACCTCGTACCGCCCCGCGGCGTGCGCTCATGAAGGCGCTCGAGCTGGTTTGCGATTTCGCGCAAGGTGAGCTCCGGATTGGAGGAATGGATCCCCGCCACAAGCGTCATCAGGCGGTCCTCGGGCGGTCGTGGCGGCGACTTTCTCAGAAGCGACTTGTCGGCCATGCCTTCGCTGACCATCCACTTCACCGCGCGCCGCAGGCGCTCAGGGGTCCAATCGAAGCCGCGTTGCTTGAGGACGCGCGAGATGTCGTCCCAGGTGTCGTCCGGTCGCATTCGCCGGACGATCGGAAGCCATTGATTGGCAGTGGACTGGATGCGCGCGCCGTAGGCCGCCTTCTGAGCAGCCGTCATCTTGGCCAGCATCTCCGGCCGACGTTCCCGAACCCCAGGATTGCCTGGTAGCCGACCTTTTGCCTTGGCGGCTTTGACGCCTGCTTTCGTCCGCTCCGAGTTAAGAGCCCGTTCCAGCTGGGCGACGGCGCCAAGGACCTGCAGCGAAAACATCCCCTGCGGCGTCGTGGTATCGATGGGATCGCTCAGCGAGCGGAAATAGGCGCCTTTAGACGTCAGCTCCTCGATGACATTGAGCAGGTGGCTCACCGAGCGCGCCAGGCGGTCGAGGCGAACGACAACGAGGGTGTCGCCGGCGCCGATCTCGCGCACAAGCCGGGCGAGGGCAGGGCGGGTCCGCGAGGCGCCGGAACCATGCTCCTGGATGATTGTGTCGCATCCGGCCGACCTCAGTTCCATCTCCTGCGCTTCCGTCGCCTGCTCGTCCGTGGAGACGCGCGCATAGCCGATAAGCCGGCCCTGTGGTCGACGGGAAGAGGGATTGGGCGGTGTTTTGGCCATTTGGAGAGCCTGAGAGCCGTGTTGAAGGCGAATTTACAAACATAGAAGATACGGATAATCGATCATTTGTAAACGTCTCTTGAGGCACTTGTTTCGATCGAGCGGAGCGCGGCGGCCCGCAAAAACGGGCATTCTCGTCGATCTGAGCCGCGCCAATCGTCCCTCAGTTCAGTCCGGGGGGCGTGGCGGCTTCTATATGGTTGTCGGTTTTACTTCCCGATTTCAATTGAAGCGCTAAGGTGAAAATCCCCCCTCCCGAGCCGCTATCCGGCGGCCGAAAGCGGGGGAGGGGGCCTTTCTACAGCCCCGACGCCTTGGTGAGATTGACGCGGAACCGGTCGCGCCGGCGCTGATACTTGCGGGTCATCTCGGCGCTCGAGTGTCCCAGCTGCTTCTGGACGAAACGCTCGTCGACCTCGGCCGAGGACGCCAGGCCGGCGCGGAGCGAATGACCGGCAAACATCATTCCGCGTTGGCCTTCGGGCAGATCTCCACGGACGCCGGCCGCCAGCGCGGTCCGTTTGACGAGGCGGGCGACTTCCTGGTCGTTGAGTCGATTGACGCCGACCGCCTTGCCCTGGCCGGTGACACGTCGGAAGAGAGGGCCGTGGGCGATGCGCGCGAGCTTGAGCCATGTCTCCAGAGCGACGACCGGGCAGGTGGTGTCGGACGAGCCGCGTCCGACTTCGACCTCGCGCCAGCCGGTCTTGCCGCGCAAGCGCAACAGCATGCCCTTGTCGAGGATCTCCACCCAGCCCGACGAATCCTCGGTTTGGTCTCGGCCGCAGTCTAGGCCGACCACCTCGGAGCGGCGCAGGCCGCCGGCAAAGCCCAGAAGCAGCATGGCGCGGTCGCGCAAGCCTCGCAGGGTGCCGCGGTCGAGCGTTTCCAGCATGCCGATCAGGTCCTCGGGCAAAACCGCTTCCTTCTGCCGAGGTGGGGCGGCGTGCTTGTTGCGGATACCGGCCATGACGGTGGCGATGTGGCGGTCCTTCCTGTCGAGCGGCTGGCCGCGCTGGGCATAGTTCCACGTCAGCGCGGAGAGCCGGCGCTCGATCGTCGACACCGAGTTCGGCGTCTTGTCGCCGGTCGCCTTTCCCGAAGCGCAGGCGGTGATGTAGAGCCCGACCACCTGGGGATCGGGCGGAAACATCTCGACGCCCTGCCGACGGCACCAACGGGCAAACTGCTTCCAGTCCGATGCGTAGGCGCGGCGGGTATTTGCTGAGCTCGCCGCCTCGACATAATCGCGGGCGCGATCGGCCAACGCGTCAAGATGCGCCGGCAGGCGCGGGGTCGAGACGACCGGAAGAGGAGGGGAGGGGGCCTGGGCTTCCGCCGCCGGCTCTTCCGGCGCGCGGCCCATCTCCATGACCACGTCGACGATGTCGGGCAGGTCGTCGGCGATCGGCTCGTCAGGGTCGGTCGAGCTCGCCGGCGCGATCTGGTCGACACCCGGCGCCGTTTCCTGTGATCGAGTGGAGCGGTGCCGAGTACGATTTTCGAGGATTTGATCGACGATTCGAGCCATTCTCAATATAAAGACACAAACGACGGATAATGCAATTTTATCGTTCGTTATTGATCCACGACAGGCGCGGCGGTTTGCAGCGAGGATACTGGCGCAAACCGCCGCGCTCGGCTACGCTCCGGCATGGCCTCGCGCGCGCGAATCATTCCGGACCCCCCTCCGAGCTTCCCACCCTTCCCCGGCTGGGCGCGGCCGCCCGCGTCCGGCGAAGCCGTTGAAGATGCGGATTTTCTCGCGGGCGCGGCGCTCGCCGCCCTCAATCCGATCGCCCGCGACGAGCACCCGATCGGCAACCTCTGGCGCCAGCGCCTGGCGCTCGCCTGCGCCGCGGCCCTGGCGCGCCAGGAAGGGCGGACGGAAGACGAGAGCATGCTGCGCGACCACTGGTATCATCGCCGCGACGGCGACGATCCCGGCCCCGCCGGCCGCCTCCTCAAGGCATGGCGTTGGCTTGGCGAACGCTCGATCATGCGCACGGCGGACTGGGAGCTCAATCTCGCCGCGCTGCTGGCGCCCCGCTTCGACGAGGCCCTGCAGGACACGATCGCCTTCGCGGCCGATCAGATGAGAGGGCAGGGGAGCCCGGTCGGCGCTGCCGCGGCCGTTGCGGCCACAAGCCTGCGGTTCCGGCCGGACTGCCGGCCGCTGGCGCTGTGGCTTGCCGACGCGGTGCTGGCGCACCGGCTGAAGTGGCCGGTGCCGGTGCCGTTGCTGGCGGCGCATCTGAAGCGCGGCGACCTCCGTCATGCCGTGGCGCACGTCGATGGCGCCAGTCCCTGGCGCGCGGCCTGCAATCTCGCCTATGCGCGCGGTGCCGCGGCGGCGGCCGACCTCTACGCCGATCTCGCGCGGCGTGCCGAAAAGCTCCTTGCTGCGGCGCCGCAGCTGCGCGGCAAGGACGCCGACATGATGGTTGCGATCATGCTGTGCGAGGACGCGCAGCCGGCCAAGACCGGCAAGGCGGCGAGCGACCGCTCGAGCCGGCGGCTGTTCGAGCGCCTGGTGAGCCTAAGCGCCGTGCGCGAGCTCACCGGCCGGCCCACCTTCCGGCTGTACGGGCTCTGAATCATGGTCCGGCGCGCGCGATCTCCGGAAGCCTTCGATGCCGAGCTCGCCGATCTACCGGCAGAGCTGCGCTGGCGCGAGTGGATGGGCCGCGTCGAGGCGGTCATCTTCGCCTCGCCCGAACCGGTCGGCCGCGACGTGCTGGCCCGCGTCGTCGGCCGCGACTGCAACCTCGACGTGATCATCGACGACATCCGCGACGAGCTGCGCGGCCGGCCCTACGAGCTCGTCGCCGTCGCCGGCGGCTGGCAGCACCGGACCAAGAAGGGCTTTGGCGATGCAATCCGCGCCGCCACCGGGCTCGGGGCGCGGGGCTCGGCACTGTCGCAGTCCGAAGCGCTGGTGCTGATGTGCATCGCTTATTTCCAGCCGATCACCCGCGGCGAGCTCGGCCAGTTCTTCGGCAAGGAGATCAGCCGCGACATGATCGGCCATTTGCGCGCGCTGGGTTTCATCGCCGCTGGCCCGCGCAGCCCGCAGCTTGGCGCCCCCTACACCTATGTGACGACGAAGGAATTCCTGTCGCATTTCGGTTTCGATATGCTCCGCGACCTGCCCGACATGGAAGCGCTCGAGGATGCCGGCCTGCTCAGCAAGGAGAAATTGCTAGCAGGAGACATCCCGCCAACGATCGAAACCGCCGCTGCGGACGACGACGAATTCAATTGAGTTGGCTTGGTCACGACGAGCCTGCCTGTCTCAGAAGAGGTTTGGATGATCATCGAGTACAAGGGCTACAAGATCCACACATGGGTCAACGACGATACCAACCATGCGCAGATGCTTAGGGGGAGGAAGGGACCGGAGCGGCTCTATGTCGACATCGATCCCATCGACGGCGGGGATGGGCGACAGCCGTCGAGCAAGCGCTTCATCGGCGATATCGTCAAGAAGTACCAGTTTCCGGGCACGGAAACAGAGCAGCTCGTGCAGGTGGCCAAGCTCTGGGTGGACGATCCTGCGCAATTTGCCTCGCCGGCGAGTTCGATCGCCAGCAGCTTCAAATCCGGTTGGCGATCCGATCCGACTCAGAAATGAAGGGATGTATGGTCAAAGCGATTGGGCGAGATGGCAGAGTTTCGGCTGCAAATCGGATCGGAAACGGATTGCCAGTCATGTGGCGCCGCGATTCCGCTCAGTGCGGAAACGTGCCCGGGCTGTTCGACCCAGGCTCCTCATCGGCTGACGTTTGAGGAATTCTTCGTCGAGCTTGAGCAGGGACGCATGCTCGATGCGCGTCCGGGCGGCTTGGTCATAGGCCGCTCGGGGCCGGATGACGACATTCCAATGTATCGGCACTTCGGCAAGGGGATTTTCGAGGTCGTTGGCCTCATGCAGGGCGGCGAGTTCATTGTTTCCAAAGTTGCGACCGAGAAACATCGTGCCTGGCTGGAGGAAATAAATCAGGAAAAAGGCGAGTGTTCTGGCGATCTCACGTTGAAGGGGCAGGAACAAGAACTGTTCCCCGCGACACGCTAAGGTCGAACGGAGCGTGAACGTCATGCGGCGTGGCGTAACCGAGCCGGAAGTCGGAGCGACCGGAAGCCTTCGGGCATCTGATGTTCTGCA
>NZ_JAAAMH010000018.1 GCF_024105655.1 Aliihoeflea sp. 40Bstr573
GAGGTCTTCATCCCAGCCTTCGCCGCGCGGACGGCCCTGCAAACCCAACCAGCGATGCCGCCCGCGCTGGCAACAAGACCGTCAATGCACTAACATTCCAGCCGGACCCGTCAGTGGGGGCTGATCAACTGGCCGATACGGGCGAGATACTGTCGGCTGCCGATGGTGAGCGCATCGTGCGGCTGGTCGCCCACCATGTCGGTGTGGAAGTGCATGCCCGCAGCCCCCGCGTCTCGGCCGAACTGCCGGAGACCGGCGAGCGCTTCGAGGGCCTGCTGCCGCCGGTCGTCGCCGCACCCGCCTTCGCCATCCGCAAGCCCGCCGTCACGGTCTTCACACTCGACGACTACGTGGCGGCCGGCATCATGTCCGCCGGTCAAGCGGAAACGCTCCGCGCCGCCGTCCAGTCGCGTGCGAACATCCTCGTCGCCGGTGGCACGTCCACCGGCAAGACCACGCTGACCAATGCGCTGCTGGCCGAGGTGGCCAAGACGCAGGATCGCGTCGTCATCATCGAGGACACCCGCGAGCTGCAATGCGCGGCACCCAACCTTGTCGCCATGCGGACCAAGGATGGCGTTGCCACTCTGTCCGATCTGGTCCGTTCCTCGCTGCGGCTGCGTCCCGACCGTATTCCGATCGGTGAGGTGCGTGGCGCCGAGGCGCTCGATCTCCTCAAAGCCTGGGGCACCGGGCACCCCGGGGGGATCGGCACCATCCATGCCGGTTCCGGCATCGGCGCGCTTCGCCGCCTCGAACAATTGATCCAGGAAGCCGTCGTCACCGTCCCGCGCGCCATGATCGCCGAAACCATCGACCTCGTGGCCGTCCTTGCCGGTCGCGGTTCCGCACGGCGGCTTGTCGAACTCGCCCGCGTCGATGGTCTCGGTCCCGACGGCGACTACCGGATTTTCCCCGCCTTTTCAGAACCCGGCACCACTCGCAACACTGGAGAACCTGCATGATCCGTCGCGCCTTCCGCATCCGTCACCATATCGCAACCGCCGCCGCCTTCGCCTGGGTGAGCCTGATGACATCCCCGGCCTTTGCCTCCGGCTCTTCGATGCCCTGGGAAGCGCCGTTGCAATCCATCCTCGAATCCGTCGAAGGGCCGGTGGCGAAAATCGTGGCGGTGATTATCATCATCGTCACAGGCCTGACGTTGGCTTTCGGCGACACCGGCGGCGGCTTCAGGCGACTGATCCAGATCGTCTTCGGCATCTCCATCGCCTTCGCCGCCAGCTCCTTCTTCCTCTCGTTCTTCAGCTTCGGCGGCGGAGCGCTGGTCTGATGGCCGTGAGTTTCGAGGCGCTCGACGCGGTGCCGGGCTTCGCTGTCCCGGTCCACCGCGCCCTGACCGAGCCGATCCTGCTCGGTGGGGCGCCGCGATCCGTCGCGATCCTGAACGGCACGCTGGCCGGGGCAGTCGGCCTCGGCCTCCAGCTCTGGCTCGCCGGCATCCTGATCTGGGCGGTCGGTCACATCGCCGCCGTCTGGGCCGCCAAGCGCGATCCGCTCTTCGTCGAGGTCGCGCGCCGCCATCTGCGCATCCCCGGCCATCTCTCGGTGTGAGGTTTGATCCATGATGAATCTCGCAGAATACCGCCGCACCGCTTCCCGCCTGGCCGATTATCTGCCCTGGGTGGCGCTGGTCGGGGAGGGAGTTGTCCTCAACAAGGATGGCTCGTTTCAGCGGACGGCGAAGTTTCGTGGCCCCGATCTGGATTCCGCCGTCGCGGCCGAACTGGTTGCGGTCGCGGGACGGCTGAACAACGCCTTCCGCCGTCTCGGCTCTGGCTGGGCCATTTTCGTGGAAGCACAGCGTTCGGAGGCCGCAACCTATCCTGCGGACCGCTTCCCCGATCCCGCCTCGGCATTGGTCGATGCCGAGCGCAAGGCCGATTTCGAGGAAGAGGGCAGCCATTTCGTCTCCGGTTACTTCCTGACCTTCCTCTGGCTCCCGCCCGCCGAAGATGCCGCACGATCGGAGTCCTGGCTTTACGAGGGCCGCGAGACCTCGGGCGTGAACCCGTGGGAGCTGGTGCGCGGCTTCATCGACCGCACCGACCGCGTGCTGGCGCTGCTCGACGGCTTCATGCCGGAATGTAGCTGGCTCGATGACGCCGGCACGCTGACCTACCTCCATTCCACCATCTCGACCAATCGGCATCGCGTCCGCGTGCCGGAAGTGCCGATGTATCTCGACGCTCTGCTGGCCGATCAGCCGCTGACCGGCGGGCTGGAGCCGCGCCTGGGCTTGTCGCATCTCCGGGTGCTGACGATCACCGGCTTTCCCGGCACGACCACCCCCGGCCTCCTCGACGAGATGAACCGGCTGGCCTTTCCCTACCGATGGTCCACCCGCGCCATCCTCATGGACAAGACCGACGCGACCCGGCTGCTGACCAAAATCCGCCGGCAATGGTTCGCCAAGCGCAAGAGCATCGCGGCGATCATCAAGGAGGTGATGACCAACGAGCAATCCGCGCTCGTGGACACCGATGCCGCGAACAAGGCCGCCGACGCGGATATGGCGTTGCAGGAACTCGGCGCCGACATGGCCGGCATGACCTATGTCACGGCGACCGTCACCGTCTGGGACGAGGACGCCCGCCGCGCCGACGAAAAGCTGCGGCTGGTCGAGAAAATCATCCAGTCCCGCGATTTCAGCGTCATGGTCGAGACGGTCAATGCCGTCGACGCCTGGCTCGGCAGCCTGCCCGGACATGCCTATGCCAATGTCCGCCAGCCGCCGGTCTCGACGCTCAACCTTGCCCACATGGTCCCTTCGTCCGCTGTGTGGGCGGGGCCGGAACGGGACGATCACTTCGGCGCACCCCCGCTGCTTTACGGCAGAACCGAAGGATCGACCCCGTTCCGGCTGTCCCTTCATGTCGGCGACGTAGGCCATACCCTTGTCGTCGGACCGACCGGCGCCGGCAAGTCGGTGCTGCTGGCGCTGATGGCCTTGCAGTTCCGTCGGTACGCGCGCTCACAGGTCTTCGCCTTCGATTTCGGCGGCTCCATCCGCGCCTCCGCACTCGCGATGCAGGGTGACTGGCATGATCTCGGCGGTGAACTGACCGACGCTTCCGAGACGTCGGTTTCGTTGCAACCGCTGGCCCGCATCCACGAGACATCCGAACGTGCCTGGGCCGCCGACTGGATCGTGGCGATCCTGATGCGCGAGAACATCCAGATCACGCCCGAGGTGAAGGAACATCTCTGGACCGCGCTGACCTCACTTGCCTCGGCTCCGGTCGGGGAACGCACCATCACCGGCCTCGCCGTGCTGCTTCAGTCCAATGACCTGAAACAGGCGCTGCGCTCCTATTGCGTCGGCGGTCCCTATGGTCGGCTGCTCGATGCGGAGGCCGAGCATCTCGGCTCGTCGGATGTGCAGGCATATGAGATCGAAGGCTTGGTCGGCACCGGCGCGGCGCCCGCCGTCCTCTCTTACCTGTTCCACCGTATCGGCGACCGGCTCGATGGCCGGCCGACGATGCTGATTATCGACGAGGGCTGGCTGGCGCTCGATGACGAAGGGTTCGCGGACCAGCTCAGAGAATGGCTCAAGACCCTGCGCAAAAAGAACGCCAGCGTCATCTTCGCCACGCAGTCGCTGTCGGACATCGACAATTCGGCCATTGCACCCGCGATCATCGAAAGCTGCCCGACACGGCTTCTGCTGCCAAATGAGCGCGCCATCGAGCCGCAGATCACCGCGATCTATCGCCGCTTCGGCCTCAACGATCGCCAGATCGAGATCCTCGCACGGGCCACGCCCAAGCGGGACTACTACTGCCAGTCGCGGCGCGGCAACCGCCTGTTCGACCTCGGATTGTCAGAAGTCGGGCTGGCGCTTTGCGCGGCATCGGCCAAGTCCGATCAGGCCCTGATCAGCGACATCCTCGCCGAGTATGGCAGCAACGGGTTTCTCGCCGCCTGGCTACGTGTACGCGGCGTCGATTGGGCGGCCGATCTCATCCCGGACCTCACCAATCTCGCGACCGAAAGCGAACACCTGCCGCCAGTCGTCGATGAAAACGAATTCGGCATCATCCTGGAAGAAGAGGAGATTACCCCATGAAGCGCGCAATTCCCCGGTTCATCCGCATGGCCAGCGCCTCGACGCTCTTGCTTGCGCTCTCCGTGCCGCTGGCTCTGGCGCCGGTGTTCACGACACCGGCCCATGCCTTCTTCGGCGGGTTCGGCCGGATCGTCTATGACCCGACCAACCATGCCGAGAACCTGCTGACCGCCGCGCGCACGCTGGAACAGATCAACAATCAGATCACCTCGCTCCAGAACGAGGCACAGATGCTGATCAACCAGGCCCGCAATCTCGCGAGCCTGCCGTATTCGTCGCTCCAGCAGCTTCAGCAGAACGTCCAGCGCACTCAGCAGCTTCTCGGTCAGGCCCAGAACATCGCCTTCGATGTGCAGAACATCGACCAGATGTTCCAGCAGGACTACGGCAATCTGTCCCTGACCGCGACCGACCAGCAGCTCATTGCCGATGCCCGGTCCCGCTGGGAGAATACCGTCGGGGGCCTCCAGGATGCCATGCGGGTGCAGGCCGGCGTTGTCGGCAACATCGACAGCAACCGGGCCGAGATGTCCGCGCTCGTCGGCGAAAGCCAGGGCGCGACCGGCGCGCTTCAGGCCACTCAGGCCGGCAACCAGCTTCTCGCCCTCCAGTCGCAGCAGCTTTCCGACCTGATCGCGGTCATCTCGGCCAATGGCCGGGCCGAGGCCCTCATGGAGGCCGAACGCGCGACCGCCGCCGAGCAGGGCCGCATCCAGCGCGAGCGGTTCCTCAACCCGGGTTCGGGCTACCAGCCCGGCAACGCGCAGATGTTCAACTGAGCCGGGGAGGGCAGATCATGGAAGGGAAGGTGCTGGTCCGGATTGCCGCCATCGTGTTCGTCGCCGTCGCGATCACCGCGGCGATCATCGAGATGACCCGCGAGGAAGCCCCCGCGCCAGCACCTTCCGCTCCTGCGCTTTCGCGTCAGGTCGATCCCCTGCGCGAAGGGCAGCGCCGCTGTCAGGAGATGGGAGAGGCGGCAGCCAATGATGCCGCCTGCCTGGGCATCTGGGCCGAGACCCGCGACCGGTTTCTCGGCCGGACACCCGCGCCGTCGACGCCTGGCCCGGATGAGGGGCGATAATCATGGGCGGGACGGGGGTCATCGACAATTTTCTCGGCATCTTCACCGGCTACATCGACTCGGGCTTTGGCCTGCTCGGCGGTGAGGTTGCCTTTATTGCCACGACGCTCATCGTCATCGACGTGACGCTCGCCGCCCTGTTCTGGGCCTGGGGCGCCGACGACGACATCATCGCGCGCCTGGTGAAGAAGACGATCTTCGTCGGCGTCTTCGCCTATATCATCGCCAACTGGAACAATCTCGCCCGCATCGTCTTCGAGAGCTTCGCCGGCCTCGGCCTCATGGCCTCGGGCACGGGGTTTTCTGCCGCCGATCTCCTGCGCCCTGGCCGCGTCGCCCAGATCGGCCTCGATGCCGGGCGCCCGCTGCTCGAATCCATTTCCGATCTCATGGGCTGGATCGCGGTCTTTGAAAACCTCGTGCAGATCCTCTGCCTGTTCTTCGCCTGGGCACTGGTGATCCTCGCCTTCTTCATCCTGGCGATCCAGCTCTTCGTCACCCTGATCGAGTTCAAGCTGACGACGCTTGCAGGCTTCGTGCTGATCCCCTTCGGTCTCTTCGGCAAGACCGCCTTCATGGCTGAAAGGGTCCTGGGCAATGTCGTCTCATCCGGCATCAAGGTGCTGGTGTTGACCGTCATCATCGGCATCGGCTCGACGCTCTTCGGCCAATTCACTGCAGGCTTCGGCGGTGCGACCCCGACCATTGACGACGCCATGGCCATCGTGCTGGCCGCCCTTTCTCTTCTCGGCCTCGGTATCTTCGGTCCCGGTATCGCCACCGGCCTCGTCTCGGGCGGCCCGCAACTCAGCGCAGGGGCGGCGGTTGGAACCGGCCTCGCGGTCGGCGGTGCTGCTGTCGCGGGCGGTGGCGTGACCATGCTTGCGGCGCGTGGTGGCGGTGCCGCACTTTCGGGCGGTGCTGCACTTGCCCGCGGCGGGGCCTCGGCCGCCGGTGCGGCCTCGTCGGCCTATACGCTCAGTTCCATGGGCGGGTCCGGTGCAGCCGGTGTCGCGTCCGGCCTTGGTGGCGTGGCGCGCACCGGAGCATCCGCAGCCATCTCGCCCCTCAAGCGTGCCGCGTCTCGCTCCGCCGACAGTATGAAATCCAGCTATTCCGACGGCGCAAAAGCGGGGTTCGCGGCGTCCGGCGGCAGCTCCTCAATGGGCACGATCGGCGGCGCCCCATCGCCTGATCCGTCAACGCCCTCAGCCGCAGATAGCCCGCCGGCCTGGGCGCAGAACATGCGCCGCAGCCGGGCGATGAGCCATGGCGTCACCGCTGCCGCCCATGCCGTCCGGTCCGGCGACAGCCATGGTGGCGGCTCCTCCGTCAGCCTTTCCGAAAGTAACCGCACATGAACATCTTCAAACGACCGACGACCCATTACGGCAAGATGCCGGAACCCGAAACGCCCTATCAGCGCGCCGCGCAGGTCTGGGACGACCGCATCGGCTCGGCCCGGGTCCAGGCAAGGAACTGGCGCTACATGGCGTTCGGCTCCTTGATCCTCTCGGCAGGTTTCGCCGGCGCTCTTGTCTGGCAATCGGCGCGTGGGAGCATCGTGCCATGGGTCGTTCAGGTGGACAATCTCGGCCAGGCGCAAGCCGTCGCGCCGGCAGCAGCCGATTATCGGCCGACCGACCCGCAGATCGCCTTTCACCTCGGCCGTTTCATCGAACAGGTGCGCGCGCTCCCGGCCGACGCCATCGTCGTCCGCCAGAACTGGCTCAGGGCTTACGAGTTCACCACCGACCGGGGCGCGGCCGCATTGAACGACTATGCCCGCTCCAACGATCCCTTCACGCGCGTCGGCCGCCAGCAGGTAGCCGTCGAAGTATCGAGCATCATCCGGGCGTCGCCGGACAGTTTCCGTGTGGCCTGGTCTGAGCGGCACTACGAGAACGGCCAACTCTCCACCACCGAGCGATGGACCGCGATCCTGACGGTCGTGATCCAGACCCCGCGCAATGCCGAGCGGCTGCGCTCCAATCCCCTCGGAATCTATGTCAACGCGATCAACTGGTCGCGGGAGATGAGCCAATGACCGCCACGACTTTCCGCAAAGCCGGGCTTCCGGTTTTCCGCAAACCCGCCTTCGCGGCTTTGCTGCTTTCCGCCACCATGCTGGCCGGCTGCGCCACCAACCGGACGCCGCAGTTCAGCTACGACGCCGATGTGCCGCCGGTGCCGACCGTGCAGGCCGCCGCAGCCGACACAACGCCCCGGCCGCTGCACGTCCCGCCCGCCTGGACTGTGGCGCGGGGCGGCGAGGCTGCCGGCACGGCGACGGCCCGCGTCGAGAACGCCAATGCCGCCGCCCGCGTCGAGCCGCGCCGGGAAGGCTACTATAATGCCATCCAGATTTATCCCTGGTCGGAAGGCGCGCTCTATCAGGTCTATGCCGCAGTCGGGCAAATCACCACCATCGCGCTGGAGCCGGGCGAAAGCCTGACCGGCGCGGGGCCGATTGCCGCCGGAGACACCACCCGCTGGATCATCGGTGACACGGAGAGCGGCAGCGGCCCGACCCGCCGGGTGCATGTGCTGGTGAAGCCGACCCGACCGGACATTTCGACCAACCTCGTCATCACCACCGACCGGCGCATCTACATGATCGAACTCCGCGCCCGCGAAGCTCTCTATATGCCTGCCGTGGCATGGGCGTATCCGACACCACCGCCGGGAAGCCGCGTGACCACGCCCTCAGCCCCCGTCATCCCGGCCGAGACCGCGCGCAACTATCGTTACGGCTTGCAGGTGCAGGGCAGCAGCCCGCCATGGCGGCCGGTTTCCGTCTTCGACGACGGCAGGCGCGTCTATGTCGTCTTCCCGCGTGGCATCGTGCAGGGAGAGATGCCGCCTCTGTTCGTCCTTGGATCGGACGGCGAACCGCAGATCGTCAATTCCCGCATCCATCGGAACGTCCTGATCGTGGACCGCCTGTTCGGCGCAGCGGAACTTCGCCTCGGCAGCGGCGACCGCCAGCAGGTCGTCAGGATCGTCCGCGTCGAGCAGACGCGGGCCGCAGCCCAGCCAGCCGGTGCGACCACGGGAGGATCACCCTCATGAGCGATACCGACACCGCAGCCCCCATGCGGTTGCGCGCCGAGCCGCCCCGCGTCACCCGCCTGTCCCGCAAGGTGCTGGCAGGCGCCGGAGCCGTTGCCCTTCTCGGCATTGGCGGGGCACTGATCTACGCTCTCCAGACCCGCGATGCCGGGCCGGGCGGCGGCGAACTCTATTCGACCGAGAACCGCCCCACAGCAGATGGGCTTGCCGGCCTGCCGCGCGACTATACCGGCCCGGTCCTGGGACCGGCGTTGCCGGGCGATCTCGGTCGCCCGATACTTGAGGCGCAGAATCGGGGGCAGCCGGTCGCGCCACCGACCATCACGGCGCCCGCCGTTGATCCAGATGAGCAGCGTCGTCTCGCCGAGGAAGAAGCCGCTCGTCTGAGCGGCGTGTTCTTCCAGTCTGGCCCGCGGGCTGGAGCGACGCCGGGAACGACCATGCCCGGCCTCGCGGGTCTCGATCTCGGTGGTCAGGCTCCAGCGCAGGATCGCCATACCGCTTTTCTCAACGGGCCTGTGGACCGGCAAACCGTCGCCCCGGATCGCGTCGCACCACCGGCATCGCCCTATATCCTTCAGGCCGGGGCGGTGATCCCGGCGGCGCTTATCACCGGCATCCGTTCCGATCTGCCCGGCCAGATCACGGCCCAAGTGACCGAGAACGTCTATGACAGCCCGACCGGCAGCTTGTTGCTGATCCCGCAGGGAACGCGCATCATCGGCCAATATGATGACGGTGTGACCTTCGGCCAGCGCCGCGTCCTGTTGGTCTGGAATCGCCTGATCCTGCCCGGCGGCCGCTCCATCGTCCTGGAGCGCCTGCCGGGTGCGGACGCTTCCGGTTACGCCGGGCTTGAGGATGGCGTGGATTACCACTGGTGGGATCTGATGCGGGCCGCTGGCCTCTCGACCTTGCTTGCGGTCGGTGCGGAATTGGCCAGCAGCGACGAGGATCGACTGATCCGCGCCATACGCGACGGGGCGCAGGATACCATCAACCAGGCGGGTCAGCAGATCGTCCAGCGCCAGTTGCAGGTCGTACCGACACTGACGATCCGTCCTGGCTACCCGGTCAGGATCATCGTCACCCGCGATCTGGTATTCGAGCCGGCAGGAGGTTGACCATGACAAAGCTGAAACTCGGCCCGCTCCCCGACGACAAGCCCGTGAAGGTGACGGTGGAACTGCCCGCGTCGCTTCACCGCGATCTGGTCGCCTATGCCGAGGTACTGGCCCGCGAGACCGGCCAGCCCACCGCCGATCCCGTCAGGCTGATCGTACCGATGTTGGAGCGGTTCATCGCCACGGATCGTGGCTTTGCAAAGGCGCGAAAGATCCGCTCATGACGTGATCGGGTGTTTGGCCGGGCCGGTTGCCGCGATCATCTCCATGAGCGCGTCTATCACGCTCTGCGTCGAGTCCCACTTCGCCGCGTGGTCCAGCAGGCGGTTCTGAATGTTCAGACTGACCGCTCCATGGATCGTTGACCAGAACATGAAGCCGTAGCGTTGCAGGTCAGCACCCGGCAAGTAACCATGCTCCTGAGATGAGCGCAGGCCTGTCAGCAGCAGACTCAGGACCTGACGACCCGCTTCGCTTGACCACGGATCATCGCTCACCCCAAGCTTCGGGGGCGGTGAGAACATCAGCCGGTACAGAGTGGGGTTCTCCAGGGCGAAGCGCGCATAGGCATAGCTGCCATCGCGCAAATAGCCGAACGGATCGCCTCGCATCTGTTCGAAAACCGCGAACTTCTCGTTGTAGAGGCGTCCAAATCCTTCGTCGCGCGCCGCGCGCAGTAAAGCATTCTTGTTGCGGAAATGGCCGTAAAGGGCCGGCGCCGTGCAGCCCACGGCCTGTGCCACCGAGGTCAGTGGAACATCGAAGTCGCCTTGCTGTGCCAGCAGACGGATCGTTTCCTCGACCGCACGGCGAGCAATATCAAGTTCCTGCTCTTTTCGGGGGCGAGCCATCGAGATCCCTGTTGCGACTGTCCGCTGAAACTGAATACGATTTATTTTTTTCGTTGACGGAGCCGATGTCAAGCAGCACCATCTGGGAACTGAATGGTATTAAGTTTGAGGTGTGGAGGACGGGAGATGGTCGCGTATGAACCTGGCCATCACGGCACGCACCATCGCCTTCGCTGGCAGGCCGCGACCGAGCGCTGGCCAGAAGACGACTGCGGTTCGGGATGATGTGCCATGCCTATGCACCGAAACAGGGACGCCCCATCTGGTAGCTCCGTCCTCGCGCGTATTGTCGAGGGCAGCGCTGGTAAGAGCACAATCCGGTTGCGCCAGTTGCGGCATTTCCTTGCTGCGGCCGACCACGGGAGCTTCCGCAAGGCTGCAATCGCCTTGGACATCAATGAATCATCGGTCAGCCGCCAGATCCGCGACCTTGAGGATGAATTGGGTGCCTCACTATTCATACGACATTCGGGCGGGGTGCGGCTGACGGTCGCCGGGCAGGAGTTTCTGCGCAGCGCCCGGCATGCTCTTCGGCAGATCGACATCGGCGTGACCAAGGTTGCCGCGGTCGGTCGGGCTGACCAGGGACTGCTCAAGGTCGGGATATTTTCTTCGCTGGCGTCGGGATTTCTGTTTAACCTCCTGCGACGGTTCGGGACGCGCCATCCGACCGTTCAGGTCGATCTTATAGATGGAAATCCGTCCGAGCACGTCGCTGCCGTCCGGCAGTTGGATCTGGACATCGCTTTCATAACCGGAACGGCACCCTGGGATGGCTGCGAAACGGAGCATCTCTGGTGCGAACGGGTCTTCGTGGTGCTGCCTGCTGGCCATCCCTTGGCCGCCAAAGCCGAACTCGAATGGCCTGATCTGACAGGTGAACGCTTCATCGTGAGCGATGTCGCACCGGGCCAGGAGATCCACGACTATCTGGTTGCTCACCTTGCCGGTCTCGGTCATCACCCTGACATTCAATCCCAGCATGTGGGCCGCGACAATATCCTGTCGCTGGTAGCTGTCGGTCGGGGGCTAACGCTGACAAGCGAAGCCACCACCGTTGGGCAGTTTCCGGGGATCGCATTCCGGCAACTGGCGGATGAAGTGCTGCCCTTCAGCATGGTCTGGTCGGATAGAAACGATAATCCGGCCTGCAGGCGCCTGTTGAGCATGGCTCGAGCGATGGGGAAAACCTCGTCAGCATTACAACCGAACGCCTGAGGGGACATCGTCGCGTTCCAAATGTGTGCCTCTGTTGCGATTCCTCTCATACAGCACCACTTTCAGCGCCGACGGGAAGCCTCAGTTCCGCAGGATGCGTGGCACAAGAACTCCTGCGTTCCCCCCACCGAACGAAATTCGGCGGAAGTCGCGGGCTTCAGGAACCGCAGTTTCGATTATGGCGCGCGGCTATCCACTGGCTGAGCGCCTTCACCTCGGCAGCGCTGAAGCCCGTGGCCATCGCATCGGCAACGCGCTGCATCATCGCCCGATCATCCGGGCCGGTCGACTTTGCGGGCCAGGATGATCGGAAATGCCCACAGGCATAACTGAACCCGGCCGCCCAGTCCCGCATGGCCATCTGGCTTCGCGCGGACATCGCCGCTGAAAACTCCGCAGCCTCTTTCGCTTGGTCCAAGCAGGCGTTCGCGCGCATCAGGATCAGATCGGCGAAGCGCTGGATACTATCCGACGTGAGGTTGCCAATGGCGCTGCCGAGGATCTCGGGTAGCCACCTGTTCGGCGCGATCACCTTCGGCGCGATGGTGGCCGACATCAGGAACCCGTCTATCCAGTCCGCCGTGATCGCCGAGCCTTTCACGAGGCGCGCCAGTTCGCCCTTCCGCTCCGGCTTTGGCGCATCTGCCTCCGCCTCTTCCACCCATTCCTCAAGCGTGGCGTCCTGATCCACGTCAGGATCGTCGAACACCCACGCCTCGATTGTCTGGTCGTGGACATCGGCCATGACCGGGATCTTCTTCAGATCGCGTCCTTCGAGGAGCGCCATTGCCGTGGCCGTGAAGCTGGCGGCGTCCGGGTGGTCGCTTGCGGCCAGCACATCTGCCGCCCGCGCGACAAGCCGCGCCCAGAAGTCGCGCCGGGTCTCGAGCCATCGCCAGAGCGCCGCGTCCAGCGCGCGCGGGTTGTGGCGGCCCTCGAGCACCTCATGCGCATGATCACTTTCCTCGAACCAACTCTGGACGATCTCATGGCGATCCCACCAGCCCTCGCTGGCATTGATCAGCTTGCCTTGCGCCGGAGCCGAGAGACCGCGTATGCGTTCCGCGACGGGCAGCGCCGCGATCAGGGCCTCGGTCGTGACCGCTTCCGGCCGCAGCTTATCGAGGCCGCAAAGTTCCGCCACCTCGATGAGGCCCGCGGCCGGGGGCAACCCTGCTGCAAGGCCATCGGCCAGCGCCATGGCGAGGCTGCCTTCGAGCCAGGAGAGGGGCACCTTGACCGCGCCGGTCTCCTGGCTGATGCGGCTTAACAGCGCCTTCTGTTCGTTCGCCGATTTGCAGGGCACGGTGTAGGCGTCCTTGACCCCGTGGCCCTGCTTGAAGAGCAGCATCGCGGTCTTGCGGCTGCCGCCCGACTGCAGCGCGATCATGAGGCTTTGCGCGCCGCCGCCATCGGGCAGTGTGGCCATGACCGAATGGATAGTCCACGGCTTGGCTGACGCGCCGGTCGCCAGACCCGACCGCATGGCGAGTTTCAATGCCTTGTCCACCGAGGCGCGGGCCTCGTCCTGAGGCATCCAGCTGCGCAGGATCACCATCTTGCCCGCTATCTCCTGCGAGAGCGTGCCTGTCGCGGCGCGTTCGCCCAAGGCGTGCGCCGCCGCAGCGCGGATCTGCGCTGACGGATCGAGCAGCCAGAAACATGCCAGCTTCGCGTGGATCGGCTCCGATCGTCCAACCGACCATGCAATGACATGCTGACGCATTGCCGACGGCATTGCTGGGAACGTCTCGGTCAGCGCTGCATGCAGCGCGAGCGCATCGCCTTCGGTCTGCTCGATCAGACTGCGGAACAGATCTTCCAGCGCCGCCTCCGCCGCGACACGATCCTGCGGGGCAGGACTGGGCGCTGCGAGCATCATATCGGCGGCAGAAACCTCCAGAGATGTGGGTGCGGGCAGTCCGTTCGTGGTCCATGCGCTTGCAAGGAGCAGGCGGTGGAAGGGGCTCAGGCGCCCCTGGCCAGAAGCCAGTTCGACCGCATCTGCCACGGCCTCTAGAAAGGTATCACCTCGCTTCTTTCGGTTCTCCCTAGCGATACGTGCGGCATCCAGTGCCGATGCCAGCAATTCGGTGAGTGGCTCCAGCTCCGGGGCACTCTCCTTCGTGGCGCAGAGCTTCGCGACCAGACGGCCACCCAATGCTGGCCGATGCAGCATCGAAAAACTTGCGCGGTCGAGAACCTCGCCGCGCGCACTATCATCGTCCTGCAGCCGCGACAGTTCCGCCAATGCTGTCTCGATCGGTCCTTCCGACACGTATCCCCACTTTCTGAATCGCGCCCTTATATTTTTCGCAGCCTATTCGCCGGCCGTGGGATTGTCACCGACGCGAGCACTGAGAGCGGCACTTATTGGCCCAGAACAGGTCCGACCCGTCGTCGTTGGCCACAGGTCCAGACCGGAACATCGATGCTGACGCGACGGTGACCACAAGTTATGGTGCCCCATGACCTTTGCCTTCTACGATCTGGAGACGACCGGCACTTCCCCTGCATTCGATCAGCCCCTGCAATTCGCTGCCATTTTGACGGATGATGCGCTCGCGGAGATCGAGCGCGTCAATTTGCGTTGCCGCATCGCGCCGCATGTCATTCCGTCGCCTTGGGCGCTTGCAGTTACCGGGGTGCGCCCGGCGCAGCTCCTAGACCCGGCTTTGCCGACGTTCTTCGAGCTTGCGCAGCAAATCGGCGCGCTGATCAAGCGCTGGTCTCCCGCGATCTGGACCGGTTTCAACAGCGTCCGCTTCGATGAGGAAATGCTGCGCCAGGCCTTTTATCAGAACCTGCAGCCCGACATCTTCGCCACCCAGTTCAACGGCAACACGCGCTTCGATGTGCTGACCGCGCTCTATGCCGTCTGGTATCGTCAGCCTGACCTGTTTGAGTGGCCGGTCGAGGTGGATGGCAGGTTACGCTTCAATTTGGACCGCATAGCGCCGCTGAACGGCTTTGCTGCACACGATGCGCATGATGCGCTCGGCGATGTCGAGGCGACCATACACATCGCCCGCCGCATCGCCGACCGTGCCCCGGCGCTCTGGGCAGAATTGCTGGCCAACCGGGACAAGGCGCATGTTCAAGCCAGCCTTGAAACCTACCAGCCCATGGCGCTGGTGGAGCGTTTTGGCGGCGGCCCGCCGCACGCGACCGTCGGCTGCTTCTGTGGCATGTCGGCCAGCAACGCCAATCAGGCGGCCTTCTTCGATCTTGATGCCACTGATCCGGCAGATCTCCTTGCGGTCGATGACGCAACGCTCTTTGCTGCCGTCGATGCCACACCCAAGGTCATCCGGGCCTTCTCGATCAATAAGTCACCCGCTTTACTTTCGGTCTCGACGCCCAGCGCTATCCAGGTGCAGCGGGCACATGTGATCGCTACTGCTCCTGACTTCCGGGCGCGGGTCGCGCAGGCGCTGGCCGCCCGCTTCCCCAAAGATCCTGCGGCACCGCTGCCTCCGGTAGAAAAGCAGATCTATGACGGCTTCTACGGCCATGCGGACAAGACTCTCCTTGCCAAGTTCCAGCCTGCGGACTGGCGTCGACGGCAGGAGATCGTGTCCAGTCTTGCAGACCCCCGCCTGCGCCAGCTCGGCCGCCGCCTCGTTGCGTTTCACGCGCCCGATCTGCTCTCGACCGAAGAGCGCGGGCAATACGAGGCATGGTTGCGGGGGCGCTGGTCTGCACCGGAGGACCGGGAGACTGAATGTATGACCACGGTTCGCGCACACGCTGCTCTGGACGAGATGCGGGCCGATGAAGGGCTCGATCTGGGACTTGTCGCCGAGATCGAGATATTCCTGCAACAGTTTGGTCTGCCGGAAAGCTAACGATCAGAGGCTGTTCAGCTACCAGAATCATTTTATTGCGAGGGACTAATTTATGGTTCTATACTCGCAACAGGTGAAGGAAAGGCTCGGTGTGCCCCGCAGACAGATCAAACAGCTGAACTGGGGTGCGGAGCGGCGTAACGAGTTCATCGAATTCCGGGTGTTCTGGCATGGCCGGATCAATCGCTCGGACCTGATGGAAACTTTCGGCATCTCACTCCAGCAGGCATCCCTCGACCTGACGGGCTATGCAGAGCGGTGGAAGCGAAACCTCGTCTATGACAAGAGCCAGCGTGCCTATGTCCGGGGTCGGAGCTTCAAGCCGCATTTCATAAAGCCTTCCGCCGAGGACTATCTCGCTCAGCTGCGTGCCCTCGATCAGGGCCTGGTCTCGCGCGAGCAGAGCTGGATCTGTCTGTTTCCAGGCTATGGAACCACGCCGACACCCGCGCGGGGGATTGCGTCCGAAACCCTGCGCGAGGTGTTGACCGCCATTCATGAGCCATCGGCTCTTGAGGTAACCTACCAGTCGATGTCGCGCCCCGAGCCAAGCGCGCGCTGGATCGAGCCGCACTCACTGGCCTTCGACGGGTTTCGCTGGCACGCCCGTGCGTTCTGTCAGAATGACCAGGTGTTCAAGGATTTCCTGCTCTCCCGGATTGTCGAAACAGGCAAGCACGGGCCGGTCACGGCCGACCCTCAGAGTGATGTCGATTGGCACACGGAGGTCATCCTGGAAATCGGGCCGCATCCTGATCTTTCTCCAACGCAACGTCGTGCGATCGAGATGGATTATGGGATGGAGAACGAGCGCGCGCAGATTCCTGTGCGCAAGGCGCTGCTGTTCTATGCGCTCAAGCGTCTCGGCCTCGACACGGACCCGGCGGCGCGGCGGCCGCAGGACCAGCAAATTGTACTGATCAGCCAGAATTCCCTGCCAAAGGTCTACGCATGAACCCCACTGAAATTTACGAGGCCTTGGCCAATCTTGCGAGCAAGCCCTTCGATGCTGCGGAATTTCCCTTCGAGTTCGCCTTGGCGACCGACAACGCACCCGCGACGATCGCGAAGCTCAAGGGCGGCACCTACAACAAGTCCGACATTCCCGATGGGGTGCTTCTGAACCAGAAGTTCCATTTTTCCCCGGCACTGCCCGGCATGAGCGCGGCGTGTCTGGATGCCTTGCGGGCCAGCAAGCGAAACGCGAAGCACCGGCCCGCTATTCTGATCGCCACAGACGGACAAGAAATCGCCGCCGAGCATCCAAAGTCCGGCGACACCCTTTATTGCGCCTTTTCGGAACTTGGCGACCGCTTCGGCTTTTTCCTGCCCGCCGCCGGGAAGGAACGCTACCGCGCGGCCGAGGAGAACCCGGTTGACGTCAAGGTCGCGGGCAAGCTGGCCAAGCTTTACGACGCGCTGATCCGCAAGAACCCGGACTGGGCAGAAAAGGCGCGTCAGCATGACATGAACCAGCTGATGACCCGGCTGATCTTTTGCATGTTTGCCGAAGATGTCGGTATCTTCCCCGAAAATCAGTTCAGCCGCCTGATCTTCACCCATGCCGGCGACCGGGGTGAAGGGATGCGTGAGGTGTTGATCAACGCTTTCACCGCGATGAACACGCCCAAGCCGGACAGAGGCGGGCTGCCCGCCTCGACGCGCGAGTTCGAATACGTCAACGGCGGCCTCTTTGCCGGCCGCATCGACGCGCCGGTGTTCGACGTGACCGCCACCCGGTATCTCAAGGATGTCTGTGGCGAGACCTGGACCGGGATCAACCCGGACATCTTCGGCTCGATGATCCAGTCGGTGGCGAACGCCAAATTGCGGTCGGAACTGGGGATGCACTATACCAGTGTCCCGAACATCATGAAGGTGCTGGGGCCGCTGTTCCTTGATGATCTTGATGCCGAAATCGAAAAGGCTTGGGGGCGCGAGCGGGCCTTGCGGCAGGTGCTGGAGCGGATCGGGAAAATCCGGGTGTTCGACCCGGCCTGTGGCTCGGGGAATTTTCTTGTCGTCGCCTATCGGTCCCTGCGCGAGCGCGAGATCAGGATTCTGACGCGGCTTGCCGAACTGACCGGCGGCGCCCAGACCGAAATGTGGTCGGCGGTGCCGATCCGGAACTTCTATGGGATCGAACTGACCGATTTTGCCGTGGAAACGGCAAAGCTGGCGCTGTTCATCGCCGAGTATCAGGCCAACGCCCTCTTCAAGGAGGCCTTCGGCCGCAAGCCCGCCGACCTGCCGCTGAGGGACGCGGCGAATATCGTCTGCGACAACGCGCTGCGGGTTGACTGGGAACGGGTCTGCCCGCCGCCGGAGGATGGCGGCGAGGTGTTCATCGCGGGGAACCCGCCGTTTGTCGGAACAACCTACCGGACAGCCGAACAGAAAGCGGACTTCAATCATGTTTTCAGCGGTCGCGTAGATTCGAGCGGGCGTCTTGATTTCGTATCGGCATGGCTGCTTAAGGCTGCCGACTATGTTCGCGATCATGCCGGTGTCGCAGCTCTACTTGCAACAAGTTCCACAGTTCAGGGGGCATCTGTTGAACCGCTTTGGACCGAGATTTTGAGTGGCGGAAACCAGATTTTCTTTGCCCACCGATCGTTTAAATGGCGAAACAACGCGGCGAGAAACGCGGCAGTTGAGTGCGTGATCGTAGGGCTTCGGCAGCACAAGCAGGGATCTGTTCGCCTATTTGATGAAAGCACAGCCCATACTGTCGAAGCAATCAATGCCTACCTGATTGCGGGCCAACAGATATTTGTCGCCGCTACGCGGAATAGTCTTTTTGGTATGCCGCAGATGGGGCCGGGGAATTTTCCATACGACTTCGGGCACCTCATCCTGTCGCCGGAGGAAAGGGATGCCATGCTGGATGTTTCCCCGGAAGCTGCGCCCTTCATCAGAAAATTCGGTGGTTCACGCGAGGTGATCCACGGCCTCCAGCGGTTCTGCCTCTGGATAGACGATCATGAGGTCGAGGTTGCGAGAAAAATTCCGGAAATTAGCCGTCGGATCGACGCTGTAAAGACCGACCGTCTTGCGAGCAAGGATTCTGGGACACGTCGAATGGCGCAGCGACCACACCAATTCCGCGAACATGTTGCGCCGAAGAGCCACGCTATTCTTGTCCCCCGAACGAGTTCTGAAAATCGACCATATCTTCCCTTTGATCGTGTGGGCGCTGATTTTGTGTCGTCAGACAATAACCATGTCATACTGGACGCCCCCGACTGGTGCATGGCGCTGATCGCCTCGCGCCTGCATCTGGTCTGGATCGGGACGGTCTGCGGGCGGCTGGAATCCCGTTTCCGCTATTCCAACACCCTCGGCTGGAACACCTTCCCGGTCCCGAAATTCACCGGCGATCAACTGGCTGCCCTGACCGCCTCGGCCATGGCCATCCTGCGCTGTCGCTATGGCCATTACCCGGCGACCATTGCCCAGCTTTACGATCCCGACAAGATGCCCGACGATCTGCGCGCCGCCCACAAGGCAAACGATGACCTGCTGGAAAGCATGTATATCGGCCGCCCGTTCCGCAATGACACCGAACGGCTGGAGCACCTGTTCAAGCTCTATGCCGCGCGGGCGAAAAAGCTGAAGAAGGGGGCCGCCTGATGTCCGATTTCGTTCGCGTCACCTATGGCCAGACCGGCAAGACGCAGGAACCGAACCCGATGGGCATGCGCCCCATGCAGGCCCGAG
The DNA here is from genome assembly GCF_024105655.1 of Aliihoeflea sp. 40Bstr573. Taxonomy (GTDB): domain Bacteria; phylum Pseudomonadota; class Alphaproteobacteria; order Rhizobiales; family Rhizobiaceae; genus Aliihoeflea. The sequence continues at coordinate 19,008 of NZ_JAAAMH010000018.1, forward strand.
TCTATGACGCCCGCGCGGCCCAGTTCATCCTGCTGAAGGCGCCGCCCGCCGCCGGGAAATCCCGCGCGCTGATGTTCGTGGCGCTGGACAAGCTGGAAAATCAGGGGGTGGGCAAGGCCATCGTCTGCGTCCCCGAAACTTCGATCGGCGCCTCGTTCCGGTCAACCGACCTTACCTCACACGGGTTCTTTGCGGATTGGCAGGTGGACCCGCGCTGGAACCTTTGCCTGAGCGGCGCAGAGGATGGGGTGACCAGCGGCAAGGTGCGCGCGGTGCGCGACTTCATGGCATCCGGGGATCGGGTGCTGGTCTGCACCCATGCCACCTTTCGCTTTGCCTTCGATGAGATCGCCGAGGACGAGGGGACAGCGGCCTTCGACGATTGCCTGATCGCCATCGACGAGTTCCACCATGTCAGCGCCGGGGATGACAACCGGCTGGGTGAAATCCTGCGCCGCATCCTGAACCGGGGTCAGGCGCATGTGATGGCGATGACCGGCTCCTATTTCCGGGGCGACAGCATCCCGGTCCTGCGGCCCGAGGATGAAGCGCGGTTCCGGTCGATCACCTACAGCTATTACGAGCAGTTGGACGGGTATCGGTTCCTGAAAAGCCTTGGAATTTCCTACAGTTTCTACCGGGACCAGTATATCAGCGCGATCCCCGAGGTGCTGAACCCGGACCTGAAGACCATCATCCATATCCCGCATCGCGGCTCGGCCGAGGCCTATGACGTCAAGCAGTCCGAGGTGGGGGCAATCCTGAGCTGCATCGGCGAGGTGATCGGCCGGGAAGAGCAGACCGGATTCGATCTGGTCCGGCTCCCCGATGGGCGCGTTCTGAAGGTGGCGGACCTGGTGGACGACGGGCCGGAGCGCGATCTGGTGAAGGCCTCGCTGATCCGCGAGATCGTCGGGCCGGACGGCAAGCGCGACGATGATGCGGACCGGGCCAAGGTGGACCTGATCATCGCCCTCGGGATGGCGAAAGAGGGGTTCGATTGGGTCTGGTGCGAGCATGCGCTGACCATCGGCTATCGTTCCTCGCTGACAGAGATTATCCAGATCATCGGGCGCGCGACCCGCGATGCCCCCGGCAAGCGCCATGCCCAGTTCACCAATCTGGTGGCGGAACCCGGTGTCGAGACCGGGGTGGTCACGGATGCGGTCAATGACATGCTGAAGGCGATCTCGGGGGCTCTCCTGATGGAGCAGGTCCTGCAACCGAACTTCCGGTTCTACAGGCGCGAGGATGGCGATACCCGACCTCCTGTCGAGGTGGACGGCGAGGGTCGGGTTCATATCGGGATCGGTGGCTTGATGGCCCCTCCGACAGACCGCGCGCGGGCGATCGTCGAGAATGACATGCACGAGCTGGTGGCGCAGGCATGCCAGCAGATGGACCGGCGCACCGTCGCGGATGACGTGGCCCCAGAGGTCGCGACCCAGCTGGTGCTGACCAATATCATTGAGAAGACGTATGAAGACTTGACCCCCGACGAAACCGAAGCCATCCGGCAAGACTTGGCGGCCCGGATGAACATCGCCGCAATCGCGCGCCGAATGGCTCAGGAAGAGATGGAAAGCGGCGAGAAGGAGCCCGTCGAGGATACTGACGCGGACGAAGAGCGGTCGCCGGATGCGCTGAACCTGATCCGGATGGTAAAGAAGTTCATCAACGTGCGCGAACTGGACATCGACCTTATCGACTCCATCAATCCGTTCCGGGAAGGGTTCGATATCGCATCCAAAGCGCTGGACACCCCTCTGCTCCAGCAGATCCAGAGCGCCATGGTCGCTCAGCGGGTCCAGATGACCGAAGAGGAGGCACTGGTCCTCTGGCCCCGGATCAAGCGGTTCACTGCCCAGGAAGGGCGTCCCCCGAACCCCAACTCGCCCGAGGATCTGGAACGTCGCCTTGCAGAGGCCCATGCCTACATCCGCACGAAAAAGGCGGAGCGGATGCGCGCAGCTCAAGGGGGTTCGTGACGGATGCGGCGATACAGGTCGATCGAAGAAGTCCTTGAGGAAGAGGACGAACTGGGGCTTCTGAACGTAACCCTGCGGCCCCGCGCCACCCGATCGCCTGAACGGGAGCGGGATGCCCAATTGGTCACCGAGGTGAACGCATTCTTTGAACGGCATGGCCGTGTCCCGGATGCGGCGGCGGCAGATCATGATGAGATGCGTCTTGGCATGATCTGGAGCCGGCTGGTTGCCAAAGGGGATGCACCAGATCTGCTGGATGTCGATCGCAATGGCCTCTTGTCTGGCGGACGATTTGAGCTGACGCCCGAACCATTGGCTGCAGAACCCGATTGGCGCGACGATGTGGAAAACGACGAAGTACCTGCTTCTCTTGATGACATTTTTGACGATGAGGAGCTCGAGGTTTCAGAGGCGTTGACCGTGATCCGAAACGTGACCCCGGCGGAGGAACGGCTGGTTCCAGATCACCGGGCCGAGTTCTACCCCTGTCACGATTTCGATCGCTTCCGCGCGATGTTCGAGGGAACCCAGGCCGCGCTGGAGACCGGCGAGCGTGAGGTGCGCCCGATCAATCCAAATGAGGAGGTCAGAGTCGACGAAGGTTCCCTCTTCATTCGAAAGGGCTTGCTGACCTATGTCGCCGAGAAGGCGGAAATGACCGCTCGCGCAGGAAAACGCGATCACAGGCTCCGCATCATCTTCTCAAACGGCACGGAAAGCGATCCGCTCTTGTCGTCCTTCCGGAAGGCGCTCGCAGACGATCCTACCTCCCGCGCAATCCACAGGCACGGTCTGGGGGCGCTGGATCCCGATTGGGAGGCGGACCGGATCGATCTGACGGGGACCGTATACGTGCTCCGGAGCAAGTCGAACGAACCTCAAATCGTTGAAGTGCGTAACATACTCCTGAAGATTGGAGTGACGACACAAGAGGTGCGCCGCCGGATTGCTGATGCGCGCAATGATCCGACCTTCTTGCTGGCTCCGGTCGAGGTCGTCGCCACCTATGATCTGGTCAACCTGTCCTGGCGAAAAGTGGAGGGGCTCCTGCACCGATTCTTTGATGCTGCCCGACCGCGTGACCTGTGGATCACGGACCGTTTCGGCCGAAAGGTCTACCCGCGGGAGTGGTTCTACGTTTTGCCGGAGCACGTGAGCAGGGCGGTCCAGGCAATCAAGGACGGCACCCTTCACCAGATTGAATACGACCCGGAAACGCAAACAATCCGGAAGAAATCCTGAGAGACCTGACAAATTCTCTAGACTGACAAGGTGCCCCAATGACGATCTTCACTACAACCAGTTATCCCGTGGGCGCCTTGATCGCCGATATTGATCTAGGCAAGGTCGGGCTACCCGACCTGCAGCGCCCCTTCGTCTGGGCGAATGTGAAGGTTCGCAACCTGTTTGACTCGCTCTACAAGGGGTATCCGGCGGGGTTCCTGCTGTTCTGGGACACTGGGGCAGAGGGAGGCCTGAAAGGCATTGGCGCTAAGAACAGCAAGGCCGTCCCCAAACTAGCCATCGTCGATGGGCAGCAACGACTGACCTCGCTTTATGCTGTTGTAAAGGGCGAGGAGGTGATCCGGGGAAACTTCAAGAAGGAGCGTATTCGTATCGCCTTCAATCCATTGACTGAGCGCTTCGCGGTTTGGGATGCTGCTATTGTGAAGGACAAGTCATTCATTCCTGATATCTCGGAACTCTGGCGACCTGAGGCCAACGTCTTTTCGATCGCCGGCGATTTTCTCGATCAACTGTCGTCGGTGCGCGAGTTATCGGATGCGGACAAGAAAAGGATCCAGAACGCCATTGGCAAGCTGCACGGGTTGACGAACCAGTACTCTTTTACCGCCCTTACTCTGTCTGCCATGGTCGACGGTGCGACCGTGGCAGATGTATTCGTGCGGATCAACGGAGAGGGTAAACAACTCAACCAGTCCGATTTCATCATGACGCTAATGTCGGTATACTGGGATGAGGGGCGCACCGAACTGGAGGCGTTTGCCCGTGCCGCCACGAAGCCTCACGACGGTCATGCCTCACCGTTCAACCATTTCATCAAGCCCGCTCCCGACCAGATGCTCAGAGCGACGATTGGGTTGGCCCTTAAGCGCGCAAGGCTTGAAAACGTCTACAATGCCCTCCGTGGCCGCGATGCCAAGACCGGCATCGACAACCCCGAAAGGCGCGATGAGCAGTTTCAAAAGATGCAGGCTGGACAGGCGGAGGCACTGAATCTGGCAAACTGGCACCATTTCCTTAGCGCGCTGACTTTGGCTGGGTATCGCGGGGAGAAGATGATCAGCTCCGAGACGGCGATTATCTACAGCTATGTGCTCTACTTGGTCGGCATCGTGGACTATGGCATTGACAAGCAGTCAATGCGCCAGGCCATCGCCGAGTTCTTCTTCATGGCGGCCTTGACCGGCCGCTATACGAACTCCCCAGAAACCCGGTTTGAGGCGGATCTGGCTCTCGTTCGGGATCTGTCAGGCGGTACAGAGTACCTTGCGATGCTGCGCAAGATCTGCGCAACGACGTTGACGCCCGATTACTGGAGCATCACGCTGCCCAGTCAGCTGGCGACCTCTGCCTCCCAAAGCCCGTCGCTTTTTGCCTACAACGCATCGCTGATCAAGCTTGATGCCTGCGCCCTCTATAGCCCGGTGAAAATCGCAAGCCTTGTCGACCCTGCCGTGAAGGGGACCAAGGTTGCCCTCGAACGGCATCATCTTTTTCCACGCGCCCATCTTGAGGAAACTGGCATCCGGGAACTGAAGAAGATCAATCAGATCGCAAATTTCGCGCCGGTAGAATGGCCCGAAAACATCCGCATCGGTAAGAAGCCGCCGTCAGCCTATGTGCCACCGTTGGACGCTGCGCTTTCCGCGGAGAAGCGAACGGAGCTCTATTTCTGGCATGCGCTTCCGCACCTGTGGTGGGAGATGCCTTACGAAGCTTTCTTGGTCGAGCGGCGGGAACGCATGGCGCGTGTCATCGAGGCAGCTTGGAAGCTTCTCAATGGTAATGGGCCGAGCGTAGCGAAGGCGGAGATCAGCGTCGCAGAGCTGATAGAGACCGGTGAAACCGATGCCGTCGAGTTCAAGTCTACACTGCGCGTCAATCTCCACACCGGCCAGCAGGACGACAAGATTCATGTGTCAGCGTTGAAAACCATTGCCGGCTTTCTGAACGCCAAGGGTGGGACGCTACTTCTCGGGGTCGCCGATAATGGCGAAGTGCTCGGGCTCGAAGCCGATGGCTTTCCGGATGAAGACAAGATGGCCCTTCATCTCGCGAACCTGATCACGTCACGATTGGGGGATATCTTCCGTCCCTACGTTCACCCGAGGTTCGAAGAACAAGATGGTGTTCGTGTTCTAATGGTTCGCGTTGAACCTGGCCCGCGCGAGGCCTTCTTGAAGGATGGCAACCTCCAGCGCTTCTTCGTCCGTGGTGGTAATGCTACCGCAGAACTACAGGGGAACGCTATCACCGAGTATGTCAAGCAGCGTTTCGGAAAAAGCGCCGGTTAGCCGCCGCACCGCATCGCATGAAGGCTGATGCGCCCTGAGATCTCGGGCCCGTACGGGCTGGTCCGGACATAGGCGTCAGGCGCTCACCTCGTAGGGCAAGCATCTACCTGACCACGTTCCGACAACAGTGCCAGAAGGGCGGGATTGATGCAGAGGTTCTCGTGCCCGACCTTCCCCATCGAGTGTCGGGCACACATCTGGGCGGAGGAGGCCCTCTGGGCTTCTGTCGGCTTCAGTGAGCGCTCCGGCCATTCTGACTCGCCAGTAGCGATTGAAAACTTCCCAAATCGGTGTGACTAGACTACGATTCTAGGAAAACCATGGTCGGATGAGGCAGCGCGGTGTCAAATGCGAAGCAGATACTGGCGATGCTGAGAAGCCAGGCAGAGGGCGATGAGGAGCAATTTTACTCCATCGCGCTGCAGGTTGCAGCCGGGGAAGCACGTCAGGGCCACCGGGCGACCGCCGAAGAAATCCGTTCGGCGGTAGATGCCGTACGCGCGCAGCGTGGCGTCAGAGCTTCGGTCCCGATTTCTTTCTCGCGTCCGCGTGGCGATCTCGACAACTTGCTGGACCTGCGGGAAGCGAGAATCCGTCTCGCCGACGTCGTCCTGAACATGGACATCAAGGGGCATCTCGAAGCTGTGGTGCTTCAACAGCGACGCCGGGACTGGTTGCGGGAACATGGCAAGACCCCCAGCCGCCGCATCCTTTTCGCTGGCCCGCCGGGGTCGGGCAAGACCATAACTGCGGAGGCGCTGGCTGGGGAACTGCGACTGCCGCTCTTCGTGATCCGACTCGAAAGCCTGATCACACGCTTCATGGGGGAAACGGCGAGCAAGTTACGACTTGTCTTTGATGAGGCACAGCGGCGCAGGGGCGTCTATCTGTTCGACGAGTTTGATGCTGTTGGTAGCAACCGGCTTGCAACCAACGATGTGGCCGAGATGCGTCGCGTACTGAACAGCTTCCTTCAGTTCATGGAAGAGCCATCCGCGACCGATAGCGTTCTGGTGGCGGCGACCAATCACCCATCCCTGCTGGATCGCGCTCTGCTTCGGCGTTTCGATGAGGTTTTGCAGTTCGAAATGCCGACTCCTGACGAGGTGCGGGCAATCATCAAGGCACATCTAGCGCCGATGAAGTATCCTAAACTCGTCTGGAAAACAATCGAGACAGCGGCGGAAGGGTTGAGTCAGGCAGAAATTGTTCATGCTGCGGAAGAAGTTGTCAAGGAAGCCATTCTCGCGGAAAGGGGGCAGGTTTCTACAGCTGACTTGATCCGCCAACTTAACAAGCGGCAAAGCATGAAAACTGTGTTCGCCGAGGAAAAAGAACGTCTTGGCTGAATACGAGCATCGTCACATTGATCTCAGCGGATTGGGAGTGGTCCGCGACTATAAATCCCCTGGCAGCAACGCGCGCCAAAGGACATTGCAGAGAATTCGCGAAGAGCATGGTCGTCGGCTGGTTGGGGAACTCAATGCCGCCCTTCAGTTTACGGACCAGAGGCGAGAAGTCCTCGATCTTCCCGATGGAGCACCGCCCCCCGATGGGGTTTACCTTGAGGTTGAACTCGCGCCGGGTGTGGGACCTACGACCCTCGAGCGGAAGCGTGAGAGAACGCGACAGGGGGCCGTAACAGTCACCGCGAATGGCGCCCGGCGCATTGCGCTCTTTGTGCCGGACGATACGCGCGACGTGTTCGACGCTGTCTTTCGTGACTATGCGTTCACCGAGGTGGAAGACGGGGAGAAGATTCCGAAGAAATCCCGTGTCGAGCCGGTCGAGCATGTCCGTACTGCCCGCCTTCAGACCTTTTGGCGTGACGACCCGGATGCATTGCCTGACGATCCGCAGGCGGAAATGTGGTGGGCACTATGGTGCTTTCGAGATCGGGTCGAGCGCGTTGACGACCTTGCGCAGCGCCTGGGGCTGACCGTCGGAGATGACGATACGCGATTGCGGTTTCCGGAAGTGATCGTTCTCCCCGTCCATGGCCGCCGGGCTGTGATCGAGTTGTTGCTGTTTTCGACCGGGGGAATCGCTGAGATCCGCCGGGCGACCGACACGCCTGCGGTATTCACTGACGAGCTCCACGGTATGGTAAGCGATTTCGTTGAAAATCTCGCCGAGCGTGTCACTTGGCCGGGCAGGGACGTGCCTGCCGTCTGCCTGCTCGATACCGGCATCAATCGCGGGCATGCCCTGATCGAGCCGGCGCTCGACCGTGGTGATCTACATACGGTGGTTGCTGACTGGGGCGTTGATGACCATAGCAACATCGGTCATGGTTCAGGAATGGCTGGTCTCGCTTTGCACGGCGACTTGACCACGCAACTAGGGGACGCATCACGGCCAGTCCTATCGCACCGCTTGGAATCGGTAAAAATCCTTCCGCCGGATAGTTTTGAGCCGAATGATCCGTTTTCCTACGGTGCAATCACAACCTCGGCGGCGGCATTGCCGGAGATCGCGGCTTCTGAGCGTCCCAGAGTTTTCTGCATGGCTGTCACCAACGAGAATCGTTCCGGAGCGGAGCCGACGGGATGGAGCGCGGCACTCGACCAGATATCCTCCGGCGCCGATGCGGTCGAGGAGGGGCCTGATCATATCCGTCGACTGTTCGTGCAGGCACTCGGCAACATTGGAGACAGTTCCCACGCTGACGAGATAGCCGATGCCGACGCTTTCCCGGGCGAGGATCCGGCACAGGCGTGGAATGTGCTTACCGTGGGCGGCACCACGCTGAAATCCGATATTGCCGAGTACGCCTACCGGGACTGGTCCGGTTGGTCGCGTCCGGGGGATCGGAGTCCATACAGTCGGACGACGACGCTCTGGCGGTCGAGCCAGTCCCCCATAAAACCTGAGGTCGTGTTTGAAGCTGGCAACCGCGCGGTCAGCAGGTCAGGAATTGAGGCCGTGTCCGGGCTGCCGTCTCTTTCTCTGCTGACGACTTCCAAAACTGCTGTTCCCGAGCCGATTGTGTCCTTCTGGGCGACGAGCGCGGCAACCGCCCAGGCGGGACGGATGGCCGCGCGCATGATGGCCGAACGTCCCGACTACTGGCCGGAAGCCGTCAGGGCCCTGATGGTGCACAGCGCGCGGTGGACGCCGCATATGCTCGCGGAGTTTGCCGGAGCAGCGGGCAAGGCCGAACGAAAGGCTCTGACCAGAAAGTATGGATATGGGGTGCCCAATCTGCGTCGCGGCATAGCTTCGGCGCGCGACGACCTTGCCCTGGTCGCACAGCGGAACATCCAGCCCTTCCGTATGGACGGCGGAAACGTGCGGTTTGGTGATGCCCATGTCTACCGCTTGCCCTGGCCGCGAGACGTCCTGGAAAGCCTCGGTAACGAGCGCATCAGGTTGAAGGTGACATTGTCGTATTTCGTGGAGCCGAATCCGAGCTTCGCAAGCGCGATCGATCCTGCACGATACCAGTCGTTCGGTCTGCGTTTCGACTTGAAGCGAGCGCGTGAGACAGAACGCAATTTCATGCGTCGGGTCAATAAGGACGACCGGGATGAGGGCGATCTTCGGCCGGTGAATGAAGACAACGATGGTTGGTTCTTTGGGCCGAAGTCGGTGTCGGCCGGTTCAGTCCACATGGATATTTGGGAGGGCAGTGCCGTTGAGCTTGCAGCGCGGGACCTTCTCTATGTGTTTCCGATTTCAGGTTGGTGGCGCGAGCGCAAGGCGCTTGGAAGAGCCGAGAGCAAGAGTCGATATGCGCTCGTTGTCGGTATCGAGGCACCGGATGTCGACGTTGACCTGATCACACCAATCGCAACAGAGCTTGCGAACCTGATAGCAGCGGGCGTAGCAATCGAGACATAGCAAGAATGCTCTGCCTTGTGCCGATTGGAGGCTGCCTAGCTGCGGCTACCTTGTTTTGCCCCGAAGGACGCGCGCAGGTTCGACGTACGGAACTGGATATTTTCTTATGAGTCTTAATAGGTTAGGCTAAGCGGCAAGTCTTGGGATATTCCGTTCGACCAATCGCAAGTATCGTTGGTTGCCTGCCCCCGCAACCAAATAAACCCAAAGAATACAGATACTTAAACGCCGCCCCATCGGGCGGCTTTTTGCGTTCCAAAATCAGGGTCAGCACTAGGTCAGCAAAACGCACGGCGACGGGTGTGCGAGCCGGCCCAGCGTGATAGTCCGCAGGAAACAATCGTCGAAGCCCAGCCCGCCATATTCCTCCGGCACGCCGAAGCCGAAGGCGCCGAGCGCGCCGACCTTGGCGTGGAGTTCCCACGGCACCTCGCCGGCCTCGTCCCAGGCGTCGGCATGCGGCATGATCTCGGTGGCGACGAAGCGCGCCATGGTATCGCGAAAGGCGCTGCGAGCCTCGGTCTCGAACGGGTTCTTCATTGCTTGCCCTCCGCTTCCAGCGGGCGACCGAAGCCGTCGAGAGTGCCGATGGCGGCGGCCGCTTCCTCCTGCGCCCTGACCGCGCGGCGAAAGCCGTCGCGGGCCTCCAGCCGCGCCCGATAGGCCGACACATTCGGCCCGAACTCCTCCGACAGCCCGATCATGCCGGCCAGCACCAGCGCATAGCCGACCGAGATGTCGGCCACGGTGAACCGCCCGGCGCAGAGATAGTCGCGCCCGTCGAGGCGGGCCTCAACCGCGCGCAGCCGCGCCAGGAACCACTTCGCGTAGTCCTGTGCCACCGCCGGCTGCCGCCGTTCGGCGGGCTCGAAGATACCGTAGCGCAGCACCAGCGTCTGCGGAAAGGTCAGCGTCGCCTCGCCGAAATGCGTCCAGTTGAGGAACGCGCCATACTCCTCTTCAGCCGGATCGACGCTGAGCGGCGACGGCCCGTAGCGGACGGCGAGATAATGGCTGATCGCGCTCGATTCCGTCATCCGCACCGCGCCGTCGATGAACAGCGGGATCGTGCCGAGCGGAGTGATCTCCTTGTATTGCGGCGCGAATACGCGCGGCGGGAACGGCAACACCTTCAGCGAATAGGGCAGGCCCATCTCCTCCAGCGTCCATAGCGGACGGAAGGAGCGGGCGTTGACGCAGTGATAGAGCTCGATCATGTGGCTTTCCACCTACCGAAACCTGTCATCGACCATGGAAGACCGCCGGGCGCTTCTCGAGGAAGCTGCGGGGACCTTCACGGGCGTCCTCGCTGGCGAAGACGGGAGCGGCAAATTCGAGCTCCATGGCAAGCGCCTCGTTTTCGGAAAAGCCGACGCAGGCGCGCGCCGAGCGGCGAATTGCGCGGACGGCGATCGGCCCGTTGCGCGCAATGCGGCCGGCAAGCTCGAACGCGGCGTCGAGCACGTCGTCGGCCGCCACGACGCGGTTCAGGAAGCCCCATTCGAGCGCCGTGCGGGCGTCGATCAGATCGCCGGTCAGAAGCAGTTCCATGGCGCGCGGCATCGTCATCTGCTGCGGCAGCCGCACCGTCGAGCCACCGGCGGGGAATATCGCCCACTTGACCTCCTGAACGCCGAACCTGGCCGCTTCCGAAGCGATCCGCAGGTCGGTTCCCTGGACGAGCTCCATCCCGCCGGCGATCGCCGCGCCGTTGATCGCCGCGATCACCGGCTTGCCGATGTCGTAGCCGCGCAGGATGCTGCGGTTGAACAGATTGGGCTCGTCCCTGAAGCGCCGGTCCCACTCGTCCTCGGGCTCACGCGCGCCGCTCATTAGCGGAATCAGGCGGCCGAGGTCGGCGCCGGCGCAGAATGCCTGCGATCCCGTCCCCGTGACGATGACGACACGGATGCCGTCGTCGTCACGCAACTCGGTAAAGATATCGGCCAGGAGGCAGATGCTCTCGGGATCGAGCGCGTTGCGCACTTCCGGCCGGTTGAGAGTGACCAGCGCGAGGTGTTCACTTCTTTCGACGAGGATTTTCGACACTGGGTTCTCCTGTTGAACGGATTTCGAGCCGCGAACGACAGATCGGAGCGGAATTTTCAGGCGATGCGCTTTTCGAGGTCGTGACGCTTGATCTTGCCGGTGGTGCTTCGGGGCAGCTCGGCATCCTCAACGAAACGTATGTCCTTCGGGATCTTGTAGCCGGCGATGTGCCGACGGCAGAGCGTCAGCAGCGCCTCGGCGTCGAGCGTTTCGTCGCGCCGCACCACGAAGGCGACCGGAACCTCGCCCCATTTCGGATCGGACTTGCGCACGACGACCGCGTCGGCCACGCGCGGCTCGGACAGAAGGACGCGCTCGATCTCGGCGGGATAGATGTTCTCGCCGCCCGACTTGATCAGGTATTTCCGCCGATCGACGAAGGAGAGGGTCCCGTCCGGATTGCGCACGAACACGTCGCCCATGTGGAACCAGCCGCCGCGGAGGTCCTCGCGATTGGCCTCGGGATTGTTCCAGTAACCGGAAAACAGGCTGGGGCCGCGGATCGCAAGCTCGCCCGGCTCGCCGTCCGCGACCTCCCGGCCATCGGGATCGACCAGCTTGATGCGGCAGAACGAGTTCTGGATCTTGTCGAGGCCGGCCGGCACGACGCCGACGGCGATGGTGGCGAGCGACGCCGGAGGCAGCCCCGTTTCGGTCGATCCGAAACTGTTGAGATAGGGCGCATCGAGCAACTGCGTGACCTCGGCGATCTGTTCGCGGGGCACAAGGTCCGCCATCACGCCGGCCCACCGGACGCCGGCGGGCGACGCGCCCGCGCGCTTCATGGCCGCAAGAAACGGCGTGATCATGCCCGGCATCAGCGTCAGCCGCCCGAGCCGCTCGCGCGTCACGATCCCGGCGAGCTCGTCGGCGTCGAAGCCGTCGGTGACGATCACCTTGCCGCCCTGCATCAGGGTCATGAAGACCGTGTCGGTCGAGACCATATGGAAAAGCGGCGCCCAGGCCACGAAATGCTCGTCGGCCGTGTTCGGAAGGTCGATCATCTGGATCATCGCCCGGGCGATCTCGGCCCGCTGGCTGATCAGCGCGCCCTTGGGCAACCCGGTGGTGCCGCTGGTATAGAGGATGACGACGCCGTCCTCGGGATCGCATTCGTCCTCGATCCTTTCTGCCGAAGCGGCGTCGAGCGCCTGCTCGTAGTCCGGGCCGAAAACCAGCACGGGCGCAACCTCGCCGTGGCGGCGCGCGACATCGGCGTGGCGCGGCGAGGCGAGGATGAGCTTCGGCGTCACGAGTCCCAGGCAATGGCGCAGCTCCTCGTCGGCGAGGCGCCAGTTCTGGCAGGCGGCGATGATGCCGAGCTTGGCGGCGGCGATCAGCAACTCGATATATTCGATGCGATTCTCGGAGAGGATGGCGACGCGGTCACCGCGCATGATGCCGAGGGAGACCAGGTGATTGCAAAGGCGGTCGGCGCGCCGGTCGAGTTCGGCATAGGTCATCCGCCGGTCTCCCTGCTCGAGGGCGACCCGTTCGGGCCCGCAGCGCACCCGCAGGGCGAACAGGGAGCCGATCGTCAGGCCGGACGCGCGACGCGCGAGATCGATGTCGACCGGATGATCGTTGCTCGGTTTCATGATCATCGTCCTTGCATCGTTCGAGGGGAGCGGGACGGCCGGAGCCGTCCCGCAAGGTGCTATTCGGCGCAGCCGCGCACGGCCTCGATGTCCGGGAACTCGGACAGGTTGCGGCCGAGCGAGAACTCGCCCTGCATGTCGCGCCACTGCGAGTAGTCGTCCAGATATTCGAGCTGCGAAAGCGCCACCTTGGCGAACAGCGGGTTGGCGCAGGCTTCATCGACTAGCAGCTTGTTCGACAGGCTCTGGAGCTTGGCCATGTCCTCGTCGCTCAGCTTGTGGACAGTGGTGCCCGCCTCGGCGAACTTCTTGACCGCCTCGACGGAAGCCTTCTCGTAGTGGGCCAGCGACCAGGTCATCGTCGCCGCGGCGGCGGTCTCGAGAATCTTCTTCTGTTTGTCGGAGAGACCGTCCCAGACCGCCTGGTTGATCATGACGCCGCTCATCGAGCCAGGCTGGTGCCAGCCCGGGGACATCTGGTGCTTCGTCACTTCCTGGAAGCCCATGCCGAGATCGGTGCTGGGCATTGAGAACTCGGCCGCGTCGACCACACCGCGCTCGAGCGACTGATAGACCTCCGAGCCCGGCAGCATGATCTGCGACGCCCCGAACTCGGCCAGGATCGCGCCTTGCGGACGGCCGGACATGCGCACGCGCTTGCCGGCGAGGTCTTCGAGCGAGGCGATCGGCGTGTTGCCGCGCAGGCCGGATTCGGTGGAGATCAGCGAGTACGGCAGGTACTTCATGTCGTATTTCCCGTAGACCTCGTCGAACAGGGCCGCCCCACCCCAGCTCTGGATCCACAATATGTAGTCGGCCACGCCGAAGAACATCGGGAACGAGCCGATCAGCGAGAATGCCGTGTCGGTTCCCGCCCAATAGCCGGGCCAGTCGGCCGAAGCCTGGATGCTGCCCGAGCGCACGGCGTCGAAGACCTGGGTAGACGGGATAAGGCTTTCGCCCGGGAAGAACTGGATCTGGATCGAGCCCTCGCCGAGCGAATTGACGATCTCGACGAAATGCTGGTCGGCCTGGATCAGGTCGATCCCGGGCGGCCAGGTGGAGGTCATCTGGATGGTGACCTCCTGCTCCTGCGCCGGCGCGATGGCCGTGAAGGCAAGCAGCCCCGCGGCTACGAGCAGGCCGTTTCTGACGGTTTTTGAAATTGTCATGCGTCTTCTCCCTTGGTTGTGTGGTTTCAGGTGCCGGCGGGGCTGCGCTGGGTCATCATGCTTGCTCCCCTCCTTTCCATCCGGTGTCCCGGCCGGAGCGTCTCTCAGCGTGCGAAGATCAGGTTCGGCAACCAGGTGATGATCTGCGGGAAGATCGCACAGAGTGCGGACCCAATGATGATGAGGATGACGAACGGTATGATGCCCCGGTAGATGTGGCCGAGCGTGATCTCCTTCGGCGCCACTCCCTCCAGATAGAACAGCGCGTAGCCGAAGGGCGGCGTCAGGAACGACGTTTGCAGGACCACCGCGATCATGGTGACGAACCACAGCGGCTCGAAACCGGCGGCTGTGGCGATCGGCAGGAAGATCGGCAGGCAGATCAGCACGATGCCGAGCCAGTCGAGGAACATGCCGAGCACGAAGACGATCAGCATCATCACGATGAAGATGCCCCACGGCCCGAGGCCCATTCCGTCGAGGAAGCCCGACACGACCTGCTGACCGCCTATGGCGATGAAGACGCCGGTGAAGGCGGTCGCGCCGACCACCACGAACAGGACCATGCTGGTCGTGCGGGCCGTCGCCATGACGGCATCCTGAAGCAGGGAAAGCGAGAACTTGCCATAGACGATCACCATGACCAGGGTAAGGAACGCGCCGATCGAGGCGGCCTCCGTGGTCGTGGCCCAGCCGCTGAAGATCGAGCCGAGCACGCCGAGGATCAGCATGATCGGCGGCACCGCCATCTTCAGAAGCGAAAGCATGATCTCGCGCCGGTCGGTCTGCGCGAGCTCCTCCTCCGAGACCGGCGGGCCGTATTCCGGCTTGAAGAACGTCACCACCCCGACATAGAGGGCATAGAGCGCGGCCAGCAACAGCCCCGGCATGAGCGCGGCGGCGAAAAGCTGGCCCACCGAAATCTGCGAATAGCTGCCGAGAATGACCAGCATGATGCTGGGCGGGATCAGGATGCCGAGGCTGCCGCCGGCTGCGATGGCGCCCGTGGCCAGTTCCTTCTGGTAGCCGTAGCGCATCATCGACGGCAGGGCGAGCATGCCGATGACGGTGACCGACGCACCGATGATGCCGGTCGTCGCGGCGAGGATCACCGAGATGGCGATGACGGCCAGCAGCAGGCCGCCCCGCACGCGGCCGAGCACCAGCCGCAGCGCATGGAACATGTTCTCCGTCACGCCGGAATCGCTCAACAGCCGCGCCATCAGGATGAACATCGGAACGGCCAGCAGGATGTAGTTGTCCATCTGGCTGTAGATGCGGTTGATGATGATGCCGAATATCTGCGGGCCGGGCCCGAGATAGGCGAAGATGATCGCCAGCCCGCCGAGCACGAAGGCCAGGGGATGCCCCATGAACAGCCCGGCCAGCAGGCCGAGGAACATCAGGGTGGTAAGGAGTTCGCTGCTCACTTGGCTTCTCCCGTGCGGACGGTGTCGACCAGGCGGATCATCGTGCAGATTCCCTGGAGGATCAGCAGCGCCGCGGTGACGGGGATGACCGTCTTGATGTAGTAGACAGGCAGGGCGACCGCCCCCCAGCTCGTCTCGCGCGAGGCCCATGACCGGGCCGCGAACTCCCATCCATAGACCAGCAACGCGATCACGAACGGGAAGAAGAAGATCAGGAAGGAGAGGATGTCGAGAAGCGCCTGATTGCGCACCGACAGCCGCTCCTTGAAGATGTAGATCGAGACGTGTTCCTTGTGGAGGAGCGTGTAGGCCGCCACGATCATGAAGTGCAGCGCAAAGAGCTGCACGGAGACGTCGAAGGCCCACAGGACGGGCGCGTTGAACAGACGGCGGGCAACGACGTCGTAGACGGTGACCAGCATGATGAAGATCATCACCCAACCGACCGTGCGGCCGATCCATGTGTTGAGGCCGTCCACCAGCCTGAGAAAGTGGTTCATCGCATGTGCTCCGTGCCGGATGCGGCGGTGTCGGACCCCGTCCGGGTCCGCCGCTTGAGTTCGCGAAGATCGAAGGTCGTGGGCAGGGCGAGCGGGTCCTCGCCGTCGCCGAAGATCAGCCCCTTCTGGATTTTCTGCGTCCCAGTGGTGGGCAGGGCGTGACGGAAGCTGACATATCCCGGTGCCTTGAAGTAGACGAGATGGTCGAACACCCAGTCGAACAGCCGGCGCGCGGTGGCGAGATCCTGCGCGACGCCATCGCGCAGGACGACGCAGGCGAAGACCTCTTCCTCGCGCAACGCGTCGGGCATGGCGATGACGGCGGCCTGAACGACCTCCGGGTGCGCCTGAAGGCAAGCCTCCACCTCGGCCGCGGCAATGTTCTCGCCGGAGCGGCGAACGATGTTCTTTCTGCGATCGACGAAATAGAGCATGCCCGTCTCGTCCTGGCGCACCACGTCGCCGGTGCGGAACCAGTCCTCATGCCAGGCCGCTTCCGTCGCCTTCCCGTCCTTGAGATAGCCGCTGAAGAATCCGCGCCGCGGGTTGGGATCGCCTGACTGGACGAGAAGCTCGCCCGGCGTTCCGGGCTGGACGTCGTTCATGTTCTCGTCGACGATCCGCGCCTTGAGCAGGCTGTCCGGGCGTCCGAAAGCACGCGTGCCCATCTGGCGCGGCTCGTGGTTGTCGATGAAGCCCGCCCCCACCTCGGTCATGCCCCACAGCTCGAGAAGCGGGAAGCCGAAGCGCGCTTCGAAGGCAGAATGGTGCTTGGGGTCGACGCCCGCGCCGATGCCGGCGCGCACTGTGTGCTGCCGCTCGACCTCCTCCACCGGGCGCGCCAGAAGCAAGGCCGGCATGACGCCCAGATAATGGACCAGCGTCGCCTTCGAATCCCGGCAATCCGCCCACCAGCTCGACGGCGAGAAACGT
This sequence comes from Aliihoeflea sp. 40Bstr573, assembly GCF_024105655.1. GTDB lineage: Bacteria > Pseudomonadota > Alphaproteobacteria > Rhizobiales > Rhizobiaceae > Aliihoeflea. The sequence continues at coordinate 36,060 of NZ_JAAAMH010000018.1, forward strand.
TCGACCATGACGTTACAACCGCCCTTGGCGATCATCGCCGTCGTGGTGACCGCGAGATTGTTCATGTGGAAGAGCGGCAGCGGGTTGAGCAGGCGCTCGGTCTCCTCGCGCAGGGAGAGGCCGCCGCCCCAGGAGGCGTAGAGCCCCGCCGCTTCGAGGAAGTAGCGATTGGAGAGCACGCATCCCTTCGGCCGGCCAGTGGTGCCAGACGTATAGAGGATGGCGGCTTCGTCGTCGCGGCCGGCCTGCTGACGTCCCGCCGCCCGCGATGCCGGCGGCAGCTGCGCCGGCAGATCGTCGGCATCGAACACCGGGATGGAAAGGGACGTCCCCGCCAGGACCTCGTCGAGGATCGGACGGCAGCGCCGCGAGCTGGTGACGAATGTCGCCTCGGAGTGTTCGATCAGGTAAAGCATCTCGGACGGGCGCGCGTCCGCGTTGAGCGGGACGATTGATACACCGAGGCCGTTCAGCGCCAGATAGTGGAGATGGAAGGCCGGCTCGTTGCCGATCAGGATCGCGGCCCGTGTGCCGACCCCGTAGCCGGCGGCGCGATAGGCCTGGCGCGCGGCCAGGACGTCCGACAGAAAATCCCGGTACGTGACTTCGGTGAACTCACCGACCCCGCCGCGGCGGACGGCGACGAAGGGGTGATCCGGCAACCGTGCTGCCGTACGCTCGAACAGCGCGGCGACGCTGGTATCAGGATAGTCGATTGGGTCGTTCTGCCTGTGCACCATGCGGGCAATCTCCTCCTGTCATTCAAATGAACCGGCGCATCTCCTCGTCAGCCGCGCCGACCGGAGGTCCGTTCAGGTGTCGGGCCTCTCCAATTCGCGCGCCAATGCCGCCGGCACCGGCACCGGAAGGTCGAGCAGGATCTGCGCATAGGCCTTGCCCTGCGGGTCGTTGCGCAGCGAGGCGATGCCGCCGCCGCCCAACACGTCTTCCAGCAGGAAGTTGAGGGCGTGGATGCCCGGCAATTCGTAGCGGCGGACCTTGCCGACGCCGAAATGGGCAAAATAGCCTGCGACCACATCGGGCATCAGCGCCGCGCGGATATAGGGCAGGAATCGCGCCTCCCGCGCCTTGACGCCGATATTGGCGTGGTTGCCCTTGTCGCCGCTGCGCCCATAGGCGAGCGCGACCAACGGCACCGCTACCGGATCGTCCATGGCCGGGGCCTCCTCCGGCGAGGCATCGTCCCGTTCATAGGCACCGTCATGCCCGCCCGCTGGGGCCGGCGCGTCGAAGGCGCGGCCCTCCATCTCGACCGTCGCCGGCACGGCGGACTTCGCCACCAGACAAGAGAACAGGCGCACCACGGGCGAGACCTTGGGCCGGTTGCCGCCCATGCCGGCGGTGCCCGGCGCCATCGACGTGCCCGACGAGGTCAGCTCGCGCACGAGAAGGTTGAGCGGCGCCTCGGCCGCATGCTTGGCGGCGAGCTTCAGCACCACCTCGCGCGCGCCCATGGCGCGCGAGCGTTCGGCATAGGCGGATTCGGAACCGAGGATTTCCACGCTGGTCTCGCTGTAGGGCGCGACGCCCTGATCCTCCAGCAGCCGGGCGCAGCGGCGCAGCACCGCGTCCGCCGTCTTCTCGGCCTTGGCCACGGCGTCGATGCCGCCGATGGTCACGTACATGCCCACGCGAAAACCGTCCTGAAAGGTGGCGCTCGCCTTGTAGGTATCGGTCGGCCGCCTGCCGCGCGCGCCCGTCACACGCACCCGGTCGGGGCCGAGCTCCGCGATCTCGACGCGGGTGAAGTCGCAGGTGACGTCTGGCAGGAGATAGGCGGCCGGGTCGCCGATCTCGTAAAGCAGCTGCTCGCTCACCGTACCGACCGAGACCAGCCCGCCGGTGCCCGCCGGCTTGGTGACGACGAAGCTGCCGTCCGGCTCGATCTCGGCGATCGGGTGGCCGATATTGGCCCAGTCGCCGGTCTTGTCCCAATCGGTATGGATGCCGCCCGACGCCTGCGCGCCGCATTCGAGGATGTGGCCGGCGAGCGAGCCGGCGGCGAGCTTGTCGAACTCGTCCGCGCCCCAGCCGAAGGCGTGGATGCAGGTGCCCAGCGTCACCGCGCTGTCGACGCAGCGCCCGGTTATCACGATGTCGGCGCCAGCATCGAGCGCGGCGGCGATGGGACCGGCGCCGAGATAGGCGTTGAAGCTCCACAGCTTTTCCGGGAAGGGCTCGCCGGTGAACATCTCGCGCGTGCCGGCACGGCGGAATTCCTCCTGCCGCGCGATCAGGTCGTCGCCGGTGACGACCGCGACCTTGAGGTCGAGCCCGGCCTTCCCGATCGCCCGTTCGAGGAGCTTTCCGCAGGCGCGCGGATTGACGCCGCCGGCATTGCTGATCACCTTGATACGCTGGCGCGCGATCTCGGGCAGATGCGCGGCCACCAGCGAGACGAAATCGGCGGCGAAGCCGGCATTCTCGTCCTTGGCCCGCGCTCGCGCCATGATCGACATGGTGATCTCGGCCAGATAGTCGAACACCAGATAGTCGAGCCCGCCGCCCTTGACGAGCTGCGGCACGCTGGTGGTGGTGTCGCCCCAGAAGCCGGTCGCCCCGCCGATACGAATCGCTTTCATGCCCCTTCCTCCACGATCTCGACGATGAGGTCTCGCGCGGAAATCTGCGCCCCCGTCGCCACGGCCAGCGTCCCGACCAGCCCCGTGACCGGGGCCAGCACCATGTGCTGCATCTTCATCGCCTCCAGCGTGGCCAGCACCTGCCCGCGCTCGACGCGCTCGCCCTCGGCGACCTCGACGGAAATCACCATGCCGGTGATCGGCGCGCGCACCAGCCCGTCGGCGGCCGCGCCGTCCGCCGCCTCCGGCGGCGCCATGGTCAGGTCGCGCACGGCATACTGGCTGGCATCGACCTCGAAGACGATCTCCTCGTCGCCGGCATGAAAGGGCACGGAGCGCAGGACCCCGTCGGCCCGGTAGCGCAGCACGCCGCCCTCGGCCGAGACGATCTCGATCGCATGGCGCGCGCCTTCCGCGTCCGTCACAGTGAGAGCGCCCTCGTCGCCCTCGACCGTGAACCAAGCGGGCTGTGCCTCACCCACCGCGAGCCTGACGCGGCTCTCCGTCCAGCGGCTGCTGCTCCATCTGCCACCGCGGCACAGCCACGCTGCCGCCAGCGCGCCGGGCGGCAGCGCGGGCTCGGCCGGCGGCGCATATCCGTCCCCGAATGTCTCCTCGACGAAGGCGGTGGTCGCCTCGCCGGCCGCGAAGGCCGGCGCTTCCAGCGCCTGCAACAGAAAGGCCCGGTTGGTGCGGACGCCGAAGATGCGCGTGTCCGCCACCGCCTTCACCAGACGCCGGCGCGCCTGCTCGCGGGTGTCGCCCCAAGAGATGATCTTGGCCAGCATCGGGTCGTAGAAGGCGCTGACCTCGCCGCCCTCGATGATGCCGTGATCGGCCCTGATGCCCGGCCCCTCGGGCACCTGCCAGCCCTCGATGCGGCCGGTCTGCGGCATGAAATTCTGCGCCGGGTCCTCGGCATAGAGCCGCACCTCGATGGCGTGGCCGCGAATGGCGACATCTGCCTGCGAGAGCGGCAGCGGCGCGCCTTCGGCGACGTCGATCTGCATGGCGACGAGATCGGTCCCGGTCACCAACTCGGTCACGGGATGCTCAACCTGAAGCCGCGTGTTCATCTCGAGGAAGTAGAAGCGGCCATCGCCGTCGAGCAGGAACTCGACCGTGCCGGCACCGACATAGGAAAGCGCCTTCGCCGCCGTCACCGCCGCATCGCCCATCGCCGCGCGGATGGCGGGCGTGACCGCCGGCGACGGGGCCTCTTCCACCACCTTCTGGTGGCGGCGCTGGATCGAGCAGTCGCGCTCGGCCAGATGGATGACGTTGCCGTGGCGGTCGCCGAACACCTGGATCTCGACATGGCGCGGGCGCATCACCGCCTTCTCGATCAGCATGCGGTCGTCGCCGAAGGCGTTCAGCGCCTCCGACTTCGCCGTGCGCAGCATGCGCGTGAATGCCGCTTCGTCATGGACGAGCCGCATGCCGCGCCCGCCGCCGCCGGCCGATGCCTTGATCATCACCGGAAAGCCGATCGCGCGCGCCTCGTCGAGAAGGCGCTCCTCGCTCTGGTCCTCGCCCTGATAGCCGGGCACACAGGGCACGCCGGCCGCGATCATCCGCCGCTTCGATTCCGCCTTGTCACCCATGGCGCTGATGGCTTCCGGCGACGGGCCGATGAAGATCAGCCCCACCTCCGCCACCGCCCGCGCGAAGCCAGCATTCTCGGACAGGAAGCCATAGCCGGGGTGGATGGCATCCGCACCCGTCCGCCGCGCCGCGTCGATGATGGCGTCCGCCCTGAGATAGCTTTCGCCGACCGGCGCAGCGCCGATCTCCACCGCCTCGTCGGCGAGTGCGACGTGGAGCGCGCCTTCATCCGCCTGCGAATAGACCGCGACCGTGGCGATGCCCTTCTCCCGCGCGCTGCGGATCACGCGGCATGCGATCTCGCCGCGATTGGCGATCAAGATCTTCTCGATGCGCCCGCTCATGCGATCTTCTCCACCCATGCTGCCGGCCGCTTCTCGTTGAACGCCGCAATGCCTTCGCTGCCTTCCTCGCTGCGGATACAGCCGGTGAAGGCCGCCGCCGCCCGGTCCAGCATGTCGGGCGACACGCTGCCGCCGCTCGCCATGATCAGCTCCTTCGTCACCACCAGCGCCTTCGGGGCGCAGCGGCCGATGTCGTTGAGGATGCCGCGCAGCGCAGCCTCCAGTTCCGCCGCATCCTCGAAGACGAAATCGGCAAGGCCGATTCTGGCCGCCTCGCTTCCGTCGATGCGCGAGCCGGTCAGCGCCAGCCGCCGCGCCCGCGCCAGCCCGAGGCGGGCGACGACATAGGGCGCGATCTGCGCCGGCGGGATGCCGAGGCTGGTCTCCGACAGCGCGAAGCGGGCGGCGGGCGTGGCCAGCACCACGTCCGCGCAGCAGACCATGCCGAAGCCGCCGCCGAAGGCCGGACCCTCGATTACGGCGATTACAGTCTGCGGCTGGCTGTTCAGCGCCGAAAACAGCGCCCCGCCGGCGCGGTTGGCGCGGTAGACCGGATCGGCCTCGCCCTTGGCGGCGGGCGCGGCCAGGTCGGCCAGCGCGCCCTTGAGGTCTGCTCCGGCGCAGAAGGCGCCATTGGCGCCGCGCAGCACGATGGCGCGGATGGAGCGGTCCTCGCGCGCCGCCTCAAGCCGCGCCCGAAGCTCGGCCGCCAGTCCGGCGGTGAGCGCGTTCTTCGTCGCCGGATCGTCGAGCACCAGCGTCAGCACATGCTTGTCCCGGCTCGCCCGAACGCAAGGGGTATCGGTCGTCATAGGCTCACATCCTCGCCACGCCGAAACTGTTGGGATAGGTGATGCGCCGCCGCCCCTCGACCGCCGTCTTCAGGCAGAAGGCGAGCACGCGGCGGGTGTCGCGCGGGTCGATCAGTCCGTCGTCCCACAGGCGCGCGGTGGCGAACAGCGCCGTCGATTCGCGGGCATAGCCGTCGGAAATCTTCTTCGCGAAGGCCGCCAGCTTCTCATGATCCGGCTCGCGCCCCTGCGCGCGGGCGGCATCCTCGCCGACGATCGTCATCACCTTCGCCGCCTGCTCGCCGCCCATGACCGACAGGCGATTGTTGGGCCAGGAGAACAGGAATTGCGGGTCGAAGGAGCGGCCGCACATGCCGTAGTGCCCGGCGCCGAAGGACGCGCCGATCTGGATCGTGATCTTGGGCACGCTGGCATTGGTGACGGCCTGGATCATCTTGGCGCCGTGCTTGACGATGCCGGCACGCTCGGCCTCGATGCCGACGAGATAGCCGGTCGTGTTCTGCAAAAACACCAGCGGGCGGTTGGTCTGACAGGAAAGCTGAATGAACTGCGCTGCCTTGACCGAGCCGTTGGCGTCGATCGGGCCGTTATTGCCGATGATCGACACCTGCTGCCCCTCGATGGCCGCATGGCCGGTCACGGTCATCGCACCGTAGTCCGGCTTGAACTCGAGGAATCGCGAATCGTCGACGATGCGCGCGATCACCTCGCGCACGTCATAGGGCGTGCGGTAGTCCACCGGCACGATGCCGAGCAGATCCGCGGCATCGTATCGCGGCGGCTTGAACGCGCGCTCGACCGCCGGCGGCAGATTGTCGTTCCAGGCAAGGCTCGCCATGATCTCGCGGGCGATGCGGCAGCCGTCGGCGTCGTCCTCGGCCATGTATTCGCCCAGCCCCGAAACCTCGCAGTGCATCTGCGCGCCGCCCAGCGCCTCGGCCTCGGCGATCTCGCCGGTCGCGGCCTTGAGCAGCGGCGGGCCGGCGAGAAACACGCGCGAGCGCCCGCGCACCATCACCACATAATCCGACAGGCCAGGCTGATAGGCACCGCCCGCGGTGGACGAGCCGTTGACGACGGCGACGACCGGGATACCCGCGGCCGAGAGCTTCGCCAGATTGGCGAACATCCTGCCGCCGCGCACGAAAATCTCGGACTGGCGCGCTAGATTGGCGCCGGCGCTCTCGACCAGCTGGATGAAGGGCAGCCTGTTCTCCAGCGCGATCTCCTGCGCCCGGATCAGCTTCTCGACGCCGAGCGGATGCATGGCGCCGCCCTTGATGCCGGAATCGCTGGCCAGCACCATCGCGCGCACGCCGGAGACGAAGCCGACGCCGGCGATGGCGCCGCCGCCATAGACCTCGTCCTTGCCGTCATCGTCATGCATGCCGAGGCCGCAGAGCGTCGACAGTTCGAGAAAGGGCGAATCGCGGTCGAGCAGAAGGTTGACGCGCTCGCGCGGCAAGAGCTGGCCGCGCGCGGCGAAGCGGCCGGCCGACTGCTGCGACCGCTCCCTGACCTTCGCCTCCAGCGCCCGGAACTCGGCGATCAGGCCGAGATGGGCCTCGCGGTTCGCCTTGAACTGGGCGCTCTCCGCGATGACCTTGGATTGGATAACCGACAAACCTGCCTCCCCCTCAAGGGCCAGTGGATATTCAAGCGACAGTCATGGGCGGGACTGGCGGGCGATCAGCCTTTCGAGCGCGGCGAGCGCGTTTTCCAGGCGCTCGGCATGGTCCGGCTGCGCCGGCTCGCGCCGCGCCGCCCAGCCGCGCAGCAGCGTCGCGACATAGGCCCGCGCCGTCTCGTCGAGGTCGATCTCGCGCCCCGCCAGCACCGTGCGCGTTCCCAGATGCTCGAGGCCGCCATAGAAGATGTCCCGGCACATCGGGATATCGAGGCCCGGTTCCAGCGCGCCCTGCCGGTCAGCCTCCTCCAGCGCCGAGCGGAAAAGCCCGGCATAGGCCTGGTTGTGGCGATGGAACGCCGAGCCGCGATAGTTCGTCCAGCGCCATTGGCGGTAGACCAGCTCGTGAAGGCGCGGCTTGCGCCGCATCTCGGCCAGATGCCGCCGCGCCAGGATGAAGAGCCGCGCCTCCAGCGTGACCGTCGCCTCCAGCTCGACCTTCAATTCGGTGGTGACCGGCCCCATCCAGGCCTCGACCACCGCCGCCATCAGCTCGTCCTTCGAGCCGAAATATTTGTAGACCGTGCCCTCCGAGACGCCGGCGCGCCGGCCGATCGCCGCGACGGAGGCATCCTCGCCGCCGCCGGCCTCCAGGCACTCGAGGGCGGCGGCCAGTATCTCGGCGTGGCGATGATCCTTGCGCCGCTGCCAGCTCGATGTCCTCCCTGCCACGTCGCCGCTCAATTGAGTGCACCTTATTAATGATTGCCCGCGCTATCGGGTGGCGATATAGTCATGCGCCTAGAAAGCATGAAATTTCGGCCTTCGCAACTCCCTGCCGGGAGAATTAGTGAGACCGCCTCATTTTATCCGGCAAGCGTCCGGCGCGCCATGCAAGGAGGAACGCGATGAAGCTGACGCCGGACCATGAGCGGATCACGGACACGGTTCGCCGCTGGGCGGCGCTCGCCCGCCACGGCAGCGCCGAGTTGAGGGCGGAGTTCTTGGCGCCGGCGATAAGCGGCGCCTTCGTCGGCTGCCTCGGCGTGTCCGAGGTCGGCGCGGGGTCCGACGTCGCCTCCATCAGGACCACGGCGGTGACGGACGGCGACGACTACGACGGCCACGTCGATCGGCGGGCCGCGACTTTGTCGCGCAACTCCCTGCGCTTTATCTTTCCGGTCAATGTCTTTGGAAGCGCTTCGATAAAGGCGATCTCGCGCGGATATTTGTAGGGAGCGGTGAGCGCCTTGCAGTGCTCCTGCAACGCCTTCGCCAGCGCGTCCGTGCCCTCGGGCCGGCAGCGCGCAGTTGGGAAGGACTAGCGGCCGCCTACGGCCTGAGCGAGGCGCACATGCCGGAGATGCTCGCATCCGCCGTCCTTGCGGTGCTGTTTAGAGTTGGTTTCCCCCGGCCAGAAACACCGGTCCGGTTGAGACCGACACGGAGGAAAGGCTGGCGTGGCAGAGCATCTGCGGCGGGTGTCCGGCACCTGTCAGATGCCATGAACCACCCCCGCTTCCATTCGCAAACCTTGGTCCGATCCGTCTCTTCGTCAATCAACCCCAGAGGGGTCGGCTTACGCGAGCGTGCCGCCCTCGCGGATTCGGGACATGCCCGAACGCCCTCGGGTGATTGCAGATCCGGTCAGACACTTCGGGCGCCTGTCGCGCGGGGGATGGTCCCCCGCCTCCCAAAGACAGGAGCCGGAACCCATGTCCTATGCAGATGCCACCGCCTTCGCCGCCAGCCTCGCCACCACGCTGATGGTCCCGATTGTCGTGTTCCAGGCCGGAGATGGAACCCACGGCGCCATGCCCGCCAACGAATTCGACGGCGACGACGAGATGGTGGAACTGGAACTCGACCCATGGAGCTGAGGCGCGAAAGCGCCTCATTCCCGCCGGCCCGGAACGCGCAGGATGCATCCGGGTCTTCCGCCATGCGACGGTTGGCCCATCGCCAGAAACGGACGCCTTCGGCAGATGAGAGGAAGAGGTCGGGCCTTTGGCCGTGACGGGTTGGATGTTGAGAGAAAGGCTCTCGGCGCCCGTCGCGGAGCGATCCAGATGATCCATAGCAGCCAATCCACCTTGGCCCCGATCGGGCGGATTCTCGCCAGCCGGGTACTACCCGAATATCAGCGGGCGCAGAAGTTGCCATTGCGCATTTCCTGCCTTGGCGCCGTCAGCTATGCCGGAGCCACGGATGCCGATTATCGCGACCGCAGCGTCTTGCTCGGCGAGGCTGCATCGCCGGAAGGTGCCATCGCTCTTGCCGGGCTCTGCGTTTCGCGCGGTGATATCGGCCGTGGCGACGACACCGGGTTGTGCTTCGAGCCGCGCCTTATTGTCATTCAGGACCGCGCGCTCGGCCTGGTCCTCGCCGGTGAAATCCGTGCCGGGATCATCCTCTGGCAGCAGCCGGTTGCCAGCGACAGCGAGGCCCGCCGCATCGTTATCGAAGCCAGCCGGCAGCGCGGCCTGGCATTCGCTGCCTCCGGGCGGGGCGATCATGCGTCGGCCAGCGCCCTGCGGTTCCGGGCGGCACTGCTGGAAGCCCGGCTGGTCGATCCGCTTTGGCGCGAGACCGCCGCCGAGCTGTTCCATCTGCCGCAAGCAGCCTGATCCCTTTTTCTTTCTTCAATCAGCCCGGCCTCGCGCCGGACTTTGTCGTTTCAGGAGCCTGTCATGGCCGACTATTTCACCCATTTCTCCTGTCTGCTCGATGTCGGCACACCCGACAACGCCGCTCATGCACTCGATCTTTACAATCAGCTTCGGGCTGCACCACACTGACCGTGAGTGGCCGCTCGGTGAGGAACAGTACGCCTGCGCCCAGCACCAGAACCACCGCCACCGCACCGTATATCCACCGCCGCCGCATGACTTAGTCCTCCTTCGCGGCCAGAAGCCGCAGCTGCACGTCGAGGAGCCGCTTTCCTTCCCCGATCAGCGAGAAGTTGCGCGCCCCAAGGGACCAGCGGATCGCCATGCCCTGCACCAGCGACGTCAGCAGAACGGCGGCATCTTCCGGGACAACTTCGCGGCGAAGAGAGCCGGCGTCCTGGCCACGCGCCAGTTCGGCGACGATCAGCGCCTGAAACTTCATCAACAGGCCGCGAAAGGCGGCGCGCAGATCCTCGTTACCGACATTCAGCTCGCGCGAGAACAGCAGCATCGGCAGCGCCGGTGTGGCCACGATCTGCCCCAGTTGCGCGCCCATCAACGCCTTGACGCGATCGATAGGGTCGTCGGTCTCATTGAGAGCCTGCTCCCATTTCATAGCCAGTTCCCCGGCCACGTGGTCCGCTACGGCAAGCCACAGCAGCGCTGAACGCGCTGCATGGCGAGGGCATCCGCATCGTCATGCTGACCGGCGACAATAAAACAACGGCCGAAGCCGTCGCCCGCCAGCTGGGCATCGACGAGGTCGAGGCCGACGTTCTGCCGGATGCAAAGAGCGCCGTGGTGAGCCGCCTCAAGGCGGAAGGCCGGGTGGTGGCGATGGCGGGCGACGGCGTCAATGACGCGCCGGCGCTGGCGGCTGCCGATGTCGGCATCGCCATGGGATCGGGCACCGATGTTGCGATTGAAAGCGCCGGAGTCACCCTGCTCAAGGGCGATCTCATGGGGATCGTCAAGGCGCGGCGGCTATCTGAGGCGACCATGGCGAACATCCGCCAGAACCTGTTCTTCGCCTTCATCTACAATGCCGCCGGCATCCCGGTTGCCGCAGGCGTGCTTTACCCCTCTTTCGGTCTCCTCCTGTCACCGATCATCGCGGCGGCCGCCATGTCGCTGTCGTCAGTCAGCGTCATCGCCAACGCGCTGCGGTTGCGGGGGCTGAAACTTTGACTAACGCCGTGGCGTCAATCGCGCCAGTAATTGTTGGCGGCCGCGACCGTCTGGAAATGGATGGCGATCACCTGCGAGGAGGCGATCAGTTGGGTGGTATCCTGATCGTAGGCCGCGCGCAGCTTGTCGCGAATTTCGGCGGAAGGCTGGGTGACCTTGACGCCGACGCGCGCCATTTTGGTGGCAAGGTCGAACCCCTCCTGCGGGGTCACTGTCTTGAGTGAGGGAAGCCAAGGGTCAGCTATGATGTTTCCTTCCAGGAATATGAATGCGCAACAACCGTAGTCTACGTGAACCGCCGGCGAAAGCATCCCCTGTGGCCAGGCCCGCCGGGCGTCAGGCCCGAAACGCCCTCTCGTGCGGAAAATCTCCTCCGGCGATGTAAGCTTCTTCCGCCGGCGTCGATGCTCGGCCGAGGACCTGATTGCGGTGCGGGTGGCGGCCGAAAGCGGCAATGACCTTGCGTACGTCGCCGGCCTGCTTCACCAGTGACTGGTAGGTTGGCTGAAGGGAAGCGGGCGCTTGCGCTGCGATCTCCTCGCGAAGCCTGATGAGCAGGTCGATGCGCGCGAGATGGTCCGGGCCTTCGCAATGGCCAAGCGGCTGGCTGTAGACGATTTTGAACCATGGCACGTGCAGCGATGCGTAATGGCCGTTCGAGAACCCCTCCATCGCCAGCGACAGCGCGGCAGGGTCCTGCGCGAAAGCGCGCGGCGTGCCGCGCCACAGCGAGCGCGAGAACTGGTCGAGCACGATAATGAGCGCCAGCCTGCCTGCGGGGTCGCTGGCCCAGTCGTCGAGATCGCCTGAGGCTGCGCGGCTTGTGAGGTCGGCGAAGCGCGCGACGATCGCGTCATCCGCTCCGCCATGCAGCCGCCACGACCAGTGATTGCGATGAGTTTCGGCCTTTATCTGTGAGGAGCGGCCTTCAGGAAACCAGAAGTCGAGAACGTTGGCCCATGGGGCGGTGCTGGTATCCATGTCGATCCTTTCCGGCAGTTGCCAGCGATGAGACAGGGTTGGCGCGGCAAGAACAACAGACCCCGCATCGGAGCGGGGTCTGCGAGGAGGCTTCAGCCGCGCGCGGCCTCGGTCGCGGGAAGGGCGGCGGCTTTTGCAGCCCTCCCGCCGGGCGCGGTGGCCTTCGGTACGCGCAGCAGGCGCATGCCGTTGGCGATGACGATCAGCACCGAAAGCTGGTGGACCAGCATGCCGCCGGCCATGTGGACATTGCCGGAGAACACGCCCGCCAGCAATCCCGCCACCGTCACCAGCGCGATAACGAGGTTCTGGCGCATATTGCCGAGCGTGGCGCGCGAGATTGCCATCGCCTCCGGGATCTTGCCGAGATCGTCCTTCAGCAGCGCGATGTCGGCGGTCTCGATGGCGACGTCGCTGCCGGCCGCGCCCATGGCGATCGAGGTGTCGGCGGCGGCGAGAGCGGGGGCATCGTTGATGCCGTCGCCGACCATGGCGACATGCGCGCCGTCCGCCTTCATCTTCCGGATCAGTTCCAGCTTGTCCTCGGGCATCAGCCCGGCATGGACCTCGTCGATGCCGACCTCGCGGGCGATGGCCTCGGCCGCGCCATGCTGGTCGCCGGTCAGCATGACCACGCGGCCTATGCCGATCTCGCGCAGCTGGGCGATGGCTTCCGCCGCGCCTTCGCGGGCCATGTCGGACATGCCCAGCAGTCCGATCAACTGCCCGTCACGCGCCACGAGGATCGGCGTCTGGCCGTTGGAGAGCAGACGCTCCAGTGCAGCTTCGCCCTCCTGGCCCAGCGGGATGCCGAGCGTATCCATCAAGCGGCGGTTGCCAGCGGCAATCGTCCGACCGTCGATGCGGGCGGTGAGGCCCATGCCGGCATGTTCCTCCAGCGCCTCGGGCGTGGAAAGCGGGCCCTGCTTGCGGCCGGCCTCGACAATCGGGCGGCCGAGCGGGTGGGTCGATCCGGCCTCGGCGGTTGCGGCCAGATGCAGCAACTCGGCCTCGGCAACGCCACCCAGCGCGACGATAGAGGCAAGCTGCGGCTTGCCTTCCGTCAACGTGCCGGTCTTGTCGAGCGCCAGCGTGTCGATCCGGCCAGCACTTTCCAGATGCTGGCCGCCCTTGATGAGAATGCCGCTGCGCGCCGCCCGGCCGATGCCGGCGACGATGGAAACCGGCGTCGAGATCACCAGCGCGCCGGGGCAGCCGACGACCAGCAGCGTCAACGCCAGGCGGATATCCTGCGTCATGGCGAAAGCGGCGATCGCGAGCCCGATGATCGACGGCGTATACCATTGCGCGAAGCGCTCGATCATGCGCTGGCTCGGGGCCTTTTCCTCCTGCGCTTCCTCGACGCGCTGGATGATGCGGGCAAGGGTGGTGTCGGCGCCGACATTGGTGGCGCGGATGCGCAGCAACCCGTTCTCGGCGATCGTTCCTGCATGAACGTGGCTGCCCGGCGCTTTTTCGGCGGGCATTGGCTCACCGGTAATCGCCGCCTCGCTGACGGCGGCGGTGCCTTCGGTCACCTCGCCGTCCACCGGGATGCGCTGACCGGCTCTGACCAGAACGGTCTCGCCGATTTCGACCATATGTGCTGGTATTTCGACGGGATCGCCGTCGCGCAGTACAGTTGCCGTGGCGGGTGCGGCATCGAGCAGCGCCTTCAGCGCGCCACGGGTCTGGCCCATGGTGCGCGCCTCGAGCCACCCGCCGAACATGAAGAGGAATGTGACAGCCGCCGACTCCCAGACCTCGCCGATAATGAGCGCACCGACCGCCGCGACGGTGACGAGCAGCTCGATGCTGAAATGCTTTACACGCAGCGAGCGCCAGGCGCGGATGGCGATGTCGGAGCCGGCAAGAAAAGCCGCCGCGACCATCAGAGCCGTCCATGCCTCGATCATGCCGAAGCCGTAGCGCGCCAGAAGGCCGGCCGCGATCAACCCGCCGCTGCCGACCGTCAGCCAGAAGCGCCGCCGTGCCGGATGCACGAAGGCGCTCCTGATACTGGTGACGAGACTGGTCATCTCATCCTCCTTTCATTCAGATCTCTGGAAACGGCCGCCGCGCCGGCTCGCGGCGCGGCGAAACAAGCGGAGTGCCGATCAGAAGGCGGCAGGCTGCGCCTCGTAGCCGGTTCCGCGCACCGCCTCGACCAGGGCCTCGACACTCGATTGCGCGGGGTCGTGCTCGACCTCGATCTTGCCGGTGTTGAAACGCACCTCGGCCTTTGCAACACCCGGAAGGGCGTTGAGCGCCTTTTCGATCTTCGGCACGCAGGATGGGCAGGAAAGCTCATCGCTGCGCAGTATGGTTTTCTGGGTCATGATCGGGCTCCTTTCGATAATGGGGAGGGGTGTCCCTGCATCATTGATCTAAGGGTTCGACTCCGCCTTGCGATTGGCGAAACCGGCAAGCCAAACTTGCATGAATGCACAGGAAGCTACCTTGGTTCTGGTGCATCGGGCGACCACATTGGGAGTTGTGGTGAAATTGTTGTCCAACGAAAGGAACTTCCGTGCATGAATGCACAGGTAGCGATTTTCGACTTCTTGGCGGATGCATTGATGGTGAGATGCGCCGCTGCTGGAGGGGAGGCCTGCGTATTCACGCCGAATTCGTATCGGCGACATGGCCACATGCGAAGATCTCATGGGTCGGCTTTGAGTGAGATGACGAAACGAGCCGACATTTATGCAATGAACTAAATAAAGGAGTATATCATGCGTGGATTTGTTGATGACATCGAGGAACTGACCGAAGGGAACACGGATTTTCGCCGTGTTCTTTATACGGCAAAGAATATGCAGCTCGTCCTGATGGCGCTTCAGCCCGGCGAGGAGATCGGCGAAGAGGTTCATGACGACGGCGACCAGTTCTTCCGCGTCGAGGATGGCGAAGGCGAAATCCTGATCGAGGGCAACGTGAGCAGGATCAAGGCCGATATGGCCATGATCGTTCCCGCCGGGGCGCGGCATAACGTCAAGAATACCGGCAATGAGCCGCTGAAGCTTTATACGATCTACAGCCCGCCCGAGCATGTCGACGGCGTCGTTCATCCAACCAGGACTGAAGCCGACGCGGCTCATGAACATTTCGACGGAAAGACCAGCGAATAACGCCGTTAGGCAAACGGTGATTTGCGGTGACAACACCCATGAATGGTGTTCCTGCTTGCTCTCCCGCACCGAACCGCGAGAGGGCAAGATGACAATTCTTTACCCGGAGATGATTTGAAGACCTCGATGCCCGCCGGACTTCCTACCGCGCGGCTGCGATTATCCGTCAGACCTGACATTCGCCATCGGTGCCATGGTGGTGCCGGTCATCGACGGTCTGCTCTTCGAACTGCCGTTGCCCCTGCTTACCGTTCGCGACGGAGAGCGCCGGTGCATGCCGAACGGCATCTATTGGATCGTGTAAATGGGGCGGCGCAGTGTTCCGATGCAACTTGGTGAACGGTATTGGAACCCTCGCCCTCCAACCTTGGCAAGGGGATCGGCTCTTATGCCGCTGTCTGGAAAAGCAAGTAGAGATGGGTGCGTACTCCCGCAACCATCTTTACCGGCGCTGATTGCAAGTTGTGATCGATGCCGGTCCCCGCAACCATCTTTACTTGTTCGGGCAGCAAGTGAAGATTAGATCCAGCCCCCGCAACCAAACAAAACCACCCAAATCCCACAACTTGCGCCGCGCCGAGCCAGCCTCTCGATCCGGCATCCGGCAGTTCTTGGTCCGCGATCCATGAGACGCACGGACGCAATGGCAGATCCTGCCCCCACAATCCATTCAGCAAATCCGTGAGCACACCCGCACAAGCCGCCATAAGGGCAGCTGGCGTGGGGGGCTGCAAAGGTTTGCTCCAATCGCCTTACGCCGGGGGGGTGTGCTTCCGGGCGCGGGCGGTATATTGCGCTTGTGTACCTTCTTTCGGGAAGGGCGGAATGTTTGGCGCAATTGACAAGCGGGAGAGACGGGCCAGATGGATTTGGGAATCAGGGGCCGCACGGCCATTGTTTGCGGCGGGTCGAAAGGGCTTGGGCGCGGGTCGGCGGAAAAGCTGGCGGAAGCCGGCGTCGACATCGTGCTCAATGCGCGCTCGGCCGAGCCGCTGGAGAAAACGGCGGGCGAGATTGCCGAGCGCTACGGCGTCAAGGTGACGACTGTTGCGGCCGACGTAACGACGCCGGAGGGCCGCGCCAAGCTGCTCGAGGTCGCGCCTGCGCCGGACATCCTCGTCACCAATGCGGGCGGGCCCCCGCCCGGGCTGTGGAACGAGTGGGGCGAGGAGGAGTGGCAAGGCGCGATCCGCGCCAACATGCTGACGCCGATCCACCTCATCACCGCTGTGCTGCCGGGCATGATCGAGCGCAAATGGGGCCGGATTGTCAACATCACCTCCGGCTCCGTCAAGGCGCCGATCCCGGCGCTCGGCCTTTCGGGCGCGGCGCGCAGCGGACTGACCGGATTCGTCGCGGGCACCTCGCGCCAGGTTGCGCGGCACGGCGTGACGATCAACAACCTGCTGCCCGGCCAGCACGAGACGGCGCGCATCGAATCGCTGATGAACAACACTGCGAAGCAGAAGGGCATCACGGTCGACGAGGCCCGCGAGGCGGCCTATGCGGCCAATCCGGCCGGCCGCTTCGGCACGACCGAAGAGTTCGGCGCGGCCTGCGCGTTCCTTTGCAGCGCGTATGCGGGCTACATCGTCGGCCAGAACATCCTGCTCGACGGCGGCGCCATCAACGCGACGCTGTGACGCCGCCCGGATGCGGCCCACGGCGGCCGCATCCCTTTTCCTTCGTCTTGCCGCGCGGGGGGCGAACTGATCTAGTCCAACGTCCACCCAGCGCCCGCGAGGAGACTTCATGCTGCGTTCCAAGCCCGTCCCCATCGACGCGGTCTACGTGCCGACGGCGCGCAAGAAGACGCTTCATCCCGAAACGGCGCGCGTGCTCGCCGAGGACATTCTGGAAAACGGGCTGAAAACGCCGATCCAGGTGCGCGAGGACGGTGCGCGCTACGTTCTGGTCGAGGGGCTGCACCGGCTCGAGGCGATGAGGTTTCTCGGCGAGACGACGATCGACGCCTATCTCGTGCAGGCGCGCAGGCATTAGCTCGCGCTCACCGCGCCTGCCTTCTCGGCATCCGGCCATTGTCGAAGAACGGGAAGCGGGGCGCGCGGGCCGTGCCTTCCGATATGTAGGAGAGTGGCGCGAACCCGCGCACCCCGCCGATGGCTGTCTGGCTTTCGGCCGGTCACAGCAGAGACGATCAGAAGATTGTCGCCGCCGCGGCTTTTCCCGCACGGTCATACGACCGCGCCGGCCTGTTCCCAGCCCTCACGTGCCCAGCGGGGTCCGACGCCCATCGGGGGGAGGTCATCGCCGCCCTCCCGACACCCGGTGCGCACCGGTTCCCACGAGGGCGATGCGGGGGAGTATGGGGGAGGTTAGGGCGAGGGGGATAAGTTTTTCGGGTCGCCGGTGCTAGCGTGGCCGTCATGACAGGCTACGTCTACATGCTTGGGCATAGCAACTTCGGAACTCGCCAGGTTGGTTCAGTCACGCCAACGTTGACCGTGCCACCAACTCTCCCAAACGCGTCCGCGCTTCTAACTCAGTTCTGTAGCTCTTGCAGTCCGGGCGACGTCGACGTCCTCCAATAATGTATTCTACTGACGGTTTGATGCGTGGCTGGAAGAAGGCGCGTTCCTCCCTTCCTTCAAACGCGCAGATCCATTCATTATCGTTCAAGCGGATCCAGCGCCGGGCCGGCCGAAGCCGCTCCAACTCTTGCCGAAGGGCGGCAGCCGTCGGATACCTTCTGGCAACGACAGGATTGATCGCCTTCCTGATAATGCGCTTCAGTTTAGGTGGCATGTGATCGGCGTAGCCTATCAGGTTTGCGAGCTTGCCTTCTATAACGAGGGTGGGCCAAGTGGCGTTGTTCAGCACTGCGTCCCACCCGGTCATGTCGTTCACGGCACGGAGCAGGGTCATTCCCGCGGCGAACACGTCACTGGCTGCCGAGAACTCCTCGTTGTTGATGGCCTCGGGCGAGGCATGCGGACGATAGAAGTAGTCAGTTACCCTAACCCCACTCTCCGGATGGATGACGGTGCCAAAATCCGACAGCTTGGCGATCCCGCCCGTCAGCATAATGTTGCCCGGCTTGACGTCGCGGTGCACTATCCCGCGGTTGTGAGCGTGTTCCAGGGCAAACAGGATCTGTTTCAGGTAGCCAATAACTTCGATTACTGGAACGAACTCCCGTTGCAGCCGATCGGCCAGCGAACCGCCTTCCAGGTACTCCATCTCGATGAGTACAGCGCCGTCGAAGACGTCGGCTGTGAGTACCTTCACGACGTGATCATGACCGCAAAGGCTTTGTGCCTGCGCCTCAACTACGGCGCGATGGCCGACGGGATTAGCGACGCGGATTAGCTTCAGGGCGGACTCGCGATTCAGGTTTCGGTTTACGACGTGGAAGACTTCGCCGAACTGACCGCTGCCTAGCGGCCGGATAATTTCATACTTATTGAGCAGGATTTCACCAGGCTGGAACGTAAGGGAAGCAAAAGCAGACATCAGAGGCTCATCCATGCGGCGAGGGCGGCTAGGGTCAGGACCCATTAATTTGTTGAGTTGATGGCTGTTGGGTGATTCAAGGTGGCAGGAGGTGCTGCCTTGAGTGATTTGCTGATGCTGACGGCGGCGCAGATGCGCCGGATTGAGCCGTACT
>NZ_JAAAMH010000019.1 GCF_024105655.1 Aliihoeflea sp. 40Bstr573
ACGCCGAAAATCGGTGCCCCGCACCAACCCAGATGACCGATGCCGAAGCCGCAGCCACATGTCAGGCCGTGCAGAACTCAAATCGCGGCCCTACGGTCTACTAAATGCCGGTAGTTCGAAGTGTCCATCTGATTGCAGTTATTCCTGCATCTTGGACTAGAACACTTCACATGCCGGCAGCCGTGATATCGAGCTTCCTTGGTTCGGTAGGCTCTAGTGCTGATCGGCCTAAAAAGGTCTCGCTGAGCAGCGCCAGTGCAGCGCTCCAGAGCAAAGGCCAATTCCGTGCAAGACGATACCGATCAGAACCGCCTCACTCCTGCCTCCGAACTGTCCAATCTCAACGAACGCGAAAAGAAGGCCGTAGATCAGCAAAGTCGCCCCAGCGCGGCACTGATCCACGAGACCATTCGGGCGGAGGGAGAGAGGGAGCTCAACCGCAGCGGTGTGGCGCTGATGCTGTCCGGATTCTCGGCTGGGCTATCGATTGGTTTTTCAGTTGTCGTGCCGGCGATTTTGATGGTGGCACTCCCGGATACCTCTTGGGAGCATCTGTTGACATCGCTCGGCTACACCGTGGGATTCTTGATCGTGGTCCTGGGCCGACAGCAGCTATTCACCGAAAACACGCTCACACCTGTTCTGCCACTTCTCAAGTTTCGTGATCGCCATCACCTGGGCCAAGTGCTTCGTCTTTGGTCCATCGTACTTGTCTCCAACATCGCGGCGACCTGGGTTTTTTCAGCAGTATTGGCTCACACGCCTGTATTCGACCCCCAGATACGAGCTGCGATCGCGGCATTTTCGCAAACTGCCATCCAGTACGACTTCTGGCCAACTTTTCTCAAGGCCGTGTTCGCGGGCTGGCTCGTCGCCTTGATGGTCTGGCTCATGCCGGCAGCGGGTGATGCCAAGCCCTTGGTGACCTATGTCGTAGCGCTCGCTCACTTGGCGCATATCATTGCTGGATCGGTGGAAGCGTCGTTTCTCGTTCATCTGGGCGAAGCATCGCTGGCTGATTACGCCTTCCGCTCTTTGTCCCCACGCTGCTCGGCAACACTTTGGGCGGGGTAACCTTGGTCGCCTGCTTGAATTTCGGTCAGGTGGCCCCCGAGCTTGAACAGGAAAGCAGACCTCGGGATTAAGGTTCAGCCTCGTCCTCGTTGACACAAGGAAGACGCTAACTGATGGAATTTCGAAACCAACTCATAGGTGGTGCGTTCGATCAAAGTAGCTCAACGGAGAGACACCATGCTCAAGTTCATCGGCGGGGGAATAGGCTTCATATTTCTCGTGGGGCTGCTCGTCATCATCGGCATTTTGATGCTGATTTTCTAACTCACCAATCGGCGGCCGCTCGACCGCGGAGCGGTCGCGTCTAGCTTGGCAGCATGTGAGGCGCTTGTGCAAGTGTCGAGTATTCCTGGAGCGAGACGCCTGGATTATCCTCGATGGCGCTCGTCATCTCGGTCGAAACTTCATGAATGATGCGCTCCCGGTCGGCGGGATTTTCTTTGGCCGCGATCAGCCGTTCCTGAATGGCCTAACCGATCGGCGCGACATCCAGATTGCAACGGCAAATGCGCGGGTGTCAGCGGCAATTCCGGAGGCATCGGGAGTTGCAAGAGCCGCCGCGGCCGCCGGTAGGTATTTGACGAGACCGATCCATATCGGTCGCGACGACCTTGAAAGGGGAACAGCGCGACGGTTCAACCTTCGCGGTGGGATATTTCCGTTGGCTGGAGGAAGCAGAACTCGGCCAGACCAAACTGGATGCCGGGCAAACCAGGCTTAGCCGATGAGGCCAAGCCTGGTTTGCCACCTTTTCTCAGCACAAGGTCGTGGTCGCTAGGAACTTTGTCGAATGCGCCAGCGAGGTCCGGTCACCAGCTACATTCTATCGGTGATCTTCTTGTAGTGATGAACTTGCCGGTGCTCTGCGAAGTTGAACATTGCCTTGCGATTGTAGAGGCAGATGTCGAGATCGCATTTCGCCACGAACACCTCGTCCCCGGCCGTCGACGCCATGGCGATGATCTCACCGGACGGGGCGACGATGCAGCTGCCAGCAAGGAGGTTTGAACCCTCTTCCTTGCCGGCCTTGGCCACGCCCACGACATACATGGAGTTTTGGTAGGCCGACGCCTGCATGACGAGGTGGTTATGGAACGCGCTCAGGTGATCGTAGACCGGCTCCCATGGAATGTGGGTCGGCGTGTTATAGCCTAGCACCACCACTTCGGCGCCCTGCAAGGCCATGACGCGGTAGGTTTCCGGCCAGCGGCGGTCGTTGCAGATCGCCATGCCGAACTTGCCGCCCGCGAAATCCCAGCTTCCGAAACCGATGTCGCCAACATCGAAATAGTGCTTCTCGAGATGCTGATAAGGCATGTGCGGACGGTGGTCGGCGTGGCCGGGCAAATGCACCTTGCGGTATTTGCCGACGATGGCGCCGGTTTTGTCGACCAGGATCGCGGTGTTGTAGTGCTTCGTCCCGCCGGCTTCCTGCGCCAACTCGGCATAGCCGAGGTAAAATCCGATGCCGAGCCGTTTGGCCGCGTCGAAGAGTGGCTGCGTGGCCGGGTTCGGCATCTCCGTCTCGAAGAAGGCGTCGATTTCTGCCTGGTCGGTCATCCACCAGCGGGGGAAGAAGCTGGTCAGCGCAAGCTCCGGGAAGACCACGACTTCCGCCCCGCGCTTGTGGGCATCGTTAAGCAGCGCGATCATGCGTTCCACGACGTGCCGGCGGCTTTCGTCGCGGGCGATGCCGCCGAGCTGTGCACCGGCGATGTTGATGAAGCGTGCCATTTGGTTCTCCTAGGCTGCGCGCGCGGCGCTGGTGGCGGCGAGGTCGACCTTGCCGTCGGCGACCTTGACGCCGTACTGCGAAAAGGCCTGTTCGGCGGTGATGTATTCGTCCAGGACGTCGGCGAGCACGGCCTGCGGATCGCGCTCGTGGGGATTGCCGTAGCCGCCCGCACAGGCACGGATGGCGATGATGGATTCGCCTTCGCCGAACGGGTGGTGCGGCACCTTCGACGGAAGCTGGATCTCGCTGCCGTCGGCCTTGACGCGGATCAACTGCGAAGGCGTGCCGTCGGCACCGCCGAACAGACCCTTCGGCGCATATTTGTGGCCTTCGCTCTCGACCGAGGCGCTGCCCGGCGACAGGAACCGCAGATGACGGATGGACCCGATGCCCCCACGCCAGCGTCCCGCCGCCGCAACGTCCTCGCGAAGTTCATAGCGCTCGATCCTGAGCGGCACATGCGATTCGATGTCCTCGATCGGATTGTTGCGGGTGTTGGCGTAGAGGACGTCGACCGAATCCATGCCGTCCATCTGCCAGCGGCCGCCATAGCTGCCGGAGAACAACTCTACCTGGAGCCAGAAGTTTTCGCCCTGCTGGCCAGCCAGCAGAAGCCCGCCACCATTGCCGCAACTGCCGCAGACCTGCCGTGGCACAACCTGGCTCAGCGCCTGCACGACGGCGTTGGAAAGTTCGATGCCCGGACAGAAGCGGGCGATCACCGGTGCCGGGAAGATCGGGTTGGCCAGGGTGCCTTCGGGAGCGAATATGCGGATCGGCCGCGTCAGGCCCTCGTTCTGCTGGATTTCTCCATGCACCGCCGAGTCGAGCAGGACCGATCGCACGGACAGCCAGATGGCGCAGTCGACCGTCCCCTTGAACGGCATGTTGATCGGACGGTCGGAGACCTGCGGCGCCGTGCCCGTGAGGTCGACATGCATCTCGTCCCCGGAAATCCGGATCGTGACCTTGATCGGCAGGTCGCGGCGTGCCGGATCCGGGTCGTCCAGGAAGCCGTCAATATAGGTAGTGGCGGAGTATTCGCCGTCCGGCAACTTGGCGATCGCGCTGCGCAGCAGGCGCTCGGAGGCGTCGAACATGTCCTCCGTCGCGGCAGTTACCGTCTCCAGCCCGTAGCGCTCGATCAGCTCCAGGTGGCGCTGCGCGCCAATGCGGGACGCGGCGATCTGCGCCTCCATGTCGCCCAGCACGAGATCCGGCAGCCGGATGTTGGTGCGAAGCATGTGCCAGACCTGCTGGTTGCGCCGCCCTTCCTCATAGACCTTGATCGCCTGGAAGCGCAGGCCCTCTGCGTAGCAGTCGATCGCATCGACGATGCCGCCGCTGCCCGGCGTATGGGCACCGATGTCGAGGTGGTGCGCCGTCGTCACCGCATAGCCGGCGAGCATTCCCTCGTGGAAGACCGGCACGATGAAAGCGACGTCCGGCCCGTGCGTTGCGCCGCCATAGGGATCGTTATGCATGATGACGTCGCCCGGCTTGATCGTTTCGCCGCGCTCTTCGAGCATGCGGAGCATGCCGCGGATATAGCCGGGGATCGGCCCCGACTGGAGCGGCGTGCTCTGCTTGGCTTCAGCCAGCTGTCGGCAGTCCGCATCGATCAGTGCGGCACCGAAATCTTCGGATTCGCGGATGATCGAGGAGTGGCTCATGCGCATCAGCTTGTAGCCCATCTCGATGGCAATGTTCTCAAGCGCGCCCTGGATGACCTTTGCGGTGATCGGGTCGATGCGGCCCTGCGTCCCGTGTTTGCTCATGATGCGACTCCAGCGGTGAGGATCAGGTTCCCGTGCGGATCGGCCGTGAACGACCAGTTCGGCGGCACCACGGTGGTGGTGTCCAATTGCAGAATGATCGCTGGACCGGCGATCGAGGAGTCGACCGGCAGGTCGGCTCGGCGGTAGAACGCCGTGTCGAAGCTCTGCAGCGTTCCGTCGACCCGGAACTTCGTCTTGGCGGTCTTGACCAGCGCCTTGTCCCGGCTGCCCTCGCCCTTGGTCTTCGGCCATTCGAGCTGGGGACTGGGAGCCGTGCCGGTCACGCGCACGTTCACGATTTCGATCGGGCTCTGCGGGAAGGCGTGGCCATACTCGGCCTCGTGGGCGCGGTGGAACTGCTCGAAGGTCCGCTCCATGCTGTCCGCGTCGATTGAGCCGCCTGCAATATCGACGCGCAGTTCATAGCCCTGACCGATATATCGTGCATCGGCGAAGCGCATGACCGTGACATCGGCCGCGGCGACGCTGTCTGCCTCGAACTGTCGGTTGATGTCCTCTTCCATCTGGAGGAAGTCCGCGTTCAGACGTTCGAGATTGAGGGCGTCCGACACCTGGAACTGCGTGCGGATCGAATCATACTTGAGTTCGCTGGCAAGCAGCCCGAGCGCGGATGTGATGCCCGGATAGGCCGGGACGATCACCTCCGGGATGCCAAGCATATCCGCCACCTCCGCGCCGTGAAGCGGACCGGCGCCTCCGAACGCCATGAGCGAGAAGTCGCGCGGGTCGATGCCCTTCTGCACGGTGCGCGAACGAATGGCATTGGCCATGTTGCTGTTCAGGATCGTTATGATGCCGACCGCGGCCTCGTCGATGTCAAGTCCAAGCGTCTCGGCGATCTCGCCCACGACCTTCTGCGCGCCGGCCCCGTCGAGGCTCATCTCGCCGCCGAGGAAATTGTCCTTGTCCAGGCGTCCGAGCACGACGTTGGCGTCGGTGACGGTCGGTTCCTGTCCACCACGCGAATAGGCGGCCGGGCCAGGCACCGACCCGGCGCTGCGCGGACCGACATGGAATGCGCCTCCCGCGTCCACGAAGGCAACGCTGCCGCCGCCCGCGCCGATCGTGTGGATGTCGATCATCGGCACCAGCACCGGATAGCCGGCGATGGTGGTGTCGCGCGCGGACGCTTCACTGAACCGGCCTTCGTTGGTGACACCAATGTCGGCGCTGGTGCCACCGACGTCGAAGGTGATCAGGTTGCGCCGGTCCGACAGCTGGCCGCAAAGAGCGCCTCCCAGCACACCCGCCGCGGGGCCGGACAGCAGGGTCAGAACGGGAAATTCCGAGATCGTCGCAGGCGTTGCCACACCGCCGTTCGACCGCATGATGCGCAGTTCCGCCTTCATGCCCGCACCACGCAATGCGTTGTCGAGCTGGCGGATGTAGTTCCGAACGGGCGGGCCGATATAGGCATTCATGGCCGCGGTCGTGAACCGCTCGAACTCGCGGAACTGCGAGACCACCGAACTGGAGGTCGTCACGAAGGCTTCGGGATACTCCTCCAGCACGATTGCGCGCGCGCGTGCCTCATGGTCCGGATTGAGATAGGAGAAGAGGAAGCAGATGGCGATCGACTGCACGCCGCTGGCCTTCAGTTCGCGTGCGGCGACGCGTACCTCGTCCTCGTCCAGCGCAACCAGCACGTCGCCATTGGGTGGCGCCAGCCGCTCTGTCACCACCTTTCGGAAGCGGCGCTTGACGAGCGGCCGGTTCTGCCAGGGGATTTCCTGCATGATGGAGTAATGCTGCGGCCGTTGGTGGCGGCCGATGTGGATGATGTCGCGAAATCCCTTTGTGGTGATCATCCCGGCTTCGGCGCCGCGATACTCCAGGATGGCGTTGGTTGCGATCGTAGTGCCGTGGAACACATAGTCGATCTGCGCTGGGTCGATGCCGTTGCGCTCGCAGAGTTCGATTATGCCTGTCATGACGCCGCGCGAAGGGTCGTCGCCGGTGGTTGGCACTTTGTGGATGATTACCGTCCCGGCGACGCTGTCCGAGTACATGACGTCCGTGAACGTGCCGCCGACGTCGACACCAAAAAGTTTCATAGTTTTCTCCGGCCAATTCTTGATTGTATGTTCATCGCGACGTTCCCAGTCCGCCGAGCTCACGACCGCCCGTGATCCCTCGGGGTCTGAAGATCAGCGCGAGCAGCATCGCGGCGGACAGTCCCACCTCCTGCAGGCCGAGCCGCCCACCGACGACGACGAAGCCGAGATCGAAACCGCGCTCCGTCTGGCGCAGCAATTCGGAAAACAGCGTCACGAAGGCAGTTCCGACCACGGCGCCTGTGAGCGAACGCATGCCGCCAATGACCAGCATCGCCACCGTGATGAAGGTCAGCTTGAGGTAGAACTCGCCTGCAACGACGACGGTGAGGAAATGGGCATAGAGTGCGCCCGCCATGCCCACGAAGAACGCGCTGATGACGAAAGCGATCAGCCGCTCGCGGCGGATGTCGATGCCGACAGCCCTGGCTGCGATCGGATCCTCCCGGGAGCCGCGCAGCCTGAAGCCCGCCGCGCTTGCCTGATAGAGTGCCGCCGCCAGGATCGTCAGGGACGCGACGCCTGCCGCGATCGGCAGGTTGGTGAACGTCGGCAACCCGTAGAGAGAGCCCTGTCCGCCGGTCACCGGTGTCCAGTTGGAAAAAGTCGCGTAAAAGATGACCAGCAGTGCGAACGTGCCGATCGACGCCGCGATTCCGGCAAGTCGCGTGAGCGGAAGACCGAACAGAAGGGCGACCGCGGAGGCGAGGAGGCCCCCTGCGACGGTCCCCGCTGCGGGATGGAGCTCCAGCGCGATCAGCCATGCGGGCAAGCCCGGCATCAGCGATGCCTTGATCGAAGGCGAGATTGTCAGCCAGGCGGCCGAATAGGCGCCTAGCCCGAGAAAGCTGATGTGGCCGAAAGACAGGACGCCGGAGTTTCCGGCGAACATGTACATGCCGACGACGATGGTCAGCTTGATCATCGCGTCGGTCGCGACCCGCTGGCTGCCGCCCGACAGTTGCGAACACACGAGCGTTACCACGGCGACGGCGACGATGAGCAGGACCGCAAGCACCAGAGAAGCGGCCTTGGGTGACAGGTATCTGGCCATCAGACCCTCTCCTGCATGGCGCGCACGCGCAGCAGGCCGTCGGGCCGCACCACCAGGATGACGAATACCAATCCGAACAGGAAGGCTTCGCGGAACGGCCGCAAGTCGGCAGGCAGGACTGCGTCGAGCAGCACCGAAATGGCACCGACGACGAAGCCTCCGAGAGCGGCGCCGGGCAGGCTGCCCAGTCCTCCCAGAATCGTCGCAACGAAGCCGATGATCAGGGGACGGACGCCCATGGCCGGACTGAGCTGTCCGATCTGCGCCGAATAGATCAGTGAGACGATCCAGGCCAGCACGGCGCTCATGACGAATGCGAATGCGATGACCCGATTGACCTTGACGCCGGACAGCCGTGCCGTGACCACGTCCTCGGCGGCTGCGCGCAGCTGGATTCCGAGAGCCGTGCGCTTCAGCAGCGCGGCGACACCGGCCAGCGCGATGATCATCAGCCCGAGCGAGACGAATTGGAGCAGCGGCAGGCGCAGCCCTGCAACCTCGATGGTTTCGGCAAGTACAGGCGCGAAGGTGAATGGCAGCGGGCGCGCACCGAAGATCATCACCGTCAGGTTCTGCAGGAAGTAGGAAACGGCGAAGGACGCAACCAGGAGGCTCGCAGGATCCTGACCGCGCAAGGGGCGGAAAGCGGTCTGCTCGATCAGCAGCGCCAGCGCGATGATGAAGGCCAGCGACAGCACGATCACCAGCGGCCCCGGGAGCGTCGCCAGCAAACCGATGGCGTAGCCGCCGGCCATCACCACTTCACCATGGGCGAAGTTGATCAGCCGCATGATGCCGAAGATGAGGCCGATACCCAGCGCCATCATGGCGTAGAGTCCGCCGATGTTGATCGCGTCGAGGATGTATTGGAGGGCGATCAATTGGTGACGACCCCCTCGCGTGTGTCGAAGCCGAAATAGGCACGGTCGAACGCCGGGTCGACCCGCAGAGCGTCGGCCTGACCATCGAGTTCCACCGTGCCGTGACGAAGCACATAGGCACGGTCGGCGGCCATCAGCGCCCGATTGGCATTCTGTTCCATCAGCAGGATCGTAAGACCGCCCTCGCTCAGCGCGGACAGGGTCTCATAGACGCTATCGATCATTAGCGGCGCAAGGCCAAGCGACGGCTCGTCGAGGAGAAGCAGCTTCGGCTCCGCCAGAAGGGCGCGGGCGATGGCCAGTTGCTGCTGCTCGCCGCCCGACAACTTGCCGGCATAGCCCTTGAGCCGAGACCGGAGGACGGGGAAGCGCTCGAGCACGTCTTCGAAGCGCCTTGCAGCGTCCAGTTCCGAGCGGCGCGTGGTCTGGCCGATGCGCAGGTTCTCCTCGACCGTCAGGTTCGAAAGGATTCGCCGACCTTCCGGCACCAGCGCAATGCCCATTTCGACGCGCGCCGCCGTCCGCTCGCTTGCAAGCGGACCACCGTTATAGGAGATCGTGCCGGAGCCGGCGCGGGTCAGACCTGCGATGGCCGACAGGAGCGTCGACTTGCCGGCGCCATTTGGGCCGATGACGGCAACGAATTCACCGTCGCCGACTGCTATCGAAACGTTCGAAAGGGCACGGACGGAGCCGTAGTCGACGACCAGGTCCTCGATTTTCAGCAGCGGCGCGGTATCCTGGATGACCGTCGCTTGCACGCGCTCGCGAACGCGCGTGCCCGTCTGGTGGGTGGCGCCAAGATAGGCTTCTCGCACCGTCTGGTCGGTCTGGACCTGTGTCGGACTTCCCTTCGAAATGGTCTTGCCGCGCGCCAAAACCTGGACACGGTCGCAGAGCTTCATGATGAGCTGCATGTTGTGCTCGATGACCAGAATCCCGCAGTCATAGCGGTCGCGGATGGCAGTGATCCGGGTCAGGAGATCGGCTGCCTCCTGAGGGCTGAGGCCAGCTGCCGGTTCGTCGAGCAATAGGTAGCGCGGCGTTATCGCGAGCGCCCGTCCGATGCCGACAAGGCGCTGCTCGCCATAGGCAAGAGCGCTGGCCGTGACGTGTTGCCGTGCGGCGATGCCAAGGTAGTCCAGGATTTCTGCTGCACCATCGCGGGCCTGCGAACGCGACAGGCCGATCCCGACGCCCGCCATTTCGACGTTTTCAAGGACCGTCATGTCGGGGAACAGCCGCGCGGCCTGAAAGGTGCGCCCGAGACCGCGGCGCGGGAACTGGTGCGGCGCCCAGCCGGTCGTCGGCTGGCCGTCGAGCTCAACGGTGCCCACGCTCGGCTCCTGAAAGCCGCTCAGGACGTTGACCAGCGTCGTCTTGCCGGCACCGTTCGGACCGATCAGCCCGAGAATCTCTCCTCGAGCCAGGTCGAGATCAATCCCCTCGAGGGCGCGGAGGCCCTCGAAATGAACGCCGACGCCGCGCGCTGTCAATGAGTTGCGTGTGTCGCCGGCATTCCGTTCCATGGCCAGATCCTTTCCTGTCGCTCTCAGCGGCCTGGAATCTTCTCTGGGGCCCGCAGCTCGACGGCGCTGTGCTTGCCGTCCTGAACCTGCATGATGACCATGGGGCGCTCGAAGTTGATGTGGGTGTTCTCGTCGAAGCTGGTCGGACCCACCAGCAGCGGTTCGTCCTTGAACTTCTCGAACTCCGCCTTGATTGCGTCGGACTCGATCGAGCCTGCCCGCTCGGCCGCGACCTTGATGCCCTGGATCACCGAGTAGCCGGTCAGCGTGTGGGCGGTCGAGGGATGATTGCCATGCAGGGCGGTGAAGTCATCGATGAACTTCTTGACGTCAGGACGCGGGTCGTCGCCGAAAATTGAGCCCATGGCCGCGAAGTAGAAGTTCGAAAGGTCGGGCACGCTCTCGAGCCAGTAGTCACCATCCATGTCCTCGCCCGAGAGGATGGGCATGGTGAGACCCGCAGTGCGCAGTTGCCTCAGAGCACCTGGGCCAGCCGGCGTGAGGGTCGAGAGCAGCAGGACGTCCGGCTGCGGGTCCAGCGCCTTGATGCGCGTGATGTGGGTGGCGATCGACGCGTCATCCATCGTGAATGTGTCGACACCGACCAGCGCGGCGTCGCCGTTCTGTTCCTTGAACCTCGCCTGAAACGCGGCGCTCACCGACAGATCGTACTGGATGGTTGTCTGCGTCAGCGCGTAGGCTGTCTTCCAGCCCTTCGCGGTCGCGAACTCGGCCAATACTGTCCCGACCGTGTCGCTGGCGGTCGAAAAGCTGAAAGCGTAGGGTCCGATCCCCTCGACGCCGAACTTCGGATCTGCAGCGAAGGGCGCGATGGCAACCTTGCCCTGACTGTTGGCGGTGCGCGCGGCGGTACCGCCGAAGTCGAAGTCACCGGTTACGATCACGATGTCGGCGCCCTGGTCGAGCACTTCCATCGCCGCGACCGCGCCCTGCGGGATCTCGCTCTTGGTGTCGGCATAGATGAGCTTGAGGGGACGGCCGAGAACGCCGCCGCCTTCATTGATCTCGTTCACCGCCATTTCGGCAGCTTTGGCCGGATCGGCGTCATACGCTGCGATGAACCCCGTCTGGGCAATCGCTGCGCCGATAATGATGGGCTTGGTTTCCTGAGCTTGTGCAGCGGACACAAAGCCCGCCATCAGGATTGAACTCGCCAGATATCTCATTTTCATTGTTCACCCCTTTTATTATTTGCTTGCCGAAAAACTCTTCATGCACGTCCGCTGCGCAGCCTGACCGGGGAAAGCGTTGCGCTGCCAACCCCCAGGGAGGCGATGTTTTCGGGCATCGATGCACCGGTGATCAGCGCGGCGGCGGCGCGCGCCAGGGCCGGCGAGGTCTGGATGCCGTAGCCACCCTGGGCGGCGAGCCAGAAGAAGCCTTCCACCTCGTCGTCGTAACCAACCACAGGCGTCTTGTCGGAGACGAAACTGCGTAGCCCGGCCCATTTGCGATCGACAGAGCGCACGGTGAAATCGGCCGCCTGGCTTATCCGGTCGATGGCGATCGCGATGTCGATCTCTTCGGGCTGTGCATCGCAGGGCGCGGACGGGGTCTCGTCGGCAGGCGATCCCAGCAGCCTTCCGGCATCGGGCTTGAAGTAGAACTTCTCGGAAATGTCGATGACCGTCGGCCAGGCCTCGACCGGCTGCGGCGGGTCGAAGGAGAAGATGAAGGCGCTGCGGCGCTTCGGCAAAAGTCCGATAGGGCGCGCACCCGCGAGGCCCGCGATCTCGTCGGCCCATGCGCCGGCGGCGTTGACGACGGCCCCGGCGCCAATCGAGCCGGCGGATGTCTCCACCGTCCAGTCCCCGCCGCGGCTCCTTGCCAACCCCACGACTTCCGCGTTCTGGACGACACGGGTCTTGCGCGACCGCGCCCCACGCAGGAAGCCCGAATGGATTGCGTGGACGTCCAGATCGCTGGACGTTTCCTCGAGCAGGCCACCATCGACATAGTCGGCCCTCAGCATCGGCGCGCGTTGCAGCACTTCGGCCGCATCCAGCATCCGCAGCGTCGGCACCAGCAGGACAGCCTCATCATAAAGCGCTTGCAGTTCCGCTCGCTGGTCGCTGCACGCCACCATGATCAACGGCCGTGGCGTCGAGAGAGGGTGCTCGCTGAAGCCGGCGGGAGGATTGGCGAAGAACGACCCACTGGCGACCGTTAGTGCCCGGATTGCGGCATTGCCGTAGATCTCGGTAAACACCGCCGCCGAACGCCCCGTCGAATGGTAACCCGGCTGATGCTCGCGCTCGACCAGCACGACCGAGGCGGTCTTGGACAGTTCGTAGGCGAGCGAAGCGCCCGCTATCCCGGCTCCAATGACGACGAAATCTACCCGCTCGATCATGAACCGATCTGAACAGGGTTTTTCCTATGTGACAAGCAGAATTTTCATAAAGGAAAAAAATGAACTGCCAGCGAGCCAGGCCCTCGCCGCTACATCACCAGCCCGTCTGTCTCGCTGCCAACATGATTGCCTTCCCCGGGCAGCGGATGCCAGCAGACCACGATGAGCCGGGCTTCCACCGCGCCGGTGCTCAGGTATGCATGACCGAGGCCGCTGTCGAAATACAGGCTATCGCCCGGCTCCAGCACGCGAGGCGGCTCGCCCTCGATCTGGAAGGTGAGCTGGCCGTCGAGCACGTAGACGAACTCTTCGCCGGGATGGTTGATGAAGCGGGTGAATTCCTCGACGCTGTGTGCCTTGATCGTCGCAAAAACCGGCATCATGCGCTTGTGGGTGCGCGCAGAGCACAGCATGTCCATGATGTAATAGTCGTTCTCGACCGTTTGCGCCTGTCCCTTTCTCTCGACCGTCACGAACTGCGATAGGCCCGGAGACGGCTTATCGCTCAGCAGTTCACTCATCTCCATGTCGAAGGCGTAGGCGAGCCGGAGGATACTGTCATAGGTGAGCGCGATCAGGCCACGCTCGGCCTTGGAGATCGTCGACAGCGCGAGGCCGCTCCGGGCGCTCAGCTCGGCCAGCGTCCAACCGGCTGCCTTGCGTATGCTGCGCACACGCTCCCCGAAACCTGCTCTCTCCCATTGTGGTGATGACACGGCTTTGATCTCCCCGGAGATCGGCTCAGGAATTGTCGGCATGGTCTGCTTTCCCAGTCGGATTGTCCAATGCTGCGCGTCGGCTACGCGAAACAAGATGCCTCGACACAAGCTTGTTTAGCCGGACCCGCCCGGCGCGAAGGCGCTAACCAACGACACGTTCCAGTCGGGTTTGGCGCGCGTATGAGATCGAGGCGCGAGACGAAGTCGCACCTTGGGCCTCGGAGATCAAGCGTTTAGGATCATTGCAGCGTGCGCGTCACGCTGACTGTGCCGGAGCGGCACCGGGCTGTTTCAGGTCGGTATGTTGAGAGACGGACTGGCGAGTCAGCAAGCGCACATAGCGCCCGGATGCGATGGGGAAGCGCGAGTTCGCTTGTCGAACTTGCGATGCCGCCCAGCGGGCGGCCAAGCCTGACTGCTGGGCGGTTTTCGCCGTTCCGTGTATCATTTGACATTCCTTTGACGGCTGTTTCACGTTCAGACCACTCTCCAAAGGGCAATCTCTCCTGGCTTGCACGAGCAGGCCACCAAATCAGGGAGATTGAAATGACCTACCACCACACCGCCATCAAGCTGGTCGCGGCTTCGCTCGCCGGCTTCGCGCTTTGCGGATCGGCCGTCAGCCAGGAAGCGCCTTATGTCGCCGGCAAGTACTCGGCCAACACTGAGCGCCTCTGGGACCTGGGAATGGAGCCGGTCGAGGCTGCACCGGTGGACCCGGCTATCGACGAGAACGAAACGGCGACGTTCGCCTATGATCGCGAACCGCTGCGGTTCCCGCGGCCGCGGTTCATCGAGGAGCCCGTGTTTGGAAACTATTCAGCCAACGTACGAGCGCACGATTTGCGTTGATCCCGCGGGTAGGGGGAGGTGAAACTCGGCGAAGACCGGAGCACTGATCTGTGACTTGCGTCGCCCGTCGACACCGCGGGCGGCGTTCTTTTTGGAGCATCGCGCCGGCTGGATATTTCCGCAGTGTCGTCAATAGGCGACGGGGAATGGATGGGTTGCTGGCAGCCATTTTTCGGGACTGCCATTCGCCTTTTCAATGCGCCTGTCGGCAAACGTCACCATAACCGCTGTTGATAAATACTCTGCCGCTCGCCCAGTTCCGAGTCTCGAAGACTCTCGTTCGCAGCCGCTCATCTCGCGCGTCAGTCGGTCGTCACAATCATCGGACCGAAGTTTTCGTTCAAAAAGGTGCTATTCTCTATCAGGCGCTTTACAATGATGCTTCTGGAGGTGCTGTCGTGGAGGCGACCAAGTCCCTCAAGATGTCTCTTCTGGGTCCATTCTCCCTGCTCGACGCGGAAGGACGGGAGATTGCGCCGCGTGGCCGCAAGGCGTGCGCCATTCTCGCCATGCTAGCGACGGGCCCGCAGGCCCGGCGCAGTCGTAAATGGCTGCAGGACCGGCTTTGGAGCGATCGCGACGGAGCACAAGGCGCCGCGAGCTTGCGACATGCGCTCTACGAGATACGCCAATCGCTGGGAGATCACCGGGACCTTCTTGAGGCCGACACCTTCGTTGTCAGCTTGGATACCACGCGCCTCCTGATCGATGTAAACCTGGACGACGCATTGGAGCAATTTGCCGGCGAACCTCCAGAATTCCTGGAGGGCATAGATATCAGAGACGACGAATTCGAAGAATGGTTGCGCGAGCAGAGGGAGTACTGGCGCGACCGTTTGCGCGACAAGTCCCAGCGCGCCCGCGCCGAATTACGCCTGCATAGTGGCATCCACTCGGTTGCGGAGCTCGAGCCGTCCCGAACGGTATCGCTGCCGCAGACTGACGACTTTCTCGACACGATCATTGCGAGACTCAGTGACCCGGTTTTGCGGCGACTGGCTGTTGCAGTCTTGCCGTTCCAGAACAAGACTGGCAACGCTGACTTGGCGTACTTCACGGATGGGTTGTCGGAAGACCTCGTTGAGCGCCTGTCGCGCGTGCGTTGGTTGCCGGTCATCGCTCGCAGTTCATCGTTCACCGTCGCGGGCATCGCTAACAGTCACGCTACCATGTCGCAGCGGCTGGGGGCCCGTTACCTCATCGACGGAAGCGTCTCGATGCAGGGCGACCGTTACGTATTGCGAGTCGATCTCAACAATGCTGAAGCCGGCGTCGTACTATCGTCCAGCACCTTCGATCTCCCAGTCGCCATCGATACAGATGCGCTTGAAGAAGTGCTGGCAGACATTGTCGGGCGCATAGAGACGAATATCGACTTTTGTGAACAGCGACGCGCCATAGAAGGCGCACGGCTAGGCAGTCCGTATGACGAGCATGTCTGGCGGGGTCGCTGGCACCTGAACAAGTTGACCAGAAGAGATGCCGAGATCGCGCGGCACTACTTTGATCTTGCTTTGTTGACCAACCCAGAAGCTCCCGAGGCGTTGATCCAAAGTGGACTCTGGCACTTGTGGCATATCTGGACCCTTCGTGGCAGTCAGGAAGACGTCAAAACCATCATGCCGGACTTGAAGCGCGCGTATCAAGCTGACACGAGTGACGCACGCGGCTACACCTTGATGGCGATCGCACAGTCATGGTTGCGCAACCAGGAGCAGGCCATCGGCAACCTGAGTCAGGCGATCGAGATCAATCCCAGCCTGGTCAAGGCCTATCAGCAAATCGGCACCTGCCATTATCTCGTCGACGAGCCCGAAAAGGCCATTCCGCATCTGGAGATGTCGATACGGCTCAGCCCGAGTGATCCGCACCTGTTCGTCTCCTTCGGCGAGCTTGCGATGGCGCATCTGATGCTCGGGCAGCACATCGAAGCCATGAATTTCGCGGCGCGTGCCCTCACATATCGACCGCACTACTGGTACGCGCACGTGGTGAGGCTCGCCTCGATCGAGCGGTCGGGCGATCGGGGCGCGCTGGAGGCGGCCCGCCGCGTCTTCGCGGATTCCGGCATCAGACTCACCGAGCGAGATTTCGAATGGGTACCGTTCAAGGACCAGAAATGGGTAGCAGAACTTAAGAGACACGCCGCGCTTTGATTGCAGAGGCAGCCAGTCGGCAGCCATCATCTCGGGAGGGGTCATTGGCTTCGAAATACGATGGGGGCGTCAAAGACGAAATAAGGCAGATCAAGGAACTGCAGGCTGACGCCACGTTCGATTTCGAACGCATCGTTGCCAGCCGGCTCGGCGCCATGGGTGGGGTGCTGATAGCGGCCTATCTGCGGTTAGCCGCCGCGATCGCCCGAAGAACCGGACTTGGACGGTTTCCCCTGATCCCGTTTACGATTCTTGCCAGCAAGAAGGAGGTCGCGGCGGCGTTCAGCAAGGCACAGATATTCTCGGTTCCTTTCGGCCCGGAGATGCAAGCCTTGGCTGGACCGGTGACTTTCGCCCTCGGCCTCGATGACGACGAGCATCGGCGGCAGCGAGAGGTGATGGCGAGCTTTACCGCGAAGGATCCGATAACCCACGATCAGGCGGCATTGGACCGAATCCGCATGATGACCAACGCAATCCTGGATGATTGCGGCGGGCGGATCGACGTTGTCAGCGAGTTGTTCGTTCCGGTCATCTCGAAGACCTGCATTCGCCATTTCGGATTGAAGTGCAAGGATCCTGTGGCATTCGCGCAGTGGAACATGGCGGTCAGCTACCAACTGTTCGGTAGACCGCAAGGCTCTTCCGAAGACGAACTCGAGTTGGTGGCCGCAGCATCCCGGAACCTCAACAGCTGCATCGAAGCATCGATGGAGGCCAAGATCGCAGAGCTGAGGGCAGCGCACGCGACTTCCGATACGACACTGATCGGGCATCTCTTCGGTCTGCGTGATCCGGGTCATACTCTGCATGATGGGACCGTGTTGGCCAGCTATCTCACTGATGACAGGATCAGGGCTATCATGGCCGGCATGTCGAGCGGCTTCGTGCCAACGACAATCCTGGCCGCCGGCAATTTGCTCACCGCGCTCGTCGGCAGACGCCAGAGGTACGGGGCGCTTGCCCACGCCGCGGCGGCAGGCGATCGCGCAGCCGTGCGCGATATCGTGATGGAGGCGGCGCGGTTCCGGCCCGCCGGCGCCCCCGGCCATTTCAGGGTGGTGACCAAAGACTTCCAGTTCCCAGGTTCTGGCCAGAGGGCTCGCCGTTTTCAGGCAGGAGAACTCGTTCTGCTCGCCACTGGCGCAGCCATGATGGATGTCTCCGCGCGCAAGGACCCCCACGACTTCAAGCCCGGGTGCCCGGCCAAGCCAAACTTCATGTTCGGCCACGACCATCATTCCTGTCTCGGCAGAGACATGGCAACGGATGTCATTACCGAGATTTTTCTTGCCCTCTTCGCGCGGCCCGGTCTGGCACGCAGATCGCTTCTCATGCGGCGCGCCGGGCCCTTCCCGTGGCATTTCCACATGGCGTTCGACCCGCCCGTAGCGCCACAGCAGTCAATGTTGACGATTGCTGTTCCCCTTGACCCCGCGGCCACGAAGAGGATCGATGAGCTGCTCAAGACAAGCTTCGGCAATCCGGCTCATCGAGGCACGCCTATGCACGATGCGCTTGAGGCCACCGGCATTGTCCACAATGCCACCATGTGCATTGCCTGGCTGACCAGCGAGGGACACAAGCGACCAACACTGCTCTTCGAACTAAACGCCGACGGAACACCTGAGCAGATCTACGCGGCGCTCGAAAAACACGCACCGTCGGACCTGGGGAACCTCATGACCCTCGCGGGGAAGAAGTCTGGCGTGGGACTGCCGACCTTTCTGGCGCGCCATCAGGTCAGGCTGCACGCCAAGCCGTGGAACAACATTGGCCTCAACTTCAACGGCCTCGGCGATTTTTCAGTCCGACAGATCGCGG
Organism: Aliihoeflea sp. 40Bstr573; assembly: GCF_024105655.1. Lineage (GTDB taxonomy): Bacteria > Pseudomonadota > Alphaproteobacteria > Rhizobiales > Rhizobiaceae > Aliihoeflea. The sequence continues at coordinate 18,052 of NZ_JAAAMH010000019.1, forward strand.
AAGAGCAGAAGCTGTATGAGGCGGTCGCGCCAATCGTCCACGACGCGGCCGCGAGAAACCTCACAGTTGGTGACATGGCCGACGTAACGATCGAAAAAGTGCGAGATCTCATGTGCGGCGATCGCCCTCCTTTCCGCTCCGGTGACATGGAGACAGGTGGCAGCCCCGAAGTGGAAGGACCTGCCGAGCAGAATCTTGCAGCGCTGCGCTCACTGGAGCCCCTCTTGTACCGCCCGCCGGGACGCGTTCCGAAGATAGCCGATCACACCGATAAGTCGCTCGCCACCGCCATCCTGACCCATATCAAGCGGCCGAAGCAGCTACTGATCATGTCTGCGCCCTTGTGGCTGGCCATCATTGCCGCATTCTCAGCGTTCCACCTTGGATGGCGACCGGCCGAACCAGCAAGCGCGCTGTCAAACCTGATTTCCTTCCTCGCGGTGTTCACTGCGCTCCTCATTTCTATGGTTGTCGTTGTCGTGCTTGCCGTTGCCGCACTGGTGGCTCTGCTCCGGCATAGGGAGCGCACCGATACGGAAGATCTGAATCTCACGCCGCCGGATGAGGTCGCGACGATCGAAGCCTATGAAGATAATCCTGGCTGGATTCAGAACCAGATGACCTCGGTCAACACACTCAAGCCCGGGCGCTTGCGCATCTGCTTGCTCGCGCTCGCCTTGTTCGGGATCGGATGGCAGGTTCGCCATTGGTTTAGGTCGGGGTTCGTCGTCGATATCGGCACGATCCGGCACGCGAAATGGTTTCGGGTGAAAGGTACTGACCAACTGGTCTTTCAGGCCAATTTTGACGGGAGCTGGGAGGCCTACTTGGAGGATTTCGCCAACAAGGCTTACCGAGGACAAAATGCCGTATGGAGCCATTGTGAAGGCTTCATAAGGACGCGCTTCATGGTCCTGGACGGTGCTCGCAACGCCGACCAGTTCAAGCGTTGGGTGCGCGGCAAGCAAATCGTCACGCCGTTCTGGTACAGCCGCTTTCCCGAACTGTCCAACACGCAAATCCGCATCAACGCTCTGGTGCGCGACGGGTTGGCGAAGGCTCGGACGCAGTCCGAGGCGCGCGCCTGGATCAGCTTCTTTGGATCGAAGCCTCGGCCGGGAACCTCGTTGGAGACGGACGAAATCCAGTCCCTCATCTTCAACGCGCAGAAATGTCTAAAGCATTCCGCATGCATAGCCCTGCAGTTCACCGGCGACAAAAACGACGCACGCTTGATGGTAGAACGCCGCAGGTTTGTCAGCATGCTGGCAGGAAAGGTCGCGCCGGCGACCCAACGGTGGGCGGAAGAGCAGAATTTGCCCCACCAGACCGATATCCCCGCGGTGGGTTTCGGCGACGTGCAGTATGAGAAGGATGCGCTGTTCGTTGCTTTCTCCCATGAGGGTCTGGCCCGCCTGGGATTGCAGGCGGCCAGACGTAATTTGGAACTGGACAGCTTTTCGGCTGCATTCATCTCGGGAATGGGCGTGCGCGCGCGCGCGCTCGGCGACGAAGGCAAGAATTCGCCCGATGGCTGGGACTGGTACGACCGACGGGAAGGAGACCCCGATGATGGTCGCACGGACATGCTTCTTCTGCCTATGGCCAGGAATGCCGACGAACTCCAAGGGCTCATCCGTGCGTTAAGTGCTGCATGGAGCGACTGCGCCGTCAGCGTCGCCAAAGTAATGACCGGGCTGGTCGAACCTGACGGCACAACCTGCGACAGGGGGAACGGACATGTCAGTGATCCACTCGGCTTCAAGGACGGTATCTCTCAGCCTGTGTTGAGGGGAACTTTTCGATCCACGCTTCCAGCTCCTTGGCACGACCGTGTCGAGCCTGGCGAAATCATCCTGGGCTACCGCGACAATCGTGATGTCTTCCCGCCCAGCCCGAGCATCGCGGCCGCTCGCGATCCTGCGGCCGAACTGCCGGAATTGCCCGAGCGGATGCCGCACACCTATCCCGCCTTTGGCGTAGGAAATGATGCGCTGCGCGATCTCGGGCGCAACGGCACCTACATTGCTGTCCGCCAGATCGAGCTCGATGAAAGGGGCTTTAATCGACAGCTGGATGAGAAAGCGCAAGCTCTGGGCAACCTCATCACAGCTCCGGCACTCGCGGCAAAGATCATGGGGCGCTGGCGCAACGGGGCGCCGTTGGTTCGCTACCCGGCGACGGGACGGGCAGGCTCTTACGATCGGCACGAGGACGGCTTTCTCTATGGCCAGGAAGACCCGCAAGGAATCCGGTGCCCCTTCGGCTCGCACATACGTCGGGCAAACCCACGCGATTCCTTCGGTCCGAATACAAAGGTGGAGATGGAAATCACCAACAGACACCGCATCCTGCGCCGCGGGCGCAGCTATCGCGGTGTCGATCTGAGGGATGGTCGCGCCCAAGTTCCCGCTGGCGACGGCGAAGGGCCGGAAGCGACAGACGGGCCTGCAGAAGGCCTCTTGTTCATCGCGATGAACGCCAGCATCGAGCGGCAGTTCGAATTCGTCCAACAGACTTGGATCAACGCGTCAAGCTTCCACGGACTACGCAACGAACCTGACCCGCTGCTCCATTCCGGCGAAGTCGGCAGTTTCACCATTCCCACCGCCAATGGACCAGTGGTGTTGACCGGCCTGTCGACCTTTGCCCGGGTTCGCGGCGGCGGGTACTTTTTCATGCCGGGCAGGTCTTTGCTTCGTTTCCTTGGAGACAATGCCAAGCTGGTCCCGCGCTCCGAGAACTCAATGAAGATGCGCCGGGCCTGAACGGATCACCGGAGGCATGTCATTGATGCGGCAAGGTGCGCCGCTAGGGAGCAATCGCCATGCGCTTCAAGCGCTGTTCATTCATTCGGCCCGCTGTCATGACGGGCTGATGCTTCAGGCAGGGCTGGCGCTGATCGCCGCGGCGCATCCGGACCTGACCGTCCTGACGCGCGACGTCGAGCTTCCGGTCACCGAAGCCGCACAGGCGTTGATCGCCCGGAACCGGCCGACCGAACTCTCCGGCATCCGGCTCGCAGCCGAGGTCTTTGCGCGGGAGCATTACAAAGCCGACCTTGTCATCGTCGACGAGGCGCGGCGCTATGCCGTCGTCTGCGACGTCAAGCGGTCGATCGCTTCCTACAACGCCGCCAAGCTCTGGCGGCTGAAGGCGCCGCTTTTTGTCTGTGCCGTCGTCGCTCCGGACCTTCTGCGCACCCGTCACCAGATCGACGGGGGGCGGACCTACCATGCGGCCATCCTTGATCTGTCGGGTCAAGCGGAGCTTTCCGACCCGGATGTGTTCGGCATTAATGCTCTCGACGCCTTCCTGCGCATCGATGGGGCAGGGGCGGCGCTGCGAGATCTGAAGCCCCGCTTCGGCGTTGCGGTGCAGGCGGTGCTGGTCGACCGTCTGCGGGCGGCGTATCCGACACCCATCGCCCGAGTTCAGAGATGGACGCCGCGACGGCTGCCAATCGCGATGACGGGCCTGACGACGTCGTGGCCGATGTTGGCGGAGCTGATCGACGCTAAAACCGGCATCGATGCGGACACGGTCCTGAGCGCCGCGGCAACCTACCCGATGGACCTCGCGGCCCTGACGCGCGACGGCTTCATGTCGGCGGCGAGGTCGCCGGCCTCTTCTGTCTGGGCTATCCATTCCACCCGCCGGCCAAGCCGGATCATTTGCGCACGGCGCATCTGAGGGATCTGAGGACGCCGGCGCTCATCTGCCAGGGCACACGCGATCCGTTCGGCACGCAGGACGAGGTCGCCGGCTACGACCTGCCCGCATCCATCGAAATCCGTTGGCTCGAGGATGGCGACCATGATCTCAAACCGCGCAAGTCGATCTCCGGCTTCACCCACGCCGATCACCTTGCAACCATGGCCGAGGCTGCGGCTGCCTGGGCGCGCCGGATCATCGCCCGGTGAAGATCGCCGCCTTCAACATCAATGGCGTCAACAAACGGCTGGACAATCTGCTCGCCGGGCTCGCGGAAACGCGGCCGCCAGCTTGTGAGGGCGGCGGGGTTGCGTTGGCGAATGGTCCACCGTTTTCGGCGACCCAAGATGACCGCACTGCCCGAGCGCTGCACCGGCACCACGGAGGTTCGAGCCACTGACAACCAATACCGCCGGATTAGCCAGTGCCCGTATTTCCAGCGGCGCGCACAATCTGCCTTTGCGTTCCTAGACCCACGATAGACGATTCCATCGTTGCGCCGGACTTCAGGTAGACCGGCGGTTTTTTGCCCATTCCGACCCCGGGCGGCGTTCCTGTTGTGATAACATCACCCGGGATCAATTCGATGAACTTGCTGATATAGGAAACCAAGTATGGAACGTCGAAGATCATGGTTTTCGTCGAGCCCGACTGCATCGTCTTGCCGTCCACCTTCAATTCCATGGGCAGGTTACCGACATCACCGATCTCGTCTCGCGTTACCAGCCACGGTCCGAGAGGACCGAAGGTTGGTGCGCTCTTTCCTTTAAGCCACTGTCCCGTCCCCTCGATTTGCCAAGCACGCTCGGAGATATCGTTGCAAATGCAGAAGCCTGCGACATGCGACATGGCATCCGAATTCTGCACGTTGTGGGCTTTCTTTCCGATCACCAAAGCAAGTTCGATCTCCCAATCAAGTTTTGCCGATCCGGCCGGTGCGACGACATCGTCATTTGGCCCCACGATGCAGTTGGGGGCCTTGGAGAACAGGATCGGCTCGGCCGGGATTGCCATGCCGGATTCTTCCGCGTGGTCCGCGTAGTTCAGGCCAACCGCGATGAAGTTCGTAGGCGTCGAAACGCAGGCCCCGATCCGACCCCCGCGGGGCAGTTCGGGAAGCCGAGTCAAATCAGTCATCCGAATGCGCTCTATCGTTGCGTCATCGAGATGGATGCCCCCGATATCCGGCACAACCCCGGACAAATCCCTGACAATGCCATCGTTATCCAGGATGGCTGGCTTTTCAGAACCTACGTCCCCGTATCTTAGCAATTTCATTTAGTATCCTTTCCCAAGAGGGTTGGCTTGACAGATCTCATCCGCAGTTGCTTCTCCAGTGATGGTCTCGCGTCGGAAACGACCTCACTCTTCACCGCTGGGAGGCAGTCGACAGGCAACTTCTGGATGAGTTTTATTCCAGGTTCATTTTTTCGATCGATGGATGGGGCAAGGTGCGTCATCCTGTAATTTTGTGTGCAATGTGCCTTGGACATTAGGCCCGCTGCCGCAGCTCCGGATGACTGCCATCGGACAATTCGTAGCGGGCGAGCACCGCGTCGCGCACGCGCGACCGGACGATTTTCCCCATAGCGTTGCGCGGCATCTCGTCCAGAACGGCAAAGAGGCGCGGGCGCTTGTAGGGCGTCATCTGCGCGGCCGCCTCCGCAAGATGGTTCAACTCACCCGCGCCGGGCGCAATCAGAACCGCCGTCACCACCTCTCCCCAATAGGCGGAAGGAAGGCCCACGACTACGAATTCGCAGGTGGGAAGCTTGCTGCCAAGGCTGGCTTCGACTTCTTCCGGGCTGAGCCGATAGCCGCCCGTCTTGATGAGGTCGGATTCCCGCCCCACCAGATGCAGCCGCCCGTGCATGTCGAGAAAACCGACATCACCCGTGCGGTGGAAGGTGTCGGCGGGGTGGGGCGTGAACCTGCCGTCGACCATTAGGCCGGCGAACTGGTGGCGGGCGCGCAGCATGACGGGCCCCACGGGAGTGTCGGCCCCGTCTGCCTCGTTCTCCTCATCCGCGATGGCTATTTCAATGCCGCTGGCCGGCCAGCCGACGCAGGTCGTGCGCGCCGCGGCATCGTCCGCATACCACGCATCGGTTTCCGAAGGCGTCAATATGGTGATGGGATTGAAAGTCTCCGATTTGCCGTAGGTAATCCGAACGACAGGACCGAAACACGCACGGACACGGTCGTAAAGCTGCGGAGACAGGGAAGCGGTGCCGCAGAAGATGGTGTGGATCGATTCGATCCGCGTCCCGTCGAGCCGGGTCATCAGCTTGGCGAGGACGGTTGGCGGCGCGAAAAGCTGGCCGACCTGCCCGTTCTTCAGTATGGCTTCCACCTTGTCGACGTCCACGCCGTCCAGCAGTGTTACCTGCGCGCCTCCATCAAGATAGGCATAGGTGATGAGCGAGGCCCCGTGGGAGAACGGCGTCAGAAGCAGTACGTCCATCCCGGGAGCGGGCGCGACCGGAAGGCTGGCGCGCAACAGGATGTTGGCGAGCCAGCGACCCCGATGCGTGTAGACAACTCCCTTCGGACGCCCGGTCGTTCCCGAGGTGAAGATGATCTTGCCATGCGCCTCGGATTCGGCCGAAAAGCCGGCCAGCCCCGTCGTGCAGCCGCTTTCGATATCATCGATCGCGACGATCTCAAGACCGGGGATCGTCTGCCGCAGCGAAGCGAGCCCGTCGATGCGTGCGCGGCTTGTCAGCAGCAGTCTGGTGCCGCAGGTCTCGATGCAGTGGGCCACGTCGTCGGCAACGAGCATGGGGTTGATCGAGGCTTCCGCGATGCCGGCTGCGATCGCCCCGTAGCTGACCCATACGGCCTGGCGGGAGTTTGCAATATAGGTCGCGACCGGAGTGCCCGGGGGCAGGTCTCGCTTCCGCAGCAGATTGGCCAATCCGGCGGCGCGGGAAAACAACTCCTGATAGGACATTGTTCCCTCGTCGTCGGTGACCGCGACGCGCCCAGCATAGCGCTGCGACAACGACGAGAACTCCCGCCCCCACGCTATCCGATCCAAATCTCTATCCTCCGATTTCGAGAAAACGTTTTCTTGACATGCCGACAATCCCACAATAGCGTTTCCCTGACAACAGCACGAGGGAAGTGACTTGGGAATCATGCAGCGACCGCAGCCACTTTCAGGAATTACCGTGTACGAACTAGGCCATAGCATCGCCGCACCATATGCGGGGCTGGTTCTTGCTGATCTGGGCGCGCGGGTGGTGAAGGTGGAAAATCCGTCTGGTGGCGACTATGCGCGGGGATGGGGCCCGCCTTTCTGGAACGATGCGGCAACGACGTTTCTCGCTATGAACAGGGGAAAAGAGAGCATTTCTGTAGATTTTTCTGACCCAACCCAGGCGGAGGGGTTGCGGAGACGGATAGTCGCGGAGGCCGATGCCGTCATCCAAAACCTGCGCCCCGGTATTCTCGATCGCTACGGCCTGAGCCCGCATCGCCTCAGCGATGAAGCGCCCGAGTTGGTCTGGTGCGATATCGGCGCCTTCGGTTCGCAGGGCCCGCTGGCCGGTCGTCCGGGATACGATCCCCTTATGCAGGCCTTTTCGGGTGTCATGAGCGTGACGGGAGAGGGCGGGCGTCCTCCGATCCGCGTCGGGGTCTCGGTCATGGATATGGCCGCGGGAATGTGGGCGGTGATTGCCATACTCACGGCGTTGATCGAGCGCGGCAAAACCGGTCGGGGCGCACAGGTCTCGACTTCTCTCTACGAGACGGGGCTGGCCTGGATGACGGGGCATCTTGCCGGCTACTGTGCCTCTGGCGAGGTACGCATGCCTTTCGGCTCGGGTGTGGCCGAGATCGTACCATACCAGGCCTTCAGCACCGCCGACGGCTGGCTGATGGTGGCGGCCGGCAACGACAACCTCTTCCGCAAGCTTTGCGGGGCGATCGGCCGGGAAGATCTCGCAGCCGATCCCACCTACGCCACGAATGCGGGCCGCGTCGCCCGTCGGGGAGAGCTTCTGAGCGAAATCGAGGCGAGTGCGCGAGCCCATGATACGGAGACGCTCGCGGCCCTCCTAGATGCGGCCGGTGTTCCCAACGCGCCGATCCAGACCGTGGACCAGGTGATGGACCACCCTCAGACCAAGGCTTTGCGCATGGTCGAGCCGGTGGAGGGCGATACGCTGCCGCTCATGGGCATTCCGATATCGTTCGACGGCGCGCGTCCGCGAAACATGCGTCCCGCGCCGCTCTTGGGGGAAAGCGATGACCGGAGGAGCAGTCATGCTGCAGGATAGCTATGAAACGATCACGTTGGAGTGGCGCGACGCGCATGTGCTGATCGTCACGCTCGACCGTGCCGATGTCTCGAATGCCATGAACACGCAGATGGGGCACGACCTCATGCATGTGTTCGAGACGCTGGCGCTGGACCCGCAAGGCGCGCGTGCAGTGGTTCTGACCGGGCGCGGAGAAAAGGCGTTCTGCGGGGGGGGCGATCTCAAGCAGCGTCGGGGCATGAGCGACGACGAATGGGGCGCGCAGCATCTCGTGTTCGAACGCATGCTGCGCGCGCTCCTCTTCTGCCCGCTTCCCGTCCTCGCCTCGGTCAACGGGGCGGCGTTCGCAGGCGGGTGTGAGATCGCGGCTGCCTGCGACTTCATCTACGCAGCGCCGCAGGCCCGCTTCGCGCTGACGGAGGTCACGCTCGGGATCATGCCCGGCGCGGGTGGAACGCAGAACCTGCCGCGCGCGATCGGCGAACGCCGTGCCAAGGAGCTCATTCTCACAGGCAGGCCTTTTTCGGCGGAAGAAGCGCTCGACTGGGGGTTCGTCAACAGGATCGTCGAACGCGATGACCTGCTGGAGGAAACCGTGGCGGTTGCGCGACATATCGCCGGTAACGCGCCGCTGTCGGTGCGCCAGGCCAAGCAGTCGATCGCAAGAGGCCTTCAGATGTCGCTCGCCGATGGGCTGGCCTTCGAAATCGAGGCCTACAACCGGCTGGTGTCGACAAAGGACCGGCGCGAGGGCGTGCTGGCCTACAACGAAAAGCGCCGGCCGGTCTTCGAAGGGCGCTAGGCGTTGCCGGTGCAATATCAGGGAGGAAGAGATGACTGAACGTGCCTATGTCCGCGAGGTGGGCCTGCGCGACGGTTTGCAGATGGTTAAGACGGTGCTGTCGTCAGACCGCAAGCTCGAATGGTGCTGCGGCGCGCTCGACGCAGGAATCAGCGAAATCGAGCTGACTTCCTTCGTGCCGGCGAAAATAGTCCCTCAGTTCGCCGACAGTGATGAGGTGTTCCGGCGGGCGAACGAGACGAGGACGAACGGCACGCTGTCCGCGCTCGTTCCCAACTTGAGGGGCGCCCAGCGAGGCATGGAACTGGGCGTCGGAAAGCTGAACTACGTTCTTTCGGCGTCGGAAGAACACAACATGGCGAATGTGCGTCGGTCCACCGACGAGTCGATAGCCGATTTCGGTCGCATCGTCCAATTGCGCGATGCCGCCACGGGCGTCGGTGTGCGGCTTGGCGCAGGGATTGCAACCTCTTTCGGCTGTACCATTTCGGGCGCCGTTTCCGAGCGGAGGGTCGTCGCGATCGCCGAGCGACTGGCCGCCCTTGGCGCCGACGAAATCATCGTGGCGGATACAGTCGGCTATGGCGACCCCGCCCAAGTAAAGCGCCTAATGAGCGCGGTCGTGCGCGCCGTCGCGCCACTGCCGGTCGCGGCGCACTTCCATGACACGCGAGGGCTTGGCTTGGCCAACGTCGCTGCCGCGCTGGACGCAGGCGTCCGCGCCTTCGACGCGTCGCTCGGCGGGCTCGGCGGCTGCCCGTTCGCGCCCGGCGCAACGGGCAATATCGATACCGAAGATACCGTCTTCATGCTCGAGGCCATGGGCTTCGATACCGGCATCGACATCGAGAGGCTGATTGCTTTGCGCGCCAAGGTCGAACGCTGGCTGCCCGGGGAGAAGATGGGAGGCGCCATTGCGCGCGCTGGCGTCCCCAAGACCTTCCGCATGCCAGTGGAAAAGGCGGCCTGATCCTGAAATCTCTGCGAGGGAGGAATAGTCGTGAGTGCTGCAAACCAGGCCTTAGCCAGGGAAATGGAAGAGAACGAAGTCTTTGTCACCCTAGGCGAGGACTATCCCGAACTGCGTGAAGCGGTGCGCCGCATCTGCGTGCGCTATCCTTCGGAATACTGGCGCAAGCTGGAGAGCGAAAGCGGATATCCCAGCGAGTTCGTCGACGAACTTACGAAAGCCGGGTTTCTCGGTGCCCTCATTCCCGAAACTTATGGCGGGTCCGGCCTGCCACTTCGTGCTGCGGCGGTCATTCTTGAGGAGATCAACGCGTCGGGATGTACCGCGAGCCCCGCGCACGCGCAGATGTACATCATGGGAACGCTTCTTCGACACGGCAGCGAGGCGCAAAAGCGAACGTACCTGCCCGCTATCGCGAGGGGCGAGTTGCGCTTGCAGGCGTTCGGAGTGACCGAGCCTACCACGGGCTCGGACACCACCAAACTCAAGACGCGCGCTGAACGGCGCGGCGATACCTATGTCATCAACGGCCAGAAAGTGTGGACATCGCGCGCGCGCCATTCGGACCTGATGCTTCTTCTCGCTCGCACAACTCCTCTTGAGGAGGTGAAGCGCAAGACAGAGGGCCTGTCTGTTTTTCTGGTCGACATGCGCGAGGTCCTCGGCAAGGGACTGACGATCAATCCCATCGACGCCCTCATCAACCACAACACGACTGAAGTTTTCTTCGACGATATGACAATTCCCGCCGATAGCCTCATTGGCGAGGAAGGAAAGGGTTTCCGCTACATTCTCGACGGGATGAATGCCGAGCGCATTCTTGTCGCGACGGAAGCGCTGGGCGATGGGCGATGGCTCCTGAAGAAGGCGAAGGAGTACGCTGGCTCACGTGAGGTTTTTGGTCGCCCGATCGGCGCCAATCAGGGCGTACAGTTCCCCCTTGCGCGCTGCTTCACGGAGTTGGAAGCCGCCGACATGATGTGCCGCCGCGCAGCCGCACTCTTCGATGCGGGATGCGAGTGCGGAGCGGATGCGAACATCGCCAAGCTAATGGCGTCCGAAGCGACATGGAACGCGGCGGAGGCGGCGATGCAGACCCATGGCGGCTTCGCCTTCGCCAAGGAATACGACATCGAGCGCAAATGGCGTGAGGCGCGGCTTTATCAGATCGCTCCCATCTCGACCAATCTGATCCTCGCTTATGTCGGCCAGCACGTGCTCGGTCTGCCGCGATCCTATTGAAAGGGCATTGGCTACACTGCGTCCGGGAGGGAAAAATTTGACTGGGTTGACCATGAACATTGCGGCGTTCGTCTCCGGGCTTTCGACGCAAGATATCCCCGCGCGTTGCTTGGACGCGGCGCGGATCGGCATGCGTGACTGCGTGGCGGTCATGATCGCCGGCCGCAACGAACCCGCACCCCGGCTCGTCGCCGACACGGTTCACGAAACGCGTGCCAATGACGGCGTTCCAGAGATCCCACTGGGCCGGTGGCTCTCCCCCGCAGATGCGGCCCTTGTCAACGGCGTTGCCGGTCATGTGCTCGATTACGACGATGTCGGGCTCGATGGTCATCCGAGCGTTGCCATGACACCTGCCATCCTGGCGGAGGGCTGGGCGCTCGATGTTGGTGGTGCCGAGGCGCTGGCGGCCTATGTCGCTGGGTATGAAGTGTGGGCGCTTCTCGAAAATCTGGAGCCCGGCGCAATGCATGAGCGCGGATTTCATCCGACTGCGGTCTCCGGTACGCTCGCCAGCGCAGCCGCCTGCGCCTATCTCAACCGGCTCGATGACGAGACGACCGGCCATGCGCTCGCGATCGCAGCGTCACTTGCATCCGGCCTCGTCGCCAATTTCGGCACCATGACGAAATCGCTCCACGCCGGACGCGCAGCGCAAGCGGGCGTGATGGCGGCACGTCTGGCGAAGGCGGGATTCACCGGTTCTTCCGATGCGCTCGAACACCGCACAGGCTTCCTGCGCGCTCATTCGGCCAGCGGCTCGCCTGATTTGGCGCGAGGGTATTTGGGTTTGGGACAAGAGTGGCGACTTGAGGAGCAGGGCGTTCACATCAAACGCTACCCGATTTGCTATGCGACGCACCGCTCTATCGATGCCATGATCGATCTTGCCGAAGGCCATGACCTTCGTCCCGACGAAGTGGAGGAAATTCACGTCGAGACGGGACGTACCCAGCGCCTGATGCTGCGCAATGTCGCGCCGAAAACCGGCCTGGAGGCGAAGTTCTCGATGGAGTTCGCGATGGCGTCGGCGCTCGTAGAGCGCAAGGTCGGGCTGAGCGAACTCACCGACGATTTCGTGGGCCGCAGCGACGTTGTCGCGGCAATGCGCAAGGTGACCTGTACCACGACCGATGAAACCATGCCTGGGTTGCCATTCGCACCCTCGGACACCGTCAGTGTACGGTTGCGCGATGGGCGGCGTGTGGCTCACGCCCCTGTCGTTCATGCCAGGGGAAGCTGGCAAAGCCCCATGAGCGAGGATGAACTCGAGGAAAAATTCCTGGATTGCTGCCATGCGCATCTGTCAGACGATCATGCAGCACGGCTGTTCCGGTCACTGGGAGACATGCCGAACCTTGTCTCAGTTCGGGAGGTGCCATTGACGGTAAACCCATGACGGTTTGGGGAGGAGAGCCCGGAACGCGTGGGGATCGGCCATAAGTATTTCCGCAAGTAAGACGATTCAAAAGCTAGGAGGAGAAACATCATGCCATACCGGTTGAACTGGAAAATGCAGGCCTCGGCACTTGCTGCTACGGCGCTTGTTTCGCTGACAGGAGCAGGCCTCGTCGAGGCGGCCGAGCGGCTGCGCATCTCGCTCGACACAAATCCGAGCCACGTGCGAAACGAAGGGGTTGAGCTTTTCGTGGAGGCTTTGCGCGAACGTGTCGGTGACGAAATGGTCATTGAGGTTTACCCGAGCGCGCAGCTCTACCGTGACCGCGACGTCGGACGTGCCCTGCGTCAGGGAAGTGTGGAGATGGCCGTCCCAGGGACCTGGGTTCTGGATGGCATGGTGCCTGCAATGGCACTCACGTCCTTGCCCGCATTCTATGGGGTTCCGCAAGAGGTCACTCTGGATTTGATCGACGGCGAACTTGGCGAGGCTATCAACGCGCAAGCCGAGGAGCGAATGCGCGTCAAAGTCCTGGGCCCTTGGATGAGCCTCGGCATGTCGCACTATTATTCGACGAGCCGTCCTCTCAATGCGCACGACGATCTCGCAGGCATGCGTATTCGCATATCGGGGGGGACGTCGAACGCCAAACGGGTCGAGGATATGGGTGGCGTGCCCAACCTCATCGCCTGGCCCGATGTGCCGCTCGCTCTGTCGACTGATGTCGTCGACGCCGTTTCTTCCACGCACGAAAGCATCGCATCGGCGCAGCTTTGGGATGCGGGATTGCGCTTTGCCTTCGAGGACAACCAGTGGTTCGGCCAATATGTGCCGATGGTTTCGCAGCGCTTCTGGGACGACTTGAGCCCGCATCTGCAGGAGGCGATGACCCAAGCGTGGGCCGAGGTGATTGAGGAGACCCGCCGCCTTGCCGATGAAGCTCAGCTCGAAGCGCGCGAGAAGGTTGCAGCCAGCGGAATCGCGATCGTGACGGCGACAGAGGAGCAGCTTGCGGCAGCTCGCACAAAGCTCATGAGCAGCCAGGATGGGCTGGCTTCCTCCATCGGCATCGACCAGGATTTGGTCGACATGGCGTTGGAGGAACTTGAGGAGCGAGGATATGGGGATTGAGACCGCCTCGGCGCCTTCAGACGAATTGCGTCGTTCTTCCGCGCTGCGGGGCCGGTTCGATCTGTGGCGTGCACGCGTAGAAACGATCGTCATCGGCGGGTTGATGGGCGCGGCAATGGCGCTTGTCTTTTACACAGTACTGATGCGCTATGTCTCACCGGCAAATGCTCCGCGCTTCACCGATGAGATCGTCGTCTATGCGGTCATGTGGGCCGTTATGCTCGCATGGGGAGGCGTGAGCCGTTCACGCAATCACGTGCGCGCCGACCTGGTCCTGCATGTCATGCCGCCGCGCCTTCGCCATTTGAGCGAAATCGCTGCCAATGTCGTGGGATTTGCCTTCGCGTTGTTCCTCGGATGGTTCGGCTATCTGGTCGCCTATGAGGCCTGGGATTTCGGTGATTTGTCGCCGACCAATATCCGTTTTCCGCTCTGGGTCTACTATTCCGCCCTGCCAATTGGCGCGCTTCTGATGGCCCTTGGGCATGCCAGAGCCGCAATGGAAATGATCGTCGACGGTCCTACGGACGAAAAACCGCAAATCGGCGAGGAGATCTAAGCCATGGCTGGAGGTATTTTCGCCGGGATGTTCGGCAGCCTGATGGCTCTCGGATTTCCCATATATCTCGTTCTGGGCCTGACGGCTGCAGCATTGTTGTGGATGGACGCGACACCGATGGTGTCCGTTACGCAGAAGATCGTCGACGAGTTGAATTCCCAGACGCTGATCGCATTGCCCTTTTTCGTCGTGGCAGCCGTCTTCATGGAGCGCGGGGGCATTGCGCGCGCGCTCATCGAAGCCGCGATGAGCTGGGTTGGACGTGTTCGTGGCGGTCTCGGCCTCGTCTGCGTAATTGCCTGCATGCTCTTTTCCGCAATGGCTGGTTCGAGCGTTGCGACCGCGTTGGCTATGGGAACAATTCTGGTCCCTGCCATGCTGCGGCAGGGATATGATCGCCATTTTGCTGCGGGCGTGGTTGGGGCGTCGGGCACGCTCGGCATTCTGATCCCGCCAAGCCTTGCAATGGTCGTCTATGGCGTATTGGCCGACGAATCCATCCCCCGGCTTTTTCTGGCTGGCGTCATTCCCGGTCTGCTACAGGCGACGCTCCTGGGAGGGTGGGCAATTTATTATGCCAATCGGCGCGGATATCCGCGAACCGAGAAGGCGACGATGGACGAATTCGTACGGCTCAACGTGCGGGCTCTGCCGGCTTTTGCGCTACCAGCGATCGTCCTGGGCGGCATTTATGGCGGGCTCACCACGGTTACCGAGGCCGCAGCGCTTTCGGCCGTCGCTGCACTGCTGATTTCGCTGTTCGTGTATCGGACGGTCACGCTTTCCGATGTTGTTCCGCTTCTGGCAAGCGCCTCTTATAAGGCCGCCTCCATCATGATCATCATTGTGGTCGCGCTGGTCTTCGGCCACTGGGTAACCGAGAGCGGAGTAGCATCGGCGATCGTCCAGTTCGTGCAAGCGCATGACCTCAAACCTTGGCACTTTCTCGTCGTGGTCTCGGTCATGCTGTTCCTTCTGGGCATGTTCCTCGAGGTCTTCTCGGTGATGCTTATCGCCCTGCCGCTGCTGATCCCGCTTCTGGAGCCATTCGGTATCGATCCAGTCCACTTCGGCATCATCGTCGTCATCAATATGGAGATTGCGCTGCTGACGCCGCCCGTGGGGCTCAACCTTTTCGTGCTCGCGTCTATCACGAAAGCGCCGCTGTGGGATGTGATCAAGGGTACGACGCCTTTCGTCGTCTTAATGTTTCTGCTTCTTGTGCTGGTCATGGTATTCCCGCAACTGTCCTTGTGGTTGCCGAATGCCATTCTCAATTGAACGGAAGCGCGATTGCGGGCGGCCGCCCGCAATCAGGGAAGAGAGACGAATGTCCAGCACTGTGACGATCAGAGATGTGGCGGCCGCGGCAGGCGTCGGGATTTCCACCGTGTCGCGCGTCGTCCACCGGCATCCGTCGGTGGCCCAGGAACTGCGCGAGCGCGTGGAGACGGCCATGCGCGAGCTGGGCTATGAGCCAGACGCCTCCGCGCAATCCATGCGGATGCGCGCGACGCACCAGATCGCCTGCGCCATTCGCGACAGTTCGATCCCCGAATTCGCGGCGTTCGTGCGGGCTGCAGAAGCGGTCATCCGCCAGGCAGAGTATACTCTACTTTTGACCAATATCGACGAGAGCTCCGAGCAGGAGCGGGATCTCGCCCGCATGCTCGGCCGGCGTCGTGTCGACGGTCTCATGATGACGCGTAGCGCCGATGGCGACAAGCGCGTCGACGAAGCCTTGACCAAGCTAGGCATTCCTGTCGTCTACATCGACCGCGACGCCTCGCCGATTGCCGACACGGTCGTCATCGATCACCGCCATGGCATCCGGGCGGCCGTCCATCATTTGGCTGCGCTGGGTCACAGCCGGATCGCATTTCTGACGGGACGCCCGACGATGCGTCCGGCACGCGAGCGACTATTGGCCTTTGAGGAAGCTATGGCCGAACGGGGATTGCCGATCGATCCGCGGCTCGTGTCGGCGCAGAGCTTCTACGCGGAACAGGCATTCCAGCACGCCTCGCTCGTGCTGACGTCGGAGCCGCGCCCGTCGGCGATCATCGCTGGGGGGATGTCGCTTCTGCCGGCGGTTCTGCGGGCTGCCCGGATGCACAATCTCCAGATCGGGAAGGATGTCTCGGTCATAGCCGGCTGCAATTCCGATCTCGCCGAACTTTCCGTGCCGCCAGTAACAGCTATACGCTGGGACGTCCCAGCATGGGGACGTATTTGCGCACAACTCCTGCTGGATCGAATCTCGGCCCCCCCTGAGAGTGCCGGGGGGCGCGAGATCATATTGCCCACCGAACTCGTCATCCGCGACTCGTGCGGATCGCTTGTCCGATATCCGGACCGCTCAACGGGGTGAGCAGTCAGAGGCAAATCCGGGGCCGGTTGCCGACCGTCCGCTGCTGGTTTCGAGAATCGAATAGCTGCCGGGACGACCTTCCAGGCGGAATTGGGCGCATTCCTCGGTCAGGCCGCATTGCAAAAGCCCCATCCAATCCGCGAGCCCGGACTGACGCCTGCCGAGGCGATATTGCTCGACATCGTTGCGGAGGGGCTCGACAACCGGGCGATCGCATTGCGGCTTGGTAAGTGCGAGAAGACGGTGCGCAACCAGCTATCCATCATTTTCCAGCAAGCTTGGCGTCCACAGCGGCGCCAAGCAATCGCCAAAAGCTTCTACCCCTAGACTAGGCTTAGATGAGTGCTGGGATGGTGGCTCCGCGAATGGCTGATTCTCCACTTCCGTACGCAGAAGCAGACAGGCAGGAACCCACCCCATTGCCGAAATTGAAACATGGTCCGAACAGCATTGAGCGGAAGTCAATTTCCGTCTTGGTTTGCGCCGGATTCGGACGGGCTCCTTTGAGCGAACTCTCAGCGGTAAGCTGCCGTTCTGGGTTGCCTGATCGGGTATGGTTTGCCTTCCCGCCTCCGCCCCCTACGGCTGACATTGCTCGATCTACTAAAATCCAGAAACAGCCGATCCGTGCGTCCATGAAGACGGCGCGGATCAGTGTGGTCGCAAATCTCGTTTGAGCTGCCTTCGACGAGCCTGTAACGCTTTTTACGGCTCCTGTGGCAACGTTTTCCCGGCCGGCGTTCCCAATCAGTCAGTGTAATCAGTTTTCCGCAAATCATCGGTTGAATGACGGCCGCATCGCGGGGATCGTTTCGAATAGGCGGTGTGCACGCGGAACGGCGCTGGTGCGTGGCAGATCGATTGGCCGGCCATTCCTTAACCAATTATTAATCAGTTTGTTTACGTCGCAAAATTCAGTCTATATTGTCGATCCCAAACAGGTAGGGGACCGGTCGTCGGTTTTTGGGGGTGTCCGTGCGTACAAGTCTATCATTTGTCGAGCCTTACCCAATAGTCGCTCGCGGAATCATCGGATGCTTGGCTGAGATCGAGACGATCGACCTTGTCGCGAATGGTGTGACTTGTGCCGACGCGATCATGATCGCATCAAGCAAGAGTCCGGCTGTGATGATTATCGACATCGCTGCCAAGGGCGATGCATTTGCCACAATTGCGGAAATGCGTCGGCTCAATCCTGCGGGCAAGATTCTGGTCTATACCGCCGTCACTGAAGTCGACTCGGCCGTCAAGTCGCTGGAATCTGGCGCCAATGGCTATATTTTGAAATCGGCCCCTGTGAACGAACTCGTGAGCGGCATCGCATGCGTTCTTTCCGGCGAGACATTCATCACGCCGAGTTTCGCAATGAGCGTCATCACGGCCCTTCGGGCCGCCTCCCTGCGGAAGGTCGCGTCGCGTGCCGCGCAGTTCAGTTCACGCGAAGATCAGGTCGTCAAGCTTTTGCTGCATGGCAAGACCAACAAGGAGATCGCGCTCAGTTTGGCGATCAGCGAAAAAACGGTTAAGCATTACATGACTTTGCTGATGCAAAAACTTAACGCGCGAAATCGGATTGAGGTTGTTCTCGCGGCCCAAAAGCTTGAGGCCAATGGGCTTCAGCATGCACGCACCATTCGCTGGGGGCACTAAAGCCCTCCAGAATTGCGCACAATGTGTATGAATCCGCTGACCGAGCCGCTCATTGCCATTCGCGGCGTGCTACGTTTGTTGCCTCGACCCGGTTACGAACATTGAGTTTGCGCAGCAGTCGCGACATGTGGAACTTGACTGTCTTCTCCAGGATTCCGAGTTGGAGCGCCACCTCGCGGTTGCTCAGACCTTGAGACACCAGCTTGAGAACTTTGATCTCCTGGCTGGAGAGGACCGACAGCGCGTTGGGCCGGCTGCGGGTGTTCATGCCTGCAAATACCTTGGCGGCCAGATTTGGCGAGACGAACGTTTCCCCTTTAGCGATCCGGCGAAGCGCTTCTACAAGTTCAGATGCGCCTATGCCCTTTAGCAAATAGCCTACAGCTCCAGCTTCCAGTGCGCTGACGATATCGTCATCTTCTTCGGACACCGTCAGCATGACCACGCGCGTTCGGCAGCCGGCGTCGCGGATGGCGGCCGCGGCATCGATGCCGTTTCCCGGCATGGAGATGTCGAGCAGTGCTATGTCCGGTTCGAGTTCCTTGACTTTGCGCAGCGCATCCGTGCCAGTCGCGCCTTCTCCGACGACTTGAAGGTCTGGTTGCGCGTCGACGCAACTGACCACTCCAGAGCGAAACAGCGCATGGTCATCGATGACGACGATGGAGACAGTGTCAGACATCACGTTTAGCTCCGCCAAGTCCAATGGACATAGTGAGTGTGGTGCCATCGACCTCGCGACACATGTCGAGGCTACCGCCAAGTGCTTCGATCCGTTCGCGCAATCCCACCAGACCAAGGCCGCGGTCGGGTTCAGCTTGCAGCATTTGCGCCAAACGTGGCGGCCCGCCGTGGTCGCGGATAGCTATCGTAAGCCTGCGCTCTTCCAGTGCGCAGGCAACCTGAGAACGGCGGTGGAAAACTAGACCACGGTAGCGGCGGGATTGTCCGGCTGCGGGCGGCGTAAAAGTCGTCCACTTTTTCCCTTTTCTGCGTGGCGTAGGGAGGGAATAGGGATCTACACCGTGGAATTATATCTGAAGGTTCGCGTGGCTTGCGACGGAGGCATGAGCCAGCGCGAGGCAGCAAGGCATTTCGGCATCTCGCGCGACACGGTTCGCAAGATGATGGCGTATTCGGTTCCGCCGGGCTATCGGCGGCAGGCTCCGGTTCGGCGTCCGAAGCTGGACGCGTTCATCGCGGTCATCGATCGGTGGCTTGATGCGGACCGTGCGGTCCCGCGCAAGCAGCGCCATACGGCCAAGCGGGTGTTCGACCGGCTGCGCGACGAGCACGGGTTTGCCGGCGGCTACACGATCATCAAGGACTATATGCGCAAGCGGGATCTGCGCGGCCAGGAGATGTTCGTGCCGCTGGCGCACCCGGCGGGGCACGCACAGGCCGACTTCGGGGAGGCTGTCGTTGTCATCGGCGGCGTTGAGCAGAAGGCGCACTTCTTCGTGCTCGATCTGCCGCACAGCGATGCCTGCTATGTGCGCGCCTATCCTGCGGCGGTGGCCGAAGCGTGGGTGGACGGCCATATCCATGCGTTCGCCTTCTTCGGCGCCGTGCCGCAGTCGATTGTCTACGACAACGACCGCTGCCTGGTGGCGAAGATCCTGCCCGACGGCACGCGCAAGCGGGCAACGCTGTTCAGCGGCTTCCTGTCCCACTATCTGATCCGGGATCGTTACGGCCGCCCCGGCAAGGGCAATGACAAGGGCAGCGTCGAAGGTCTGGTCGGCTATGTGCGCCGCAACTTCATGGTGCCGATTCCGCACTTTGCATCGTGGGACGAGTTCAATCTGTGGCTCGAGGAGCAGTGCCGCAAGCGCCAGGGTGACCGGCTGCGCGGCGAGAGCGAGACGATCGGCGAACGCTTGCTGCGCGATCTGGTGGCGATGCGCCCACTGCCGGCATCACCCTTCGATGCTTGCGACCATGCCAGCGGTCGGGTCACTTCGCAGGCGCTGGTGCGCTACAGGACCAACGACTACTCCGTCCCGGTCGCCTACGGCCACCAGGACGTCTGGATCCGTGGCTATGTCGGCGAGGTGGTGATTGGCTGTGGCGGGGGGATCATTGCCCGTCATCCGCGCAGCTATGAGCGCGAGGAGGTTGTCTTCGATCCACTGCATTACCTGCCGCTGATCGAGCAGAAGATCAACGCGCTCGACCAGGCGGCACCGCTACAGGGCTGGGAATTGCCGGAGGCGTTCACGACACTGCGCCGCCTCATGGAAGCACGGATGGGCAAGCAGGGCCGGCGCGCCTATGTGCAGGTGCTGCGCCTGATGGAAAGCTTCGATCTGGCCGATCTGCACGCAGCCGTGAAGCAGGCGCTGCATCTGGGCGCCATCAGCTTCGACGCCGTGAAGCACCTCGTCCTGTGCCGGGCCGAACGCAGGCCACCAAAGCTGGACCTCGACATCTATCCCTATCTGCCCAGAGCCACTGTCGAGAAGACGTCGGCCAAGGCCTATATGCGCCTGCTGGACCGTAAGGAGGAACCGGCATGAGCAGCGATGCTCCAGAACTCCTGCTCGCCCACCACCTCAAGACCTTGAAGCTGCCGACCTTCCTGCGTGAGCACCACAAACTTGCCCGGCAATGTGCGGTCGAGGGCGTGGATCATGTCCGCTACCTTGCCCGGCTGGTCGAGCTGGAACTGATCGATCGGGAACGGCGGATGGTCGAACGCCGCATCAAGGCGGCAAAGTTCCCCGCCGCAAAAAGCCTCGACAGCTTCGACTTCGCCGCCATCCCGAAGCTCAACAAGATGCTGGTGCTGGAACTGGCGCGGTGCGAATGGATCGAGCGCCGCGAGAACGTCATCGCGCTCGGCCCCAGCGGCACGGGCAAGACCCACGTCGCGATCGGCCTCGGCCTGGCGGCCTGCCAGAAGGGATTGTCCGTCGGCTTCACCACAGCGGCCGCGCTCGTCAGCGAGATGATGGAGGCGCGCGACGAACGCCGTCTTCTGCGCTTCCAGAAGCAGATGGCGGGCTACAAGCTGCTCATCATCGACGAGCTGGGCTTCGTGCCGCTCTCCAAAACCGGCGCCGAGCTGTTGTTCGAGCTGATCTCGCAGCGTTACGAGCGTGGCTCCACCCTGATCACCAGCAATCTGCCCTTCGACGAATGGACCCAAACCTTCGGTTCCGAGCGCCTCACAGGCGCACTCCTCGACCGGCTGACCCACCACGTCAGCATCCTCGAGATGAACGGCGACAGCTATCGCCTCGCGCAAAGCCGGGCACGAAAAACCCCCAACCCTCACCAATAAGATCGCCGCTGCTGCGAGCGGAAAACTCTGGTCGGGCTACGCCCTCCCGACGTTCCCCGCTCGCAGCAGCGCCAGTGGCCTGGTTTTGCGCCGCCCAATGGCCGGTTTTTGCTCCGCCGTTGACACAGCCGAGATATGCTTAAGGCCATAAGGCCCTACTGCGAGCACACCAGCCTCCGGTCGTAGAATCGGCCCTTTGATGGCGGGGAATCGACGATGGTAACCCAAATGTCTGTAAAGGGGTCAACAGTCGCCCGTACGCTCTTAGTATCCACTTCTTTTGGACAAGCTCATCCTTGGTGACCAGCGCGCCAGGTCGCTCTACGTGCGATGGTCCTTTGGGATGACCCCGGATGGCATTGAGATGCCGATCCAGGGTCAACTTTGCGCGCCGATTGACGCCATGCATGCAAGGATCGGTGCCCGACCTTGCAGCCTAAATGCTTCAGCTTCCCCATATCTGCTTGTAGACCCGGACCCAGTTGCCGCCCAGGATCTTCTTGATGTCCGCTTCGCTGAAATTGCGGCGAAGGAGGCCCTCCGTGAGATTGGGGAAACCTGCGGGGGTCTCGATGCCTTCCGGATAGGTGTAGGGCGGCGGCGGATAGCTCGCAGGGCTCCAAGCTCCCGAACCGATGAGTTCGTCATACTGTTTGCGCGCCGCCGGAAGCTCGGCGATCGGGTCCTGGCCGAGGAAATAGTCGATGCCAAGCGCGACATGGTCGCTGCCAACGAGATCGACCATATAGGCGATGTGATCGATGAAGTCGTCCATCGTGGCCTTTGGCTTCTTTGAGACGAAAGCCGGATAGCCGACTGCGCCGACCAGCCCGCCCGTACGAGCGATCGCCTGAATCTGATCGTCACGCACGTTGCGCGGAGTGTCGTGAACCGCCTTCGGATTTGCGTGCGAGATCACAACCGGTACGGTCGACGCCTCGATGGCGTCCATCGTCGTGCGATACCCGGTATGCGAGCAGTCCACAATGACTTTGGCCTTGTTCATACGCTCGATAAGCTTGACCCCGAAACGGCTCAACCCAGAATCGGTGCGCTCCTCGCAGCCGTCGCCGACGCGGTTCTTCACATTGTAGGCAAGCTGAATGATGCCCACACCCAGCGCCTTGTAGGCATCGACCAGATCGACGCTGTCCTCCAGCGGCTCGGTGCCTTGGAAGTGAAGGATGATGCCGAGCTTGCCTTCGGCTTTGGCCTTCTCGACGTCAGCGCCGCTGCGGATTAGCAACAGATCATCGCGGTCTTCGATCAATCGAAGCCAGCGGCCCAACGTGCGGAACGTGACGGCCGCGCCTTCTGAACCGCCAACGGTGGGCGCAACGGCCGTCGCACCGCCTTTTCTGTAAAGCTCGAGATGGACGGGGTCCTGCAGAAGCGGACAGACGGCATCTATGACGATGGCGTCGTTATGAAGCGAGGTGGGCTGAGTGGTCACGGTCGTCTCCTTCTTATGCGTTCAAATGAAGCGGTCGGGTCGAAACGGGCGCGCGTCGACGGGCGGGGCAGTGTCGGTGGCAAGATCCGCCACCAGCCGGCCGGTGGTGGCAGCCAGCGTCAGCCCCAGGTGGCCGTGCCCGAACGCGAAATACGCATTGGCATGGCTCGGGGATCGGCCAATGACGGGCATCGAGTCGGGCATGGAAGGCCGAAATCCCATCCACTCCTTGCCGCCCGCATCATCGACACCGGGCAAGGCGTCCTTGCACAGGGTGACGAGCTTGCGCGCCCGGGTGAAATCCGGCAGCGCCTCGAGGCCGGCCAGTTCGACTGTCCCGCCGACCCGCAGCCCCATCGACATCGGCGTCATGACATAGCTCTGCTCTGCGACGCAGACCGGCCGCGAAAGCAGGACGCCGGGCTCGGGAAGGGTCGTGTTGTAGCCGCGCTCCGTTTCGAGCGGGACTCGGGAGCCGAGGGCCGCCGCCAGCTTCCTTGACCAGGCGCCGCCGCAGATAACGACCTCGTCGAACGCGACCGGTTCGCCCCTCGAGAGGCGGGCCGATGACGGTCGTTCGCCGGCAAAGTCAAAGCCGGTGACCTCGTCCCGCAGGAAGGCGCCGCCCCTCGCGGTGAAGTGCGAGAAGAGCCCGGTCACGATCTCGAACGGGTCGACCGTGTGCGCCCAGTCGGTAACGAAGTAGCCGCTGGCAAAACGGCTCGACAGGGCTGGCTCCAGGTCGGCGATCTGCTCGCGGTCGACCTGTTCCATGCGTACGCCATTTTCAGCGCGTAGGCGCCATTCATAGGCGCTTGCCGCGAGTGCCTTTTCGCTCGAATAGACGAAGAGCGCGCCGTTTCGACGAACGAGATGGTCCAGTGCCGCGCCCCGCAGGAGCGGATCGTAGTCGCTCCAGACACGTTTCATTAGCGTCGAGAGAGAGGCGGTAATCTCGTCGACGCGGGCGCGTCGGCCAGCCAAGATGAACCGCAACAGCCAGGGCGCCAGGTGGGGAAGGTGTCGCCAGCGGATAGCCAGCGGCCCAAGCGGATCAAGGAGCATGCCCGGGACTTTCAGCGGCAGGCCGGGCATGGAGATCGGTGTGATCTCGGCGGTGGCGAAGCAGCCGGCATTGCCGAACGATGTCGCAGTGCCGGCATCCTGCCTGTCGATCAAAGTGACCTTGCGACCACGCTCCTGCAGGGCGAGCGCGCAGGCGACGCCAACGATGCCGGCGCCAATGATGAGGGTATGCTTTGCGTTGCTGGCGGGACCGGTCATGGCAGCAGGTTCGATGTCACGAAAACACCGGCTTCGTCGTCCGGTAGAAGGGTTCTTGCAGCGGCCCGTATTTCGCCGTGAGGCCGCGATGCGTGGCGATGTCCGGACGGTGCGAGGCGGGAACCAGAGGCTCGTATTGGGTGTCGGCGATCTCCTTGCGGAAAGTGCGCTGCGCGTCCTCGACAACGGCTGGGTCGCCCATGCAGTCGATGACGGCTCCGGCGAGTACCTTCGCGCCGGCGAGCGCCCCGCGATGGGTGATCGACGTCGTCAGCGGCACGCCGCCGCTCCAGTGATGAAAGACGGTGCCCGGCACCGTTCCCGGCCACCATACTCGTCCCATGGGCACCTTCCACGAGATGTCACCGCAATCATTCGAGGCGGCGAGTGGCTCGAACCGCGGTCCTCGAAGCGGGTTGATCTCGGCATTCAGCCCGATGCTGGGCTTGCCGATCGTCTCCTGCAGCGACTTGGCGAACGCCTGCTCTTCTTCAGTCCATGCCGGCATGCCGACGATGTCCATGTTCGACTGGAGAAGCCGAGCCAGCGTTTCATTGCAACGGACGGGCCACACCGCGCTGCGGAGCCTTATCGTCAGTTCGGTGTCGGTCATCATCGCCGCACCCTGGCCGATCCGTTTGGCGCGCTCGAACACCTCCCGGACGCCGGACGCCGTCGGGTCGCGGAAGCACCACCAGGCAGATGCGCGGTTCGGAATCACATTGGGCTGCTCGCCGCCGTTCGTAATGACCCTGTGAGCGCGCATCTGCGGCTTCATGTGCTCGCGATACTGTGCGATCCCGGCATCCATCAGGACGACGGCATCGAGTGCGTCGCACCCTTCCCATGGCGAGATGCCGGCATGGGCGGACGTACCCGCGAACTCGAAATCGGCCGACAGGGCGGAAATCTGCGCCAGCCCGTACTCGGTCGAGAACTCGGCGCCGATATGGTTGTGAAAAGCGGCGTCCACGTCGTCGAAATATCCGTCACGGACAAAATAGGGGCGACTGAGCGTCAGTTCCTCGGCGGGAGCACCAAAAACCTTGAGCGTGCCTTGGACATGGCCCTCGTCCATGGCGCGCTTCACTGCAATCGCAGCAGCCACCATCACGGCGCCGTTGCCGTTGTGGCCCTCGCAATGGCCGGGAGCGCCTTCGACCATCTCCTCGCGGTGAAGGACACCGGGCCGCTGAGAATTCTGCGGGCAGGCGTCATACTCGGCATGCAGGGCTATGACCGGACCGCCTTCTCCCCGGACGGCCATGAAGCCGGTTGGAAAGCCGGAGATTCCCCTTTCCACCACGAAGCCTTCTTCTTCCAGAAGCTCCGCGAGAAGGGCGGACGACTGGTGCTCCTCGAGGCTCGGCTCGGCGAAATAAAATAATGCGTCGCTAAGCTCGCCAAGCGCCGTTGCGTTGCGATCGAGAAAATCGAAAGCCGAGGCCTTGCCGGCGCTGGTTCCGTGTAACCGGGAACGAGACATGACAGCCAGCAACCCCCAATGAAGCAGAAGCGGCCAAACTAGGCAGAATTTTTCCTTTTGTCAAATTTATTTCTTATCCGATTGTCAGGCTTGTCGCGCACGCAGATCGCAGACGCGCGGCGCGCGCCGACATTAGGATCCGTGGGGAAAGCGCTCTTACGACTTCATTCGGACAAGGGAGCGGTCACGCGGGAGCAGACCCAGATGACCTGGGCCTCCTCCTCGCTGGTGGATACCAGGGCATGTCCCATATTGCTGTCGAAATAACAGCTGTCGCCGCTCGTCAGGCTGAGCGGCTTGTACTGATCCGTATAGACGTCAACCGAGCCAGACAACACATAGACGAATTCCTCGCCTGCATGCCGAAGAAGTTCCGGAGGCGTGCCGGTCGGCCGGCCCTTGATCACGGTAATCAGCGGTATGAAATGCTTTTTGGATAAGTCGGCACACAGCATCTCATAGTCATATTGAGGAGAGTCGTGCTTCACACCCTCGCCGCGACGCGTGACGCTTCGCCGGCCCGAAGCCATGGCATTCGACTGCTGATTGAACAGTTCGGCGACATCGACCCCAAGTCCATCGGCCAGCCGCAGCAGATTCTCGTAGGACGGCGATATCTGATTATTCTCGACCTTAGAGATCGTCGACGCGGCGAGACCGGAGCGTTCGGCCACTTGCTGCATAGTTAGGGCCTGCCCCAGCCGGAGCCGACGCAAGCGCAATCCGAAGGAGCCGTCTATCTTGCCGGACTCCCGGACTGCGAGTTGTCCATGAGCGCGTCCCACTGCAGCCACTCAAAATTTCCTATTGGAAAAATAATTTCTCATATTATAGTCCTGTCACAAGACACGTCAATAGCTGTCTCGATTGCCCGCCTCGGTCCGAAAGGCGGCAACAAAGAAGGGGAATATCATGATACGCAGATTGCTCATCAGCACCCTTGTCGCAACCGCCTGCTGGGCGGGCGCGGCCAACGCCGGTAAAGACGACAACACCTTGAATGTGGCATTCACGAACGAGATCGCCACGCTCGACAACTACCAGGAATCGGGACGTGAGGGCCTCATCCTTGCGCGCCTTCTCTACGACAACCTTGTCTCCAAAAACCTTGAGACCGGCGAATTCGAGCCCGAGCTCGCCGAATCCTACGAACTGATCTCGGACGACGTCATCGAGTTCAAAATCCGCCAGGGTGTGAAATTCCATAATGGTGAGACGCTGACGGCTGACGACGTTGCCTACACGCTCAACCTCGTGTCGTCGCCGGAATACAATGCCCGATATCAGATCGCGGTCGAGTGGATCGATTCCGTGGAGAAGGTGGATGAGAACACCGTCAGGCTGAAGATGACGCATCCTTATCCGCTGGCTCTGGAGATGCTGGCGGGTAATCTGCCGATCTATCCGAAGGCCTATTACGAGGAAGCCGGCCCAAGCGGCATGGCGACCAAGCCGATCGGAAGCGGTCCTTACAAACTCGTCGAGCAGACGCAGGGCGTCCGTTTCGTGTTGGAAAAATTCGAGGATTACTTCGAGGACAGTCCCAAGGGGATGCCATCTATAGACCGCATCGTCGTGCGTATTCTCCCGGAAGCCAACACTCAGTATGCTGAACTGCTGAACGGCAGCCTCGACTGGATCTGGCGCGTGCCCCCGGACGATGCCGCGAATCTGGAGCGCCAGCCTTCACTGGAGGTCAAGAGCGCCGAGATCATGCGCTTTGCCTATATGAGCTTCAATCCGCAGTTCAATGGCGGCGACACGCCGATCGCCGATGCTCGAGTTCGCCGGGCGATCAATCATGCCATTAACCGCACCGCCATCAAGGACGCTCTCGTAGGCGGCGCCTCCCAGATCATCAACTCGGCCTGCAATCCGATCCAATTCGGCTGCGCCACAGATGTCACGGAATATGAATACGATCCGGACAAGGCGCGCGCCCTGCTTGCCGAAGCCGGATACGAGTCCGGGTTTACGATGGACCTGATGATCGCAAGCCTGCCGACCGTGCAAGCCGAGGCAATCGCGGCCGACCTTGCCCGCGTCGGTATCACGCTCAACCTGAATCCCCAGCAATACGGATCTGCCGTCACAACTTGGCGTGAGAACCGTGCTCCGCTGTTCCTCCTCAACTGGGGATCCTACGGCGTGGGCGATGTCGGTCTTAGCACGAGCCAGTTTTTTGGCGGCACGGGCGACGACGTGGTGAAGAACCCGGAACTGATCAAGATACTCCAGGAGGCTGACACCTCGATGGACCGTGATCGCCGGGCGGAACTCTACGCGGATGCACTGGAGATAATCGCCGACGAAGCCTACTGGGTGCCGCTTTGGACCTACAGCGTCTTCACCGCGCAGAATGCCGATCTCGAACTGTCGCTTCAGCCGGACGAGTTCGTGCAAATCTACAGCGCAAGCTGGAAATAGTGACGGAAGCGCCCCATGCTCCAGTACACGTTGCGTCGGTTGGCTTCGGCCGTGATACTGATGCTGTTCGTATCCTTTGTCGCCTTCGCGCTCGTGTTCACGGCGGGGGATCCCGCGGCTAGCATCGCCGGTGAAGGTGGTACGGCCGCGGACGCCGAACGCATCCGGTCCGTATACGGCTTCGACCGTCCCCTCGTTCTGCAGTACGCGTCCTGGCTCGGGCGCGTATTGCAGGGTGACCTCGGGCAGAGCATCTATTTCAACCAGCCGGTGACCTCTATCCTCATCGAACGCTTCCAGGCCACGATGCTGCTCGGCGTGCTTGCGCTTTGCTTCGCGCTGCTCCTCGCCATCCCGCTCGGCATTGCTGCCGGCCGCTGGCCGAACAGCATCGTCGATCGCGTCGCACTTCTGTTCGCGGTCGTGGGGCAGGCGATGCCGACTTTCTGGTTCGCCCTGCTTCTCATCATTCTCTTCAGCGTCACGTTCCCCATCCTGCCGACATCGGGCGGCGAGACGTGGCGGCATATGATCCTGCCGACGATTGTGCTCGGCTACTTTGCGGCACCCGCCATAATGCGGCTGACCCGATCGGGCATGATCGCGGCACTTGAAACCGACTTCATCCGCACTGCACGTGCCATGGGAATTCCTTCGTCGAAGATCCTGTCCAGCTACGCGCTCCGAAATGCGCTGTTGCCAGTGGTGAGCCTCGCAGCCGCCCAGTTCGGTTTTATGCTGGCGGGCTCCGTCGTGGTTGAGAGCGTCTTCGCCATTCACGGTGCCGGGCGGCTCGTCTGGGAAAGCATCCTGCGAAGCGATTTGCCGACAATCCAGGCACTCGTGCTGTGTTTCTCAATGTTTTACGTCGTGCTGACCCTGGTCGCCGACATCATCAACGCCTGGCTCGATCCAAGGATTCGCGACGCATGAGCGACCAAACACTTGAGTATCGCTTGGCCGATATTGCGCCGCCGCGGCGCAACTACAGGCGCTGGCTGACCCACACCGGTCTCATCCTCGGCGGAACGATCCTTGGAATCATCCTGATCATGGCGGTGCTTGCACCGTTCATCGCGCCATTCAATCCTTACGAGCAGAACCTGCTTGTCCGCATCGTCCCGCCAGTCTGGATGGACGGTGGTAGCTGGGAGCATCCGCTGGGCACCGACCATCTGGGGCGCGATTACCTCTCGCGCCTCCTCTACGGCGCGCAGGTATCCCTGCTGATTGGTGTCGGCACGGCACTGATCTCAGGCGTTATCGGAACTACGCTTGGTATTCTCGCCGGCTACTTCGGAGGCAAGGTCGACACAGTCATCACATTCATCATTACGGCCCGGCTGTCGATGCCGGTTATCCTCGTCGCTCTGGCCGTCGTGGCGCTTGCTGGATCCTCGCTGATGATTGTGATGACGGTGCTTGGTCTTCTATTGTGGGACCGCTTCGCACTGGTCATTCGAGCGGCTACGCAGCAGATTCGCAACGCGGATTTTGTGACGGCCTCGCAGGTGCAGGGCTGCTCCGTCTTCCAGACGTTGCGTTACGAGATACTGCCCAACCTCATGAACAGTCTGGTGGTGGTCGCAACGCTGGAAATGGCGCAAGCCATCGTTCTGGAAGCCGCCTTGTCGTTCCTTGGCTTGGGCGTGCCGGCACCGTTGCCTTCCTGGGGACTGATGATCGCCGAAGGAAAGTCCTTTATCCTGTTCGATCCTTGGCTGATCACGATCCCGGGAGTCCTCCTCTTCGCACTCGTACTGGGGACCAATTTGCTTGGCGACGGCCTGCGCGACGTTACCGCTCCGGAGGCCAGAAACTGATGGATTCCATGCTGCTCGATATAGAAAAGCTCAATGTCACGATCGACACGGCAGCCGGTCCGCTAAAGGCGGTGCAAAATGTCAGTCTGCGCGTCGCCAAGGGCGAAACCTTCTGCATCGTCGGCGAGTCTGGTTGCGGCAAGTCGATAACGGCGCTGTCCCTGATGGGCCTCATGCCGAAGCGCGCCAAGCGTCGCGCGGAGCGAATGATGTTCGACGGAACCGACATGACGACCCTTGGAGAGAGTGGCATGCGCCGTCTGCGCGGCAACCGCATCTCGATGATCTTCCAGGAGCCGATGACGTCCCTGAACCCGGTCTTCACCATCGGTCAGCAGCTTACCGACGTGATGCGCGCTCATAGCCGCGTGTCTCTGGCCGAAGCCAGGGAACGCGCGGCGTTTCTCCTCAATAAGGTGGGGATCACCAACGCCAGAGAACGTCTGGGGCAGTTTCCGCACGAGCTTTCCGGCGGATTGCGGCAGCGCGTGATGATCGCAATGGCACTGATGTGCAGCCCTGATCTTATGATCGCCGACGAGCCGACGACGGCATTGGACGTTACCATCCAGGCCGAGTTGCTGAGACTGTTGCGCGACCTGCAACAGGAGTTTGAGATGGGGCTCGTGCTCATCACGCACGATCTGGGCATAGTGTCTCGCATCGCTGACAGAATTGCCGTCATGTATGCGGGTCAGATAGTGGAAGATGGCACCGCCGACGAGATCTTCGGCAATCCCCTGCATCCCTACACGCAGGGCCTCATCGCCTGCATTCCCAGCCCGGACCATCCACGGATGCAGCACCTGCCTTCGATTCCCGGCACCGTGCCACCGCTGATAGGCGGCCTGAAAGGCTGCCACTTTAGGGAACGCTGCCCCTATGCGATGCCCTCATGCATGGAAGAGATCGAACTGAAAGGGCACGAGGCGGCTCACCGCTATCGGTGTATCCTGCCGGCGCAAACGAGCGCGGCGCACGCGAAAATGGCTCAGGGAGAACAAGTCCATGCCTGAAGTCGTTCTCAACGTCTCCAACATTTCCCATTTCTATCGCGCGGCAAGCGGGTTCTGGGGACGCAGGAGCGTGCGCGCCCTCGACGACGTCTCGCTCAAGATTCACCGTGGGGAGATCGTCGGCATCGTCGGTGAATCCGGCTCCGGAAAGACGACGATATCGAAAATTATGATGGGGCTACTGACGCCGACATCGGGTACGGTCGAACTCGACGGCAGGTCGATTTCGGAGCAGTCGCGCCGCGATATCGCACGTCGCATCCAGTTCGTCTTCCAGGATCCATACGCCTCCCTGAATCCGCGCCAATCCATCGGCCGCATCATCAGCCAGCCGCTCAAGGTCCACGGCATCGGTACCTCGGTGGAGCAAGCGAAGGCGGCGCGCGAGGCGCTCGACGTGGTGGGGCTCTCCAGCCGCATCTTCGACGCCTATCCAAACCAGCTTTCGGGAGGGCAGCGCCAGCGTGTCGCGATCGCTCGCGCGCTGATTCTCAAACCTGATATCCTGATCTGCGACGAGCCGACTTCGGCTCTCGACGTATCGGTCCAGTCGCAGGTTCTCAATCTGCTTCTCGACCTGCGCAAAGAGTTCGACCTGACCTATGTCATGGTCAGTCACAACCTGTCGGTGATTGAGCACATGGCAAGCCGGGTAGCAGTCATGTATCTTGGCCGGATCGTCGAACTGAACGTTTCCGAGGCGATATTCTCCGCTCCTGTTCATCCTTACACGAAGCTTCTGCTCGATTCGGCCATGACGGTCGCGCCCGGAGCCGGAATACCGGATATGCGGATCACGGAAGAGCTGCGCGAGAACTTGCGCCAACATCCGCCAGCAATCACATCCTTCACGCCGGCGTAGCGGCAGCGCATTCTCCCCGTGGCCATTCACATACCGCGCCACGGTACCCTACCCATTGCTGACTGGAGTTGACGATGAAATTGCTGAGCGGTGCCGAGGTGCGAGACCTGCTCGACTGGCCCTCCGTGATCGAGGCACTTGAGGAGATTTTCAGGACCGGGTGCGTTACGCCAGTCCGACATCACCATAATGTCCACGTTTCCAGCGAACCCGATGCGACGATGCTGCTGATGCCGGCGTGGACGTCGGAGTTCCTCGGAGTAAAAATCGCGAACGTCTTTCCCGGTAACGGCCGACGGGACCTGCCGGCCGTGATGGCGACGTACCTCCTGAGCTCCGCGAAAACCGGTCTGCCGCTGGCCCTCGTGGACGGTGGGGAACTGACGGCGCGGCGCACCGCCGGCGCCTCGGCGCTCGCAGCGAAATATCTCGCGCGTCAGGATGCAAAACGCCTGCTGCTGGTAGGAACCGGCAGGGTCGCCGCCAACCTGGCGCATGCCCATTCGGCTGTCCGGCCGATCGAGAATATCCGCGTGTGGGGCCGCAGCCTGACCAATGCTGAAAAGCTCGCCGCTACATTGCGCAATGAAGGACTTTCCGCGACTGCCGTGGATGATCTCGCCGGTGAAGTAGCGGCCGCCGACATCGTTAGCTGCGCGACACTCAGCACGTCTCCGCTGGTCCGGGGCGAGTGGCTTCGTGAGGGGGTCCATCTCGACCTCGTCGGGGGCTTCACGCCGGGGATGCGCGAGGCGGACGACGAGGCAATCAGGCGCGCATCACTGTTCGTCGATACGCGCGCGGGTGCAACGGTCGAGGCCGGCGACGTCGTGGCACCGCTGCAATCGGGCGTTCTGGCGCACGAGGATATCCGGGCTGAGTTGAGCGACTTCGCCCATGGCCGCCACCTCGGCCGCTTGGCCGATACCGAGATCACGCTCTTCAAGTCGGTCGGCGCGTCGCTTGAGGATTTGGCAGCCGCGATCCTTGCCTACAGGCGGGCTGAGGAACGGGAGAAGGACGCGGCCTGACGCTGCGGAGCATTGCCTCCTTTCCTGAGCTTGCGCATGCTTGCTCGATATCCACAGCGGAACGTCGCGCGACCCGGCAGGGTGCGCGACGTTCCGCTGTCGGCGGGAGCCGTCGATCAGGCGTTCCTGCCGACCGTTTCCAGATAGGTGACGCATTCGTCGGTAGAACAGACGTCGCCGAACTTCGCGTCGATGTCGAACAGGTTCCAGGCGACGGCTCCGGGTATGCGGTCGCCAATCGCTTCCCTTACGGCGATCGGCCGGAAACCATCCGCCAAGCCATCGCAGATCGTCTGGCGCACACAACAGCACGCGGTGACGCCGGTTACTAGGATCGTATCGATGTCGTTGGCGCGCAGGATGCCGGCGAGTTCGGTGCCGTGGAAAGCCGACGCCCGCTTCTTCATCAACGTGTATTCGCCCTGCCTGGGAGCGATGCGGCTGTCGATCGCCCATAGTTCGGGCTTCGAAAGGTCGAGAACGCTGGCCGGAATCTTGGCGTTCCAGATGCCCATGTCGGTGAATGTTGCGTTCTCGTCAACAATCTCGAAGGCGGTCGTCACATGGATCACCGGATGTCCATGGGCGCGGCAGGCCTCGAGAAGGCGCTGCATGGCCGGGATGATCTCGTTGTCCATCTTCTCTTGGTCGCAGGTGAACGGATTTCCGGGGCGCGTCCAGGCATTGGCAAGGTCCACGCTGATCAGAGCGGGGCGCTTCCCGAATCCGAGGCGGCGCTGAAAGCCCCGCTCGCGATAAAGGCTGGCGGCGATGTCGAACGCCTCGCTCAGTTTGCGGTCGACTTCCTTGGAGTTCAGGTCGGTCATCGTCAGTTCTCCATGTTTTTTGACAGGATTTATGCGCAGCCGCCGGGCCGTCTTCCGGAAATATTCGCAAAGACGCGAGGCATGGAGAATTGACATCTCGACATGGATTGATGTGATTCAGGCATCAATTGAATTTGCGAGCGCATCCATGCCCAACGCCGCTGGACTTGATGTCGTCCACACCTTCCTCGTGCTGGCGGAGGAACTTAATTTCCGCAACTGCGCATCGCGCCTGAACATCGACCAGTCGGCGGTCACGCGGCGCATCCAGAAACTGGAGCATGCGCTCTCGGTGCGGCTGCTCGATCGCACAACGAGATATGTCCGGCTGACGGCAGCCGGCAGCGCATTTTACAGGGACAACATCCATCTGGTCGGCGAGTACGACGAATCCGTTCGCCGCGCGCGGCGCATCGCACAGGGCAAGTCTGGATCGATCAGTGTCGGTTACATGACCTTCGCCGGGGCGGAAACCGTTCCCGCGCATGTGGCGCGATTCCGAGCGGCGCGGCCAGACGTTCACGTCACGCTGGCCTATATGCGCAGCGCGGCCCAGAAACAGGCACTGGCGAATGGCGAGATCGATCTCGGCTACATGCTGGGCCGATTCGAGCATCCCGATTTCCGCACGCGGGCGCTGAAACCGGAAAGGCTGTTCCTTGTGGCGCGCCCCGACAATCCCCTGATGAGGATGGACGCTCCCGCGTTGTCTGATATTGCCGAAGCACGGCTGGTAACCGGAGATCAAGCGG
The DNA here is from genome assembly GCF_024105655.1 of Aliihoeflea sp. 40Bstr573. Lineage (GTDB taxonomy): Bacteria > Pseudomonadota > Alphaproteobacteria > Rhizobiales > Rhizobiaceae > Aliihoeflea. The sequence goes on from NZ_JAAAMH010000019.1 coordinate 52,405, forward strand.
AATGGGGAGACTACAACCTCTATCTCGACGAGTTGTTCGGCGGAGAGGGCCTAGCGGTGGAGCGGGCCTTCGAGACCGCCAACATACAGGCGCAGTTCGGCCTGATCCGCGGCGGCCTCGGTGTCGGCATCTATCCCGAAGGACTGGCACTTTCAGCACCACGAGATCTTCATGCTCGGCCAGTTGACAATCCACGTTTCGTTGTGTTCCAGACGATCGCTTGGAAAAGCAGGGCCCCCAGCGTCTTTGTCACGGAATTCGTCGCCGACTAGCCAAGGCGGGAGGGTGCGCTGCCTGGTCGCAGATAAGGGCTACGATGCCAACGCGCTGCGCAGGCGTCTAAATGCTAAAGGTGCCGAGGCCGTCATTCCTGAGCGCGAACCGGAAGATTCCTATCGACTACGATTAGGTCCGCTACAAGGGCCGTTGGCGCATCGAGGCCGCCTCCTGCAGACTTAAGGACTTCTGGTCTGCTGCCGGTTTTTCGGACTCCAGGTTAAGCTAGCATAGCTTTGTCCTCGAACTCGACGGGGCTCATATAGCCCAGTGTCGAGTGCCGTCGCCGGGGATTGTAGAAGCGCTCGCTGTAGTCGAACACATCGGCCCTGGCGTCATCCCTCGTCCTGTAGACCTTGCGGGCTGTCCGCTCGGTTTTCAGCGACGAGAAGAAGCTCTCCGTTGCAGTGGCCGAGTGGTGAGTTTTCGACGGCACCGGCCTCAAGCGTGCGCAAAGCCATGCGCAAAGCTCCGGCAATCTGCGCTACCGGATTGTCGCCTGGAAACAGGAGATCAGGTTCGAAGTGGGGGGCGCCAATCCGAGCGAGATACGCGTCGTGCGTCTTGCGGTCTAAATCGAAGGGCGCTTCGGAATCGACACCACTCATATTTTGCACCGTTGCCAATTTGTCGAACTCGACTCGCGCGATCGACGCCAGCCGATCGGCGTACATACGGGCGCGCTGTTTGGGTATCGGTCCCAGACTGATCCGGACGGGTCGCGATCCGCGCCCGCCGCCGATCTCCTTGGGCAGCTTAATCTGAAAAAGGGTAGCTCCTTCCAGACTGGACGAGATAGGGCCCCGCGCCGCGGCGCTTGACGGCCTTCTGCGACGCGGCGGACTGCGCGTCATTTTGTGATACCCGCGACGATACCCCGTGCGATACCCGATTTTCTTCCATCGTGCCGAACCCTTCGAATGGGGTCGGATCGGGGCGGGCCGTGGATTTTGCAGAAGTACTCAAGCCAATCTGGCTGTCCAAGCCAGAGACGGCGTCGCGTGTGCGGCAACGCTGCGACAGTGTAATGAAGTGGTGTGCCGCTCACGATTATGTCGTGGCTAGTCCTGTAGGTGTGGTCACGAAACTGCTTGCAAAGCAGCCGGGCAAGCGTGAACGGGTTGCGTGTTCGGGATCAGCGCCTATGGCACAGAGTTGAGGGTGTGATTTAAGGAGTGTTCGGTTCTCGTCGAAGACGAAGGAACGAACATGAATACGAAGACGACTGGCGGCAAACGCTCCGCCGAGCATTT
>NZ_JAAAMH010000002.1 GCF_024105655.1 Aliihoeflea sp. 40Bstr573
ACGCCGAAAATCGGTGCCCCGCACCAACCCAGATGACCGATGCCGAAGCCGCAGCCACATGTCAGGCCGTGCAGAACTCAAATCGCGGCCCTACGGTCTACTAAATGCCGGTAGTTCGAAGTGTCCAATTGCAAAAAGTGCCATGTCCTGCTTCCTGTAAGTGAAGCCCCAGGGTGCTTGACTGAATCACCCAAAGCCTAGTCTGGTGATCGCACTTCAAGCCGTGCCGCCCCGTGGTTTCGGTTGCGATAGCGGCGGTGGCGCTCTGGGAAGAGAATCAGGCACCGCCGTTTTCGATTGGACGGCAACCATGAGGTGTAACGCAAGGTAACGCGTGGCTCATGCCCGTAATTCACACCTTGTGTTTTAGTCTTGACAGAAGCTTTCGCGCTTTCTGCTTAGGCGTAACGGGCTTCCGAACCATCCGATAGGTCAAACGCTTGTCGCCGGCCATGCGAAGCAAGTCTTCCGCGCGTTCGGCATCGGATACCTTTAGGGCAATGCGGCGGTGGCATATCGCGTCGGGCACGGCAATTAATTGGATTGTTTTCCTATTTTCCCGATCCCCATGCCCCAGCGGCCACTGTTGCCCGATAGCGACGTCGCGTTTTTTCCATTCACGATAGCGCGCCAAAGTCGGACCTGTCCCTTGTGGCCGACCCGCATTTGGAGGACACTCGTCGCCTGAAGGGTTGTACCGCCTTCGCTTCCTGGTTGCAGGTCGAGCGGGGGCGATCGGGCATTGGGCGCAGTGGGCTAATGAAGAATCCGTTTTCGGCTCGCAAGAGGCAGGCGCCGCGGCCTGGTCGTCTCCTCGCGCTCGATGCGTGGATCGATTCCTCGCTCTACGAAGCCGGCTTTCGCGCGCGCGAGCGGTGGGAAAACGTCACCATCTTCTTCCGCCGTTTCAAGGTCACCGGCTGGCGCCGCGGTCTCGTCGAGATGTCGAGCGAAGCCTTCACGCTGGGCACCGCCGGCTCCATCGTGATGCTGGCGCTCGCCATGCCCGCCTTCGAGGAAACCGCGCGCGACTGGCGCAGCCAGGGCGAATTCGCCGTCACCTTCCTTGATCGCTACGGCAATGAAATCGGCCAGCGCGGCATCATCCAGCGCGATTCCGTCCCCGTCGACGAAATGCCCGATCACGTCATCAAGGCCGTGCTCGCCACCGAGGACCGGCGCTTCTTCGAGCATTTCGGCATCGACGTCATCGGCCTTGCCCGCGCCATGTCGCAGAACGTGCGCGCCAATTCGGTCGTCCAGGGCGGCTCGACGCTCACCCAGCAGCTCGCCAAGAACCTGTTTCTCACCAACGAGCGCTCCATGGAGCGCAAGATCAAGGAAGCCTTCCTGGCGCTCTGGCTCGAAGCCAATCTGACCAAGAAGGAAATCCTGCAGCTCTATCTCGACCGCGCCTATATGGGCGGCGGCACGTTTGGCATCACGGCGGCGGCGGACTTCTACTTCGACAAGGGCATCAAGGAGGTAACGCTGGCCGAGGCCGCGATGCTCGCCGGCCTCTTCAAGGCGCCGGGCAACTACGCCCCGCACATCAACCTGCCCGCCGCGCGCGGCCGCGCCAACGTCGTCCTGAACAACCTCGTCGACAGCCACATGATGTCCGAGGGCGAGGTCCTGTCCGCGCGGTTGCGCCCGGCGACGGCCATAGACAGGACCAGCAAGGACAGCCCCGACTACTTCCTCGACTGGGCCTTCGAGGAGGTCAAGAAACACGCGCCGAAGAACGGCCCTCTCGCGCTCGTCGCGCGCACCACGATCGATCTCGACATGCAGCGCGCGGCCGAGGAATCGCTGGAATTCCACCTTCGCCAGCACGGTGCTGAATACAAGGTCACCGAAGGCGCGATCGTGCTGATCGAGAGCAACGGCGCGGTGCGCGCCATGGTCGGCGGGCGCGACTACGGCCGCAGCCAGTTCAACCGCGCGACGCGCGCCCTGCGCCAGACTGGCTCATCCTTCAAGACCTATGTCTACGCGGCCGCGATGGAAGCGGGCTTCACGCCGGATTCGGTCATCTCCGATGCGCCGATCAACTGGGGCGGCTGGTCGCCGCAGAACTATGCGCGCAAGTTCTCCGGCCGCATGACGCTGACCGAGGCGCTGGTGCGCTCGATCAACACGGTCCCGGTCCGCCTCGCGCACGACCACCTGACGACCACGCCGATCCGCGACATCGCCTATGCGATGGGCGTCGAATCGGAAGTCAGCACCCACAAGACGATGGTTCTCGGCACGTCCAGCCTCACGGTCATGGACCAGGCCACCGCCTACAACACGCTCGCCGCCGGAGGCGTTGCCGGCACCCGCCACGGCATCTCGCAAATGCTCACCCATGCCGGCGACGTGGTCTACGATTTCACGCGCGACGCGCCGCCCCCCGTCCCGGCCCTGTCGCCGCAGGCGGTCGCATCGCTCAACTCCATCCTCGTCCAGATCCCCGAATGGGGCACCGCCCGGCGCGCCGCGCTCGAAGGCATCCGCTCGGCCGGCAAGACCGGCACGACGCAGGCCTATCGCGACGCCTGGTATGTCGGCTTCACCGGCAACTACACCGCCGCCGTGTGGATGGGGAACGACGATTTCTCGCCCACCCACAACATGACCGGCGGCTCGCTGCCGGCCATGACCTGGCAGCGCCTGATGACCTATGCGCACCAGAACATCGAGCTGAAGCCGATTCCCGGCATCGAGAATCCGTTCATCGAGAAAAAACTCGTCGCCGAGGCTAAGGCCGCCGACACGCAGGCGCCGGACGCGGCGGCCGAGGAAGAGCGTCCCGCTCTCCTTTCGAGCCGCACGACCAAGCTTTTGACCGACATGGCCGACGCCTTCCGCCAGGCGCCCGTCGTGCGCCTGCCCGATCAGCCCGAAACCCTCTCGGCACTTTGACAGCCGCATGATTTCTCACGCCGTCTGGTGTAAGTGCCGGCAGGCAATTTCCACTGCCGCCCGATTCACCGGACCTTGCGACCGCCGCCTGCCATGCTGAAATCCATCCTCCTCACCGCGCTCACGCTCGTCATCGCCCTTGGCGGCGGCGCGGGCAGCGTCTGGCTGATGATAGAGGAAGTCCCCGATTTCGGAGCGATGACGATCGGCGAGTGGAGCGTCAACCCGACCGAGGGAACGCCACAGGCCGACCCCTATGCCAAGGCCCGCTTCGCGCGCGAGGGTGAGCTGTCGCTGGGCATCGCCGAAGGCGCGCAGTTCATCGCTTCGCGCGATGCGACGGGCCAGCCGCTGCGCGGCGCGTGCGACTATGTGGTCACCGGCAGCGTGCCGGCCTCGCGGTTCTGGACCCTGCATGCCGTTCAGCCCGGCGCGGCCAACCCGCCCCGTGCCGTGCAGTCTCTTGCGCTTTTGCGCGCCTCTTCCGGCTCGTTCTCGATCGCGCTGTCGCGCCATCCCGCGCCGGGCAACTGGCTACAGATCGACGCCACCGGCCCCTACCGTCTTGTTCTGGCCGTCTACGATACGCCGACCGTCAGCTCTGCCGACCTTGCCGGGATCACCCTGCCCCGCATCGTTCGGGAGCGCTGCAATGGGTAGCCTGCTGCGCGCCATTCTGGTCGGCCTTGTCGGCGCCGGCATCGTCCACGCGCTGGTGCTCCTGCTCATTCCGTATGTGACCGCGGCGGACGTCTGGGCGCGGCTCGAACGGCGCGCTGCGTTCTACGAGGTCGTCCGCATCGATCCCGCATCCGGCGGCAACATGCTTCATCTGCCCGATCCCCTGTTCGAAGCGGCGGCCTGCCGCATCGATCTTTCGGAAGGCATCGTCCACCTCCAGGCAGACGGCGAAGTGCCCTACTGGTCGATGTCGATTTACGATCAGTCGGGACAGAATATCTTTTCGATCAACGACCGCACGTCGAACGAGGGCAGGCTCGATTTCCTCGTCGCCACATCCGCTCAGCTAACCGAACTGCGCAACAGCCAGGCGGAAGATCTCGGCACCGCCGTCTTCGTGGAAACCGAGGTCCAGGAAGGAATCGTCGTCGTGCGCGCCTTCGTACCGGATCCGACTTTCGAGCCGACCGTCTCGCGCTATCTCGCGGGCCTGGACTGCAGTCTCAGATAGTCAGGCCTTGCTGCGGCGCGGCCGCGACCGCGGCTTTTGCGCCGGCGGATCGGGCAGCCTCTCGTATCGTACACCCGGAAATATGATGATCTTCCCGCCACCTGCTGGTGCGGGCCTGGAAGGTGCTCGAGACTTCGCCCGAAGCTTGACAATAGTCGCCATGGTCGTTGCTCGCAGTCACGGTTGTGGAGCACTACGCAACGCCTCCGAATCCGATATGCCGCGGCCACGGTTAATAAGTGCATAACGCATTTGCGCTAAGTTGAACGGTGGGTGGCACGTTCCGTGTACCGCGTTCCATCCGCGTGTTCGAATGCCCGCAAGATCAGGCGTAACCAGTGTCCAGCGTCGAGTTTCGGCAGTTTGCCGCCAGCAGCGAAAGCACCAAGTCCGACCGCCTGTTGCGCGCGGCCGTCTCGGCCTTCTGTTCCATCCTGCGCCCCTCGCGTCAGGAAGTCGCCCAGATCGAGGATCTGGCGACGCCGCTCCTCTCCCACGCCTCGCGCGAAACCCTTCGGTTCGTCGCCGCGGCGCTCTCCGAATGCCTTAATCCGCCGCCCTCGCTGGTGCGCCGCCTTTGCGACGAACCCGTCGACATCTGCGCGCCGCTCCTGGTACGCTCGACCGCGCTGCGCGACATCGATCTTCTTGCCCTCATCGGCCGGCACGGGCTCGGCCATGCGCTAGCCATCGAACGCCGGCCAGACCTTGATCCGCGCATCGCAAACCTCGTCGCATCATTGAAGGCGCGTTCCGCGCCCGAGGCCGCGGCAACCCCGAGTTCGATGCTCCCTGCCACGCTCGAAAAGCTGCGTGCCATGATGATGCCGGCCGCAGCGGCGCGTTCTGCGCGCTGGCCGGAAGCACCGACGCCCTATCTGAAGTTGCGTGCGGCCGCCCTGTCCGGCAATCCCGCCATCCTGCGCGCCACGATCTCCAGCCTGTGTGCAATCGACGAACACGCCGCCGCCGGGCTCCTCGCCGACCCTACGATGGCTGCGTTCAAAGCCGTCCTGAAGCGGCTCGGCCTGACGGCCGAAGAAGCATATCTCATCGCATGCGCCGCCCAGCCGCACCGGTTCGGAACCGCAGCGACCATCCGCACCTTTGTCGAGGATTATCTAGCTGAGGCCGCAGATCCGGCTACTGCGGCCCGGCTCGGGTCAGCACTGCCATAGGCAGGCTTTCGTGACGCCGATGGTCGTGGGGCGTCAGAGAAGTTCGCTCACCAGCTTCTGGTCCGCCTCGATCTCGACGACCCACAAATCGGAGTCGAAGCGCCGTTCCTTCTCGAGCCGCGCCTCCACTGCCGCGTCGTCGACGGCCTCCAGAACCGGCGAGAACATCCTGTCGTCCGGTCGCGCCTGCCCATAGTCGGACTGCGCGCGCGGCGCGTAGAGCGTCGCCTCGCCGAAGCGAGAGCGCACGATGACGAAGATAGCGCCTGCCTCGCTTGCACCGCGCCTGACGACTGCGCCATAGCCGCCGGACGCAAACACCCTGCGCAGCATGGCCGAAACCCAAAGGTCGGAAGTAACGCGCATCGTGGTTCCGTCAGTCCGTGAGCCCGATTTCCTTCATCTTGGCATAAGTCGCATCGTCGGGCTCACCCGTCTCGGCGAGGCCGAAGAGGCTCTGGAATTCCTTGATCGCCGCCACCGTGCGGGGCCCCACGCGGCCGTCGAGGTCGATGCCCTGATTGCCGAAGGCGCGCAAGCCGGCCTGGATGCGCAGCACGCGCTGGTCGCTGCCGGAGGGCGCGGATGCCGTCTGCATCTGGTCGGCCGCTGCGCGAGCCGCCTGTTCGATGGCCTGAGCCTCGCCGTCGACCTCGGTTCTGGCCCCGAGGTGGCGCAGCAATTCGCCGTCGATACCGCCATCGGCCGCCAGGCCGAGCTTCTGGCGATATATCTGCACCGCCTGGTCGGTCTGCGGGCCCGTCAGCCCGTCGATCGCGCCCGTATAGAGGTCCAGTTCCGCCAGCACCCGCTGCACCTCGGCCACCACCGCCTGTCGTGCGTCGGGCGTGGAGCCCATCGGCGTCGCCGGTGTCGTGCCTGCCGCGGGTTGCGGCATTTCCTGCGGCCGCGCCATTGGCGTCGGCTGCGCCACCTCTTCTGGCAGATCGAGTTCGGGCGCGAGTTCCAACCGCGTCACGTCGACGGGCTCGGCCGGCTCGCGGGGTGGCAGGTGCCGCGTCTGGAAGAACGCGCTCTTGTGCTGGTGCGGCTGATACCAGATCGCGTTCGCGGCCACGAAAGCGAAGGTGATGGCGAACGCCGTCACCCCGCCGACGCCTACCGGACGTTCGGCAATCGCGCGCCCCGTCGCCGACAAGCCGGCGACCAGGAGCCCCGGGCTTTGCTTGCGCTTACGCGATTTTGCGGAACGTGCCATGCGGCCTTTGTCCATTTGTGTTGGGGGTCGTAAGTTTCGTCACGGGGTTCGCCGCGTGCTGTGTGGGAAAGCTGACGGTGACGGTCGTGCCGGCGCCCGGTGCGCTTTCGATGGCGAGGTCGCCATCGTGGAGCGCCACCAGACCCTTGACCAGCGAAAGGCCGAGTCCAGTTCCCTCGAACTTGCGCGTATAGTCGTTCTGAACCTGCGCGAACGGGCGGCCGAGACCGGCCAGATCGTCGGCCGCGATACCAATACCCGTATCGGCGACCACGATCGCGATCCGATCGCCTTGCTGCATTGTCGACAGCGTCACGCGTCCGCCCTGAGGCGTGAACTTGATCGCGTTGGAGACGAGGTTGAGCAGTATCTGGTGGACGGCGCGCTGGTCCGCATCGAGCTCGCCGACCGCGTCGCGATTGGCGATCGCCAGCGCCACGCCCTTGTCGCAGGCCTGGCCTTCCAGCAGCGAAACCGTCAGTTCAAGCGCGCTTTTCAGTTCGAACGGTTCGGGATGGATCGAATAGGCGCCTGCCTCGATCTTCGAGATGTCGAGGATTGAATTGACCACCGCCAGAAGATGGTTGCCCGCCTCGCGGATCAGTCCGACATGCTCGGCCTGCTTGACCGGCAAAGGTCCCGAGACCGCCTCGTGCAAAAGCAGGTCGGAAAAGCCGATAATCGCGTTCAGCGGCGTGCGCAATTCGTGGCTGACGGCAGCAAGGAAGCGGCTCTTGGCGATTTCGAGCGCCGCCGCCTGGTCCGCCGCATCGTCGAGCGCGGCGCGCAGGTCGCCGATCTCCGTCGCGTCACGCAGGATCGCGGTCCATCCGTCCGTCCCGCGCACGAGTTCGAGTCCAACGTCCAGATGCGCGACGTCGCCGGCCAGCTTGCCGGGCACGCGCACTGTCAGGTGAAGATGCTGCGGCTCGGCCGCGTCCGAGGAAAGCGCGTGCAGGAGCTTCACACGGTCGCTTACGCGCACGCGCTCGAAAAAGCCCGCCCCGGTCAAAAGGTCCGGCTCAAGGTGCAGGATGCGCCGCGCCTGGTCGGAGACCGAAACCGCCTCCCCTTCGCGCGTCAGCGTCAAGAGCACTGCGTCGATCCGGTCTTCGAGCCTCGGTTCGGCTGGCTCGTCTGTCGCATCGTCGGCCATCATGCCGACAAGCCGCGGCAGGGCCAGCACCAGGTAGAAGAGCGCGGCGGCCGCGCCCGTGATGGTGGCCGTCGCGCCCACCGTCGCGTCCGCGAAGAAAGCGGCCATGGCCAATGGAATGCCGAGCATCGCCGCCTTCGCTGCCGAAGAGCGCGCGCCTGAAACCCAGCCCGCTTCGCCAATCATGGCGAGCGCCATAAGGAGAACGACAGGCGCAGGCGCCCCCGTCCACAGGCCAAGCGCGCCGACGAAAAGCGCCAGAGTCAGTCCTGCGCCCGCGACAAATCCGAAATACCGGCCCGACGCGGCGGTCACCGCCAGCATCCAGGACGAGGCAAAAAGCACCGCCGCCACGCTCATCGCGGCATTCGCGCCCCACGCGCCCAGCGCCAGCGGCGCGGCGAGCGCGGTCAGGAAGAAGGGAGCGCCCAGCAGCAATGCGATCAACCGTGCCTGCCGCTCGCGTGCGGCGCGGCCAGTCAGCCGCGCGTGAACCAGCCGCTCGCAAGAGCCAAGGACTTGGCCCATCCATTCGCAGGATCGGGTTCGGCTAGATTTCACTCAACGCACTCGCACACAGCCCGCTTTTCGCGGGTCAACATCATTGCGATCACCCTCGCATCCAGCGTTTAAGGAAAGGATAAAGCGCCGCTATTGGTCGGCGCAAAGACGCTCGCGGCGCAACATCCGCAAACCGATTGCCAGTTTGGTAAAGCGTTCGTAAGTCGGGATTACAGCAATGTTTGAGTTTGCCCCTTCCTGGTCCAACCCATTGAACGACTTGGCTTTTCTCGACCACGCGCCACGCCGTCGGCCATTGCCCACAGTCGATCGATAAAACTTGAATCAAACTTGCCGAAAATTGCCCTTGCGTCTTCAAGCAGCCTTTTTCGTCCTCATGCTTTGATCTGGTCGAAGCCGGCACGGGGATGTCGGCGACGGGGAAAGATGATGATCGGATTTCTGTTCAAGAGTGCCTTCTGGCTGTCGATTGCCCTCCTCTTCATCCCGCTCGCACCTTCGAGCGAGACCGGCGAGCCGCAAGTGGGCGCGATGGACGCCTTCTTCGCCGCCCGCGAGGCGATCAGCGACGTCACCGGGATCTGCGAGCGCAAGCCCGAGGTTTGCGAGGTCGGCGGGGCGCTGGTCGGTTCGATGGGTGTTCGGGCCCGCGAGGGCGCGCGCCTTGCCTATGAGGCGCTGGATGGCCAATTCGGCGAGGCCGAACCGGAAAGCATGCTTGCCCAACCGAGCGAGATGGAGCCCGCTTTCGATGCCGGCATGACGACCGGCAGCGTGCCGGCGACGCCCGCGGCCACCTTTTGAGGTGACGGCCGGCCTGTCGACCCCTATATCGACGGCATGAGCACCAGTATCGACCAGATTTACGAAGACTTCGCGTTCCTCGACGAGTGGGAGGACCGCTACCGCTACATCATCGAGCTCGGCGCGGGACTGCCGGCCTATCCGGAAGAGGCGCGCGACGCCGCGCACAAGGTGCAGGGCTGCGTCAGCCAGGTCTGGCTCAACTCCACCGTATCGGATGGGAGCGATCCGAAGATCTCCTTCGAAGGCGATTCGGACTCGCACATCGTCAAGGGCCTCGTTGCCATCGTCCTCGCGCTCTATTCAGGCCGTCGCGCCTCCGAAATGCTCTCCGTGGACGCAGACGCTGTGCTCAAGCGGCTCGGTCTCGACGAACATCTCACGCCGCAGCGCGCCAACGGCCTGCGCTCGATGATCAAGCGCATCCGCATGGAAGCGGCGAGTGTCAGCGAAGCGACGCCGGCCAGCTGATTTTCTCATATGCGCGGCCGATAGTCGGCCGTTCCCCAGTGAAGAACGCTCCGCCGCCCCTCACGCCGCTGTGGATGGTAGTGACGGGCGAGCGCGCCCAGCGCGGTCTTCAGCATCAGCTTGGCCGAGCGGCGCGGCCATCCGCGCTCCATCTCCGCCTGCTCGAGACCCTTCAGAAAGCAGCAGACGTCGATCAGGATGCCGGCGAGTTCCGGTCCCACGGCGTCGATGGCGCGGTCGACACGTTGGCGCGCAGCAAGAGCGTCGTCTGTCAAATCCGCCTTGGCATTGCCGCCACCGCGCCTGCCGCCCGAGACCGATGCCTCCCAGTTGGCGCCGAGACGCGGCGCGATCTGGCCGAACCCGTAGTCGGCCCGCAGCCTCTCCCCCGCCTCGACCTCCCCGGCCGAAAGGAAAGGCCGTCCGTCCCGGTCCTTAAGCTGTGCAAGTCCTGCCAGCGGGCTCTCGCGCAGGTTGACCGTCGCAAATTCGCGCCCGCCGGCGATTTCGATCGCCCTCACGGCACGATCCTGATGCTGGGCCTGGAACCGGTCGCCGGCCGAAGACGCCGCGCGCGCCAGCCAGGCCATGCCCTCCGGCGTCACCGACACGCGGTCTCCATTGCGCGCGACCATGCCTCTCGCAGACGCCGCGCCTAGCGCCTCGACCGGCACCTGGATCACGCCTCGATCCCCGCCGTCGACCATCATCTTGTCGCCGCGCCCCACCGGGTCGCACCGGGCGCTGCCTTTGACGAGAAAACTGACCAGCCGCATCATGTGCCTTTCTTCCATACTGGCCGTCCTCATATCGGTTCGCGCCGCACCAGCACCCGCACCAGTCGCTCCACCTGGTCGACGATGCCATCGAACTCGCGGTCTTCGCGCCAGTCCTCGACGAGATTGACAGCGTGCTGCACCGTCGTGCGGTCGCGCGCGAAGCCGCAGCCGACATCCTTCATCGGGATCTGCAGGACGGTATGCGCCGCATACATGCCGATCTGGCGCACCCGCGCCACCGGGGCCGGCGAACGGGTCGGATTGCGGATTTCCTTTCCCGAGACATTGAAGAAGGCGGAGATGATGTCGATCACCGCCTCGCATTCGCTCATCATGCGCTCGTCGGTCTTCTTGGGCGCCGGATAGGCCGAAGGAGGCCCACTCGCCGCTGGAATTTCCGGATCAGACTTTCGCTTCGGCTCCGCCACGTTCACCCTCCGATATAGGAATAAATGCTTTCTATCCCAGATCGAACGGGGTGAGAACAAATATCGAACATCGAAAGTTTCGATTTCCACCAAATGATTGAATCGGCTTCCGATTTGGCGGTCGTGGCTCATTGCACGCAGAAAACTTATCCCCGCCCGTCAAACCCGCGCACAGGATCGGCTTCTCAAGACGAGGAGTGATCGAATTGGATTTGAAAAGCGAAGCCTTGGCCTTTGTCGCCGAGCGGGACATGCTCCAGCGCAAGGCGGCACAGCGCGTTGCGCTCCTGTGCAATTGCGGGATCGAAATCGAGATGCTGGAGATGAAAGACGCATCGGCGCGCGCCTTTCTCGTCAGGCGTCTCCGGCGGTTGATCGAGCGCGAGCGCATCCGCGGGAGCAACCGGCACTGGAGTTACGATCTCAATCGCCACATTGCACTGAAGCAGGCGCTCGACGAGATCGATGGTCGCAAGGCCCCCAAAACGAAACCGGCGCCACGAAGGCGCCGGCAAAGGATCGTCGGATTTGCTTGAGGCGCCTAGCGCGCCTTGCGCTTGCGGCCCAGGCCCATCTTCTTGGCAAGCTGCGAGCGTGCGGCGGCGTAGTTCGGCGCGACCATCGGATAGCTGGCGTCCAGGCCCCACTTCTCGCGATACTGCTCGGGCGTCAGGCCGTAATGGGTCATGAGGTGACGCTTCAGCGACTTGAATTTCTTCCCGTCCTCCAGGCAGACGATATAGTCGTCATGCACGGATTTCTTCGGGTTGACTGCAGGTTTCTGCTTGTCGGCAGGTACAGCCTCGGGCGCCGCACCGACGCGTCCAAGTGCCATGTGCACGTCCGCGATCAGGTTCGGCAATTCACCAACGGGAACAGGATTGTTGCTGACATAGGCAGCGACGACATCCGCTGTAAGCTCGATGAGCATGTCGCTGTTGCGTTGGAGTTCTTCGGAGATTTCCATGTACGGCCCCATAATTGTAAATTCGCTCGTGCACCGGTCTTTTTACGCGTCGCCGGTTCTGTTTCAACGCCTACGACGAATCCACAGTGCTTGAGCAACAAATGGTACGGATATTACAGTAAGTCAATTAATCTGGCGAATTATTTGCGCGGCAAATTGGATTGAGAGATGATTTGTGCCCAAACCACTGACAAGGAAGTGGCGAAATCACGCATAGTTGTAATCAGAAGTTGCAGGCTCGTTGTTTCGTCAGAAACGATCACTGTTCAGAACGATGCTGCCGGGATTCTTTCTCTTCGCGAATTCTCGTGATCAGCTCGTCCTTTACGGACTTGTCCCAAAGTTTATATCCGGCCTCATAAGACGCTTTTGCAAGAAGATGCGCTGCAACGGGCGCGGTCAGCAGCAGGAACACGAAGCCGGCGATTGCACGCATGACCGTCGCAGCGTCATCCGCGTGAAGCGCAAGCGCCAGGAGAATGACGCCGGAGCCGAGCGTGCCGGCCTTGGAGGCCGCGTGCATACGGCTGTACACGTCAGGAAGCCGGTTGACGCCGATCGCGGCGGCCAGCGAAAAGGCCGCCCCGATGACAATCATCAGGCCCACCGCGATATTGATCAGCGCATCAATCATCGATCGCCTCCCGCACGCCGTGCTCGCTCTCCTGCTTCACCCAGAGAGCGCCCTTCGCCATCACGAAGCGCGCAAATGCCACCGTTGCCAGGAAGCCCACGAGCCCGAGGGAAATGGCGACGTCCACATAGAGCGTGAAACTCGTTCGAATGCCAATCAGCGCGATGAAGCCGATCGCAACCACCACCAGCATGTCGAGCGCGACGATCCGGTCCGGCAAGGTCGGCCCGACGATCACGCGCCAGGTTGTCAGGAGAAAAGACAAACTGAGCAGGATCAGACCAATATATTCGGCAACCGACAGGAATTCTTCCGAAAAGCTCACCGGAAAGCCTCCATGATCTTGCGCTCGAAGCCGGTCGCGATGTCATGACGCAACTGGTCGGGATCGGAACAGTCCAGCGCGTGTATGTAGAGGAAGCGCCGGTCCTGCGACACGTCGACGGTCAGCGTTCCGGGCGTCAGAGTAATGAGGTTAGCGAGCATGGTGATCTCCGCGTCCTTATCGACCTTCAGCGGATAGACGAACATGCCCGGCTTGATGTCGATCGTCGGCGCCAACACGGTCTTGGCGACCGTCCAGGACGATTTCACCAATTCGACCAGGAACAGGATCGTCAGCGAAACGATCCGCCGCATGCGCGAAAGATAGCCGAGCGACCCGATCTCCTTGCGGATCAGATAAAGGGCGGCGGCGCCGAGCATGAAGCCGAAGAGGAGGTTCAGCAGCGTGAACGAGCCTGTTACCCCGCCCCAGGCGAGCGCGAGCAGGACATTGACGACGAGCAGGGTCATGAACCACCTCCGGCAGGCAGGACGAGCAGCGAATAGCCGACGGGGTCGAGCAGCGAGGCGGCCGCCGCATTGGCCATGGCGAGCACCGGCTCAGGATACAGGCCGATCCAAAGGATCGGGATCATGAGAATTCCCAGCGCGAACATGCCCGTTCGGTCGAGCGCCACGGTTTCGGCCATTGAACCGCCGGCGCGCGGACGCCAGAAGGCGAGCGCAAAGACGCGGCCGAGCGCGAGCGTCGTCAAAAGCCCGCTCAGCAGGATCGCGAAGGCAATCCAGCCGGCGCCCCCGTCGAGCGCGGACTTGACCAGCATCACCTTCGGCCAGAGCCCTGAGCCGGGCGGCAGACCGGCCGCTGACAGCACGAGCAGAAGCGCGATCGCCGCGAGAAGCGGGTGCAAGCGATAAAGACCGCCAAGGTCGGCAAGTGAATAGCTGCCGCCGACCTGCCGCATCAGCGCCACGAGCAGATAGAGCGCGGCCATCACCAGCATCGAATGGACGGCATAGAGCACCGTCCCTGCAAGCCCGACCTCGTTGCCGAGCGCTAGACCCGCCATCATGATGCCGATACCGGATATGACCACATAGCCCATGATGCGGCGGATGTCGGCCTGCGCGAGCGCGCCGATTGCACCGAAGACCATCGTCAGCACCGCTACGACCGCGATCACGCCAGACAGCGCCCCGCCCTCCTGCGGCAGGAGGACGAAGAGCGTGCGCAGCAGCGCGTAGACGCCGACCTTGGTCAAAAGTGCGCCGAACAGGGCGCCGACCACCAGCCGGGGCGTGTGGTAAGAGGCGGGCAGCCAGAAATGCAGCGGAAACGCTGCCGCTTTCATGCCGAAGGCGACGAGATAGAGCGTCGCCAGCATCATCAGCGGCCCCTCGCCGCGCAGCGCTTCGGATTTCAGGGCGATGTCGGCCATGTTCAGCGTGCCGAAGACGCCGTAGAGCAAGCCCGTCGCGATCAGGAACAGCGTCGTCGCGACGAGGTTCAGGATCGCATATTTGAACGCGCCGTCGAGTTGCGCACGTTCCGAGCCGAGGATCAGGAGCCCGAAGGACGAGATCAGGAAGACCTCGAACCAGACATAGAGATTGAAAATGTCGCCGGTCAGGAACGAGCCGCCGACGCCGGTCATCAACAGCATGAGGAAGGGGTAGAAGCCGTAGCGCTTGCCTGTTGCGTTGATCGTGGTCGAGCCGAACAGCGCGCAGACCAGCGCCACGAGCGCGGCGGTCGCGGCCAGCAGGACGCCCAGCGTGTCGGCAACGAAGGTGATGCCGAAGGGCGGCAGCCAGCGGCCCATCGTCATGGCGAACGGACCGTCGTCGAGGACGCGCGCCAGAAGAACGACATTGGAGAAAAGCACGACCCCGATGACGCCGAGCGAAATCGGCGCGTGAAGATTGGGATGTCTGCGCATCATGACGAGGATGGCCGCCGTCAGGAGCGGCAGGGCGACGGGGAAGACCAGCAGCCAGTCGGCCAGCGCCACGCGCTCCAGGATCATCGCCTGCGAGATGTCGACGCCGTAGGGGTTCGAAGCGGATTCCATCTGTCCTCAGTAGCTCAGCGGCGGCAGCGGGTCGTTCTTCGGCTCGGCGAGCCGCATCTCTTCGGTATTGTCCGTGTCGAGATCCTGATAGGCCCGCCAGGCCAGCACCAGCAGGAAGGCGAAGAGCGAAAAAGAGATCACGATTGCCGTCAGCACCAGGGCCTGCGGCAGCGGGTTGGCTGTCGCGATCTCCGGCACGTAAAGATCAGGCGGGATCACCGGCGGCACTTCGCGCGTCAGCCGCCCAGCGGTGAAGATCGAGAGGTTCGCCGCGTTGCCGAGCACCACGACGCCCAGCATGATGCGGATCGTGTGCTTGGACAAAAGCAGATAGACGGCGACGGCAAAGAAGATGCCGACGAGAACGGAAAGTGCGGTCTCGATCATTCCTCGTCCCTTTCCTCCAGTGCCAGTGCGATCGACGTGACCGCGCCGAGCACCACAAGATAGACGCCGAGATCAAAGAACAGCACGGACGAGACCTCGAAGCCGATGCCGGGAATCGGCGGGGCCCAGAGCCCGGTCATGAACGGCACGCCGAAGAGGATCGAAGCCAGCCCCGCGAGCACCGACATGGCAAGGCCGGATCCGGCGATCGCCATGGGATGGAATCGCATCGCGCGCCGCGCCGAGGCGACGCCGCTGGCAATGCCGTAAATGGCAAAGGCCGAGGCGGCGAGCAGGCCGCCGATGAAGCCGCCGCCCGGATCGTTGTGCCCGCGCAGGAGCACGAAGACGGAGAAGATCATCATCAGCGCCGACAGATAGGGCGCGATCGTGCGCAGGATCAGCGTTCTCATGCCGCCGTCTCCTTGCTGCTGGCCGGCATCTCGGCATGCATGATGCGGCGGCCGAGACGCACCCGCACCAGCGCGAGGATGGCAAGACCCGCCGCCATGACGACCGCGATCTCGCCCATCGTGTCGACGCCGCGGTAGTCGACGAGGATGACGTTGACGATGTTGCGGCCATGCGCAATCGAGCGGGAATATTCGGTAAAGAACACGCTCAGCGCGGGGTCGAAGGTGAGCGCCGTCACCTTGAAGAGCGCCAGCATCAGCCCGATGCCGCACAGAGACGCCACCGTCACGTCGATCAGCTTTTCGCGTGTTGGCCGGTGGTCCGACTTGGCGAGCTTCAGGCGCGTGATGACGAGGGCGAGGATCACGACCGAAAGCGTCTCGACCATGAACTGCGTGAAGCCGAGATCGGGCGCGCCGAAGAGCAGGAAGATCAGCGCCACCGCAAAGCCCTGGATGCCGAGCGAGACGATCGCCGTCAGCCGGTCGTCCGCATAGAGCACGGCGCCGAGACCGATGATCGCGATCGCGATGACGACGATCTCGTAGAGCGTCAGAACCGGCAGTTCGGGGAAGGATGGCATCTCGCCCGCCCAGATGAGCGGGACGAGGAACGCCGCCGCGATGACCGCGAAAGTCATCGTCATGTAGGTTTCCATCCGCCCGTTCTGGATCAGGCCGGTGATCCGGTGCGCGCCGCGCACGATGCCGCGAACCGCCTGGTCGAACCCCTTGTCCGGACCCCAGCCGATCACCCTCAGGGCCGCCCCGACGCGCTGGCGCACATCGCCCAGCGTCCAGTAGATCGCATAGCCGAGTGCCACGGTCACGAGCGACAGGAGGAGCGGCAGGCCGATCGACGGGATCAGCGAAATGTCGATCTCCAACGGCTCGCCCGCGACGGCCCGCGCCATCGGCATCGAAAACAGCCGGTGCGTCAACGGCGAAAGGAACGCGGCCAGAAGGCTTGCGCCCCCGAGCACTACCGGGCCGAGCCAAAGCAGCGGCGGGCCCTCATGCGCGTGGCTCGGCGTTTTGACCTCGGCGCCCAGGAATGGCTTCAGCGCCACCGCGAAGCCGATCGCGAACATCAGCGCATTGCCGAGGATCGCGACAATCGTGAACAGCGCCGACCAGATGCTTGAAAAGCCGAGCGCATAGTAGATCTCTTCCTTGGCGAGAAAGCCGAAGAGCGGCGGCAGGCCGCCCATCGAGATGGCTGCGACCAGCGCCGCGCCGAAGGTGATCGGCATCGCCTTTCTCAGCCCGCCGAGGCTTGTCACGTCGCGCGTGCCCGCCTCGTGGTCGATGATGCCGGCGACCATGAAGAGCGCACCCTTGAAGAGCGAATGGGCGATGAGGTAGAGCACCGCCGCCTCGATCGCGTGCTCCGAGCCGAACCCGGTCAGCATGACCAGGAGGCCGAGCGAGGCGACCGTCGTATAGGCGAGCATCAGCTTCAGATCGCTCTGGCGCACGGCCAGGAAGCCGCCGACGAGCAGCGTCGCGCCGCCGAAGAGCGGCAGCACCGTCTCCCAAAGCACGGTCTCTCCCATCACCGGGTTGAGCCGCATCAGGAGGTAGACGCCCGCCTTCACCATCGTCGCCGAATGGAGATAGGCCGAGACGGGCGTCGGCGCTTCCATCGCGTTCGGGAGCCAGAAATGGAACGGGAACTGCGCAGACTTGGTGAACGCGCCACCAAGGATCAAAAGGAAGGCGAGGCCATAGAGCGCGCTTTCGCGCAGCACGCCATCGGTTTCCAGAAGACCTGAAAGGCTCGTCGCGCCCGTTGCGCTCCAGATGACGAGAAGCCCCGCCAGGAGCGCCAGCCCGCCCATGCCGGTCACGATCAGCGCTTGCATGGCCGCGCGCCGCGAGGCTTCGCGCGCATGGTCGAAGCCGATCAAAAGGAAGGAGGTGATCGAGGTCAGTTCCCAGAAGACGAAGAGCATCAGGAACGAATCCGAGATCACAAGGCCCTGCATCGCGCCCATGAACATCAAGATGAACGAGAAGAACCGACCCTGATGCTCGTGCCCTTTGAGGTAGCCGCCCGAATACAGAACGATGAAGGTGCCGATGCCGCTGATCAGAAGTGCGAACGTCACCGACAGCCCGTCGAGCAGCCAGGAGAAATCGACACCGAGACTTGGTATCCAGTCATGGCCGCCGGTCACGATCCCGCCCGAGGCGACGGTGCCGACGAAGGTCGCGAAGTGGACGAACAGGAAGGCCGGCACGAGCGCCAGCACCCAGGCGGCCTTGTGGCCCATGCGCTGCGTCAGGAACGGCGCGACCATGGCGGCAATGAACGGAAGAAAGAGTGCGATGAACGTCAACGAAAGACCGTCTGTCCCCATTCTGCTCCGCCGCCCCAATCGTTCGCGTTAAACTGAAAATCGAGTGCCGATCCCTTACAGACTGAATCCTTGCGTCACAAGACTGGAGTGACGATGCGAGATCGCTGTCCGCAACGATTTCGTGTCGAGCCTGCCCGATGACATTCGAGCGGCGCGCTCCTACATTGGAGCCAGTTCGAGAAGGATCATGCCCATGCAAAAGACCGCAATCAAAGTCGAGAAGACCGAAGCCGAATGGCGTGAGCAGTTGACGCCGGAACAGTTCCAGGTGACGCGCAAGCACGGCACCGAGCGGGCCTTCACCGGACCTTACGTCGACAACAAGGAACCGGGGCTCTACCGCTGCGTGTGCTGCGACCGTCCGCTCTTCCGCTCCGAGACGAAGTATGATTCCGGCTCCGGCTGGCCCAGCTTCTATGCGCCGGTAGAGCCCGATGCCGTCGCGCAGCATGTCGACCGGTCCTTCATGATGACGCGCAACGAAATCCGCTGCGCAGATTGCGACGCCCATCTTGGCCATGTCTTCGAGGACGGCCCGGCGCCCACCGGACTGCGCTACTGCATGAATGGCGTGGCGCTCAATTTCGATCACGACTGATCGTTTCTTATCGAACAGGCGGCGTCGGCATGTCCCCGCGCCGCCTTTTGCGTTCCAAGACCGCCTGAGGTTTCATGAATTTCGTCAAGTCCGCGGCCCTTCCCGCCGCTCCCATCGCGCCCCGGCACGATCATTCGCACAGCCATCACGGCGTCACCGTTGCCGATCCCTATCATTGGCTGCGAGCGGAGAACTGGCAGGAGGTCTTCAAGGACCCCGCGACGCTCTCGCCGGAGATCCGGGCCCACCTCGAAGCCGAAAATGCCTACCAGGCGGCGCTTACTGCTGGCGAGGCAGAGCTGCGCAAGACGCTCTTTGCCGAGATGAAAGGTCGCATCAAGGAGGACGATTCCTCCGTGCCGATGCCAGACGGACCCTTTGCCTACGGCTCGTCCTTCGTGCTCGGCGGCGAACAGCCGCGCTTCTTCCGCGTGCCGCGCGAAGGCGGTGACGAGGAAATCGTTCTGGACGGCGACAGGGAAGCCGAAGGCAAGGCCTATTTCCGTCTCGGCGGCGTCGATCATTCCAGCGACCACGCCCGCCTCGTCTGGTCCTATGACGACAAGGGCTCGGAGTTCTATACGCTCAAGATCCGCGACATCGCGTCCGGAACCGATCTTCCAGACCTGATTTCCAACACGGGCGGCTCAGGCGACTGGGACGCGACGAACGCGGGCATCTTCTACACGGCCCTCGACGACAATCACCGTCCCTCGAAAATCTTCCATCATCGCATCGGCGATCCCCAATCGGCCGACCGTCTCATCTACGAGGAAACCGATCCCGGCTTCTTCATGAGCGTGGGCGGCACGCGCACCAAGGACTGGATCTTCATCGGCATCAACGATCACGAGACGACCGAGTATCGTGTGCTGCCTGCCGGCGATCCGTCCGCCGAGCCGGTCATCGTCGCCCCCCGCCAGACCGGCATCGAATATGAGCTGGAGGAAGGCGGCGACGTCTTCTTCATCCTGACCAATTCGGGCGGCGCCAAGGATTTCCGCATCATGACCGCGCCGGTCGCCGATCCGCGCCCGGAAAACTGGACCGAACTCGTCCCGCACGAGCTGGGCAGGCTCATCCTCGCCATCATGGGCTTCAAGGATTACCTGGTGCGGCTCGAGCGCAAGGACGGCCTGCCGCGCATCGTCGTGCGCGAGCGCGCCTCGGGCGAAGAGCACATGATCGCCTTCGACGAGGAGGCGTATTCGCTCGGCCTCGTCGGCTCGCTCGAATACGACACGCGCGTCATTCGCTTCTCATATTCGTCGATGACGACGCCCTCGCAACTCTTCGACTACGACATGCGAACGCGCGAGCGCACCTTGTTGAAGACGCAGGAAGTGCCCTCCGGCCACGATCCGGAGAACTACGTCACGCGCCGCCTGATGGCGAAGGCGGAGGACGGCGAACTCGTTCCCGTCTCGATCCTCCACCACAAGGACACGCCGCTCGATGGTTCTGCGCCCTGCCTCCTCTACGGCTACGGCTCCTACGGCATCACCATTCCCGCCGCGTTCAACACCAACTGCCTGTCCCTCGTCGACCGCGGCTTCGTCTACGCCATCGCCCATATCCGCGGTGGCAAGGACAAGGGGTTTGAATGGTACGAGCAGGGCCGGCGCGAGAACAAGGCGAAGACCTTCCGCGACTTCATCGCCGTCGCGCGCCATCTCGTCGCCGAGAACATCACGTCGCACGAGCGCATCGTCGCGCAGGGCGGCTCGGCCGGCGGCATGCTGATGGGCGCGGTCGCCAACATGGCCCCGCAGGATTTCGGCGCGATCGTCGCGGAAGTCCCCTTCGTCGATGTCCTCAACACCATGCTCGATGCTTCGCTGCCGCTCACGCCGCCCGAATGGCCCGAATGGGGCAATCCGCTCGCCTCACCCATCGACTACGGCCGCATCGCCTCATGGTCGCCCTACGACAACATCTCCGCGCAGGACTACCCGCCTATCCTGGCGCTCGCCGGCCTCACCGACCCGCGCGTCACCTATTGGGAGCCGGCCAAGTGGGTCGCGCGGCTGCGCGAAATGAAGACGGACGACCATCCTGTCCTCTTCAAGATCAACATGGATGCGGGCCATGCCGGGGCCTCGGGTCGCTTCTCGCGCCTTGAGGAAATCGCCTATGTCTATGCCTTCGCGCTGAAGGCTGTGGGAAAGGCGTAGCTCTTTGCTATCGGGCGGCGCGGGTCCAGCAATTCACCGCGCCGCTGCCGGATCAGTCGGCGGCTTCTTCGCTTTCCGCCTGGCTCTCCACGGGCGGCACGGCCTTCAGATAGGCCGCGATCGCCTCGCGGTCCTCGGCCGGCAGGCGCGCCATGTTGCGTACGACGGCGGCCATGCGCCCGCCTGCCGAATCGAAATCGGGCGTGAAGCCGCTTTCCAGATAGTAGGCGATGTCGGTTTCGCTCCAGTTGGCGATGTCGCCGGCCGGTGTGATGTTCGGCCGCCCGCCCAGCCAGCGATCCGTCTCCAGCCCACCGGTCACCGCGCGCGGTGTGTGGCATTCGCCGCAATGGCCGAGCGCCTCGACAAGATACTGCCCCCGCACCGCTTCCTCGCTCGCGCCGGAAAGCGCGACCTGCGGCTGCTCATTCAGATAGAGCCGCTTCCAAAGCCCGATGCCACGCCGAACGGTGAACGGGAAGGAGACGCGGTGCGCGGGCGCGTCGGAAGCCGCGGCCGGAAGGGTCTGCATGAAGGCGAAGAGATCGGCGACGTCCCGGTCGCTCATGCGGCTGTAGGAAGTGTAGGGAAACGCCGGATAATAGTGCTGGCCATCCGGCGCGACACCCCGGCGCACCGCATTGGCGAAATCGCTCGCGGTCCAGCCCCCGATGCCGTGGTCTGGATCGGACGATATGTTCGGCGCGACGAAAGTGCCGAACGCGCTTTCCAGTTCGACGCCGCCGGCCAGTTGCAGCATCGCTTCGCCGCTCGCCTGCGGCGCGGCGTGGCACGATGCGCAGCCCCCAGCCCAGAAGATGCGCTCGCCGGCGGCGGCATTCCCTTCGGGCAGCGCCGCCAATTCTTCGGCGGAAAGGCGGTTGGGCGAAGTCAGAGCCCAGCCGGCCGCGGCGCATGCTATTGCGAGCGCCGCGACCGTGAGCCCGATTTTCGTCGCGCGGCGCATCAATCGAGGCGGAACCGCTCATGGCAGGAGCCGCAATTCGATGCCATCGGCGCGAACACGGCGCGGAACGCCTCCAGATCCTGTGGCGCTGCCTCCAAGGCTGCCGCCGCATCGGCCTTGAACTTGTCGGAGATCTCGGTGAACCCGGCCATGTCCTCCCAGATCGCGGGTGCCGCTTCCGTGTCGCCGCTGCCGGAACCTTCGGGAAAGAGCGCCGCGATGTCGGTCTTTTGCGCGTTGGCGTTCATCTGCTCGAGCGCGTCGAGGACAGTCGCGGCGTCGAAAGGCTGTCGTCCTTGAGCGATCGGGCCCAGCGTCCGCATGATCTGGCCCCGCTCCTTCATGATGGCCTGTCGGTCCTCGATCGGATCGGCAAGCGCGGTGGTGGCGAACAACGTACCGACGGCGATGGCTAGGATAGGCAATCTCATGGATGGCGCTCCGGGCTGATGATCTCGTGGCCGTATGGCCGTGCAGATCATCCTTTCGAACAGAGAGAAGCGAAAGCCGTTGCAGCACCTGAACAGATCACGCTTGCGTGACGGTATGCGCAAAGAAAAAACCCCGGCGCTGGTCGCCGGGGTTCTGCAAATTTCAATTCGACTGCTTTCAACGCAAGCCTGGATCGGCTGCGTTCGCGCGAATTAGCCATTAGCCTTCTCGTACATCTCCAGGACGTAGTCCCAGTTGATCAGGCTGTCGATGAAGGCTTCGAGATACTTCGGCCGCGCGTTGCGGTAGTCGATGTAGTAGGAGTGCTCCCACACGTCGACGCCGAGGATCGGCTTTGCGCCGTGAACCAGCGGGTTCTCGCCGTTCGGCGTTTTCATGATCTGCACCTTGCCGTCCTTGACGGCAAGCCACGCCCAGCCCGAGCCGAACTGGCCCACGCCGGCGGCGATGAAGTCGGTGCGGAACTTGTCGTAGCCGCCCAGGTCGCTGTCGATCGCCTTCTGCAGCGCGCCCGGCAGGCTCTTGCCGCCTCCGTCCTTCTTCATCCACTTCCAGAAATGGATGTGGTTGTAGTGCTGGCCGGCATTGTTGAAGAGCGGCTGGTTCTTGCCGTAGCTCTGCTTGACGATTTCCTCGAGCGAGAGGCCGTCCATGCCGGCTTCCTTGGCCAGTTCGTTGCCCTTGTCGACATAGGCCTTGTGATGCTTGTCGTGGTGATATTCCAGCGTCTCCTTGGACATGAAGGGCTGGAGCGCCTCGTAGTCGTACGGCAGTGCGGGCAGTTCGAAAGCCATGGTGTATCTCCCTCTCGGAAATGGAAAAAAGGATAGGTCTTACATAGGAGTCGAACCCGACCGCGCAACCGGGGCCGGGTCGGTTATCGTCTTATTTCGAATGCGCCCAGTCCCAGTAGAGCTCGCGCGCCTTCTTGGCGATCGGGCCGGGCTGGAGGTTGCGGTCCTCGATCTTCGTGATCGGAATGACCTTGGAGTGGTTGCCGGTCGAGAAGATCTCGTCGGCCTCCATGAAATCCTTGACCGTCAGCGTACGCTCGGAAACGGAGTGACCGGCATCCTTCAGAAGACCCATCGTGCGGGCGCGCGTGATGCCGGGCAGGAAGGTGCCGTTCTTGACCGGCGTGATCACCTCGCCGTCCTTGACCATGAAGATGTTGGACGAACCTGTCTCGGCGACGTTGCCCAGCATGTCGAGCACGAGCGCGTTATCGAAGCCGCGGCTCTTGGCTTCAAGGATCGCGCGGCCGTTGTTGGGATAAAGGCAGCCGGCCTTGGCGTTGGTCGGCATGGTCTCGATCGTCGGCCGGCGGAAAGGCGAGACGGTGATCGAGAAGCCTTCCGGCGCCTGCATCGGCGCCTCATAGAGGCAAAGGCAAAAGCGCGTCGATTCCGGATCGGACGGAACGCCCATGTAGCCGCCGTGCTCGGCCCAGTACATCGGGCGGATATAGACTGCGGTCTTGCCGTCGAACTTCTTCAGCCCCTCGAAGGTCAGGCGCACGATCTCGCCCGGCTCCACGGTCGGCTTCAGGCCGAGCGCACGGGCCGAGGCGTTGACGCGTTCGGCGTGGAGGTCGAGATCGGGCGCCACGCCCTCGAACCATCGCGCGCCGTCAAAGACGCTGGAGCCGAGCCACATCACATGGCTGCGCGGCCCCACCAGCGCGACATTGCCCTCGTGCCAGCCGCCATCGACGAAGGTCCAGGTTGTGCTTTGCGCCGGTACTGCGAGTGTCATGGAATCGTTCCTGTTCGTGTTCGGCGCGCATGCAAGTCGCGTGAGTGCCGCGGGTCAATCGGCACAGAAGGCCAATCGATCGGTCCAAAGAGGGGGAATGCTTGACCGGAAAAGCCAATTCGGGTCAAGACCCGTGCAGATGAGGCCTGTTCGATGAAACCTTCCGCTTACGTCTTCGACGCCTACGGCACGCTGTTCGATGTGCACGCCGCCGTGCGCCGCCATGCCGGCGAGATCGGGCCGGATGGGCAGATGCTGTCCGACATCTGGCGCGCCAAGCAACTGGAATATTCGTGGACGCTCTCGCTGATGGGCGAATACCGCGATTTCTGGGAACTGACCGAGCGCGCCCTCGACGTCGCCTTCGCCCGCGTCCCCTCTGCCGACAAGGCCCTGCGACAGCCGCTCCTCGAGGCCTACTGGAAGCTCGACTGCTACCCGGAAGTGCCAAAGGTGCTGAAGGCCTTGAAGGACGGCGGCGCGCGCCTCGCGATCCTCTCCAACGGTTCGCCGGCTATGCTCGAATCCGCGGTGAAGAACGCCGCGCTGGACACGATCTTCGACGACATCGTCTCGGTCGACCGCATCGGCCGCTACAAGCCGCATCCCGATGTCTACGACCTGATCACGACCCAGTGGCGGCTCTATCCCGACGCTGTCTCGTTCCAGTCATCCAACCGCTGGGACGTGGCCGGCGCATCACGCTTCGGCTTTCGCACCATCTGGATCAACCGAACCGGCATGCCCGACGAATATCCCGAGCAACCCGCCCGGCTGGTACTGCCATCGCTTGACGGCGTCATCACGGCATCCTGACCGCTCGGCGGCTTTCGTATCTGTGTCATCTCGACCACAGTGGCGGGCAAGATCAGACGCGCTCTGAACGGCAACGTCTTGATTCAATGGGAGCGCGTTAACCGCGTCGCTTCTCGACGCCAAACAACCCGGAACCTTGCTGAACGATCCCGCGTTCATCCGCCTGACCTTATTGGAGTCTCATTTTGGACACGATTGAACGCCTTTCCCGCCGCCGCTTTCTGGGGGCTGCCGCTGCAGGTGCTGCCTCGCTCGCCCTTTCCGCCTGTACCAGCAGCATTCCGCGCCGCGAAACCATCGGCGCCGTGTCGCCGATGCCAGCCCAGCCGAACTACGACCTGGCCTATTTTCAGCAGCTTTACAGCGCCCGCGTCGACGAGGGATACGAGCTTCCGGCCATTCCGGTCGAGCGCATCGACCCGGCCTATCTGCGCCAGATGGTGCCCGACCCGACGGGCGAGGCCCCGGGCACGATCGTCGTCGACCAGTCGCAGCATTATCTCTATCTCGTCCAGCCCGGCGGGCAGGCCATGCGCTACGGCGTCGGCCTCGGCCGCGAGGGCTTTGCCTGGTCCGGTCGCGCGGTCGTACAGTGGAAGCGCAAATGGCCGCGCTGGACCCCACCGGACGAAATGGTCGCCCGCCAGCCCGAACTTGAGCCCTATTCGATCGAGAATGGCGGCATGGAACCGGGCCTCAACAACCCGCTCGGCGCGCGCGCGCTCTACATCTTCCAGGACGGCGAGGACACGCTCTATCGCCTGCACGGCTCGCCGGAATGGTGGTCGATCGGCCAGTCCGTCTCGTCGGGCTGCGTGCGCCTGATCAATCAGGACGTCATCGACCTCTACGATCGCGTGCCGAACGGCTCGCCGATCCTGGTGGTTCCGAGCCTCGGCGTCGCGTAGGTTTTCTCGAAGGCGACCCCCACCCTCTATCCCTCCCCACAAGGGGGAGGGAGTCGCCAGCGTTCTGATTCGACCACCAATGCACCTCCAAGCTTGAAGGAAAGGCCTGGCGCCGATGCCCTCCCTCTCCCTTGTGGGGAGGGATAAAGGGTGGGGGTCACTTCAGAAAAAACTCCCCTAAAGCCCCTTCTTCAAGCTCCCCAATATCCCGCGCACCAGCGCCCGCCCGATCGACGATCCGACCGAGCGCACCACCGACTTCATTGCGGCCTCGGCCACCGTCTGCCGGTTCGAGGCGCGCGGCCGTGCGGGGGCGCGCTCGCGTCGGCCTTCGCCGTCCATGTCCGGCAGCGTCCAGCGGCCGCGGCGCGCCTCTTCCTTCTGCGCTGCCTCGCGCGCCCTTTGGTCTTCCTCGGCACGCGCCTTCGCTTCGGCCTGCTTCGCCAGCAACTCGTGTGCGGATTCGCGGTCGACCGTGGTGTCGTATTGGCCCGCTACCGGGCTTTGGCCGATGATTTGCCTGCGCTCTTCCGGCGTCAGCGGCCCAAGCCGGGAGGATGGCGGGCGGATAAGCGTACGCTGGACCATCGATGGTGCGCCCTTTTCTTCCAGAACGGAAACCAGCGCCTCGCCGGTGCCCAGTTGGGTGATCGCGTCCGCGCAATCGAAATCCGGGTTCGGCCGGAAGGTCTCGGCCGCCGTCTTCACCGCCTTCTGCTCGCGCGGCGTATACGCGCGCAGGGCATGTTGGACCCGGTTACCCAATTGCGCCAGCACCGTCTCTGGCACGTCGAGCGGGTTCTGCGTGACGAAATAGACGCCCACGCCCTTGGAGCGGATCAGCCGCACCACCTGCTCCACGCGCTCGACCAGCACCTTCGGCGCGTCGGCAAAGAGCAGATGCGCCTCGTCGAAGAAGAAGACGAGCTTCGGCTTGTCCGGGTCACCGATCTCCGGCAGTTCCTCGAACAGTTCCGACATCAACCAGAGCAGGAAGGTCGCGTAGAGGCGCGGGTTCATCATCAGCCGGTCGGCGGCCAGCACGTTGATCGCACCGCGCCCATCGCGCGCGGTGCGCATCAGATCGGAAATGCGCAGCGCCGGTTCGCCGAAGAAGTGGTCGCCCCCCTGCCCTTCAAGCACCAACAGCGCGCGCTGGATTGCGCCGACCGATGCCTTGGTGACGTTGCCGTAACGACCCGACAATTCGCTCGCACGCTCGGCCATCGAGGCCAGCATCGACTGCATGTCCTTCATGTCGAGAAGGAGCATGCCCTCCTCGTCGGCCAGCTTGAAGGCGATGTTGACGATGCCTTCCTGCGCTTCCGTCAGGTTCAGGAGCCGCGAAAGCAGCAGCGGGCCCATCTCCGAAACCGTCGCCCGGATCGGATGCCCCTGTTCGCCGAAGAGGTCCCAGAAGACGACCGGGAATTCCTTGAATTCGTAGTTCTGAAGCTGGATTGCCTCGGCGCGTTTGGCGAGGAAATCCTTCGGCTCTCCCTTGGCCGCGAGGCCGGCGACGTCGCCCTTGATGTCGGCGCAGAACACGGGCACGCCGGCATCCGAAAAGCCTTCCGCGAGAATCTGCAGCGTCACGGTCTTGCCTGTTCCGGTCGCTCCCGTCACAAGCCCGTGGCGGTTGCCGTATTTGAGGAGAAGCTCTTGCCGCCCCTGATAGCTGTCGTCCGGCTTGCGGCTCGCGCCCAGGAAAATGCTCTCAGCCTGCCACATGACGTCCCTCGAAGCCTGAAACCAGTGGAGGCGAAGTTCACTTTTCGCGCTACCGGCGTCAAGTGCTCGCTCGCCGCTAGGGCTCATGTGCAACATCGCCCGGGCAAAAGATGCCGCAACGCGTCCTGCCGCGTTGCGCGTCCCGCTCCGCATCCTTAAGTTCGCCATGATCAGGTTGCCCGCGCGCAGCCAAAGGAAGGATGGAAATGGAAGCAGCAAGCGTCGGCACCAGATCATTCCCGGCAATGAAGCGGGAAAACTGGCTTGAGCGGCTGGCGGAAGAGCCGGTTGCATCCGCGCGGCTGCACTACGAAGTCGACGCGTCCGGTCTCCAGCTTCGCGCCGGCGGCGCAGCGCAGTGGAAGATACTGCAGCGCGTCGACGATCCCGATCCAGCCCGCGCCAACGCGCAGGCGCTCACCGACCTTGCCAATGGGGCCGACGGTCTCGCGCTTGTCTTCGAGGGCGCGCCCAATGCCTTCGGATACGGCCTGCCCGCCACGCCCGAGGCGCTGCGCACCGCCGTCAGGGACGTTGCCATCGACAAGGTCCATCTGCGCATCGACGTCCATCCGGCCAGTCGCGCCTCGGTCGACTGGATGGAAACGATCTTCCACAACTGGCCGAATGTCGATCCTGCGCGCCTGAGCCTGTCCTTCGGCGTCGATCCGGGCGCCGTGTTCGCCGGCACCGGAAGGCTGCGCATGTCGATCGAGGCGCTGCAGGCCTCCATGCCGCAGTCGCTCGCACACTTCTTCTCGGTTGGCGCGCCGGCCGTCTTCCTCGAGGCCGACGGACGCGTCGTCCACAATGCCGGCGCCACCGACGCGCAGGAGCTCGGCATCATCATCGCCTCGGCCGTCGGCCATCTGCGCATGTTCGAAGAGGCGCGCCAGCCGCTCGTCTACGCCGCGCCGCATATCGGCTTCGCACTCGCCGCCGGGCAGGACCCGCTGTCGACGATTGTGAAGATCCGTGCCTTGCGCATGCTGTGGGCTGCGGTCGAGCAGCAGTCCGCGCTGCCGCCCGTCCCGGCCAACATCCATGCCGAGACGTCGTTTCGCATGATGAGCCGGCGCGATCCGGAGACCAATCTGACGCGCAACACGCTCGCCGCCGCCGCCGCCATCGCCGGCGGCGCCAATTCGGTTTCCGTCCTGCCGCACACCATGCCGCTCGGCCTGCCCGAAGGGGCTGCCCGCCGCATAGCGCTGGCCACGCAGACGGTCATGAAGCGGGAGGTGCAGCTTCGCCCGATCTCCAATCCAACGCCCACGCCGGATCTGCAGAACCACCTCATCGCGTCGCTGTGCGAAACTGCGTGGGAAGAATTCCGCCGCATCGAGAACGAAGGCGGCATCTTGCACTCACTGGTCGACGGCCGGCTGCAGGAACGCGTCCTCCAAGCCCGCCAGGCGCGCATCGAGGCGGTGCGCGGCGGGCACAACGTCATCGTCGGCGCAACGGTCTTCGAACCGCCCCTTCCCGTCTCGCAGCCCACGCTCGACGCTCCCGTCAAGCCGCTGCCTGACGACGGCACGGTGTTCTGCGAGAAATTGTCGCCGCGCAGGCTCGAAGAGGACGTGATGGGCTGAGGTTCGACGTCGCGGTCTACCCCAGCTCCCCAACCGGCCGTACCGTGCCGACCTCGATGCCGTTCCAGTTGCGCATGACCGGCCGCGCCATGTCCCCGACACGTTCGCCCAGTTCATCCTTCAGCAACCGCGCGAGCAGGGCTGAAACCATCGTCTCGGCCGCCCGCACCGCACCGTCGTCGCATTTCAGCGCAAAGCCCAGGCCCAGTTCCGGCAGCGCGCCGCAATAGACGCCCTCCGCGCCGACCTTGACGAAAATTCGCCCCGCGCCGACGGTCATCAGCCGCGTGTCCATCCGATCCGTGCCCGACACGTAGAATGGCTCGGCCATGCAGGCCGCGATCAGCCGCTTCGCCGCCGCAGCGCGCTTTTCCGCCAGCCCCTGCCCCGTCGCCATCTTCGCAAACCCGCGCGCCAGATCCGCCAGCGGGATCGCGTAGGTGGGGATCGAACAGCCGTCGATGCCGCATGCGTCGGTCGAATGCGGCGCGCCGGTCACGGCCTCCATCGCTTCACGCACCATCTCCTGCGAGCGGTGCTGCGCCTTCACATAGCCGCGATGGTCGATGCCCAGATGCCGGCAGGTGCACACGAAGCCCGAATGCTTGCCCGAACAGTTGTTGTGGAGCGCGGTCGGCGACACGCCGGAGCGCGCCAGCTCGATCATCGCGTCTTGCCCCGTCGGCCAGTGCGCGCCGCATTCGAGCGCGCTTGCATCGAGCCCCGCCCGCGCCAGCATCGACGCCGCCCGGTCTGCATGGCGCGCCTCGCCGGCATGGGAGGCGCAGGCAAGCGCGAGGTCGGCATCCTGGAACCCGTAAGCGTCCGCCGCACCGCTTTCGACGAGCGGCAGCGCCTGTATCGACTTCACCGCCGAGCGCGGGAAGACCGGCCGCGCGACGTCGCCGATCGACAGCACCTGCGCGCCGTCGCCATCGAACACCGACAGCGCACCGCGATGGCGGCTTTCGATCACATTTCCGCGGGTGACTTCGACCAGAACCGGATTCGCCATTATCTTCCCTCAAGACCAACTGCCCGCCACATACCGATTTGCCTGCCCGAAAGGAAGCGTGCCGCTTCATGACCATCGCCCTGCGCTTCGCCCTCGTCGTCTTCGTGTTCTTCCTGCTGCCGGCGCTGGCGACGCTCGCCTGGTGGTCGGTGACCGACCGTCCGGATAGCTGGCGGGGCGCGATGTGGACGTCGTCCGGACTTCTTCCACCTCCCGCAACCGACGATGCCGGCATCTACGTCCTCGCCGCCCGCACCGGCGGGCTCAAGGGCGCTTTGTCGGTGCATAGCTGGATCGTCCTGAAGCGCCCCGGCGAGACGAGCTACGAGCGCTACGATAAGGTCGGCTGGGGCTCGCCGATCCGCCGCAACCATCGCGATGCGGACGGCTACTGGTATTCCAATCCACCCTATGTGGTGCATTCGGTCAGGGGCGAAGCGGCCGAGCAATTGCTGCCCCAATTCGACGCCGCGATCGCCGCCTATCCCTATGCGCAGCCCGGCGGCTACCGCATCTGGCCCGGTCCGAACTCCAACAGCTTCGTCGCCAACGTCCTCGACGCCGTCTCCGCTTTCGGCGGCCGCCTGCCACCGAACGCCGTCGGCCGCGATTTCGCCCCCGGACTGGGCACCTTCGGCATGACCCCCGACGGCCGCGATTTCCGCGTCTCCCTCGGCGGCTATGCCGGCTTCACCATCGGCGCGGCAAGCGGCATCGAGTTTCATTTTCTCGGCTTGGTGGCAGGCGTGGATTTGAAGCGCATCGGGCTGAAGGTGCCGGGCTACGGGACAATCTCGGTGTACTGACCGCAAACGCCAGCGCGCTGCCGATCCACCCCTCCCCACAAAGAGGAGGGGGACGCCAGCGTCGAGCCCAACTTTCAAACTGGATGAGTTGTCTTTCGGTAGATTGCAACGCCGACGCCCTCCCTCCCCCTTGTGGGGAGGGATAAAGGGTGGGGGTCCTCAACCCATCCGCCCCTGTCCGCCTGGCTCGCTCCCGCATGCAAGCCAGCACCAAACCTCACCCCGCCTTCGACATCGCCCCATCGACCATCAGCACATGGCCGCTGACATAGCTCGCATCGGGCGACAGCAAGAATGCCACCGCCCCGGCAACCTCATCCTCATCCGCCGCGCGGCGCAGCGGCAGCGTCTCGACATGCTCGTCGGGGCCGGTGCACACGCAATTCACGCGCACGCCCTTGGGCCCGAGTTCGACCGCAAGCCCCTCCGTCAGCGCGCGGATCCCCGCTTGCGCGACGCCGTAGGCAAGGCGTCCCTGACCCGCCGCGGCGCACAGATTGACAATCGCCAGTTCGTCGCCGCGCCGCTCCACTCCCGCCCGGCAGGCGGTCAGCGTCGCGACGAGGTTCACTTCCAGAACCTCGCGCAAAAACTCGCCGGTCGTCTCGTCGAGCCCGCCGGCAGGCGCATGGCTCGAAGCGTTGACGAGCGCGGCGAGAGGTCCGAAGGCGTCGACGCACTGGTCGAACGCCACCTCCATCTCCTCCTCGTCCGTCAGGTCGGCGCGGATGAAGATCGCGTCCTCGTCGCCCAGCCGCTCCTCGACTTCCGAGATCGCCTCGGCGTCGGCATCAATGATCGCGACCGGCCAGCCATCGTCCAGAAGGCGCTCGGCAACGGCAAAGCCGATGCGGGTCGCTCCTCCGGTGACGATGGCCGGACGCTTCACTTGATCCGCTCGAGGATCGAGACGTAGTTGGCGACCGCCGCGCCGCCCATGTTGAAGATGCCCGCGAGCTTGGCGTTCGGGATCTGGATGCCGCCCGCCTCGCCGGTGAGCTGCATGGCCGACAGCGCATGCATGGAAACACCCGTCGCGCCGATCGGATGGCCTTTGGATTTCAGGCCACCCGAGGGGTTCACCGGCAGCCGTCCGTCTTTCTTGGTCTGGCCCTCGAGCGCGATCTTCCCGCCCTCTCCCCGCTTGGCGAGGCCCATCGCCTCGTATTCGATGAGTTCGGCGATGGTGAAGCAGTCGTGCGTCTCGACGAAGGAGAGGTCGTCCAGCTTCACGCCCGCGTTCTTCAGCGCCCGCGCCCAGGCCGCTTCGGCCCCCTCGAAAAGCAGGATGTCGCGCTTGGACAGCGGCAGGAAGTCCTGAACGTGCTCGTTGGCGCGGAAGGCGACGGCGCGCTTCATGCGCAGCGCGGTCTGCGTGTCGGCGAGCACGATCGCCGCAGCGCCGTCGGAGACGAGCGAACAATCGGTGCGCTTCAGCGGGCCGGCGACGAACGGGTTCTTCTCGCTCTCGTTGCGGCAGAAGTCGAAACCGAAATCGGTGCGCATCTGCGCATACGGGTTTTCGACGCCGTTCTTGTGGTTCTTCGCGGCAATGGTGGCGAGCGCATCCGACTGGTCGCCGTGGCGCTGGAAATAGGACTGCGCAATCCCGCCGAAGACGCCCGCGAACCCGGCCGGCGTGTCGCCTTCTTCGGGCAGGTAGGAGGCCTTCAGAAGATTGCGGCCGACATCCGGCCCCTTGGTCGTCGTCATCTGCTCGACGCCGACGACGAGCACGATCTTGGCGGCATTCGCGTCGATGGCGCGGATGCCCTGGCGCACTGCGGCCGAACCGGTCGCGCAGGCGTTTTCAACGCGCGTCGCGGGTTTGAAGCGCAGGCGGTCGTCGGCCTGCAAGACGAGGCTGGCGGTGAAATCCTGTGCCGAGAAGCCCGCATTGAAGTGCCCGAGCACGATCTCGTCCACGTCCTCCGGCCCGATGCCGGCATGGTCGAGCGCATCCGACGCAACCTTGATTATCAGGCTCTCGACGGTTTCTTCGGGCAGTTTTCCGAACTGGGAATGTGCCCAGCCGACAATGCATGCGGTCATGTTTTCTGGCCTCCTTGGGGTGTGCCGCACCCTACCATGCGTCAACCCGCTGCCGAAACTGGAAATTTGTTCAGTCCTGAACGAACAACGGATGTGCCTTGGATCGCCGCGCGTCCTATCTCACGCACTAAGGACGCTCCAGCACTTTGGAGGCGTCGGCATGCACCCGAACCGGTTTCCACTGGTCGGTCCGCGCTCGTTCTTGATTGATCAGTCAATAAACGTTAAATCCGTTCCATGCCAAAGCTGGGAATGGAACCGCTGCGCCGCAAGGCGCTCATCGACGCCGCCATCGGCGCGATCGGCGAGCGCGGCTCGCTGGACGTCACGATGGCCGAGATTGCCCGGCGTGCGGGCGTGTCCTCCGCGCTCGCGCATCACTATTTCGGCGCCAAGGATGACCTTCTCCATGCCACGATGCGTCACATCCTGGCCAAGCTCGGCCACGACGCCCGCGCCGCGCTCGGCCAGGCAACGACGCCCGAAGCGCGCGTGCGCGCCATCATCGCGGTAAACTTCTCGGCCCAGCAATTCGCGTCCGAGACGATCGCCGCCTGGCTCACATTCTATGTCGAGGCGCAGCGCTCCGAGCGCCTGCGCCGTCTCTTGCGCATCTATGCGCGCCGGCTGCATTCGAACCTGATGAGTGGCCTTCGCCCGCTGACGCCCGACGCCGATCTCGTCGCTGAAAGCATCGCCGCGCTGATCGACGGGCTCTACATCCGCCGCGCCCTCAAGGACGGCGCTCCCGATGCCGCTTCCGCCATCGCGCTCGTCAACGATTATCTCGACCTCAAGATCAAGGCATCGAACGCAAAAGCGGCAACCGATTCTCGGAACCATTCGATACGCAGCCAATAAAGTCCGGGGGGACATCAGTGAAGCCGAACATTCTCATTCTCATGGTCGACCAGTTGACCGGAACGCTGTTTCCGGACGGTCCGGCCGACTTTCTCCATGCCCCGCATCTGAAGGCCCTCGCGGCCCGCTCGGCGCGGTTTTCCGCCAATTACACGGCCTCGCCGCTCTGCGCGCCCGGCCGCGCTTCCTTCATGAGCGGGCAACTGCCCTCGCGCACCCGCGTCTACGACAATGCGGCCGAGTTTCCCTCCGCGATCCCCACTTTCGCGCATCATCTGCGCGCGGCGGGCTACCACACCGCGCTGTCGGGCAAGATGCACTTCGTCGGGCCGGACCAGCTTCACGGTTTCGAGGAACGGCTGACGACCGACATCTACCCCGCCGATTTCGGCTGGACGCCAGACTACCGCAAGCCAGGCGAGCGGATCGACTGGTGGTATCACAATCTTGGCTCGGTCACCGGCGCCGGCGTCGCCGAGATCACGAACCAGATGGAATATGACGACGAGGTCGCCTTCCACGCCGTGCAGAAGCTCCACCAGCTTTCGCGCCTGAGCGAGGACGAGGACCGCCGCCCCTGGTGCCTCACCGTTTCGTTCACCCACCCGCACGATCCCTTCGTCGCGCGGCAGAAATATTGGGATCTCTACGAGGACTGCGCGCATCTGAAGCCGGAGGTCGGCTTCATTCCATACGAAGAGCAGGACCCGCACTCGCAGCGCCTCTACCACGCCAGCGATTACCCGGCCTTCGACATCACCGACGAGGATATCGAGAAGTCGCGCCGCGCCTATTTCGCCAACATCTCCTATGTCGACGATCATGTCGGCGCGATCCTCGCCACGCTCGAGCGCACCCGCATGGCGGACGACACCATCATCCTCTTCTGCTCCGACCATGGCGAGATGCTCGGCGAGCGCGGCCTCTGGTTCAAGATGTCCTTTCTCGAAGGCTCAGCGCGCGTGCCGCTGATGATCGCCGGCAAGGGCATCGCGCCCGGCAACCACGCAACGCCGACCTCGAACCTCGACATCTGCCCCACGCTTTGCGACCTCGCCGGCATCGACATGTCCGCCATCATGCCGTGGACCGATGGCACCTCGCTCAAGCCCCAGATGGGCGGCAACGAGCGCCGCGAGCCGGTCCTGATGGAATACGCCGCCGAAGGGTCCAACGCGCCGATGGTCGCGATCCGCGAGGGCCGGTTCAAGTTCGTCCATTGCGAGATCGACCCGCCGCAACTCTTTGATCTGGAATCGGATCCAGCCGAGCTCGTGAACCTCGCCGCCGATCCGGCCCATGCCGGCCGCGTTGCCGAATTCGTCGCGAAAGTGCGCGCGCGCTGGGACATGGCGCGCTTCGATGCCGAGGTGCGCGAGAGCCAGGCGCGCCGCTGGGTCGTCTATCCGGCGCTGCGCAACGGCGCCTATTACCCGTGGGAATTCCAGCCGCTGCAAAAGGCGTCGGAGCGCTACATGCGCAACCACATGGACCTGAACGTGCTGGAGGACCGCCAGCGCTTTCCGAGAGGCGAATGAACATGCTTGAAGCCGATTACGTCATCGTGGGTTCGGGGTCCGCCGGCGCCGCCATGGCCTACCGCCTGTCCGAGGACGGCAAGAACTCCGTCATCGTCATCGAATATGGAGGCACCGACATCGGACCCTTCATCCAGATGCCGGCCGCGCTCTCCTTCCCGATGAACATGAACCTTTACGACTGGGGCTTCGAAAGCGAGGCGGAGACGCATCTGGGCGGACGCAAACTCGCCACGCCGCGCGGCAAGGTTCTGGGCGGCTCATCCTCGATCAACGGCATGGTCTATGTGCGCGGCCATGCGCGCGATTTCGACCATTGGGCCGACGAAGGCGCGGCCGGCTGGGCCTATGCCGACGTCCTGCCCTACTTCAAGCGCATGGAAACCTCGCATGGCGGCGAGGAAGGCTGGCGCGGCACCGACGGGCCAATGCACGTCAAGCGCGGCCCGCGCCGCAACCCGCTCTACGCCGCCTTCGTCGAGGCCGGCCAGCAGGCTGGTTTCGAAACCACCCAGGACTACAACGGCTCCAAGCAGGAGGGCTTCGGCGCGATGGAGCAAACCATCCATCTCGGCCGCCGCTGGTCCACCGCCAACGCCTATCTGCGCCCTGCCCTCAAGCACCCGAACGTCAGCCTGGTCAGTGGCTTCGTGCGCCGCGTGGTCATCGAGAATCAGCGGGCAACCGGCGTCGAATTCGAGGCGCGCCGGCAGATCCGCTTCGTCCGGGCGAAGCGGGAGGTGATCCTCGCCGCCTCGTCGATCAACTCGCCCAAGCTTTTGATGCTGTCCGGCATCGGCCCGGCCGCGCATTTGACGCAGCACGGCATCAAGGTCGTCGCAGACCGGCCCGGCGTCGGCGCGAACCTGCAGGATCACATGGAACTCTACATCCAGCAGGAATCCACGAAGCCGATCACGCTCTATTCCAAGCTCAACCTCTTCTCCAAGGCGCTGATCGGCGCCGAATGGCTGTTCTTCAAGTCGGGGCTTGGCGCGTCGAACCATTTCGAGGCGGCAGCCTTCCTGCGCTCGAAGCCCGGCGTCGACTATCCCGACATCCAGTATCATTTCCTGCCCGTCGCGATCCGATATGATGGCAAGGCAGCGGCGAAGTCGCATGGCTTCCAGGCCCATGTCGGGCCGATGCGGTCCAAGTCCCGCGGCTCGGTGAGCCTGCGCTCGCCCGACCCGTACGAAAAGCCGGTCATCCGCTTCAACTACATGTCGCATCCCGATGACTGGTCTGACTTTCGCCACTGCATCCGGCTGACGCGCGAGATCTTCGGCCAGGCCGCCTTCGACGAGTTTCGCGGCAGGGAAATCTCGCCCGGCGCCGATGTGACGTCCGACGAGGCGCTCGATGCTTTCATCCGCGACCATGCCGAAAGCGCCTACCATCCCTGCGGCACCTGCCGGATGGGCCGCGCAGACGATCCGAACGCGGTGGTCGACCCCGAGTGCCGCGTGATCGGCGTCGAAGGCCTTCGCGTCGCCGATTCGTCCATCTTCCCGCGCATCACCAACGGCAATCTCAACGCGCCGTCGATCATGGTGGGCGAGAAGGCGGCGGACCATATCCTTGGCCGCCAGCCTCTCAGCCCTTCCAATCAGGAACCCTGGATCAACCCGCGATGGGAGACGTCCGACCGCTAGGCGCGAGCGCGAAACCGCAGTATGCCGACGAGATCGCAATCATGCGTCTCAAGGCAACCAGATATGCAAAAGAACCAGCTCTACATGCTCGTCGGAGCGCTCGCCGTCGTCGTCATCGGCCTCGGCATCTATGTCTATCGCGAGGAAAGCCAACCGGACGGCGTCGAGATCCGCCTCGATGAGAGCGGTGTCTCGGTGGAGCAGAACTGACCAACACAAGGAGAACGGTGTGAAAGCCCAGCCAGAAGCCTCACATTTCATCAACGGCCGCTTCGTCGAGGACGACGGCGGACGCGAGATCGAGGTGATCTACCCCGCCACCGGCGAGGTGATCGCGAAGCTTCACGCCGCGACCTCCAACATCGTCGAGCTGGCGGTCGAAGCGGCCCGCTCGGCGCAGGGCGAATGGGCGCGCCTCAAGCCGATCGAGCGCGGGCGCATCCTGCGCAAGGCGGCCGATCTCCTGCGCGCCCGCAACGAGGAGCTGTCGCGCCTCGAGACGCTCGACACCGGCAAGCCCATTCAGGAAACGCTGGTCGCCGACGCCTCGTCGGCCGCCGACGCGCTCGAATATCTCGGCTCGGTCGTTACCGGCTTCAACGGCGAATACATCGAACTCGGGGGTCCCTTCGCCTATACGCGCCGCGAGCCGCTCGGCGTGTGCGTCGGCATCGGCGCGTGGAACTATCCGATCCAGATCGCGGCATGGAAGTCCGCCCCGGCCCTCGCAATGGGCAACGCGATGGTGTTCAAGCCGTCCGAAACGACGCCCCTCTCCGCCCTTGCGCTCGCCGAACTTTACATCGAGGCGGGTCTTCCCGCCGGCCTCTTCAACGTCGTGCAAGGTTACGGCGATGTCGGCGCCGCCCTCGTTTCCCACGAGCATGTCGACAAGGTCTCGCTCACCGGCTCGGTGCCGACCGGCAAGAAGGTGATGGCCCTCGCGGGCGAGCACATGAAGCACGCGACGATGGAACTGGGCGGAAAGTCGCCGCTCATCGTCTTCGACGACGCGCATCTGGAAAACGCCATCGGCGGCGCGATGCTGGGCAACTTCTATTCCACCGGCCAGG
Organism: Aliihoeflea sp. 40Bstr573; assembly: GCF_024105655.1. Taxonomy (GTDB): domain Bacteria; phylum Pseudomonadota; class Alphaproteobacteria; order Rhizobiales; family Rhizobiaceae; genus Aliihoeflea. The sequence goes on from NZ_JAAAMH010000002.1 coordinate 37,778, forward strand.
TCTGCTCCAACGGCACGCGCGTCTTCGTTCAGGACGGCGTCTACGACCGCTTTCTCGACCGTCTCGCCCAGCGCGCCAAGACCATCCGCCTCGGCGATCCGCTCGCCATGGATACCCAGATGGGACCGATGGCGAGCCGGGCCCAATTCGACAAGGTGATGGAATACATCCGCATCGGCCGCGACGAGGATGGCGCCCGCCTCCTCACCGGTGGTGGTGCACCCACGATGCAGGGATTCGAGAACGGCAACTTCATCGAGCCGACCGTCTTCGCCGACGTCACCGACCAGATGCGCATTGCGCGCGAGGAGATCTTCGGCCCGGTGATGAGCGTGCTGCGCTTTTCCAGCGAGGACGAGGTGATCGGCCGCGCAAACGATACGCCATTTGGCCTCGCCGCCGGCGTCTTCACCGCCGATCTTTCGCGCGGCCACCGCGTCGTCGGCCAGTTGCAGGCCGGCACCTGCTGGATCAACGCCTACAACCTCACGCCGGTCGAAATGCCCTTCGGCGGGGTCAAGCAATCGGGCATCGGCCGCGAGAATGCGCTCGCCGCGCTCGGCCACTACAGCCAGGTCAAGTCGGTCTATGTCGAGACGGGGGACGTTGCGTCACCTTATTGACGCGTCGATTTCGCGCGAATGGCTGAGCCGGCCCTTGCGGGCTTCTGCAACCCCGGCTATAAGCCCGCCGTCGGTCGCGGAGTGTAGCGCAGCCTGGTAGCGCACCTCGTTCGGGACGAGGGGGTCGCAGGTTCAAATCCTGCCACTCCGACCATCGACACACAGCCATGCAGCCCCGAGCATGGCATTTTTTCCCGAAAGCTCCTATATTGTATCGATGACGGCTCATCGTCGTCCATTCGACCCGGTATTCTGCTCGGTCGGCTCCAACCGAGAGGTGTTTCCGGAAGTGTCTGATCTATCCAATCCCGTCTTCAAGACGACCAAGCCGTCCCCGTCCGCCAAGGCCGACATCACGACGGCGGCTGCGCGCTCGATCATTGATGACGAGGTCACTGCACGCGAAAAGAAGACCGCGCGCCTGCAGCTTTTGCGCATGGAAAAAGAGGCCGCTGAGGCCAAGGAACCGGCGCCTGCGAAGCCGAAGAAGGCCGCGAAGAAAATAAAGGTTTGACTTTTTGGGCTCACGGCCCCACTTTCTGTGTATCGATCTTGCTAGAAGATATTTGTTTTGCGCCACGGCGCCTGCGACGAACGTCCCTCCCATAATCGATCTAAACGGCCCATCAGGGCTAAATTCTACACGAGCGATTCCAAGGAGATCGTTATGCCTACAGGTACCGTTAAGTGGTTCAATTCGACCAAGGGTTTCGGTTTCATTGAGCCCGAGCAGGGCGGTGGCGACGTCTTCGTCCACATTTCGGCCGTCGAGCGTTCGGGCATGAATGGCCTCAACGAAGGCCAGAAGATTTCGTTCGAAATCGTCCAGGACCGTCGTTCGGGCAAGAATTCGGCCGAAAACCTCAAGGCCGTCTAATAGAATTCGGCCGGCGTCGCGCCACGCGCATCCTGGATGCGCGACGAGCATGCTCAGACGCCGTCGATATGCCTGATCGGAATTGCTGACCACGGATGTACTGGCAGCACGTTTCCTCAGGCTACGTAAAGGTCGGGTTCAGCCCGGCCTTTTTTGTGTCTTGCAGCTTTTCCCGATTTCCGCCGCGTCCCTCCGTTTCTGATGGCATGATCGCTGCGATCTGTCACACTGGGGACCGGAGCCGCTTCGGCTCGGAGGAATCCCCCATGAAGCAAGTGCGCCTTTCCGCTTTCGAGTGGGTGCTGGGCGGCATCGCTGCCGCAACGCTCGGCTCTTTCCTCTACATCTTCCTCACCAGCATGCACTGGTAACTCGGCGCGGACGGCATGGATTCGCTAATCGGACTGCCATGAAAGCACCGCAAATTTGCCGGAATCAATGTTGACTTTTTAAGTCAAGTTAACTTATCACCGACGAAGCCGGTTGCGCGACTATGCGCGCCCGGCCGACAGCCACCGCGACTTCTGTTTCGCCGGCAGCCAACTCCCGAAACAGTCGAGTCACGAGAGATCACCATGGCAGCGCGCCACGGCATGGCCGTCCTTCTTGCATGTTCAACCATCTTCACGCCGCTTGCGGCTGGCGTCGTCCTCGCCCAGTCGACCGACGACCAGATCGACGCCGGCTACACGGCGCTGCGCGAAATAATCGTCCAAGGTGGTCGGCGGGCCAGTCCCAACCCGGTCGCCGATACGCCGCTCGCCTCCAGCGTCGAGCGTTCGGAGATCGAGAGCCGGCAGATCACCAGCATCGAGGATCTGGGCCGCAGTCTCGAGCCGGGCGTCGGGTTCAATCGCGCCACCGGCGCGGTGAACATCAGGGGGCTGGAGGGACCACGCGTGCTGACGATGATCGACGGCATTCCGGTCCCGTACCTCGCCGATGCAACGCGCGGTGCATCCGGCGGCGTCGATCTGTTCGATTTCACCTCGCTGTCGGGCGTGGACATCGTGCGCGGGTCGGATTCGAGCAGGGCCGGCCCCGGGGCGCTCGGCGGCGTGCTCGGCCTGCGAACGCTCGAACCGGACGATCTCATCCGCAATGGACGCTCCTGGGGCGGTTTCACCTCGCTGACCTATGACGGATCTGATCGCAGCTTGCGGCCATCGGTGGCTCTGGCCCGCCGGGCGGGCGATACCTCCGTCCTTCTCCAGGGCTCCTATGCCCGCGGCAACGAGCGTGAGAACAAGGGGTCGCTCGACACGTACGGCTCCGCCCGCACGCTTCCCAACCCGTCCGATTTCGACCAGCACAATCTGATCTTCAAGCTGCGGCACGAGCTTGATGGCGGCCACCGGATCGGCCTGACCGCGGAGCGCTTCCGGCGCGAACGCGAAACCGACTCGCGGACCAATCAGGGAACCACAGCGCGCGACAATTTCCGGCCGGGTGACTACACCGCGCTTGAAGAGGGCGCGCGCGACCGGGTCTCGCTCGATTACGCCTATGATGGCGGCGGGATCTTCGATAGCGCGGCCGCCTCGCTCTACTGGCTCGATCAGCAGCGCGGCACGGGATATGAGGGCTTCCGCTCCGTCTCCGTCGTCGGCCCGATCACCCGGCTCAACACCTATGACGAGACGACGGTCGGCATTGTCGGTTCCGGCGAGAAGCTGTTCGACACGGGGCGCCTGACGCATCGCCTGGTCATGGGCCTCGATCTTTCCGGATCGACGTCGGAGCAATATTCGGCTGGAACGGACAACTGCTCGGTGCGCTTCGAATCCGCCTGCAATTTCCTCCACACCAATCAGGCGGACGAGCCGAGGATCGACAGCAGGAAAGTCGGGCTTTTCGTCGACGATGAAATCGGCTTCGGCGACAGCGGCATCTACCTTACTCCGGGTGCGCGCCTGGATTGGGTAGAGCGCACGCCGGAAATGACCGACGCTTTCGCGCGTAACGCTACCCGCCCCGCTCTTCCCGGTTCGTTCTCCGATTCTGCGGTTTCGCCGAAGCTCAGGCTCGGCTACCGGCCGAACGAGCTCACTGAATTCTACGGCCAGTGGGCAATGGGCTTCCGTGCGCCGACATCGGGCGAGCTCTACAGCAATTTCGGCGGACCCGGCACATATCTGCGTCGCGGCAATGCGAACCTCGTCTCGGAAACGAGCCAGGGCTTCGAGATCGGCGCCCGCTTCGGCGACGACGACTTCTCCTTCCGCACCAGCCTGTTCCACAACAGCTACCGCAACTTCATCGATGCGGAACTCGCCGCCGAACAGAACCGCAGGGTCTATCCGTTCGGCATCACCGAATTTCGCAATATCGACCGTGTGCGCATTTCCGGTTTCGAGCTGAGTGCCCACAAGCGATTCCTCAGCGGCCTGCACATTGGCGGCTCGCTGGCCTATGCGCGCGGCGAGAACCTTGCCACCGGCACCGGGCTCGGTTCGGTCGCACCGGTCAAGGGCGTGGTCAATGTCGGCTATGCTGCCGAGAACTGGGGCACCGATCTGACCTTCATCGGCGTCCAGGGAGTCTCAGACAATTCGGACGCCACCTTCAAGGCGCCGGGCTACGGCATCGTCGACGTCACGGCATGGTGGAAGCCTGAGCAACTGGAGGGCTTCACCATTCGCGGCGGGGTCAACAATCTCTTCGACCGGGAATATTACGACGCGATCAATGTGCGAAACTCATCGCCCACCCTCGCCAACCGCAGCTACTTCTCCGAGCCGGGCCGGCATTTCAAGGTGTCGCTCGCCAAGGAGTTCTGATCCGGGCCCGCAATCATGCGGGTTGTTCGACCATCCGAGGAGGGTGATTGGTCAGTGGACGCTGCTGGCCGGCATGACATGCGGCGCATCGCCATAGGCCATGTCGGTCTGCGTGTCGGCCAACGGCGCCCCTAGCCGGGCGAGGAAGCCCTGCACCGCCGCCGCGCCGCCCTTGCGGATCAGGTTCAGATGGTTGCCGTCCGGAACCACGACCAGCGAGGCGTGGTCCGCGTTGATCGACGCCAGCCGCTCGGCAAAGCGTGCCGGTGTGATCTGGTCCTTGCCGCCGGCGAGGATCAGGATCGGCGCGTCGACATTGCCGATGCGCGAGCGCGTGTCGAATTTGGTGCGCACCAGCCATTCGGGCACCTGCGAGAATTGCTGGCGCACCGCGTCGCCGAATGTCGTGAAAGGCGCCTCGAGCACGAGGCCCAGCGTCTCGGCGCGCGCGGCAACGTAGCTCGCGACGCCCGTTCCCATCGAATAGCCGTAGATGATGACGCCGCTTGGCGCGAGGTCGTCGACGGCGATGCGCTCCATCATCGCCGACGCGTCGGCATACAGCATCGTCTCGCTCGGCAGCCCCGGATTGCCGCCATAGCCGCGATAGCCCGTCAGGAGCAGGCCATAGCCCTCTTCCGCGATCGCCGTCAGGTGGCGCGGCTTGTAGATGATGTCACCCAGCCGGTCCGGGAAATAGACGATCAGCGGCTTGCCGGGCTGCGGCGCAAAGTAATAGGAGCGCAGCTTCAGCCCGTCGGACGCGGTCAGTTCGATCGGCTCGAGCTTCAGCTTGCTGTCGAATTTCAGGATATCGAGCGCCAGCCGGTCGCGGAAAAGCACATATTCGGGAACGGTGTGCGCAGCGGTTGCCCAGGCGGCGACGAGAAGCATGATCAGCGTGGCAAAGACCCGCGCCTGCTTCCTGCGTTTTCCCTTCCGCATGATCATCCCGGCCACTCACCTCCGTGACGCGATTCGACGCTGCCAAACATCATGTCTCACAATTAGACCGATTTATGGTTACTGCGCGACACATTCTGTGAGAAGCGCGCACGAAGCTAACGCTGCCGTTGCGTCCGCGCCACAGACGCGTCGGCGCCGCAAACCCTGCCACTACAATTCATGCGTGCATTTTGACGATTCATTCGCATTTGATTGCAATCATGACGTGCATTCGAAGCACGGAGACAACCAATGAAATCGCGGTGGGCATGCAATAGGGGAACGGCGGCGGTAGAGTTCGCAATCCTGTCGCCTATCTATCTGATGTTCCTGTTCGGGATGATCGCCTTCGGCATCTATCTTGGCGCTTCGCATTCGGTGCAGCAGCTTGCGTCCGAGGCGGCGCGCCTGTCGGTCGCCGGGCTGAGCGAGGCCGAACGTCGCGAGATGGCGCTCGCCTACATCGCCAGCCATTCGCAGGGCTACGGCCTCGTCGATCCGGAAAAGCTGGCCATCACCGTTTCGGATAGCCCGTCCGACAATTCGCGCTTCGTGGTCGATCTGCGCTATGACGCGCGGCATCTGCCGATCTGGAACCTTTTCGACGGCCTCGTCCTGCCCTCGACCACCATCGAGCGCCGCTCGACCGTCCGGGTCGGAGGCGTATGATGCGGCGCGCACTTCTTAGTCTTGCCCGCGACCGGCGCGGCAACTTCGCCACCATGACGGCGCTGGTCAGCCCTGTGCTGATCGTCGTGGCTGCGCTTGGCGTCGATGCAGGCTCCTTCTTCGTCGAGCGCCGCAGCGCGCAGAACCTGACCGACCTCGCCGCGATGACCGCCGCCCGCGCACCCGCCCGCGCGGCGCAAGCCGCCGAGGCAGTCTTCGCCGACAATGGCTTGGAAGACGTCATCATCGTTGCGCTCAACGGCCCGCAACCTGTCGAGGGCGCGCCCGAAGCGAAGAACGCACAGACCAGGCAGGTCACCGTAACGCCGGGCACCTACTCGCCTGACCCTGACATCCCTGCCGACAACCGCTTCGTTCCCGGCATCGAACCGGCCAACGCCGTGCGTGTCGAACTCAAGACCCGAGCAACGCGGTTCTTCTCCGTTTCGCTGGTCGACGCCCCGGTCATCCGCACCTCCGCCGTCGCATCGATGGTGCCGAAGGCGTCCTTTTCCATCGGCTCGCGTCTTGCAAGCCTGGAGGGCGGCATCGCCAACATGCTGCTGACGCAGCTTCTCGGCTCCAGCATCAGCCTCAACGCGATGGACTACCGCGCGATTCTCGACACCGATGTCGACCTTCTCGCTTTTTCCGAAGCGCTCGGCGTCCAGGCGAAGTTGACCGCCGCCACCTATGACGAGCTGCTGAGCGCGGACGTCGCCATGCGCGATGTCCTGCGCGCGCTCTCACAGACGCCCGGCGTCGGCCTTGCCTCCCGCACAGTCCTTCAGCGCCTCGCCAACGCCGTTCCCGCGGCTCGAGAACTGCCGCTGCGCAAGCTTCTCGATCCGGGCATGCTGGAGGTCGTGCGCATTGATGGCGTTTCCACCGGTCTCGATGCCGGCGTCGGCGCCGTCCAGCTTCTCAACGCGGCCGCAGCCCTTGCCAACGGCGCCAATCAGGTCGCGCTGGACCTCGGCGGCTCGATCCCTGGCCTTCTCGACCTGACGGCCACCGTCGCGATCGGCGAGCCGCCGCAGGGCAAGTCCTGGTTCGCGCTCGGCCCGGCCGGCACCATCGTGCGCACGGTCCAGACGCGCATCCGCCTCGATGCGCGCATCGGCCCGCTGCTGGGCGTCGGCGTTCATGTGCCGCTCTTCGTCGATGTCGCCTATGGCGAAGCCAAGCTGCAATCGGCCTCCTGCCCGACTGGCCGTCCGGACAGCGCCCGCGCCAGCGTCGAAGCCAGGCCCGGCATCGTCGAACTGCACCTTGCCGATGCCGATACGGCGCGCATGCACGATTTCAGCCGCCTGCCGCGGCTCAGCGACGCGCGGCTCCTGCATGTGCCGATCTTGCTGACCGTCAATGGCCGCGCCCATGCGGCAGCAACCAACATGGCGGCCGACACGCTCCAGTTCACCGCCACCGACATCTCCGCTGAAACCGTCAAGACCGTGCGGACGCGCAACACGCTCCAGACCCTCTCGGGCTCGCTCCTGTCCAACCTCAGGCTGGAGGTCAAACCGCTCGGCCTCGGCCTGGGCATCCCGTCCGGCATCACCGGGTCGCTCGGCGGCCTCGTCGGCAACACGCTTGGCGCGGTCGATCCCGTGGTCGACGGCGTCCTCGCCGCCCTCGGCATCTCGCTCGGCGAAGCCGACATCCGCGTCCACCACGTCGACTGCGGCCGTCCGGTGCTGGTTCAGTGAGCTAGGTGATCACGGTCGGCGCATCCCGGCCCGTCCGCTTGCGAATGCCCGCGATTGCCTCGGCCGCCTTTATCAGGTCCGCCAGCGCGTCCTGCGTGTCGAGGTCGAGGCGGCCGCCGGCCGGCTCGAAGCGTTCGATATAAACGCGTAGCGTCGCCCCTTCCGTGCCGGTGCCCGACAGGCGGAAGACGACGCGCGAGCCGCCCTCGAAGAGGATGCGGATGCCCTGCTTTTCCGTCACCGATTGGTCGACCGGGTCGCGATAGGCGAAGTCGTCGGCCTGCGCGACGGCGAGGCCCGCGAAGATCTGGCCGGAGAGCTGGTCGAGCCGCCCGCGCAGATCGTCCATCAGCGCATTGGCCGCGCCCGCGTCGACCGCCTCGTAGTCGTGCCGCGAGTAATAGTTGCGTCCGAACCGCGCCCAGTGCCCGCGCATGATATCGGCGACGCTTTCCTTGCGCGCAGCAAGGATGTTGAGCCAGAGCAGCACGGCCCACAGCCCGTCCTTCTCGCGCACATGGTCGGAGCCCGTGCCGGCGCTTTCCTCGCCGCAGATGGTCACCTTGCCGGCGTCGAGCAGGGAGCCGAAGAACTTCCAGCCCGTCGGCGTCTCGTAGAGTTCGATGCCGAGAGCCGTGGCCACCTCGTCGGCCGCTGCGCTCGTCGGCATGGAGCGCGCGATTCCCACCGGCCCGTTCGCATAGCCGGGCGCCAGATGCATGTTCGCCGCCAGAACGGCCAGTGAATCGGAAGGCGTAACGAACATGCCCTTGCCGATGATCAGGTTGCGATCGCCATCGCCGTCCGACGCCGCGCCGAAATCGGGCGCATCGGGCGACATCATCAGGTCGTAAAGTTCCTTGGCATGGACCAGATTGGGGTCCGGGTGATGCCTGCCGAAATCTTCCAAAGGCACCGCGTTGCGCGCCGTGCCCTTCGCCGCGCTGAGCCTTCTTTCGAGGATCTCCACCGCATAGGGCCCGGTCACCGCGTGCATGGCATCGAACGCCATCGTGAAACCCGACGCGAAATAGGCGCGGATCGCGTCGAAGTCGAACAGCGTCTCCATCAGCGCGGCATAGTCGGCGACCGGATCGACCACCTCCACCGTCATGCCGCCGATCTCGCTCGATCCGACCGCGTCGATCTCCACGTCGCCGACCTGCGCGATCGCGTAGCGGTCGATCACCTTCGAGCGCTCGTGGATCGCGTTGGTCAATTTCTCAGTCGCCGGCCCGCCATTGCCGGCATTGTACTTGATGCCGAAATCTTCCGTCGGCCCGCCCGGGTTGTGGCTTGCCGATAGAACGATGCCGCCAAACGCCTCGTTCTTTCGGATCAGTTGCGAGACGGCCGGCGTCGACAGGATGCCGCTCCGCCCGACGATGACGCGACCGAACCCGTTGGCCAGCGCCATCTTGATAACTATCTGGATGACTTCGCGGTTGTAGAACCGCCCATCGCCTCCAAGCACCAGCGTCTGGCCGCGATAGCCGGCCAGCGAATCGAAAATCGACTGAACGAAGTTTTCGACATAGTTCGGCTGCTGGAAGACGGGCACCTTCTTGCGCAATCCCGAAGTCCCCGGCTTCTGGTCGTCGAAGGGGGTGGTCTCGATGATGGCGATCATGAAAGTTCAGTCTCCATTGGTCCGGTCCCGCCTTTTGCCCGCTTTCGGCTTGAATTGCCAGCATCAAGGCGCTGCTGCCGCGCGCTCCAAACCGACGCATAGCGGTTTCAGTTCCGTCACCTGCGGCGGCTGATTTTGCGCTTTACCTGCAGGGGTCGGCACGATATTCACACATCCGCTCGCAATGGGGCGTAGCCAAGCGGTAAGGCAGCGGTTTTTGGTACCGCCATTCCCTGGTTCGAATCCAGGCGCCCCAGCCACCTCCCGGATGCTCTGCCGCAAATCGGCACCAAGCCGCCATCCGGCAAGTTCGGATTGACCACGTCCATGCAGTTCATCGATCTCGGCGCCCAGCGCGACCGCATTGCCGACCGTCTCAAGACCGCCATCGACAAGGTCGTCGCCGAGGGGCGCTACATTCTCGGCCCCGAGGTCGGCGAATTCGAGCAGCGGCTGGCCGATTATGTCGGCGTCGATCACGTGGTCGCCTGCGCCAACGGCACCGACGCGCTTCTCCTGCCGCTCTACGCCTCCGGCATCGGGCCGGGCGACGCGGTCTTCGTGCCGAGCTTCACCTTCGCCGCGACGGCCGAAGTCGTCGCGCTCGCCAAGGCCGAGCCGATCTTCGTCGACGTCGATCCCGACACCTACAATATCGACATCGCCAGCCTCGAAGCCGCGATCGGCATGGTGAAATCCGAAGGACGCCTGACGCCGAAGGCGATCATCCCGGTCGACCTCTTTGGCCTTGCCGCCGATTACGATGCGATCGACGCCATTGCCAAACGCGAAAACCTCCTCGTCATCGAAGACGCCGCGCAGTCGATCGGCGGCATCCGGAACGGGACGAAATGCGGCGCGTTCGGCCATGTCGGCTCGACCAGCTTCTATCCCGCCAAGCCGCTTGGCTGCTATGGCGACGGCGGCGCGATGTTCACCAACGACGCGGCCTTCGCCGAGAAGCTTCGCTCCTTCGCGTTCCACGGCAAGGGCGAGACGCAATACGACAACGTCCATATCGGCGTGAACTCGCGCCTCGACACGATCCAGGCCTCGATCCTGATCGAAAAGCTCGCCATCCTCGAAGACGAGATGGAAGCGCGCGACCGCATCGCGCGTCGCTACAACGATGCGCTCGGCGATGTCGTCAAGGTCCCGCATCTGCCGGAGGGCAACCGTTCGGCCTGGGCACAGTTCGCCATCGAGCATTCGGCCCGCGACGGCCTCAAGGCGCATCTCCAGTCAGACGGCATTCCTTCGGTCATCTACTACGTGAAGCCGCTCCACCTGCAGGCCGCCTACAAGCACTTCCCCCGCACGCCTGCCGGCCTGCCGGTTTCCGAGGGCCTGTCGTCGCGCATCCTCTGCCTTCCGATGCACCCCTATCTGTCGGAAGCCGATCAGGACAAGATCATCCAGTCGATCCGCAATTTCGTCAAGCGCAACGCGGAGTAGAGAAGTGGCCGGCTTGAGCAAGCCGACTCTTTCCATCGGACCCCCACCCTCTATCCTCCCCACAAGGGGGAGGGGATTCGTCAGCGTCGCATTCTTCCTTCAATCCGGGTGCAAGGCTGACTGTCAGATCGCGACGCGTATGCCCTCCCTCCCCCTTGTGGGGAGGGATTAAGGGGTGGGGGTCCCCTTCGCAAAAACCACCCGGCCCTTACCCCTCCAGATCCACCCCACAATCCGAGATGAACCACGGATTGGCAAACGCAGCCGCCTCCGGCTTGCCGAAGCAGCCATACCTCAGCGCCTCGCCGTCGAGCGTGCGCGTGCGCCCGCCCGCAGCGCGCAACACCGCGTCGCCCGCCGCCGTGTCCCATTGCATCGTCGGCCCGAAGCGCGGGTAGAAATCCGCATTGCCGCTCGCGATCAGGCAGAATTTGAGCGATGAGCCGACCGACACGATCTCGGCCTGCGGCAGCTTTGCCAGATAGTCGTTCGTCTCGATCGTGCGGTGCGAGCGGCTGGCCACCACCAGCGGCGTCGGTCCCGGCCTTTGCGTGCGGGTTTCGCGCCGCCCAGCGATCTCGTGCCTATCGGTCGTGCGCGCCATCTCGCATCGGCCCGGCCGACCGAGATAGAGCTGATGGCGCGCCGGCGCATAGACAACGCCGAGGACCGGCTCGCCATCGACGACGAGCCCGATATTGACGGTGAAGTCCTCCGAGCGGTTGACGAATTCACGCGTGCCGTCGAGCGGATCGACGAGGAAGAACATGCTTCCGAGCTCGGCGGGCATCAGACCCGCGCTCACCTCTTCCTCGGCGACGATCGGAATGTGTGGAAAATCGCGCCGCAGGCCTTCCAGAATGATGCGCTCGGCCTCGCGGTCGGCCCAGGTCACCGGGCTGTCGTCTCTCTTGGTCTCGACCGCGCAGCCGCCGTTATAGGCATCCATCACGATCCGTCCCGCGGCCAGCGCCAAAGGTTCGAGCTGCGTCAGTGCCTCGCCATAGTCCATCTTCATTCAGCGCCCGCCAGTCTCGCGCGTCCCTTCGTCGGTCCTAGCAGATAATTCCAGACGCATCGCCCCAATCGCAAGCTGCGTGAGCCGAAAATGGCAGGCTTTGAAAATCGGAGCGGAGCGGGCATTCGGTAAGTGAGCACCGGAAGCGGAAAAGACTGCCATTTTCAGGCCGCTTAGGGGCGGTTCCTAGGCGACGTTGAGGTGGCGCAGATGCTCTTCCCACTGCACCGCGTGGGCGACGATGGTTTCGAGGTCGGCGTGGCTTGGCTGCCAGCCTAGCTCGGCGTTGGCGCGTGAGGGGTCGGCAACGATGGAAACGGCATCGCCGGCGCGGCGCGGGCCGGTGCGGACCTCGAAGTCGCGGCCGACCACGCGCTTGACCGCGTCGATCACCTCAAACACCGAATAGCCCGTGCCATAGCCGCAATTGGCCGTCAGGTTCCCGCCGCCTGCCCGCAGGCGCGCAAGCGCAAGCGCATGGGCGTCGACAAGGTCGCTGACATGAATGTAGTCGCGCACGCAGGTCCCATCCGGCGTCGGATAGTCGGTGCCGTAGACGTCCATTCCTGCGCGTTTGCCGGTCGCCGCTTCCGCCGCAACCTTTATCAGATGCGTCGCGCCCTTGGTCGACTGTCCTGTCCGCAGGCCCGGATCGGCGCCCGCGACGTTGAAATAGCGCAGAACCGTATAGCCCAGTTCATGCGCGGCGGCCGTGTCACGCAGCATGATCTCAGTCATCAGCTTGGAGGTGCCGTAGGGCGATTCCGGCTTCAGTTCGGCGCTTTCCCTCACCGGCGAGGCGGCGGGCGTGCCGTAGACGGCAGCGGTCGAGGATAAGATGAAATGCGGCACGGCCGAGCGCACCGCGCTTTCGATCAGCGCGCGCGATTTGACCGTGTTGTTCTGGTAATAGCCAAGCGGATCGGCGACAGAATCCGGCACGACGATCGAGCCTGCGAAATGGATGATCGCATCGACATTGCGCCGCTTGATCGTGGACTCCACCAGTTCCTGGTTGGCGATGTCACCGACGACGAGCTCGGCTTCCGCCGGCACCGCCCAGTGAAACCCGGTCGACAGCCGGTCGAGCACGACCACCTCCTCGCCCTGGTCGAGCAGGCGCCACACCATGTGCGATCCGATATAGCCGGCGCCGCCGGTCACGAGAACGGTCATCAGAAGCCTCGGGTTTCCTACTGAAATCACCATAGCCGAGGGGCGCTTACCATAGCGTGAAGCAATTTGCCCGGCTTGGCGGGAAAGGTGTCGGGGTGCTAGGTCGTGTCGACCGATCAGCCTTGAGAGATTCCGATGACCGAACGTAGCTGCCTTGCGATCGTGCTCGCCGCCGGCGAAGGCACCAGGATGAAGAGCGCGAAGCCGAAGGTGCTGCACGAGGTGGCCGGCCTGCCGCTCGTGTGCCATGCCGCACGCGCTGCGCAGGCAGCCGGACAGGCCGATCTCGCCATCGTTGCAGGCCGCCAATCGGACGAGGTGCTCAAGGCCGCGGCAAGGGTCGCGCCGTCGGCCCGGCTCTATCTCCAGCATGAGCGCCTCGGCACCGCCCACGCCGTCCTCGCCGCTCGCGAGGCGATCGCGGAAGGCCATGACGACATTCTCGTCCTCTTCGCCGATACACCGCTCGTCGAGCCGCAGGACATCGCGTTCCTGCGCAGCGGCCTTGCCGACGGCGCCGCCGTCGTCGTGATGGGCTTTTACGCCGCCGACCCCACGGGATACGGCCGCCTGCTGACCGAGGGCGACCGCCTCGTCGCGATCCGCGAGGACAAGGACTGCACACAGGCCGAGCGCGCCGTCACCTTTTGCAATGGCGGGCTGATGGCGATCGCCGGCGAGCACGCGCTGTCCCTCCTCGAGGCCGTCGGCAACGACAATGCCAAGGGCGAATACTACCTCACCGACATCGTCGAGGTCGCCGCCGCGCGCGGGCTTGCCGTCGTCGCCACCACCGCCGAGGAGGAGAGTGTCCTGGGCGTCAACACTGGCGTGCAGCTCGCCGAGGCCGAAGGCGTCTGGCAGGCGCGCAAGCGTCGCGAAATGATGCTGGCCGGCGTCACGCTCGTCGCCCCCGAAACGGTGCACTTTTCGCACGATACGCAGATCGGCTCCGATACGATCGTCGAGCCCAACGTCGTCTTCGGACCGGGCGTGTCGGTCGGCGCGAACGTCACCATCCATTCCTTCTCGCATCTGGAAGGTGCAATCGTCGCCGACCATGCCGAGATCGGCCCCTTCGCGCGGCTGCGCCCCGGCGCGCGGCTCGCAGACAAGGTCAAGGTCGGCAATTTCTGCGAAGTCAAGAACGCCGACGTCGCGACCGGCGCCAAGATCAACCACCTCTCCTATATCGGCGACGCCAAGGTGGGCGCGGGCGCGAACATCGGCGCCGGCACGATCACCTGCAACTATGACGGTTTCCTCAAGCATCTCACACAGATCGGCGCGGGTGCCTTCGTCGGCTCCAACTCGGCCCTCGTCGCCCCGGTCACCATTGCAGACGGCGCCTATGTCGCCTCGGGCAGCGTCATCACGCAGGACGTGCCCGCCGGGGCACTGGCCTTCGGCCGCGCCCGCCAGGAAAACAAGGATGGCCTCGGCACCAAGCTGCGCGAAAAGCTGAAGGCACAGAAGGAAGCGCGGGCGGCCCCCAAGGGCTAGGTACCCGCCCCTCCCAGCACCCCCGCCCTGCGCGCGATTGCCCCATCGGCAGGGCGTTTTTGCAGTTGACCGCCCTGCCCCCTCTCCCTATGTTCCGCCGCAATTTCCGAGCCGCTACGGCCCTTGGAAGAGCGCGTAGCTCAGTTGGTAGAGCAACGGACTTTTAATCTGTAGGTCCAGGGTTCGAGTCCCTGCGCGCTCACCACCGCCAAACCCTTACGGCGCAAGGCTTTCAGCAATTTTCGACATGAGAACGCAGCGGGAACATACGACATAGATTTGTCGCGTACGACAAAACTTTGTCGTACGGCGTTCCTCACACGTTCTTCCGGCACGCGCCGGCGAGCTTCTGGCCGCTGCGGATCGCGTCGCCCATGAGATGGAGGAGCGCCACGGCGTAGTTCGCGCAACTCGCCATCCTCGGCCGTCTCGCCGATGAAACGCAGCGCCGTCACAAGCCCCTCCAGGTCGGCCAGCTTCGCTTCGACTGCACAGGTCGCGCAGGATGAATCCGCCATTCGTACCTCCCGTTTGCTCGCCCCGCCGGGAGCCTAGCCAAACGTTAGCGACCGCACCAAGACTGATCATAGGGAACCAAATGCTGGTGCACCGACTGTCCATTGTGATGCACTGGCATTTCGTGCCCTCCCTGCCGGCAGGCCTGTACCGCTTCGACCCATGGTTGCAGACCCTCCTGTCCGCGCTGATAGTGTGTCCACGTGACCGGCACGGCCGTCAGCAGAACCGCCGCACTGGCTGTCATCGCAATCGCTTTTCGGCTGGCCAGCAGCCAAACCAGCATCCACGCCATTAGCACGAGGGGCAGGAAGAAGTAGCGCGGGCCATTGCCGACCGGTGACATGATCTCGATAGGCGCGCGCAGGACTGCGCTTGCGATTGCTGCCCACACCATCAACCCTGTCAGCAAGTAATAGAACTGATCTTCGCGCGGGAGAACGGCCAGCCCAGAAGCCAGGACGACACAAACTCCAAGGCCCAGCCAAAGGGCGTGCGGATGGGCCGCAAAGGCTGTCCACCCGGCAAAAAACACGGAAATCGTAGGCAGAACGTCAGCCAATGCAAAGCTTTCCGTCTGGGCCGGGTCGCCCAGCAATATGAAATAGAGCTGCACGATGGAGACGGCAGCGACGACGGCCAACGCAATCGCATCCTCGCGTGCTCGGGTGTAGGCCAGCCTCAGCCCGAAAAGCGGCAGGAGGACAATTGCCATGGGCGATGAAAACCCGCCTATGACGATGAAGACATTCCGCCAAATCGGAGCCGCTGCTGGTGTCCAGATCAGCGCCAGGAAAAGCAGCGTTGTCGTCCACCAAAAGGTATACTGCGGCAGGACGTAGACCTCGGGGTCCATAGGCAGAAACACCATGAGCGCCGCGCAAAGAGCGGGCCAACGCAGCATTGTCGGGGCAACCGCTACCGCCGCCACGCAGGCGGCCTGGGCGAAAACACCAAGTGCCGTCGAGATGGTCGGATAGTATTCCAGCGGCCCTTGCAGCGAGAGCCATGTAATCATCCGCGACGGAATGATGAGATAGCCGTTAACCGGCTCGAAGATGGAAAAAAACCCGCCTTGGATGATCTGCGGGATGACGAAAATGCCGTCCTCGTTCCAGACTTCCGGGTTCATGATTTGATCCGGCCTGCGCAGGGCAATCAACGCACCAGCCCAAATCATGGCAGCGGCGAACAAAAACGTCCCTAGCGCGACCCTTTCGCGCGGTAAACTTGCAGGCAGTGCGACCATGACAACCCCCGTCTGTCATGTTGCTACCTACGCGTGCGCCTTCTGCAATGCAATCCTCAATTGACCCGCGCCCGCGCGACCTAATCTGGCCTTCTCACCGGAGGCCCGCTCATGCGCGAGAATTTCGTTCCATCCCTTGGCTTCACGCTCGGCTTCGAGGGCGGCTATGTGAACCATCCGGACGATCCGGGCGGGCACACCAACAAGGGCGTCACGCTGACGACGCTGCGGCGCTTTCGGCCTTGGCGTCACGCTGATGATTTCGATGGGACGATCATCGGAGGCCCTGGAGACCGAACCGGCCTACCGCTATTTCGTCTTCAGCGCGTTGTTGTGAGTGCCAACACTGGCAATCTGTCTGGATATGACCGGAGCCACGGCCGCGCGCGCGATGGCGCTCGCCTGCCTATGCCTCGTCCTGGCGCAGCCATCGTGGTTCTACTATTTCGCCTCGACCTGGGGCATGCAACGGACGGCCGCTACGCTTGCGATCATGGCCGATCAGTCAGATCTCGAAGCGCTCAGGCCAACCTATCCAGTGCCGGAGCATTTAGGCGGTCGCGTGGAAATTCTGCGTCAGCAAGGGCTTTCCATCTATTACCGATGAGATGGTGAAGTGTTGACGGTAGGTGCGAACCGAGTAGACAGCTGCAACTGTCGAGAGAATCAGGATCAAAAGTAGCGCCGCGCCCTGCCTTCGGCTCACGACTTTTGCTCGCTTGTATACCTCATCTGAAGTGGTGCCTTCCCCCTCGTAGAATTTCTTTCTACTACCCAAGCTCCTGTCTTGACGCAATCCTCAATTGACCCCGCCCGCGCCCGACCTTGAATCGGCTCCAGGCGGTGGCACCTCCGCCAAATTCCGCCCCTCACTCCAGTCCGAAGCTGTCGCAGAACCGGTTCACCGCCGCCTCGACCGGCGGGCCGAAATCGTCGGGCGTCGGCACGCAATAGACGAATTTGCGGATGCCGATATAGACGATCCCGCCATGCAGGTTCCAGATGTCCTCCATCTGCGGCACGCCCTTTTCGCCGGCCGCCTGCTGCATCTCGGCGCACAGCGGCTCGAGGATCAGCTTTGCCAGATGGCCGAGATAGCGCCGGTTGAGTTCGGCGCCGGCAAGGCCGGAGAACATGAAGATGCGCATCCACTCATAGGTGAAGATCGCGCCGGTATACTCACGGTAGAAGTGCTTGGCCCGCGCGCGAACCGGTAGCGACCGGTCCGCGATCAGCATCGGCCAGTCGGGCGACAGGCGGTCGAGATAGACCCGTTCGAACACGGCCTCCAGAAGGTCCGCCTTCGAAGCGAAATAGGCGTAGAGCAGCGACTGCGTGACGCCGAGTCTTTGCGAGAGCTCGCGCGTTGTGCCCTCCAGCCCGACCTCGGAAAAGAAGGCCGCCGCCTCATCGACGATCATCTGACGACGCTCGTCGGGCGCGTAACGCTTGCGCTCGCTCGCCCCCTGTCCCGTCATGGCGCCCCCTTTTAGCTCTAGCCCTCATAGCGCTGTTCGCCTCGCCCGGCGAAGCGAAAATTTTCCGCTTGCCAAGTCCGAGATCATAATAGATCATTTGATCAATAAGAGCGCAATGAGGAACCGGCAGCCGCCGGGCGCTTGCAGACGGTCCGGCCGACGAGCTGGACCGTTCGGGAGGAAATCGACTATGAAGCCATCGCCGATCGGCTATGTCCGGGCGACCAGCCTTGCCCATGCGCTCGACCTTCTGGCCGAAGGCGATGGCGAGGAAAAGGTGCTGGCCGGCGGCCAGAGCCTCGTCGCGTCGCTCAATCTGCGGCTGATCGAAAGCCCGAACCTCATCGACATCAACGGCCTCGACGAACTTCGTGGCATCGGCGTCGAAGGCGACGTCGTTCGCATCGGCGCGCTGACGCGCCATTGCGAACTGATGGCCTCGGACGTCGTCGCCCGCCATGTCCCTATCCTGCGCGAAGCTGCGCCGCTCATCGCCCATGCCGCCATTCGCACGCGCGGCACGATCGGCGGCTCCATCGCCAATGCCGATCCTGCAGCCGAACTGCCGGCCTGCGTGGTCGCGCTCGACGCCACCATCGTCCTCGCCTCGAAGGCGGGCGGCGAGCGCCGCGTGAAAGCTGCCGAATTCTTCCTCGGCCTGTTCGAGACCGATCGCCGGGACGACGAACTTCTCATCGCCATCGAGGTCCCGACGATCAAGCCAGGCGAGCGTCAGTCGATCCGCGAACTGGTGCGCCGTTCCGGCGACTATGCGCTGGCGGGCCTTGCTCTCGCCGGACCCGCAGATGCTCCGCGCCTCGTCTTCTTCGGCGTCGGCGATGCGCCGGTCGTCGCTGGCAACGCGATGGCGGTCCTGGCCGGCGGCGGTTCGATCGACGAGGCCGCGCTGGCGCTGGAGGGCGATCTCGACCCCGCCGACGATATCAACGGGTCGGCGGGCTACAAGAAGCACATTTCTCGCGTGCTCCTGAAGCGCGCGCTGTCGGTCGACCGGCAGTTCGAAGCCGCATGAAGGAGGGCGCGATGACGGCACCATTTTCGCAAAGCGTCGAGATCAGCCTCAAGGTCAATGGCGAGCGCGTGCGCCGCATGGTCGATGCGCGCCGGCACCTGATCGATTTCCTGCGGCTCGATCTCGGCCTCACCGGCTCGCATGCCGGCTGTGAGCAGGGCGTGTGCGGCGCATGCACCGTGCGTGTCGACGGCACCATCGTGCGCGGCTGCCTGACGCTCGCCGCCCAGCTCGACGGCGCCGATGTGTGGACCGTCGAAGGTGTCACCGAGACCGGCGAGATTGCCGATCTGCAGGACGAGTTCGTTGCCCGCAACGCCTTGCAATGCGGCTATTGCACCCCCGGCATGCTGCTCACCGCCGCCGAGCTTCTGAATGCTGACGCAGCGCCCGCCCGCGCGCATATACGCGAGCACATCTCCGGCAATTACTGCCGCTGCACCGGCTACGAGGCGATCGTCGACGCCATCGAGGCGACCACGGCCAGGCGCTGCGGCATGCCCGTCCCTGCCCTGAAGGAGGCTGCCGAATGACCATCGCCCTCGGCAATCCCGACCGCCCCAATTCCTATATCGGTCGCTCTGTTCCACGGCCAAATGCCGGCAAGCTCGTCGCCGGTGCGGGCCGCTATGTCGATGACGTCGTCCTGCCGCGCATGGTTCATGTCGCCTTCCTGCGCAGCCCTCATGCCCGCGCCAGGATCGAGGCGATCGACGTGACCGCAGCGCTGGAAGTTCCCGGCGTCATCCGCGTTTTCACCGGTGCCGATATTGCCGAGGCCTGCACGCCCTGGGTCGCCGTCCTGGCGCATCTGAAGGGCCTCAAATCCGCGCCGCAGCACGCCGTCGCCGTCGATCACGCGACATGGGTCGGCGAGCCGGTCGCCGCCGTCGTCGCCGACAGCCGCGCCGCTGCCGAAGACGGGCTCGCCGCCATCGAGGCGTCTTTCGATCCTCTCCCGGTCGTGGTCGACATGCGCAGCGCGCTCGACGCCGGCACACCCCTCATCCATCCCGAACTGGGCGACAACCTCACCTTTCAGCGCCTGCACGAGAAGGGCGAGATCGACGCCGTGTTCGCATCCGCGCACAAGGTCGTCGAGGCCCGCTTCAAGACCGGCCGCCACACCGGCGTGTGCCTGGAGCCGCGCTCGATCCTTGCCGACTACAGCCGCTCCGAGGGCCAGCTCACCGTCTATCATTCGACGCAGGCCCCGCACATGATGCAGACGGTCTTCGCCAAGCACCTCGATCTGCCCGAGGCGAAGGTCCGCGTCATCTGCGGCGACGTGGGAGGCTCATACGGCATCAAGGTCCACGTCTATCCCGACGAGGTCGCGACCGCGGCGATCGCGAAGATCATGGGGCGCCCGGTCAAGTTCGTCGCGGACCGTCTCGAATCCTTCGCTTCCGACATCCACGCCCGCGACCATGAGATCGACGGCCGCATCGCGGTCGACGAGACGGGCCGGATCCTGGCGCTCGACATCGACGATCTGACCGGCATCGGCCCTTATTCGGTCTATCCGCGCACCAGCGCCATCGAGGGCAACCAGGTCGTCAATCTGTGCGGCGGCCCCTACGACTTCCAGACCTACCGCGCCCGCACCACGGTCGTCCTGCAGAACAAGGCGCCGACCTGCCAGTACCGCGCGGTCGGCCATCCGATCGCAACCGCCGTCACCGAGGGCCTCGTCGACATGGCGGCGGAAGCGCTTGGCCTCGATCCTGTCGAAATCCGCCGACGAAATCTTGTTCCCGACGATGCCTACCCTTACACCTCTGCCGCCAACATGCGCTTCGAGGGACTGTCGCATCATGCCAGCCTCGACAAGCTCCTCGCCATGATCGACTACGACGCGCTGCGCGCCGACCAGGCCGAGGCGCGCAAGCGCGGCGTCCATCGCGGCATCGGCTTCGCCTCGTTCATCGAGCTGACCAATCCGAGCCCCTTCATGTACGGCATCGGCGGCGCGCGCATTTCCGCGCAGGACGGCTGCACCGTGCGCATGGACCCGGACGGGTCGGTCGTCGCCATGTCGGGCGTCACCGAACAGGGCCAGGGCACGGAAGGAATGCTGGCGCAGATCGTCGCCGAGGGCGTCGGCGTGCCGGTCTCCAAGGTCAGGATCATCACCGGCGACACGCAGACGACGCCCTATGGCGGCGGCACCTGGGCCTCGCGCGGCGCCGGCATTGGCGGCGAGGCTGCGCTCCAGGCGGGCCTTGCGCTGCGCGAGAACATCCTCGTCATCGCCGCCTCCATGCTTCAGGCTTCGCCCGACGCGCTCGATGTCGCTGACGGCCAGGTCGTTGACAAGGCGACCCGCGAGGCGCGCATGCCGCTCGAGGAGCTTGGCCGCATCGTCTATTTCCGCGGCGACACGCTCGCCAAGGGCCTGCCGCGCGAACTCGTCGCCACCCGCCACTATATCACCAGCGACTATCCCTTCGCCTTTACCAACGGCGTCCAGGCGAGCTACCTCGAGGTCGATGTCGAAACCGGCTTCATTAAGCTGCTGAAACACTGGTGCGTGGAAGATTGCGGCCGGGTCATCAACCCGATGCTGGTCGACGAGCAGATCCGGGGCGGCATCGTCCAGGGTATCGGCGGCGCGCTCTACGAGGAATGCGTCTATGACGGCGAGGGCCAGTTGCTCAACGCCAACATGGCCGACTATCTGGTGCCGATGGCGGCCGAGATGCCCGACATGATCATCGGCCATGTCGAGACGCCGACGAGGGAATCGCTGCTCGGCGCCAAGGGCGCAGGCGAAGCCGGCACCGCCGGCGCCCCTGCCGCGATCATGAATGCCATCAACGACGCGCTGCGCCCGCTGAATGCCCGCGTCACCCAGATGCCCTTTACCCCCGAGCGCATCCTGACCGCTCTCGGGACCATCCCGCACTGACAGACATACGCGCACTCGAACCACGTTTCAGGGAGGAAACTGGCATGAAGCACAAAGCCCACATGATCGCCGCTGCCCTGGCGGGCACCATGCTCGCCGGGCCTGCATTCGCGCAGGAAACCGTCACCATCAATATCGGCTCCAGCCATCCGGTCCAGAACATCTGGGCCTATGCGATGAAGAACTCGTTCCAGCCGGAAGTCGACCGGCTGCTCGAAGAGGCCGGCGGCAACTACAAGGTCGAGTGGGTCGAGTCCTATGGCGGCACGCTCTACAAGTTCACCGACACGCGCGCGGCCGTCAGCGACGGCATCGTCGACATCGGCATGGTGGGCACCGTCTGGGAGGGTTCGGCCATGCCGCTCCAGAACGTGACCTATTTCACGCCTTTCGCCACGTCCGACCACGAGATGCTGATCGAGATCTTCGACAAGCTCACGGACGAACTGCCCGAACTGCGCCAGTCCTGGGAGGGCGAAAACATGGTTCACCTCTCCTCGCTGATCACCGACAGCTATGACGTCTACGCCAATTTCGAGATCAACGCGCTGACCGACATGGCGAACAGGCGCATCAACGCGCCCGGCACCTCGGCCAACTGGCTGCAGCAGACCGGCGCGACGCCCGTCGACGGCGCCCTGACCACCTACTACACCGACATCCAGACCGGTGTTTCGGAAGGAGCGCTCTCCTTCGCCTCCGGCATCCTGCCGACCCGCGTCTACGAAGTCGCGCCGCACCTTACCCGCGTCGGCATCGGCGCGATGTATTTCGGCGGCATCGCGGCCAACAAGGACTTCTTCGACAGCCAGCCGGAAGAGGTGCAGAACGCCATCATCGAAGCCGGCAAGACGACCTCTCGCGCCCATGGCGCATATGTGACCCAGCAGGCCAATACGGCGATCGAGAAGATGGAAGCCGAAGGGCTGAAGATTTCCGAGCTACCCGAAGAGGAAAAGAAGAAGTGGGTCGAGAGCCTGCCCAACGTCGTAGGCCCCTGGCTCGAGGCCAATGGCGATGCGGCGAAGACGGTGCTCAAGGCCTATTTCGCCGAATTGCGCGAGCGCGGCGTGACGCCGCTGCGCAATTGGGACGAAGGTCTCTGATCAACCGGTTGACAGCCGGCGGGAACCCGCCGGCTGTCTTCCCAGCGGTGCCTGAAGGTCTTTCATGAGCGAGCCGATCCCCGATATCGAAGAAGGCACCGGCAGGCCCGCCGCGGCGGGACTTTTCGGCGTCGCGGCCAATGCGCTCGCAGCCATCGGCACCATCTGGATCTTTCTTTTGATGTTCCTGATCGTCGCCGACGTCATCGGCCGGAACTTCCTCGACAGCCCGATCACCGGCGTTGCGGAGATCGCCGCACGCTCGGTCGTCGCCATCGTCTTCCTTCAGATTTCTGCCGCCGTTCTCGCCGGGCGGATGACCCGCGCCGATTTCCTCGTCAACTATATCCGCAAGGTCTCGCCCGGCCTGATGCGCGCCATCGACGTCGTGTTCCTGCTCGTCGGCGCCGCGGTCTTCGCGGCCATCACCTATGCCGCCTTCCCCGAAATGACGAAAGCCTGGCGCAGCGGTGAATATTTCGGGGTCCAGGGCATCTTCACGATCCCCACCCTGCCCTTCCGGGCCATCATCGTCATTGGCTCTGTGGCCGCCCTCATCTCCTACCTGATCCTCACCGTGCGCGCCGCCACGCAGGACGATTTCGAAGCGGAAGCCGGTTCATGAGTGCGCTTGCCATCGGCCTGATCCTGATCGCCGTCCTGATCCTGCTCGTCCTTCTCGGCCTCCATATTGCCGTCGCCCTCTTCGCCGCCGGCTTCGTCGGCATCTGGATCATCCGCGACAATTTCGAGCTTGCGATGCGGATGCTGTCGGTCACCTCCTATAACGGCATCGCGGACTATCTCTTCGCCACCATACCGCTCTTCGTCCTGATGGGGCTACTCGTCTCCATCTCCAATGTCGGGCGCGATACGTTCGAGGTGGCAGAGGCACTGCTGCGCCGCCTGCTCGGCGGGCTTGGCGTCGCCACCGTCGCCGCCAACACCGTCTTTGCCGCCGTCACCGGCGTGTCCATCGCATCCGCTGCCGTCTTCACCAAGGTCGCAGTGCCCGAGATGGTCCGCCACGGCTACAAGACGTCTTTTGCGGCCGGCACCGTCGCCGGCAGTTCCGTGCTCGGCATGATGATCCCGCCGAGCCTGCTCCTGATCATCTACGGTGTCCTCGCCGAGCAGTCGATCGGCCGCATGTTCATCGCCGGAGTCATACCGGGCGCGCTGCTTGCCCTTGGCATGGTCGCGGTCATCATGGGGCTTGCCTTTTTCAAACCCTCCTTCGTTTTCTCCGACGTTGAAAAGGCGAAGCTGCGCCACGCCGAACGCACCGGGCCGACACTTTCGGGACGCGACATCCTCGTCAAGCTGGTGCCGATCCTCGTGCTGGTCGCCCTGGTGCTGGGCGGGCTCTACAGCGGTTTCTTCACGCCCACCGAGGCCGGCGGCATCGGCGCCTTCGGTGCGCTGATCATCGCGCTCGCGCGCCGCTCGCTCGACCGGCACCGCATCTGGGAGGTCCTCAAGCAGACCGGTTCGGTCTCCGTCGGCATCCTCATCCTGCTGATTGCCGCCGGCTTTTACAGCCGCATGCTCTCGGTGGCCGGCATACCGGTCGCGATCGGCGATCTGGTCCAGGCAAGCGGCCTTGGACCCTACGGCTTCCTGCTTCTTTACTGCGTCATTGTGCTGTTGATGGGCATGATCCTCGATTCCTCGTCGATCCTGCTCATCATGGTGCCGATCGCCGCGCCCATCGCCGAGGCGCTGGGCTTCAACCTCATCCATTTCGGCATCGTCACGGTGCTGGCAGTCGAGATCGGGCTGTTGACGCCCCCCTTCGGCATCTCCGTCTTCACCGTGCATGCGACGCTTGCCGACAAGCGCGTCGGCGTCGAACAAATCTTCCTTGGCACCATGCCTTTCATCGGCGTGATGCTCGTCTGCCTCGTCCTGATCGCGCTCTTTCCCGCCCTGACGCTCGCGCTCGTCTGACGCGAGCGTCCAAGGGTCGGAACGTTACATCGGCCGGTGATCGCCCTCTTCCTCGAAGGTCACCGCCACGTCGCCATTTGCGGACAGGCGCACCTTGTCGCCTTCGATGTCTGCGACGAGCGAAAGCGGGATGAAGTGGTGATGGCCGCGATGCGAGCCTTCGCCGCTGTCCTTCTTTGTCAGCTTGATGCGGTCGCCCTCGACGTGGTCAACGGTTCCCACATGAACGCCATCGGCGCCGATCACTTCGGCATGTTCCTTGATCCGGCTTTTCTCGATCATTTCGATCTCCCTTCGTCTAGTCTCCAGTAACGCTGGCCGCAGGGTTTGGATGCCTTCCTCGCGACGTTTGGCCACGCGTTTATGATTGGCCGCAAGCCACCCCTTCGCGCTATGACGCGCCCGAAGCAAAGCGGGAAAGACGAATGGCTCTCGACGTCGGATATGCGAGTGCGGTTGCGGCGGGCGCGATCTCGTTCCTGTCGCCCTGCGTCCTGCCGCTCGTCCCGCCCTATCTGTGCTACATGGCCGGCGTATCGGTCGAGGAGTTCCGCGAAGGGGCAAAGCCTGCCCGCGCGCGCTCGGCGCTCCTCGGCTCGGCGCTCGCCTTCGTCCTCGGCTTCACCACCGTCTTCGTCGCGCTTGGCGCCGGTGCGTCGTCCATCGGGGGCCTTTTGCGCGCCTGGCAGCAGGAACTCGCCATCGTTGCCGGCGTCCTCATCATCTTCATGGGACTGAACTTCCTCGGCATCATCCGCCTGCCCTTCCTGTCGCGCGAGGCGCGCTTCCAGGCCAATGTCACGCCCGCCAATGCGTTTGCCGCCTATATCATGGGCCTCGCCTTCGCCTTCGGCTGGACGCCTTGCATCGGGCCGGTCCTCGGGCCGATCCTGACGCTCGCGGGCGGACGCGAGACGGTCGGCGAAGGCGCGATGCTGCTTGCCGCCTACTCGCTCGGCCTTGGCATTCCGTTCCTGATCGCCGCGCTCTTTTCGGGCGCCTTCATGCGCTTCCTCGGCCGCTTCCGCGTTCATCTCGGCCGGGTCGAAAAGGTGATGGGCGGCCTTCTCGTCGTCGCGGGCATCCTGTTTCTCACCGGCGGCATCCAGACCGCCTCCTTCTGGCTCCTGGAAACTTTCCCGGCGCTCGGCCTTCTCGGTTAGAAGTCCGCCGTGCTAGACCGCCTTCGCAGATGCGAAGGAGCGCCCATGGAATTCGATACGAAGTTCGAGCCGCATTACGGCGAGGCGGTTCCCGTCGCCGACAAGCTCCTGCGTCTCACCGTCAACAATCCCGGCCCGTTCACCTTTCACGGCACCAACAGCTACATTCTGGGCACCGACACGCTCGCGATCGTCGATCCCGGCCCCGAAGACGAGGCACATTACGCCGCGCTGCTGAAAGCCATCGCCGGCAGGCCGGTCAGCCACATCTTCGTCAGCCACACGCACCGCGACCACTCTCCGCTGGCCGCCAGGCTCAAGGCCGAGACCGGTGCGCTTGTCATGGCCGAAGGCCCGCACCGTTCGGCCCGCCCCTTGCGCATCGGCGAGATCAACCCGCTCGACGCCAGCGCCGACACCGACTTTGCACCCGACCATGCGCTCGCCGACGACGAACTTGTCCAGGGCGATGGCTGGGCCGTCCGCGCGATCCACACGCCCGGCCACTGCGCCAACCACGTCGCTTTCGCCGTCGAGGATACCGGCATCCTGCTGTCGGCCGATCATGTCATGGCGTGGGCCACCTCGATCGTCGCCCCGCCGGATGGCGCGATGTCGGATTTCATGGCCTCGCTCGACCGCCTCGCGGAGCGCGATGACGCGGTCTACCACACCGGCCATGGCGGGCCGGTCACCAATCCGCGCGCCTTCGTGCGCGGCCTGCGCACCCATCGCAAGATGCGTGAGCGCGCGATTTTGGAGCGGTTGAAGGCGGGCGACAGGATCATCCCCGAAATCGTCGCCGCGATCTATCGCGACACAGACCCCCGCCTCCACGGCGCCGCCGGCCTGTCGGTCCTCGCCCATCTCGAAGACCTGGTCGCCCGCCGTCTGGTTGCGGCCGATCCCGAGCCGTCCATCGACGCGGTGTACCGCCCCGCCTGAGCGCCTACTCCTCCTCGACGATGACCCCCGTCATCACATCGACCTCATAGTCGAGCGCATCGAGAAAATTGTCGATCCGCTTCGCGTTCTCGCCCTGGTCGTGGCCGCCGTAGCGCGAGGCCGAGCGCATGTCGACACGGGTCGTCTCGCCCTCGGCGCGCAGGCGGATCGCGACGTCCGAGGGAAAGCCGAGAATGTAGGAATAGCCGACGAACTCCAGTGTCTCGCCGTCCGGCGCCGTCGTGCGCCCCAGTGGCGTGAACCCGCGCGCGCTCGCCACCCGCAGTATGGCCTGGGTCACGTCCGGCAGCGGCAGGGCGTAGCTGCGCGTCACGAGGTCCGGATACTCTCGCGCCATCGCGTCCGCGTCATCCGGCGCGATCGCGCCGATCGCGTTCATGCGCGCGTCGCGGTTCTCGGCGGCGACGACGAATTGCGGCGGAGCGGTTCGGTCGGTCGTCACGTCGACGAGCCGAGGATGCATGAGGAAGCCGCGCGCCGCCATGGCGAAGGGCGCGAGCACGATCAGCGCCAAGAGAACGGCGACGACCGCCGGCCCCGTCCCCCCGTCGTCCTCGACCCAGACGCGCCGCAGGGCGAAACCGGCGAGGACGAGCGCCAGAAGGCCGAGCCCGGCGACGATGCCCAGCACCCCTAGGAATTCGGGCGTCGGTATCGATCCGAAGCGGTGGCCGAGGCCGGCCACGAGAAGCAGCACCAGCGCGAAGAACGCGATGCCCCGCGCCGGGCGCGCCTGCGGCGCATATTGTCGGTAGTCGTCCCGCGCCATGTCGTCAGTTCTGCTTCTTCAGATCCATGGCGCGGGTTCTATCACGTTCACGCGGCGCTGGAAGCCGTTGGCAGTTCATATTCCTTGAACTGGTCGCGCAGCGTCGTCTTCTGGATCTTGCCGGTCGCCGTGTGCGGAATTTCGTCGACGAAGGCGACGTCGTCCGGCATCCACCATTTGGCGATCTTGCCTTCCATGAAGGCCAGAAGCTCGTCCTTGGAGGGGTTCTTGCCCTCCTTCTTGACGACCACCAGCAACGGCCGCTCGTCCCATTTGGGATGGGCGATGCCAATCACCGCCGCTTCGGCGACGTCCGGATGGCCGACGGCGATGTTCTCCAGGTCGATGGTCGAGATCCATTCGCCGCCCGACTTGATCACGTCCTTGGCGCGGTCGGTGATCTGCATGTAGCCGTTCTCGTTGATATGGGCGACGTCGCCCGTATCGAACCAGTTGTCCTCGTCGAACTGTTCCTTGCCCGCCCCGCCGTAATAGGCGGCGGCGACGGCCGGGCCGCGCACCTTGAGGCGGCCGAATTTCTTGCCGTCCCACGGCATGTCGTTGTTCTCGTCGTCGGTCACCTTCATCTCGACGCCGAAGGGCGCATGGCCCTGCGTCTGCTTGACGTCGAGCAGCGCATCGCCCGTCGTTTCCGCATATTCCGGCTTGATCGTCGCGAGCGAGCCCAGCGGCGACATCTCCGTCATCCCCCAGGCGTGGATCACCTCGACATCGTAGTTCTTCTCGAACTTCTCGGTCATCGAGCGCGGGCAGGCCGAGCCGCCGATCACCACCTTCTTCAGGTGCGGCAGTTTCAGGTCGTGCTTTTCCATGTGCTGGAGCAGAAGCAGCCAAACGGTCGGCACGGCGGCGGTGAAGGTCACCTTCTCGGTGGTCAGCAGTTCGTAGATCGCCTCCCCGTCCATGCGCCCGCCGGGCATCACCATCTTGGCGCCGATCATCGGGCTCGACTGGGCAAGCCCCCAGGCATTGGCGTGGAACATCGGCACCACCGGCAGGATGGTGTCGCGGGAGGAAATGCCCATCGCGTCGGGCATGCAGGCAATCATGGCATGCAGCACGTTCGAGCGATGCGAATAGACGACGCCTTTTGGGTCGCCCGTCGTGCCGGACGTGTAGCACATGCCGGACGCAGCCTTCTCGTCGAGCGCCTTCCAGCGGTAGTCGTCATCGGTCTGTGCGATCCAGTCCTCATAGGCGACAACGTTGGGCAGCGACGTCTGCGGCAGATGCGCGCCATCGGTCAGGACGATGATCTGCTTCAGCGACTTCACGTCACCGGCGATCTTCTCGACCAAAGGCAGGAAGGTCAGGTCGACGAACAGCGCCTCGTCCTCGGCGTGGTTCATGATCCACGCGATCTGCTGCGGGAAAAGGCGCGGGTTCAAGGTGTGGTAGACGCCGCCCATGCCCATGATGCCGTACCAGGCCTCGAGGTGCCGGGCGGTGTTCCAGGCGAGCGTCGCGATGCGGTCGCCGACCTTGTAGCCTTCCTGTTCGAGGCGTTTGGCCACCTTCAGAGCGCGCTGGCGCACGTCGCGGTAATTGGTGCGGACGATCGGGCCTTCGACGGAGCGCGAGACGATCTCACGTTTCGGGTGCTGGATCGCCGCGTGATCGAGAATCTTGTGGCACAGAAGCGGCCAGTCCTGCATCAGTCCGAGCATCTATATCCTCCCTGTTCGAACGGAGCGCTATTTTGTTCGTATCGTGGCTCGTGTCCAGCAAAACCAGCACGATTGCCAGAAAGTTCAATGGCTTGTGCGCGCCTTATTCGAGCCGCGATTGAACGCGAATTTTCCTGTCGGACGGGACGGTGTCGACAAATGGAAGAAACGCGATGAAAAAGGCGAAAAACGCCCGGACAAAGTCCGCCCCTGCCCCCATCGAAGCTTCGAACGACCTCTCCGCTGCCATTCTCGATGCCGTGTGCGCCGGTGACGGTCCCAGCTTCGAGGAGCGCGTTCGTTCCGCCGTCGACGATTTGCCGGCCCACTTTCTCTTCCACATGCGCATCGATCTCGAACCGGCGCTGGACGTCGTCGCCATAGCTACGGCCGACAGCGAAACCGCCGATTTCCTGATCGTGCGCCAGAGCGAGGGCGGCGACATCGCCATCGAGCCGGCCGCCGATTCCGACCTACCGATCGCAGCGCTCATTCCCGCCTATGCCGGCCTGGCCGCAACCCTGCCGGCAGAGCTGAACTGATCACAACTGGACCAGTCCGGCTGGACCAATCGAACAAGCCCTGCAGCGGGGTTCTTCGCGAACCGATAAACGGCTAGTCTCCGGGCAACCCCCAGGAGACAGCCATGCTCGACCAGCCCCCGCTCACGAATCTGCAGACCCGCGACATCGAAGCGGTGCTGCATCCCTATACGCCGCTGCACAAGCTCAAGACCAACGGTCCGCTCGTCATCGAGCGCGGCGAGGGCGTCTTCGTCTACGACACGCAGGGCAAGGACTATATCGAGGGCATGTCGGGTCTGTGGTGCGCCGGCCTCGGCTTCGGCGACGAGGAGATGGTGGAGGCAGCCAACCAGCAGCTTCGCACCCTGCCCTACTACCACCTGTTCGGCGCCAAGGGCATGGAGCCCGCCATCGAACTGGCCGAAAAGCTCAAGGAGATCGCGCCGGTGCCGATCTCCAAGGTGTTCTTCACCTCGTCGGGCTCGGAGGCCAACGACACCCAGGTCAAACTCGCCTGGTACATGAACAACGCGCTCGGCCGGCCGAACAAGAAGAAGATCATCTCGCGCCAGAAGGCCTATCACGGCGTGACCATCATGGCCGCCTCGCTCACCGGCCTGCCCTACAACCACATCGGCTGGGACCTGCCGGTCGACCGCGTCGTCCACACCGACTGCCCGCATTTCTACCGCTTCGGCGAGGCCGGGGAGACGGAAGGTGATTTCGTCGCCCGTCTCGTGAAGTCGCTGCGCGACCTGATCGAGCGCGAGGGCCCGGACACGATCGCCGCGATGATCGCCGAGCCGATCATGGGCGCCGGCGGCGTCATCGTGCCCCCCGCGACCTATTTCGCCGAAATCCAGAAGGTGCTCGACGAGCACGACATCATGATGATCTCCGACGAGGTCATCAACGGGTTCGGGCGCACCGGCAACTGGTGGGGATGCCAGACCATGGGCATGAAGCCGAAGACGATCTCGGCCGCCAAGCAGCTTACCGCCGCCTATGCGCCGCTCGGCGCGGTCATGGTCCCGCAGGACGTCTATGACGCCTATGTCAGCCACTCGGAGAAGATCGGCACGTTCGGCCACGGCTTCACCTATGGCGGACATCCGCTCGGCTGCGCGCTCGGCGTCAAGGCGATCGAGATCTACCAGCGCCGCGACATTCTCGGCCATGTGCGCAACATGACGCCGATCTTCGAAGCGCGCCTCAAGAAGGTCGCCGACCATCCGCTTGTCGGCGAAGTGCGCTCGGCCGGCCTCGTCGGCGGTGTCGAGATCGTGGCCGACAAGGCGACCAAGCGTTCCTTCGACCCGAAGAAGGGCGTCGGCGCCCAGATCGCCAAGTTCTGCGAGAACCGCCGCGTCATCCTGCGCCCCATCGGCGACACCATCGCATTTTGCCCGCCGATGATCATTACCGAGGCGGAGATGAACGAGATGTTCGACCGCTTCGAACTCGCGCTCGCCGACGCCGAAGCCTGGGTTTCGAAGGAAGGACTTCGCCAGGCCGCCTGACGCCCTGCTGACCGGGAACGGTTGCCTTGTCCCGCATCGCGAACCGTTCCCGTATCGGCCACAATGGTGGGCCGCCGCTTGACCCTCCCTCCCATGAACCGGAATGGGGCAAGGGCGGCGTCGGCACCTATTTTTCGTGGAAGGCGGCGCACCGTTCCGCATGGAAAAAGGTCGCGCCGGAAATTGCCCTGATGCGCGAGCGCCGTGCCGCCGCCCTCGGCCTCACCTATGAGGAATATGCGCTCGAACTTCTCGAGCGCGGCCGCTTCTTGCAGGAAACCGACACCGTCCGCATCGCCGAGATCAAGGCCGCCCGGCGCTCGCGCCGGCGTTAGCTCTCTCGTGCGTGCTCGTCCGCGCAAAGCTCGTGATGGGCGAGCGCATGGAGGACGTAGCACGCCTCCACGGTTCCGCCATCGCAATGCGTCGCGATCCGCTCGAGTTCGGCTTCGAGCTTGCGCAGACGCTCGATTTTCGCGCGCACGGCGGCAAGTTGCCTGGCTGCGATGCGGTCGGCATCGGCGCATGGTCGCGCCGGGTGATCGCTCAGTTCCAGGAGTTCGCGTATCGCCTCTATGGTCAGGCCGAGATCGCGCGCGTGCTTGATGAACATCAGGCGGTCGAGTTCGTCCTTGCCGTAGCGCCTCTGATTCCCCTCGGTTCGACCCGGTTCGGCAATCAGCCCCATCTGCTCGTAATAGCGGATCGTGGGGACCTTGATCCCTGCCCGCCGCGACACGTTGCCTATCGATAGCATCGAAATATCCTCTTGAACCTCTAGTTACTAGAGATTCTAATGTTGGTGCTCATCGAAGACAAGGAGACCATGATGAGTGCAAGTTGCGGCCACGACGCCGTTTTCGACGGTATTTCCAATGACTACAGGCGGCGGCTGTGGATGGTCATCGCCATCAATGCCGGCATGTTCGCGGTGGAGATGACTGCGGGCCAGCTCGCCCACTCCCAGGCACTACAGGCCGATGCGCTTGATTTCATCGCCGATGCGTTGACCTACGCCGTCTCGCTCGCCGTCATCGGCGCGGCCCTGCGCGTGCGCGCGACCGCCGCCCTCGCCAAGGGGCTCAGCCTCCTCCTCATGGGCCTTTGGGTGTTTGGCTCGACCATCTACCGGGTCATTTATCTGGGCACCCCCCAGGCCGAGATCATGGGCGCAATCGGCTTCATGGCGCTGGCGGCCAATGTCGCGAGCGTCCTCATTCTCATGCGCTACAAGGATGGCGATGCCAATGTCCGCTCGGTGTGGCTGTGCTCGCGCAATGACGCCATCGGCAATGTCGCGGTCATGCTTGCTGCCCTTGGCGTTTGGGGCACCGCGACGGGGTGGCCGGACGTCATCGTCGCCTTCGGCATGGCCGGGCTTTTCCTGTCCTCGGCATGGCAGATCGTCCGCCAGAGCGTCGCCGAATACCGATCCGCGAAGGGCTATGCGCCCCATCACCGCCACGGCCACCATCACGCCGACTGAACGGGCGCCTCGGCGCCCGTCGCGATGCCTTCGCCCAGTGACTTGCTCCGACGACATCGCGACCCTACTTCCCCGTCAGATCAGGAGGTTGCCATGTCCAATCCATCACCCGGCCTGAAACGCGATCCCGACCACACCATCACCATCGCGCCGCATCCCGGCTCTGTGACCGTCAAGTTCGGCGAAGTCGTCATCGCCTCCACGCGAAACGCGCTGGAGCTTCGCGAAGCGACCTATCCGCCGGTCCTCTACATCCCCTTCGCCGACATTTACTTCGAGCATCTCATCGCGTCGGACACGAAAACCCGCTGCCCGTTCAAGGGCGACGCCGCTTACTGGAGCGTCTCCGGACAGGGCGAAGGCGAGCCCGACGTCATGTGGACCTATGCGCATCCCTATGACGAAGTCGCCGCGATCAAGGACCACGCCGCGTTCTATCCGAACAAGGTCTCGATCGACGCGGATTGATCGACGGGCCAAGGCGTCGAGCATCGACCCGAGCGCCGGCCGGTATGTCCGGCGAGCGATGCGCCGCGCGCCTGCGACATCTATCTCATTGAAAACAATGACAGGAGGGAGGATAATGCCATCTGTGCGTGCGAACTGACCGATGAGGAGTTTCGTATCGCCATTTCCTCCGGCAGTCCGGCTGCGCACGAACGTAGCCTGAAGGAGGATTTGTCATGGCAACGCTCAACAGAATGGAACCTCTCGGGCTCTCCGAGCACCGGAGCTGGGAGGACTTCGCGGCCATCGCGCTCGGCGCGCTGATCGTGGTGTCGCCCTTCATCGCCGGCTTCGAAGGCATGACGGTCATGCTCGTGACGACGCTCGTCGCGGGCGCGCTCGTCATGGCCGTCGGCCTGATGGAACTTGCAGCTCACCGGATTTCGGAAGAGGCGGTGGCACTGATCTGCGGTCTTTGGATGATCGCATCGCCCTATGTGCTCGGCTATTCGGGCGACCTTCGCGCCTGGCACATGGGTCTTGGCGTACTCGTCGCGCTGCTGGCGCTTCTCGAGCTCTGGCAGCCGCACGCAAGAAAGGCGTGAGGAAACACGCAACAGGCGCGCCGGGCGCAAACCCCGGCGCGCTTTGGCTTCAGGCTCGCTTGACGGCCGCCTGCGCCGCAGCCAGTCGCGCGATCGGCACGCGGAAGGGTGAACAGGACACGTAGTCGAGCCCGACTTCCTCGCAGAAATGGATCGACGACGGGTCGCCGCCATGCTCGCCGCAAATGCCCAGCTTGATGTCGGGCCTTGTCGCGCGGCCCTTGTCCGTCGCCATCCGCACCAGTTCGCCGACGCCTTCCTGATCGAGGGAAACGAACGGGTCCTGATCGATAATGCCCTTCTGGCGATAGGTTTCGAGGAAGGACGAGGCGTCGTCGCGAGAGATGCCGAAGGTCGTCTGCGTCAGGTCGTTGGTGCCGAAGGAGAAGAACTCCGCCGCCTCCGCGATCACATGGGCGCGTATGGCCGCGCGCGGCAGCTCGATCATCGTGCCGACGAGGTAGTCGATCGTCTCGCCCTTTTCCGCCATCACCGTCTTGGCCGTTTCGTCGATGCGCGCCTTGACGAAGTCGAGTTCCTTCATGATGCCGACGAGCGGCACCATGATTTCGGGAACGACCGGGCTGCCGGTGGTCTTGCCCGCCTCGATCGCCGCCTCGAAGATCGCCCGCGCCTGCATCTCCGCGATCTCCGGATAGGAAACCGCCAGGCGGCAGCCGCGATGGCCGAGCATCGGGTTGAACTCGTGCAGGGCCTCGGTGCGTTCGGTCAATTTCGCAGGGTCGACGCCGAGAACCTTCGCGACCTCGCCGATTTCCTCTTCCGTCTTCGGCAGGAACTCGTGCAGCGGCGGGTCGAGCAGACGGATCGTGACGGGAAGTCCGGCCATGATCTCGAACAGTTCGACGAAGTCGGAGCGCTGCATCGGCAGCAGTTTGGCAAGCGCGGCGCGCCGGCCGTCCTCGGTGTCGGCCAGGATCATCTCGCGCATGGAGATGATGCGGTCCTCGTCGAAGAACATGTGCTCGGTGCGGCAAAGCCCGATGCCTTCCGCGCCGAACGAGCGCGCCGTGCGCGCATCGGCCGGCGTCTCGGCATTGGCGCGCACCTTCATGCGCCGCGCGCCGTCCGCCCATTCCATGATGGCGGCGAAATCGCCCGACAATTCGGGCTGCAGCATCGGCACCGCGCCCTTCAGAACCTGTCCGCTCGCGCCGTCGATGGTGATGACTTCGCCCTTCTTCAGCGTCACGCCCATGGCCATCAGCGTGCCGGCGCGCGTGTCGACGCGCAGCCCGCCCGCGCCCGAAACGCACGGCTTGCCCATCCCGCGCGCCACCACGGCCGCATGGCTCGTCATGCCGCCGCGCGTCGTCAGGATGCCCTCGGCCGCATGCATGCCGTGAATGTCTTCCGGGCTCGTCTCGACGCGCACGAGAATAACCTTGCGGCCCTGGCCTTTCAGCTCTTCAGCCTCGTCGGAGGTGAAGACGATCTCGCCCGTCGCCGCGCCCGGCGAGGCGGGAAGGCCGGTGCCGATGATGTTGCGCTCGGCCTTGGGGTCGATCGTCGGGTGCAGCAGTTGCTCGAGCGAGGCCGGATCGATCCGCGCCACCGCCTCGTCCTTGCCGATCAGCCCCTCGCCCGCCATGTCGACGGCAATCTTGAGCGCGGCCTTCGCCGTGCGCTTGCCGGACCGGGTCTGCAGCATCCAAAGCTTGCCGCGCTCGATGGTGAATTCGAGGTCCTGCATGTCGCGATAGTGCCGCTCGAGCCGGTTCGCGATGTCGACGAAGGTCGCGAACGCCTCCGGCATCACCTTTTCTAGCGACGGCTTGTCGGAGCCGGCGGCGATGCGCGCGGATTCCGTCAGGTTCTGCGGCGTGCGGATGCCCGCCACCACGTCCTCGCCCTGCGCGTTGACGAGAAACTCGCCGTAGAGCGCCTTTTCGCCGGTCGACGGGTTGCGCGTGAAGGCCACGCCCGTCGCGGAGGTGTCGCCCATATTGCCGAACACCATGGCCTGCACGTTGACCGCCGTGCCCCAGCTCTCGGGAATGTCGTGCAGGCGCCGATAGGTGATCGCGCGATGGTTCATCCAGCTCGAGAACACCGCGCCGATCGCGCCCCAAAGTTGCTCGCGCGGATCCTGCGGGAAGGGTTTTTCCAGTTCCTCGACGACCTTCGCCTTGTAGAGGTCGACGATCTGGCGCCAGTCGGCCGCCGAAAGTTCCGTGTCGAGCTCCACCCCGCGCTGCGCCTTCTCGTCCTCCAGGATCTCCTCGAACACCTCGTGGTCGAGCCCCAGGACAACGTCGCAATACATGGTGATGAAGCGGCGGTAGCTGTCGAACGCGAAGCGCTCGTCGCCTGCATCGCGCGCCAGCGCCTCGACCGTCTCGTCGTTGAGGCCGAGATTGAGCACAGTGTCCATCATGCCCGGCATCGACGCGCGCGCGCCCGAGCGCACCGAAACCAGGAGCAGATTCGCCGGATCGCCGAACTTCTTGCCGGTGATGCGGCCGACCTCTTCGAGCGCGGCGTCGACCTCTCGCTCCAGCTCGCCCGGATAGGCGCGGCCATTGCCGTAATAGTGGACGCAGGCCTCGGTGGTGATGGTGAAGCCGGGCGGCACCGGTAGGCCCAGATTGCACATTTCCGCAAGGTTGGCGCCCTTGCCGCCGAGCAGGTTCTTGTCGCCGGCGCGTCCCTCTGCCTTGCCGTCGCCGAATGCGTAGACCCACTTCGTCATGCCGTCCTCCATGCTCGCGGGTTTCGAGCGATAGAGTGCAGCGCAGCAAAAGGCAAGGCGTCCCACGGCTGCGCCCCGACCTCAATCGATTGAGTATCGGATGCGCTCCCTTTCCAGCGCTTTTCCTTGCCACTTCGCTTCGAAGTCATTAGAACATAACATGAACACATAGGGAGATGCAGTATGCGCGCGGATGGAAAACTCGACTACCTCGAAATGCAGGCCGCCGGCAGTGCAATCGACGGCGTCAAAGCGTTCTACAGCGCTGCCTTCGGCTGGACCTTCACCGATTACGGCCCACGCTATTCCGCCTTCTCGGAAGGCCTCGATGGCGGCTTCGACGGCTCGGCCGCTGCGGAGGCAAAGCCGCTGCCGGTGCTGTTTTCGGCCGATCTGGAAAGGACGCTTCGGCTCGTCGAAGATGCCGGTGCGAAAATCACCCGGCCGATCTTCGACTTTCCCGGCGGCCGGCGCTTCCATTTCGCCGATCCGGCCGGCAACGAGCTCGCGGTCTGGGCCGAATAGCTACTTCAGACGGACCAGCACCGCGCGCAGTTTGCCCGTGGCGATCGCGACGTCCGGGGCATTTTGCACGGCCATCAGATGGCGCAATCGAAACTGCGCATCATGGTCCGCGCCCTCGCCGATCAGGCGCCCGGCGCTCCGTGTCGCGTCGGCCAGAATTTCGTCCGTGAAGGCCTCCTTGTCGGCGCGCGCCTCGTCCAGCACCACGATAAGCTGCGACAGGCTTTCGAGCCAGGCAAAGCGCGGGTTGCCGATCACGTCGAAGAGAAGCGTATAGGGGTTCGCATAGGCCGGATCGTCGCCGGCCTCGGCATGGATGAGCGCCTTGTGCAGGTCGCGCAGCGCGGTCGACAGCGCCGCCGCCTTCGTTGCCAGGTCCTCGCTCATACCGCCTCGCGCAATTGTTCCGCCGTCTGAAGATCGACCGAGACGAGCTGGCTCACGCCCTGCTCGGCCATGGTCACGCCGAACAACCGGTTCATGCGCGCCATTGTGATCGGATTGTGGGTGATGATGACGAAGCGCGTCTGCGTCGTCGCGGCCATCTCGTCCATCAGATTGCAGAAGCGCTCGACATTGTGGTCGTCGAGCGGTGCGTCCACCTCGTCGAGCACGCAGATCGGCGCGGGATTGGTCAGGAACACGGCAAAGATCAGCGCCATCGCCGTAAGCGCCTGCTCGCCGCCCGAAAGCAGCGTCATCGTCTGCGGCCGCTTGCCCGGCGGGCGGGCGAGAATTTCGAGCCCCGCCTCCAGCGGGTCGTCGGATTCGATCAGTTGCAGCTGCGCCGTGCCGCCGCCGAAAAGATGGGTGAACAA
Source organism: Aliihoeflea sp. 40Bstr573 (assembly GCF_024105655.1). Taxonomy (GTDB): domain Bacteria; phylum Pseudomonadota; class Alphaproteobacteria; order Rhizobiales; family Rhizobiaceae; genus Aliihoeflea. The sequence continues at coordinate 75,633 of NZ_JAAAMH010000002.1, forward strand.
CCGCCTGAATTCGGTGTCGACGCGGGTGAACGCCGCCAGAAGCCGCTCGCGGCCCTCGCGGTTGAGGCTCTGGATAGCCTCGCGCAGCCGCGCGATCGCGTCCACCACGTCGACGCGCTCCTTGGTGATAAGGTCATAGCGATCCGACAGTTCCCGCGCTTCCTCCTCGGCGCGCAGATTGACCGCGCCCAGCCGCTCGCGCTCGCTCTTCAGCCGGTCGAGCCGGCGTTCCACGTCCGCGATTTCCGGCTCGGCCTGGTCGGCCAGAAGTTCGGCCTGCCGCGCCACCAAATGCGGTTCGACGCCGACCACCTCGCGCATGCGCGCTTCCACCTCCTTGCGCCGCTCTTCGGCGGCTGAAAGCCGTTCCTCGGCGCGGCCGCGCTCCTCGCGTGCGCGGCTCAGGCCCTCGATCGCGTCGGTCGCGGCGCGGTCGAGAACCACCTGTCCCGTCTCGGCACTCGCCAGCGCGTCGGCGGCCAGCTTGCGGGCAGACTCCGCCTTGTCGATCTCACCGGCGAGCGCGCGGCGCTTCAGTTCCAGTTCGTCGGGCGCGTCGGCAAGCTGCGCGGCTTCCGCCGCCGCCTCGTCGCGGCGTGCCGCGAGCGCTTCGACCTGCGCGCCGGCATTTTGCGCCCGCGCCATCCAGCTCAACCGTTCGGTCCCGATTGCTGCAAGCCGCCGCGACCGCTGCTCGGCCTCTCGCGCGAGCCCGTCTCGTGCGCCCCGCGCCTCGGCCTCGGTCTGTCGCTCGCTCGAAACCCTGGCCGTGAATTTGGAAAACTCGGCTTCGAGCGCGGTCAGATCCGGCGCGTCAGTCAGCGCCGCCTCGGCCTCGGCGCGCACGCGCGCAATTTCCGCCTGCGTCTCGACAAATCGCTTGGCCGCTTCTTCCAGCCCGACCCGCCGATTGTCGATGTCGCCGCGCACGCGCTCGGCCTGCGCCAGCGCCTCGCGCCTTTCACCGACTGTCTTTTGAGCCACGCGCAGCCGTTCGCGCGCGATGCGCTCGGCGTCAGCCGCATTGCGTGCGGCGTCTTCCGCGCGCTTCAGCGCGGTTTCGGAAGTCACGACAGCCTCCCGCGCCGTCTCCTGTTCGCGTTCGAGTTCCGCCAGGCGATTGCGTTGCGCCAGTCTTTGCGCGGCGGCGGTCGGCGCATCGGCACCAGCAACGACCCCGTCCCAGCGCCAGACGTCGCCTTCGCGCGAGACCAGCATCTGGCCTGCCGCGAGCGTGCCCTGCAGCCGCGCGCCGTCTTGCCTTGCCACCACACCGATCTGCCGCAGCCGGCGGCCAAGTTCCGCGGGCGCGGTCACATGCGCCGCCAGCGCCTCGACCTCTGCCGGCAAATCGGCATCGCCAGTCCCCTCGACCGCCGCCCAGCGCGCCGGCGCGCCTGCATCAAGTGGCAGATCGAGATCGTCGCCGAGCGCGGCACCCAGCGCCGTCTCGTAGCCGCGCGAAACCGCAATCCGGTCGAGAACCGGCGGATATTTCATGCTGCCGCCGGCCGACAGGATCTTCGCCAGCGTCCGCGCTTCCGTTTCCACCCGCGCCAGCGCGTTCTTCGCTTCCTGAACCGGCGCCCGCGCAGCAGCCTCCGTCGCCCGCGCCGGGGCCACCGCCGCCTCTGCCGCCGTCGCCGCGTCTTCCGCCTCGACGCGCTCGGCTTCCGCGCGCTCGAAATCGGCGCGTTTTTCGAGCGGGTCCGCCAGGTTCGCGGCCTTGGCGTCGAGCGCGGCCAGCTCCGCCGCGTTCGCCTGGCTCTGGCGCTCGGTCCGCTCCTGCCGCTCGTCGAGGTCGCGCAGCGTCTTTTGCATCTGCGCGCGGATCGCCGCGCTCTCCGCCCGCTTCGCCGTCACCGAGGACAATTCGCGTTCGAGACCCGCCAGCCGGTCGGAGATTTCTCCGAGCCGCATTGCCGCAAATGCCTCGCGCTCAGCCTGCCCCTCGCCAGCCGCTGTCAGTTCGGCTTCTTCGGCCGCCAACCGTTCGAGAATCCCGGCATTCTCGCTCATCAACTGTCGTTCGCGCGCAATGTCGGCATCGGCCTGCGTCAGGCGCTTGGCGAGTTCATCGCGCCGCGCGGCGATGCGTTTCGTCTCCTCCTCGAGCTGCGTGCGCGCAATCGTCAGGCGTTGCAGCACGGCGGCGGCTGCCGCTTCCGCATCGCGCAGGCCCGGCAGCTTGTGCGCGCCGACGGCCTGTCCCTTCGCCGCCTCGATCTGCGCCTGCGCGCGCTCCGCCACCAGAGACGTCGCGCGCGCAAGTGCCGATTTCGCCTCGCCTTCCTGGGCCTTGGCGTGGGTCCAGCGCAAATGAAGAAGCGTCGCCTCCGCCTTGCGGATGTCGGCCGAAAGCGTCTTGAAGCGCTGGGCCTGCCGCGCCTGCCGCTTCAGGCTTTCGATCTGCGTCGTCAGTTCGCCGGTCACGTCGTCGAGCCGTTCGAGGTTCTGCTCGGCCGCGCGCAGGCGAAGTTCCGCCTCGTGGCGGCGCGAATGAAGGCCGGAAATGCCCGCCGCCTCTTCCAGAAGCGCGCGGCGCGCCTGGGGCTTGGCCTGGATCAGTTCGCCGATCCGGCCCTGCCCCACCATCGAGGGCGAGCGCGCGCCGGTCGACTGGTCGGCAAAAAGAAGCTGCACATCCTTGGCGCGCGCCTCCTTGCCGTTGATCCGGTAGACCGAGCCCGAGGCCCGCTCGATCCGGCGCGAGACCTGCAACTCGTCGGCATTGTTGAAGGCGGCGGGTGCCGTGCGGTCCGAATTGTCGAGAAAAAGCGTGACTTCGGCGGTGTTGCGCGCCGGCCGCGTGCCCGAGCCGGAGAAGATCACGTCGTCCATGCCGGACGCGCGCATGTTCTTGTATGAGCTTTCGCCCATCACCCAGCGCAGCGCCTCGACGAGGTTCGACTTGCCGCAGCCATTCGGCCCGACCACGCCCGTCAGGCCGCGTTCGATGACGAATTCACCGGGATCGACGAAGGATTTGAAGCCGAGGAGGCGGAGCCGGTTGAAGCGCATCAGTGCCCAACCGGAGATCCGGGCGCAGCTTTGCCACGCCCGGCATTCACGATGGGGACGTCAGAGCATCGAGTCGATGATGGCCGACATCTCGTCAACCGACAGTGCTCCCGAATACTTGTTGCCATTGATGAAGAAAGTCGGCGTCGCCTCGACACCGAAATCGTTCTGGCCACGAGCTCTTACGGCACGGACTTCATCGAGAAGCGCCTGATCCGTCAAGCAAGCCTCGAAGGATTCCTGTGTAAAGCCGCCCAGACGCGCGATCCTGAGCAAGGCTTCGCGCGCATTGTCGACCGGAACCCAGCTATTTTGCTGCTTGAACAGCACGTCCGCCATCGCGAAATAGTTGTCGTCCGCGCAGCGCGCCAGCATCGCGCCGGCCTCGGCGCGCGGGTCGAACGGGAATTCGCGCATGATGAGCCGCGCCTTGCCCGTGTCGATGTAGTTTTCCTTGATCGCCGGCAGCGTGTTGTTGTGGAAATTTCCGCAATGGCCGCAGGTCATCGACGCGTATTCGACGATCGTCACCGGCGCGTCGGCCTCGCCGAGCACCTTGTCCTCAAGCGTGCCCGGTTCGAGCAGCGCTTCCATGTCGACGGTGCCCTGCGGGTTCGGCGCGGTCGCGCCCGTCGTCACCGGATCGGTCGTCGTCGCTGCAGCCGAATTGGTATTGGTGGCGTTGCCGCTGTCGCTGCATGCCGAAAGCGCAAGACCGGCCACGGGCAAGGCCACGAGCGAGGTCAGGATATGTCTGCGCGACAAGTAAGAGGCCATTCGAATCACCTTGCGTCCAGTTGTAGTGTTGCCTGTATTCCATCCCTCTAATGAGCGAATACGGCAAGGATTGTCCCTTTCCTACCGCCAAAGCGCGACACTATGTTCACAAAGGTGCGATTTCGGCGGCACGCATTCAAGCGCTGCGACGTTTCGCGCCGATCACCTCGGCGCCGAGGCGTTCCAGCGAGGCGCGCAGGCCGTCATCCTCGATCTTTGCCGTCACGCTCTTCAAATGGGCTTCCTGGCGCCCGTCGAGCTTTGCCGGACCGCGCGGGCGGCGCGGCAATTCCCTGGCGACCGGCTTTTGCACAATCCGGATTCGTCCGACCGCGGAAAAGCCGAGGAAGCCGTTGACCCGCGCGATCACCTCGCCCGTCTCGTGCTGCAGCGCCAGCGCCGCCATGCCTTCGCAGGCCACAATCAGCGTCGCCGGCTCGAACGGGTCGTCCTCGCTCATCCGGCGCGGCCAGACGATCTTTTCCGGCCGGGAGGCACTTGCGATGCGCTCACCGACGATCTCGTCCCAGGACTGGATCAGCGCGACCGAGATGCCGGCGCGCTTTTTCAGCACCGGATCCAGAATACGTGTCGCCAGGTCGGCAACCGGCTGGGCGCCCCATGGCCCTTTTGGTTTGCCTGCCATCGGATAAATCCTCTATTCGCTTGAAGTTCAGGCAGTCTTATCAGGAATGGAAGAATGGCGCCATCGGGCGACGAGACATGGTTCGACGACGCTCGCGGCAAGCGTGTCGCTGCGGCGCTCATCGCCTGGTACGACCGCCACCATCGCGAGCTGCCCTGGCGCATCCCGCCCCGGGATCTGGCCGCCGGACTGCGGGCCGATCCCTACCGCGTCTGGCTGTCGGAAATCATGCTGCAGCAGACGACGGTCGAGGCGGTGAAGCCGTATTTTCTCAAGTTCGTCGAGCGCTGGCCGACCGTCTCCGATCTCGCCCATGCCGACAGCGACGACATCATGAAGGCGTGGGCCGGGCTCGGCTATTATTCGCGTGCGCGCAATCTCAAAGCCTGCGCGGAAGTCATTGAAACGACTTGCGGAGGCGGATTTCCAGACACGGAAGCGGGCCTCCTCTCGCTGCCCGGCATCGGCCCCTACACGGCTGCTGCCATCGCCGCCATCGCCTTCGACCGGCCGGCCGCCGTGGTCGACGGCAATGTCGAGCGCGTCTTTACGCGCCTTGCGGCGATCGCCACGCCGCTGACGAAAGCCAAGAGCGCAATCAAGGACTTGGTTGCGCTTTCCGTTCCAACAGATCGGCCCGGCGACTTCGCGCAGGCGACGATGGATCTGGGCGCAACAATCTGCACCCCGCGCCGCCCCAAATGCCTGATGTGCCCGGTCAATGACGAGTGCCTCGCCCTGCGTCAGGGTGACCCCGAACACTACCCCGTCAAGGCCGCGAAGGCGGAAAAGCCGCTGCGGCGAGGCGCGGCGTTCGTTGCGATCCATGACGGGGCGATCTTCCTTCGGAAGCGCGAGGCCAAGGGTCTGCTCGGCGGCATGGCGGAAGTGCCATCGACCGGCTGGAATTCGCGTACCGATGGCGAACTTGTCCCCACGGCCGCGCCTTTCGCGGCGAACTGGGAAAATTCGGGTTCGATCAGCCATGTCTTCACCCATTTCGCGCTCGAACTGACGGTCTTTCGCGCTGAAATCGCCGAAATGCCGGCCGAAAATGGTGGCTGGTGGGCGCGGCTGGAAGATATCCACACGGAGGCGCTTCCCACTGTCATGAAGAAGGCAATCGAGGCTGCCATACCCGGATCGACGAAAGCCAGAAGACAAGGAAAATCGCGTTGAGAGAAATCCGCCACATCGTCTTCGACATCGGCAGGGTGCTGATCCACTACGATCCCGACCTGGCCTATCGCGACCTCATTCCCGATGCCGAGCATCGCCGGTGGTTTCTCGAGACGGTGACGACCGGCGACTGGAACCTGGAGCAGGATCGCGGGCGACGGTGGGACGAGGCCGAGGCGCTGCTTGTCGCCGATTTTCCCGATCACGAGACAAACATCCGCGCCTTCCGGCAGAACTGGCACAAGATGGTGCCGCACGCCTATGACGACAGCGTCGCGGTCCTCGAAGCGCTGATCGAGGACGGGCACGACGTCACCATGCTGACCAATTTCGCGACCGACACCTTTGCGGAGGCGAAGGAGCGGTTTGCGTTCCTGAAGATGCCGCGCGGCGTCACGGTTTCAGGCGATCACAAGCTGATCAAGCCGGACTTCGCGATCTACGACCTTCACGCGCGGACGTTCGGGCTGAACCCGAAACACACTCTCTTCATCGACGACAGCGCGAAGAATGTGGAGGGCGCGAAATTGGCGGGCTGGCAGGCTGTGCAGTTTACGGATGTCGCCACGCTGAAGCGGCATCTGGAAGATTACGGCATCGCGATCTGAGGGCTTCACGCCCCCGCGCGATCCATGCCCAGGCGCGCGATGCGGCGCAGTTCGTCGATCTGGTTGAGGCCGCCGGAGCGCTCGTAGTGCCAGAAGGTCCAGCCGTTGCAGGCGTCGAGGCCCTGCACCACGGCGCCGACCTTGTGGATCGAGCCGGACACGTCGCCGACCGCGACCGTGCCGTCGGCGCGCACGCGGGCCTGCCAGCGGCGCTTGGCGTCGTGCAGCACGGCGCCCGGTTTGATGAGGCCTGAATCGATGAGGCTGACGAAGGCGACGCGCGGTTCGGCGCGCTTGCCGGTTAGGACCGAAAGATCCATGTCTGCCAATGGCTTGACGCGGTCGATGCGCTCCTGCGCGGCGTCGATATAGGTCTGGTCGCGCTCGATGCCGACGAAATGGCGGCCAAGGCGCTTGGCGACGGCGCCTGTCGTGCCCGAACCGAAAAACGGGTCGAGCACCACGTCGCCGGGCTTCGTCGACGACAGCATGACGCGGGCGAGCAGCGCTTCGGGCTTCTGGGTCGGGTGGACCTTGTTGCCGTTCTCGTCCTTAAGACGCTCGTGGCCGGTGCAGATCGGGAACAGCCAGTCCGAGCGCATCTGCACGTCGTCATTGGCCGCCTTCATGGCGTCGTAGTTGAAGGTGTAGCCCTTGGCCTTCGGGTCGCGCGAGGCCCAGATCATCGTCTCATGCGCGTTCTGGAAGCGGCGGCCACGGAAATTCGGCATCGGGTTCGTCTTGCGCCAGACGACGTCGTTCAGGATCCAGAAGCCGAGATCCTGCATGATCGCGCCGACGCGGAAGATGTTGTGGTAGGAGCCGATCACCCAGATCGTGCCGTTCGGCTTCAACACGCGGCGCGCGGCCAGCAGCCATGCGCGGGTGAAGGCGTCATAGGCCTGGAAGCTCTCGAACTGGTCCCATTCGTCGTCGACCGCATCGACCTTGGACTGGTCGGGTCGATGCAGGTCGCCATCAAGCTGGAGGTTGTAGGGCGGGTCGGCGAAGATGACGTCGATGGAATGGTCGGGCAGCTTGTTCAGCGCCGCGACGCAATCCCCCTTCAGGATCGTGTCGAGCCAGACGGAGCTTTCGGCTGACGGGGAAAGATCGGCAAGATGACGCACGGCAGACATGAGGATACCCGATACTCGACAACACGCATTTACTGGCTGTTATGGTTACCGATCACCGTTAACATCGTGTGAAGGCTGAGGAATTGCCCCCTTGCCCACCGTCGTGTAGGAGGCGGGCACTCCCAACCTGAGTGGATTTGCCATGGCCTCCCCCGAACTCGTCATTTTCGATTGCGACGGCGTGCTCGTCGATTCCGAGATCATCGCCGCACGCGTCGAGGCCGAAATCCTCTCCGCTGCCGGCTACGAGATCAGCGCCGAGGAGCTAGCGGAGACCTATGCCGGACTGACGTTCCGCGAAATCATGCTGCGGATCGAGCGCGAGGCAGCCATCCCGTTCCAGATCTCGATGCTGGATGAAGTGGAAAAGCGCGTCGACCAGCGTCTGAAAGCAGAGGTCAAGCCGATCGAGGGCGTGCATGAGGCGGTCGCCTCGGTGACGGGAAAGCGCGCCATCTGCTCCAATTCGAGTGCCGAACGGCTAGACATGATGCTGACCCGGGTGCGGCTGAAGCCGTTCTTCGACGGCGTCATCTTTTCCTCGCGCGATACGCCGTCGCAAAAGCCGAAGCCTGCGCCGGACGTCTTCCTTCACGCTGCCGCAACGCTCGATGCCAATCCTTCAAAGACCTTCGTCATCGAGGATTCCATCCACGGCATTCAGGGCGCGAAGCTCGCGGGCATGCGGGTGATCGGCTTTACCGGCGCTTCGCACACCCATCCTGGCCATGCGGACATGCTGACCGAGGCGGGCGCCGAAACCGTGATCCGCCGCCATGCGGACCTGCCGGCGACGCTCGCCGCGCTCAGCGTCTGGTCGGAGGACTGAGGCGATGGCGCGGCTCTTGGGGTTGGCGGTTGCCGCCGCCGCAGCGATCTTCGCAGCGATGCCGGCTGCCACGGCAGGCGAAATCTGCACGCTGATCGCGGATGGAAAGAGCGGCGAGGTGCTGATGGAGCGCGGCGACTGCCGCACGCGCGTCACGCCCGCCTCCACCTTCAAGGTGCCGCTGGCGGTGATGGGCTTCCAGGCAGGTTTCCTGATAGCGCCCGACGCACCGCTGATCGACTTCAAGGAAGGCTATCCGGACTGGATCCCCGAATGGCGTCAGCCGACCGATCCGGCGGCATGGATGCGCCATTCCGTCCTCTGGTATTCGCAGCACATCACCCGCGCTCTGGGGGGCGACCGGCTGTCGGCCTTTGCCGGTGCCTGGGGCTATGGCAACGCCGATTTCTCCGGCGACCCCGGAGAGGACAACGGGCTGGAGCGCGCATGGATCGCATCGTCGCTTCAGGTGTCGCCAGTCGAGCAGGTCCGGTTTCTCCATGCTCTGGTGAGCCGAACGCTGCCGGTTTCGCCTGTCGCCATGGACATGACGGTTGCGATCGTCGAGGGACAGAAGGCGGGCGAATGGTCGGTGAAGGGTAAGACCGGCTCCGCCTATCCGCGCCGCGCCGACCGCAGCTTCGACCGCGCCCGGGCCTGGGGATGGTATGTCGGCTGGGCGACGCGCGGCGACCGGACCGTGATTTTCGCCAGGCTGAACCAGGATGAGCGCCCAGCGGACGAACCCAGCGGCGTGCGGGCGCGGGACGGGTTTCTGGCAGAGCTGCCGGGGTTGATGTCGCGGTTGTAGCGGTTGCGGTTCGCGGGGTGTCGGCCAATGCGGGGCAGCCGCTCCTGCCTACTCCACGATCTTCCAGTAAGAATCCTTGCGGATGACCTTGCCGTCGCGAAACGTGTAGAAGTCGCAGCCCCTGACCTCCGTCCTCTTGCCGTCGCGGCTGGTCCCGGTCAGGGTCCACTTCGACATGCCCGTCCGGGCGGCCTCGTCGACGAAATGCTCTTCATTGCCGTAGTGGACGTCCGGCAGCCCTTCGAAGCGCGATGCTATCGCCTTGCGCACAGCCTCCCTGCCTTCGAAGCGGGCACCCCAGGGCTCGCTTCCGCGCGGCATCTCGAGGACGCAGTCATCGGCGAAGAAGGACATGACGCGGTCGGGGTCGTGCGCATTGAAAGCATCGCACAGCGCCTGCAGGGTCGATCTGATGTCCATGGTCGGGCCTCCACGTCGGAGGCGACCGTCATCGAGCGGCGTGGGCCACGCGGCCGCCCAGCGGTGCCTCGGTCCGGACCTTCATACCACAGGCGCGCGCGACTTCCGCAATGCGCTGGCACCGATCACTGAACATGCCGCCGCGTTCGTTGCCTCGCATCCTGCGATGCGCAGAGCGGTGGCTTCCTGCTCGCGGCGAAAGGTCAGCGCGCCTCTGGCACGTTCATGCGCACGAAGATGCGGGTCTGCTGAGCACCGGCCTGCGGGATGAGGACCGCGGGGTCGTTGAAGACAAACTGCGTCGCGCCTGCCGTGTCGGCGACCTGCACGCCATAATTCACCGGGTTGGAATAGATGACCTCGCCCCCGCGGCGCGCCTCGACGACGAGCGGCAGCGACACCTGGCCAGTGCTGGCGACTGGGCCAGGCACGATGCGGCCGGCGATTGCGACGTTCACGGTGATCGCGTCGGCCGAATAGGAGCAGGCGCGGGTCGTGTTGGAAATGGTCGTTCGCTGGACGAGCTTTGCTTCGTCGCCTTCGCCGCCGCGCTGGTACTGCGACCAGACCGTGCCGTCCGTTTCCAAAATGACCTGCGGACAATAGGCGCGCAGTTCCTCGACATTGACTTCGGCAGGCTGCGCCGCAGCCGTCGCGACGCCGTCGTTCGACTGGCAGCCGGACACGGCCAGAAGGGAGCCGAGGCTCGCCAGCACGGCAAGATGACGGATCGACGAACGACAATTCGGCATGGACGGCCCTTCCCTCACGCAAAGCTGGTGTTCTATACCAACCCCGAAATCAAAATGCGACCGGACCCGGTGCGTTTTCCAAAGAGGTCCGAAACCGCGAAGAAACGGAATCCCATGCGCTTTTCGAGTACGCGCGGCGAGGCGCCGCAACTTGGCTTTGCCGATGTCCTTCTCGCCGGCCTTGCCCGCGACGGCGGGCTCTACCTTCCCGACGCCTGGCCGCAGTTCTCCGCCGACGACATCCGCGCGATGCGCGGTCTTTCCTATCCGGAACTGGCGATCAGGCTGCTGACGCCCTTTGTTTGCGAGGACATCGCAGCGGACGATTTCCGGCGCATTGTCGAGGAAGCCTACGCCACCTTCCGGCATGAGGCGGTGTGCCCGCTCGTGCAAACGGGCGCGAACGAATATGTGCTCGAGCTCTTCCACGGTCCGACGCTCGCCTTCAAGGACGTGGCGATGCAGTTGCTGGCCAGGCTGATGGACCATGTGCTGGAAAAGCGTGGCCAGCGCGCGACGATCTGCGGCGCCACCTCGGGCGACACGGGCGGCGCGGCGATCGACGCATTCGCCGGACGCGACCGCACCGACATCTTCATCCTCTTCCCGCATGGCCGCGTCTCGCCGGTGCAACAGCGGCAGATGACGACCTCGAGCGAAGCGAACGTCCACGCACTCGCCATCGAAGGCAATTTCGACGACTGCCAGGCCCTGGTGAAGGGCATGTTCAATGATCACGCGTTCCGGGACCGCGTGATGCTATCGGGCGTCAACTCGATCAACTGGGCGCGGATCATGGCGCAGATCGTCTACTATTTCTCGTCCGCGATCACGCTCGGCGCGCCGGACCGGCCTGTCTCCTTCACCGTGCCGACCGGCAATTTCGGCGACATATTCGCCGGCTATGCCGCCAAGAAAATGGGCCTGCCCGTCGATAGGCTCGTCATCGCCACCAACGACAACGACATACTCGCGCGCACCTTCGAGACCGGGCGCTACGAGACGCGCGGTGTCGTCGCTACCACCTCGCCCTCGATGGACATCCAGATCTCGTCGAATTTTGAGCGGCTCCTGTTCGAGGCGGCGGGGCGCGATGCGGCGAGCGTGCGGCGCTATATGGAGAGCCTGAAGCAGTCCGGGGCGTTCACGATCGATGCCGGTCCGCTGGAAGCGATGCGCGCGGAGTTTTCCGCCGGTCGCTCCAGCGTCGACGAGACGGCGAAGACGATCCGGCAGACGCTTGAAAAGTCAGGCTATCTCGCCGATCCGCACACGGCGATCGCGATCAAGGTCGCGCGCGATTTCGAGGAGGATCCGGCCGTGCCGATGATCGTGCTTTCGACCGCGCATCCGGCGAAGTTTCCCGATGCCGTTCAGGCTGCGAGCGGGATCGATCCCGCGCTTCCCGTCTGGCTCGGCGACCTGATGGCAAGGCGCGAAAAGTTCGACGTCCTTCCATCCGACCTGAAAATGTTGGAAGATCACATCGACCGCCACACAAGAGCGGCCGCAAAACAGTAAGGCGTGTCCCCATCCACCGACACGCAATGTCCAGGGAGTACGACCCGCATGGGGGTTGAAGTTAGCCGTTTGTCGAACGGCCTGACGGTTGCCACCGAAACGCTTGCGCATATCGAATCCGTTTCACTGGGAATCTGGGTGAAGTCCGGCTCGCGCGACGAGCGCGACGACGAGCACGGCATCGCCCATCTGCTCGAGCACATGGCATTCAAGGGCACGGGCAAGCGCTCGGCCTGGCAGATCGCGTCCGACATCGAGAATGTCGGCGGCGAGATCAACGCCGCGACAAGTGTCGAGACCACGTCCTTCTTCGCGCGCGTCCTGAAGGACGACGTGCCGCTCGCCATCGACATCCTTGCTGACATCCTGACGGATTCGAAGTTCGACGAGGACGAACTGGAGCGCGAGAAGCACGTCATCCTGCAGGAGATCGGAGCGGCGCACGACACTCCCGACGACATCGTCTTCGACCGCTTTACCGAAACGGCGTTCCGTCACCAGACGCTCGGTCGTTCGATCCTCGGAACGGCGGAAACGGTCCGCGCCTTCACCTCGCAGCAATTGCGCGGCTTCCTGGAACGGCAATATGCGGGCGACCGGATGATCATCGTCGCCGCCGGAGCCGTGGACCACGACACCTTCGTGCGCGAGGTCGAAAAGCGGCTCGGCTCGTTCCGGGCGCGCTGCGAGGCCACGCTGCCCCAGCTTGCGCATTATGTCGGCGGCGATTTTCGCGAGAGCCGCGACCTGATGGACGCGCAGATCGTTCTCGGCTTCGAGGGCCGCGCCTATCACGTGCGCGACTTCTATGCTTCGCAGGTGCTCTCGATGATCCTGGGCGGTGGCATGTCGTCGCGCCTGTTCCAGGAAGTGCGCGAGCGGCGCGGGCTGTGCTACTCGGTCTATGCCTTCCACTGGGGCTTTTCCGACACCGGCATCTTCGGCATCCACGCCGCGACCGGCAAGGAGGACATCGCCGAACTGACGACCGTGCTCCTGGGCGAACTGAAGAGATCCGGCGAGGCAATCTTGCAGGAGGAACTCGACCGGGCACGGGCGCAGTATCGCGCAGGACTGTTGATGTCGCAGGAAAGCCCGTCGAGCCGGGCCTCGCAAATTGCGCGGCAATTGCTGCTTTACGGCCGACCGATCCCCACGGACGAGCTGATGGACCGGCTGTCGAAACTGACGACCGACCGGCTTTCCGACCTCTCCTCGCGCCTCTTTTCCGCCCGGCCGACGATCGCGGCCGTCGGCCCCGTCGGTGCGCTACCGGCATTCGAGACCGTGTCGGAGATGCTCGCCGCCCAGCCGGCGCCGGCGCGCAAGCTGGCCGTCTGACGCAACGATGCCGTTTCCGCCATTTCTCAGGGGCGCCCTGCCGGTGCTTTCGGGAGGGGGCGTCACCATCCGCGCGCCGCGCAAGGGCGACCATGAGGAATGGGCGCATCTGCGCCAGGAAAGCCGCGCCTTCCTCGAACCCTGGGAGCCGCGCTGGCCTGCCGACGACCTCGACTATTCGGCCTGGCGGCAAAGGCTGCGGCGCTACAATGCGGAAGCCGCTGCCGGCACCGGCCACGCCTTCCTGATCTTCGAGACCGAACGCGGCCGGCTTGTCGGCGGCATTTCCGTTGGAAACATCCGCCACGGCGTCGCCCAATCGGCGCAGATCGGCTATTGGATGGGGGAACGGTATGCAGGCCGGGGGCTGATGCAGGCGGCAATGAAGCTCGCCCTGTCCCATGCCTTCGACACGCTCAAGCTGCACCGGCTGGAAGCGGCCTGCATTCCCGACAATGCACGCTCCATCCGCGTGCTTGAAAATGCCGGATTCCGGCGCGAAGGACTGTTGCGTTCCTACCTGCGCATCAACGGCGTGTGGCGGGATCATCTTCTCTACGCCCTGATCGCCGAAGAGCATCGGGCCAAACACGAACGAGGCTGAGGTTTTGGGGCGTTTCAAGGCCAGCACGATCCTGCTCTTCCTTGCAGCCCTGATGGCGCTTGCCACCGGCCCCGCACGCGCGCTCGACCCCGTCGCCATCACCGGCAACGAAGCGGCGATCGAACTGACGGGCCGCGTCGACCTCTACCGCGACCAGGGTGCGAGCTTTCAGGTCTCCACTGCGCCCGGCACCGACGGCATCGTGCGCCGCATCGAGGTCGATGCCAATGACGAGCGCTCGTCGGGCGACTGGGCGGTGTTCTCGATTTCCAACCCGACCGACCGCCAGCTCGACCGGCTGATCGTCGCGCCCCATTTCAGGCTGGTGAATTCGGGCCTGATCTGGCCCGATCTGGGATCGAGCCGCATCGCCGCCATCACGCCCTCCGAAGGCTTCGCGCTCGACCGGCAGGCGGCGCCCGACGCCGACGTCTTTCTCGTCACGCTCAATCCGGGATCGATCGTCACATTCGTGGCCGAGCTCGCCTCGCCCGACCTGCCGCAACTGCGGCTGTGGGAGCCGGAGGCCTACAAGGACAACGTCAACTCGTACACGCTCTTCCGCGGCATCGTCATCGGCATCGCCGGCCTGCTCGCGCTGTTCCTGACCATCCTCTTCGTCGTCAAGGGCACCTCCCTCTTTCCCGCCACGGCGGCGCTCGCCTGGTCGGTCCTGGCCTATATCTCGATCGATTTCGGCTTCCTGACGCGCGTCATCGAAATCACGCCCGGCAACGAACAGATCTGGCGGGCGGGCGCGGAGGTTGCGCTCGCCACCACCATGGTCGTCTTCCTCTTCGCCTATCTGAACCTTAACCGCTGGCACTGGCATTTCAGCTATGCCGCGCTTGCCTGGGTGTTCGGGCTCCTGATGATCGCAGGCGTCGCGACCTTCGACCCGGCCATCGCATCGGGCATCGCGCGGCTGTCCTTCGCGGTTACGGCGGTCGCCGGCCTCGGCCTCATCGGCTATTTCGCCGTTCAGGGCTACGACCGCGCGGTGATGCTGATACCAAGCTGGCTGATGATCCTTGCCTGGCTCATGGCGGCCTATCTGGCGGTGACCGGCGGCATCGACAACGACATCATCCAGCCCGCGCTCGGCGGCGGCCTCGTGCTCGTCGTGCTGCTGATCGGCTTTACGGTGATGCAGCACGCCTTTGCCGGCGGGGGAATGCAGCAAGGCCTCTTCAGCGATCTCGAACGCCAGGCGCTCGCCGTGACGGGAGCCGGCGACACGGTTTGGGACTGGGACGTGGCGCGCGACCGCATCGTCACCCGCCCAGACATTGCGCGCCAGCTCGGCCTGGAAGCCAACAGCCTGCATGGTCCGGCACGCAACTGGCTGCCCGCGCTCCACGCCGAAGACCGCGACACGTTCCGCACCCTGCTCGACATCATCCTGGAACACCGGCGCGGGCGCATCAGCCAAGCGTTCCGGCTGCGCGGCGCCGACGGGCATTTCCACTGGTTCACGCTGAAGGCGCGGCCGGTGATCGGCTCGGACGGCGAGATCCTGCGCTGTGTCGGCACCATGGTGGATACGACCGAGCAGAAGAAGGCCGAGGAGCGCCTACTGCACGATGCCGTGCACGACAATCTCACCGGCCTGCCCAACCGGCAGATCTTCGTCAGCCGGCTCGACGCCCTCCTGTCCGTGGCCAAGTCGGAAGACGCGATCCGCCCCTCCGTCTTCGTCATCGACATCGACCGGTTCAAGCAGGTCAATGACAGCCTGGGCATCTCGGCCGGCGACACGATCCTTCTGACCATCGCGCGGCGGCTGCATCGCATATTGAAGCCAAAGGACAGCCTGTCGCGCATCGCAGGCGACCAGTTCGCGCTGATGCTCGTCTCTGAGCAGGACCCGATGCGGGTCGCCGCCGTCGCCGAGGCCGTGCGCGACGCGATCAGCGCCCCCATCACCTTTGCCAAGCGCGAGATCGTGCTGACCGCCTCGATGGGCCTCGTTTCCTGGACGATCAACACGACCAGCGCCGCCGACATGCTGAAGGACGCCGAGCTGGCCATGCATCAGGCCAAGCGCTTCGGCGGCGACCGCATCGAACCGTTCCGCCCGGCCTTCCGCACCGGCGGCAGCGACCGGCTGCAGATCGAATCCGACATGCGCCGCGCGGTGGAGCGCGGCGAGATACAGCTCGCCTATCAACCGATCATCCGGCTGGAAAACGGCACCATCGCCGGCTTCGAGGCGCTGATGCGCTGGGAGCACCCGCGCCGCGGCGCCATCCCGCCCGGCGAGTTCATCCCGGTTGCAGAAAGCTGCGGGCTGATCGTGCAGCTCGGCCAGTTCGCCATGCAGAAGGCGGCGGACGACCTGCACGGATGGCTGCAGATCGCCGGCGACTTGCCGCTCTTCGTCTCGGTCAACCTGTCGAGCCGGCAACTCCTGCGCCGCGATCTCGTCTCTGACGTGCGCTCGGTCGTTGCGCGCGCCTCGATCAAGCCGCGCAACTTCCGGCTGGAGCTGACCGAATCTCTGGTGATGGACAATCCCGAGCAGGCCGCCCATGTGCTCGCCAAGCTGCGCCAGATCGGTATCGGACTTTCTCTCGACGACTTTGGCACCGGCTATTCCTCGCTGGCCTACCTGACCCGCTTTCCCTTCGACACGATCAAGATCGACCGCAGCTTCGTCGAAGATGCGAGCCCCAAGCGGCTGGTGCTGCTGCGCTCCATGGTCAACATGGCGCACGAATTGGGACTTGCCGTCGTCGCGGAAGGCGTCGCGCAGGACAGCGACGCGGAAGAGCTGCGCGAGGTCGGCTGCGAATACGTGCAAAGCTTCGCCTTCGGCCAGCCGATGTCGTCAGGGGAGATCGCGCGGATGCTGAAGGAAAAGCCGGCGGAGGCGGCGGCCGCGGAGTAACCGTCCGCAATCGTCCGTCACAGCCAGCGTGAAGGCATCGCGCTTTGCTTCGTCCGTTCCGTGGAACCTGGCCGTCGCGCACATCGTGATTAGATTTCCCGATGTATCGGAGTCATGTTGCACCTTGGGACCGATGGTCCGGGGGACCAACTATCGCCTGAGATAGGAGGTCAAGATGAAACATCAGGCAATTGAGCAATTGCGGTCGGTCGCGGAAGTCGATCAGGACTATCCGAAGAACATGTCGCGTAGCCAGCGTCTTGAACGTTGGGCAGAATTGCTCGAAGCGAACCCTCACAGGTTGCTCTCCACCCTGCACGAAACCGAGTATCAGACAGCCGCTGTGCGCCAGACCATGCGTGGCGATGACACGCCGATCTCGATCGCGTTCGAGGACCCGGTTCTTCGGGCCGCCGGCATGACGGACGACAGCTATGGCGAGGCCAAGCGGTTCTTCGAACTGACCGACAATCAGTTGCACGAAATCATCTGCTACTGCCATTACGGTTCGACGGTGAGCGCAGCGACGACCGCGCGAGCGGTGCGGGCCGAACTTAGCGGAAAGCGGCAGGGCTTCTATGGCCGGATCGGGGAGTTTCTTGCCGGTTGAGGTCGCTGGGAGCCAATTAGGAGCGGCCCTGGCAGGGCCGCTCGCCGGGAGAATGCCAGAAGCGAACCGTCAGGCGTGGCCGGCCTGGACGCTGAGGCGGGCGAGGTCGATGCCGATCGAGGCGAGCACCCGGTCATACTGGCTGCCAAGATCGCCGTCGAACAGAAGACCCGGGCTTGCCGGACAGGTCAGCCAGCCGTTCTGGGCGATTTCCTGCTCGAGCTGGCCCGCGCCCCACCCCGAATAGCCGAGCGCCATCAACGCATGCTGAGGTCCCCTGCCAATCGAGATCGCACGCAGGATGTCGATGGTCGCGGTGAGGCAGACGTCGCCCGCGACGGGCAGCGAGGATTCAACCATGTAGTCGTCGGAATGGAGGACGAAGCCGCGCGAGCGATCGACCGGTCCGCCGTTGCGGATGATGATCGAGCGCGCCGGCTCTGGCAGGCGGATCGCCTCCTCCTCCTTCAGGACGTCGAGCTGCACCAGGAGATCGGGAAAAAGGAGCTGCTGCGGCTGGTTGATGATCAGCCCCATCGCACCTTCTTCCGAATGCGCGCACAGATAGACGACCGATCGCTCGAAGCGCTCGTCCTGCATGCCCGGCATCGCGATCAGGAACTGGTTCTCCAGAAATCCCTGACCGGCGGTGCCTTTCCTGTGACCAAGAATATCCATGGCGAAAGCGTACCCCGTTTCGGAATGGCGCGAAAGTCAACCCGATGTCATTTGTTGAACCTGCATCACCGCGAAATGATCCTTCCGCACGATCTGGAGATTGCCAAGACGGCTGCGACAGTCCACAACCCGATGCATGAAAGCTCGTCTTGCGGTCTTTGCCGGTCTCCTCCTGCTCTCGCCCGTCGCGGCTGAAGCCGGCGCCAGCGACTGGCATGAAATGACCGGCGGCAAGCTGCGCCTCCTGACCGAGAGGGCAGCGGATGCCGAAGGGACCTTGCGCGGCGCGCTCGAAATCCGCCTCGACGACGGCTGGAAAACCTATTGGCGGGAGCCAGGAGAAACCGGCGTCGCGCCGCAGATTTCGCTGCAAAGCGCGGGGTCCGCCGAGGGCGTCGAGCTGCTGTTTCCGGCACCGCAACGCTTCGACGACGGCACCTCGCAATGGGCGGGTTATGCGGGCAACGTCACGCTGCCGATCGTCGTGACCGGCCTTGCAGACGAAAGCGCCGCGCTCGGCGTCGACATCTTCCTCGGCGTCTGCGAGACGATCTGCGTGCCGGTCCAGGCAACGCTGACGATCACACCCGGCGAGGATATCGGACCGATCGACGAGGCGGGCATCGCCGGAGCCTTCGCCCGCCTCCCGGCCGCCCCGCAGGACGGGTTCGAAGTCATCAAGGCCTCGCATGAAGGGGACATGGTGACCATCGACGTCGCGCTGCCGGAAGGGGTGGACGCTGCCGACCTGTTCCTCGCCGGCCATGACGGATTGATGCTCGCCGCGCCGGAATTCGCACCCGGCGAGATGGGCGGCACGTTCACCGCGCGCATCGTGTCGCCGGCAAAGGCCGGTGCGGTCCTTGCGGACTATACGCTGGTCGCGGACGACGCGGCGGTGGCCGGAACGCTTGCCGTGCGCTGACGCATTGCCAAGGCGGGCGCTGCCCGCTATCGCGGAACTCCCAGTAAATTTCGGAGCATAAACATGACCATTTCGGTTGGCGACAAACTGCCTGAGGCGACCTTCAAGACCATCGGCGCGGACGGCCCCGCCTCGATCACCACCGCCGAACTGACGGCCGGCAAGAAGGTGGTGCTCTTCGGCGTTCCTGGCGCCTTTACGCCGACCTGCTCGAACAACCACCTGCCGGGCTATCTGGAGAATTTCGACGCGTTGAAGGACAAGGGCGTGGACACGATCGCCGTCGTCGCCGTCAACGACATCCACGTCATGACCGCCTGGGCGCGTTTCACAGGCGGAGAAGGCAAGCTCGTATTTCTGGCCGACGGCAGCGGCGAATTCACCAAGGCCTGCGGGCTCGAGGTCGACCTTTCGGCCGCCGGCATGGGCCTGCGCTCGACGCGTTTCTCGATGGTCGTCGAGGATGGCACGGTGACAGCGCTCCACAGCGGCGATGCGCCCGGCAAGGCGGTCGAATCCGGCGCGGCGAAGATTCTCGAAACGCTTTAGTCTTTCCGCGTCGCGTTGCCCATCAGGCGCGGCTTGCGGGCCGGAGCAAGGGGCGTCTCGGCAGGAGCCGCAGGCGCCTTTTTCTTCGGCTTGAAGGGAGCCATCGCGAGGCGGGCGAGTTCGTCGGCGCGCTCGTTTTCCGGGTGGCCGGCGTGGCCCTTGACCCAGTGCAGCGTGACGTCGTGCTTCTGGCGCGCGGCGTCGAGCGTCTGCCACAGCTCGGCGTTCTTCACCGGCTTCTTGTCGGCCGTTCGCCAGCCATTTTTCTTCCAGCCGTGAATCCACTTGGTCAGGCCGTCACGCACATAGTTGGAATCGGTGTAAAGATCGGCCTTGACCGGCTCCTTCAACGCCTCAAGGGCGGAGATGGCGGCAAGGAGTTCCATGCGGTTGTTGGTCGTCTCAGCCTCGCCGCCGGACAGTTCCTTCTCGATGCCGCCGAAGCGCAGGATCGCGCCCCAGCCGCCGGGGCCGGGATTGCCCGAGCAGGCGCCGTCGGTGAAGATCTCGACATGTTTGGTCATTCGGGCAGTCCGTATTCAGCGGCGGAAACCACCTGCCGGTGGAAGCGCATCTTGCGTAGATATTCGAGCGGGTCCTTCTTGACGACGAGACTGCCGGCGGGCGTGTTCACCCAGTCGTAGAGCCGCGTCAGCATGAAGCGCAGCGCCGCGCCGTGAGCGAGCGTCGGCAGGGCGGCGGCCTCGGCCTCGGACAACGCGCGGACCGACGTGTAACCCTTGAGGAGTGCGGTGCCCTTGGTCAGGTTGAAGGCATGGTCGCGCTCGAAGCACCAGGCGTTGAGGCAGATCGCGACATCGTAGGCCAGGAAATCGGTGCAGGCGAAGTAGAAATCGATCAGGCCCGGCTCCGCGCCAAGGAAAAGAACGTTGTCGGGGAAGAGATCGGCGTGGATGGTGCCGACGGGCAAGTCGCGCGGCCAGTTCGCCTCGACACGCGCAAGGTCGGCGTCGGTTTCGGCGGCAAGTCCCGGTTCCACGTCGTCGGCGCTGCCCTGCGCCTTGTCCCAGATCGCCCGCCAGCCATCGACGGACAGCGCGTTCGGGCGCGTCAGCTTGAAGTCGGCCCCGGCGATGTGCATCCGGGCGAGTGCTTCGCCGACCGCGCGGCAATGCTCGGCGGTCGGGCGGCGGAGCCACATGCCTTCGAGGAAGGAGACGATGGCGGCGGGACGGCCTGCGAGTTCGCCGATCAGCGCGCCGCTCTTCGGCGCGATCGGGACCGGGCAACGCACGCCGCGCGCGGCCAAATGCTGCTTCAGGCCGAGAAAGAAGGGCAGATCGTCGCGGTTGACGCGCTTTTCGTAGAGCGTCAGGAAATAGGCGCCGGCCGTCGTGTGGAGCAGATAGTTCGAATTCTCGACGCCCTCGGCAATGCCCTTGTACGAGGTCAAGGTGCCAATGTCGTAGGCCGTCAGGAAGTCGGCGAGCTCGGTCTCGTTGATGTCGGTGTAGACGGCCATGGATGTCCGCAGCGCTTGAGGTCGACTGGTTTCGAAGCGGGCATCGGCATCCTGCTCAACCCGGCTCGGATGCTTAGACGCTTCCGTTGACGAACGCCATGTCGGCAGTCGTCAATTCCACATCGCGCAGCGCGCTCATGACGGGGAAGTTTTCGGTCTCCTCCGCCGTGATGACGATGTCGAGCGTCACGTCGTAGCGGGCGCGGAACGCCTCGATGATTTCGTCGACGATGATCTCGGGCGCCGAGGCGCCGGCCGACATGCCGAGCACGGAAATGTCGCCGAGTTCGCCCCACGGAATCTCCGCCTCGCGCTGGACGAGGAGCGCGCGCGCGGCCCCTGCCCGCTCGGCGACCTCGACCAGGCGGCGCGAGTTCGACGAGTTCGGCGCGCCGACGACGAGGAAGAAATCGGCGCCGGGCGCAGCTTCCTTGACCGCTTCCTGGCGGTTGGTGGTCGCATAGCAGATCGATTCGGCGGCTGGCGCCTGGATGCGCGGAAAACGCTCCTGCAGGGCACGGACGACACCGGCGGTGTCTTCGACGGAAAGCGTCGTCTGGGTGACGAAGCCGAGTTCCAGATCCGGCGCGAATGCGAGAAGGCCGACATCCGCCTCGGTCTCGACGAGGGTCACGTCGCCCGCCGGCAGCTGCCCCATCGTGCCGATCACCTCAGGATGGCCCGCATGGCCGATCAGCACGACATGGCGGCCGAGGCGCGAGTGGCGCATCGCCTGCTTGTGGACCTTGGAGACGAGCGGGCAGGTCGCGTCGAGATAGAAGAGATTGCGGGCCTGCGCATCGGCCGGCACCGATTTCGGCACGCCATGGGCGGAAAAGACGACCGGCTTGTCGGCATGTTCGGCCGGGATCTCCTCGAGTTCCTCGATGAACACCGCGCCGCGCGCCTTCAGCCCCTCGACCACGTATTTGTTGTGAACGATCTCGTGGCGGACATAGACCGGGGGACCGTATTTCTTCAGCGCCAGAACCACGATCTGGATGGCGCGATCGACACCGGCGCAAAAGCCGCGCGGCTCGCACAATCTCAACGTCAGGGGGCGCTTTTCGACGGTCATGAATTCTCTCTCGGCTGAGGCCCGGACATGCGGTCTCGACCGGCCGGTGTCAAGGTTTGCGCCTCAAACGCCAGAACCAGGCGGCCAGAACGCCAGCGAGTGCGAGCGCAAGGCCGTACCAGGTGATGGCGTACTGCAGATGGTTGTTCGGCATGTCGATCATGGTGACCCCGCCGATCGGCAAGCCACCCGGATTGGCCGTCTCGTCGGCATCGAGGAAGAAGGGCAGCACCTCGGCCCCTTCGGGCAGGCCCGCGGTTGCCGCCATCAGGTCGATGTCCTTCCAGAAGAAGATGTTCCTGTCGGGCTCGTTCTCCGGCACGATGAAGGAGGGCTTTTCGTCCAGACGATTGCGGGCGAGACCCTCGATGGCGACGCGGTCCTCGATCTGCCCCTCCATGCGCCTTTCGGCATCCTTGCGGTCGAACGGGACGAAGCCGCGATTGACGAACAGGAACCGCCCGTCGTCGAGCCGCAGCGGGGTGTAGACGTAGTAGCCCGAGTTGCCCTGGTGGGTGGCGAAGAAATGGCGCTCGGCGCCGTGGACAAAGGTGCCTTCGGCACGCGCCGGCCAATAGTCGACGTCGCCCGTCCCGACATCCAGCGCCTCGATCTCGGCGAGCGGACGCGGCGCGCTTTCGACGCGCGCGGCGATGGTGGCAAGCAGGTCTTCCTTCCAGTGGAGCCGCTGCACCTGCCACGTGCCGAGAAACAGCAGGACCACCAGCGCGACGACGCTGCCTGTTACGAGACCGACCGCCCAGAGGCGGCTCATATGCGGAGCTTGGAGGTCGGTCATTTCATTTACCGAGGCCATCTCGGTTCACTGCGCGCAGGTTCATGGGCGCCTTCTTACCGGATGCACCGATACGATGCCAACGCCATGGCGACGCAGGTGCCATGAAAGCAAAACGGCCGCGCCAACGCGCGGCCGTCCATCGCAGTGCTTGCGACGCGATCAGTGGTGGTAGATCGGCGCGCCGGCGGAGGCCCAGACGTAGATGGCCACGAAGAGGAACAGCCAGACGACGTCGACGAAGTGCCAGTACCAGGCGGCAGCCTCGAAGCCGAAGTGCCTTTCCTTGGTGAAGCCGCCGTTCATCGCGCGGATGAGGCAGACGATGAGGAAGATCGTGCCGATCAGAACGTGGAAGCCGTGGAAGCCCGTCGCCATGTAGAACGTGGCGCCGTAGATCGAACCCGAGAAGTCGAACGGGGCGATCGTGTATTCGTAGGCCTGGACGCAGGAGAACAGGACGCCAAGCACGACCGTAAGCGCGAGACCGGTAACGAGACCCTTGCGATCATCGTGCAGCAGCGCGTGGTGTGCCCATGTGACCGTCGTGCCCGACAGGAGCAGGATTATCGTGTTGTAGAGCGGGAGGTGGAAAGGATCGAGGACCTCGATGCCGGCCGGCGGCCACTGGCCACCCGTGTACTGGGTGCGGGCCACCTGCGCGGCCTCGTCGTAGAACAGGCTGGCGTCGAAGAAGGCCCAGAACCAGGCGACGAAGAACATCACCTCGGACGCGATGAACATGATCATGCCGTAGCGCAGGTGGAGCGACACGACGCGCGTGTGATGACCCTCGCGGCCCTCCTTGATCGTGTCCGACCACCACGCATACATGACGTAGAGAATGATCGCGAGGCCGATGTAAAAGAGCCAGGGGCCGGCCAGGTTGATGCCCAGCAGGTTGAACTGGCCGCCGTTCAGATACTGCATGTATCCGACTCCGCCCAGCATCATGATGAAGGCGCCTACGGAGGCGATGAACGGCCAGGGGCTCGGGTCGATAATGTGGTAGTCGTGGTTCTTTGCGTGTGCGTCTGCCATTTCAACCCCCGAATTCGGAATCGGCCGCTGCGTTTGTCTTGTCCCCCTCACCCGGCTTCGCGGCCACCGAGGCAGGCTCGGCGACGGGGAAGAAAGTGTAGGACAGCGTAATCGTCCTGACGTCCTTGAGTTCGGGAACATTCACGATCTCAGGATCGACATAGAAGACAACCGGCATATCCATGGATTCGCCCGGTTGCAATTCGGTATCGGTGAAACAGAAGCATTCCACCTTCATGAAATAGGCGCCGGCCAGATGCGGCGAGACGTTGAAGCTCGCGCGGCCCATGGCAGGGCGCTTCGACGTGTTGGTCGCGCGGTAGGCGACCTGCGTCGTCTCGCCGATCTTCAGCGTCGTCGAGCGCTGCACCGGCTCGAACTGCCAGGTCAGCGCGCCCGACACGTTGGCGTCGAAGCGGACGGTGATGTCCTGATCGAGAACGGTCTGCGAATACTGCTCGGCGCGCTGCGTCGTGCCGCCATAGCCGGTGACCTGACAGAACAATTCGTAGAGCGGCACGGCTGCGTAGGCGACGCCGATCATCGAGGAAAAGAAGACAGTGCAGGCGATCGCGACGTTGCGGTTGCGCTTCTGCTTGTCCTCGTCGAGCGTATAGTTCCCAGCCATCGTTTGCCTCCTACATCGGCCGCACGAGGATCTGCGGACCGAGCTTCGTCAGCGTCGCCACGTAGAAGATCACGACCATGGCGACCAGCGCGAGCGCGATCGCGACGTTGCGACGCTTGCGCGCCTTCTTCTGCGCCTCTGTCAGTTCGACGGTCTCGATCGGGTCCATGATCAAAGCCCCAGGAGACGCGCGATCGCCACATCGCCAAGCAGAACGGCGAAGATGGCAAACAGATAGACGAGCGAATAGCCGAAGAGCGCCTTGGCCGGGCGCATCGTGCGGTCGGCGGCGGGCATCTTCAGCACCTTCCACGCATACCAGACGAAGGCTGCGCCGAGCGCTATGGAGACTGACCCGTAAACGGCGGACGTCATGCCGATCAGCCAGGGCGCGACGCCGATGGCGGCGACGAGCAAGGAATAGGCGAAGATCTGGCGCTTGGTCGATTCCTCGCCTGCGACGTTCGGCATCATCGGCACGCCGACGCTGGCATAGTCCTGCGCCTTGAAGAGTGCCAGAGCCCAGAAATGCGGCGGCGTCCAAAGGAAGATGATGAGGAAGAGGACGATGCTCTCGAGCGATACCGAGCCCGTTACGGCGGCCCAGCCGATCATGGGCGGGAAGGCGCCGGCAGCGCCCCCAATGACGATGTTCTGCGGCGTCGAACGCTTGAGCCACATCGTGTAGACGACTGCGTAGAAGAAGATGGTAAAGGCCAGGAACGCACCGGCAAAGGCGTTGACCAGAAGCCCGAGCGTCATCACGGAAAGGACCGACAGGACGACGCCGAAAGCGAGCGCCTGTTCGGGCGTGACGCGGCCGGCCGGGATCGGGCGTTTGGCGGTGCGCGACATGACGGCGTCAATGTCGGCGTCATACCACATGTTGAGCGCGCCCGACGCGCCGGCACCCACGGCGATCGCCAGGACCGCGATGATGGCGATGAACGGGTCAATGGCACCTGGGGCGGTGGCCAGACCGACGAAGGCCGTGAAGACGACCAGCGACATGACGCGCGGCTTCAAGAGCGCGATGAAGTCGCCGGGCATGGCTTCGGATATCCGCAATTCCGGCGTATCCGTCAGGCTGTGCTTTTCGACCAGGGCCATCTGCTACTCGTCACTGTTCTATTGGGAGAAACCGCCGGATGGCCGGCGGTTTCGTTGTTCGGTGCGGTATTCCGAGGTCACTTGACCTTCGGAAGCTGCTCCCACTGGTGGAACGGCGGCGGCGAGGAAAGCTGCCATTCGAGCGTCGTCGCGCCCTCGCCCCAGGGATTGGCACCGGCCTCGCGCTTCTTCGAGAAGGCTTCGAAGACGCCGTAGAGGAAGACCAGGACGCCGATCGCGGCAAGATAGGAGCCGTAGGAGGAAACCAGGTTCCAGCCCGCGTATGCATCCGGATAGTCGATGTAGCGGCGCGGCATGCCAGCCAGACCCAGGAAGTGCTGCGGGAAGAAGATCAGGTTCACACCGACGAAGGTGATCCAGAAATGGACCCGCGCGATCATCGAATTGTACATGTAGCCGCTCATCTTCGGGAACCAGTAGTACCAGGCCGCAAAGATGGCGAAGACGGCGCCCATCGACAGGACGTAGTGGAAGTGCGCCACGACGTAATAGGTGTCGTGATAGGAGCGGTCGAGACCGGCATTGGCGAGTTGGACGCCCGTGACGCCGCCGACGGTGAACAGGAAGATGAAGGCGATCGCCCACAGCATCGGCGTGCGCATGGAGATCGAGCCGCCCCACATCGTCGCGATCCACGAAAAGATCTTGATGCCGGTCGGCACCGCGATGACCATGGTGGCGAACACGAAATAGCGCTGCGTGTTGAGCGACAGGCCGGTCGTGTACATGTGGTGCGCCCAAACGACGAAGCCGACGGCGCCGATCGCGACCATGGCGTAGGCCATGCCCAGATAGCCGAAGACGGGCTTGCGCGAGAAGGTTGCGATGATGTGGCTGATGATGCCGAAGCCCGGCAGGATCAGGATGTAGACTTCCGGGTGACCGAAGAACCAGAACAGGTGCTGGTAGAGGATCGGATCGCCGCCGCCTTCGGGCGCGAAGAAGGCCGTGCCGAAATTGCGGTCGGTCAACAGCATGGTGATGCCGCCGGCCAGAACCGGGAGCGACAGCAAGAGCAGGAAGGCGGTGATGAGCACCGACCAGGCGAAGAGCGGCATCTTGTGCAGCGTCATGCCCGGGGCGCGCATGTTGAAGATGGTGGTAATGAAGTTGATCGCGCCGAGGATCGACGAGGCGCCCGCAATGTGGAGCGACAGGATCGCGAGATCCATCGCCGGTCCGGGCGAGCCCATGGTCGAAAGCGGCGGATACATCGTCCAGCCGGTGCCGACGCCGAAGCCGCCGGCCGCGCCGGGGACGAACATCGAGATCAGCAGGAGCATGAAGGCGGGCGGCAACAGCCAGAACGAAATGTTGTTCAGGCGCGGAAACGCCATGTCCGGCGCGCCGATCATGATCGGGATCATCCAGTTGGCGAAGCCGCCGATCAGCGCCGGCATGACCATGAAGAAGATCATGATCAGGCCGTGGCCGGTCGTGAACACGTTGTACATGTGCTTGCCGGCATCGAGCGCGGCATCCTCGGGGATGCCGTAGACCATCGAGGCGAGGCCGTGGAAGATCTGGATGCCCGGCTCGGCCAGTTCCCAGCGCATCATGACGGACAGGAAGCCGCCGACGACGCCCGCGAAGATCGCGAAGATCAGGTAAAGGGTGCCGATGTCCTTGTGGTTCGTCGAATAGACCCAGCGCGTCCAGCCATAAGGCTTGTGATCGTGGTCGTCGTGAGCAGCAGCGCCTGCCATTTTCCCGCTCCGTTCCTTGTTCTTGTTAGGCGTCGGCTCAGTTGCCGGCGTCAGCTACGTCCTGGGTGCCTTCGATCGCGGCCAAGAGCGCGCGGTTCGCCTCGCCGACATTGTCGGCGGCGGCGGTGCGCCAGGCGTCGAAATCGCCCTGGCTCACGACGCGAATGGCGATCGGCATGAAGGCGTGATCCTTGCCGCACAGTTCCGAACACTGGCCATAATAGAGACCTTCGCGCGTGGCGCGGAACCACGTTTCGTTGATGCGGCCCGGCACAGCGTCGACCTTGACGCCGAAAGCGGGCATCGCGAAGGCGTGGAGCACGTCGGCAGCGGTCACGAGAAGGCGCACGGTCGTGTCGACCGGCACGACGACCTCGTTGTCGACCGCCAGAAGACGCGGATATGCGGCCATGTCTTCCTTGCCGGCAGCGGCGCGATCGCCTTCCTGCAGCATGATCGAGGAGAAGGTGACAGCCTGCTCGTCTTCGGTGTCTGCCTGGTACTCATATTCCCAGTACCACTGGAAGCCGGTCGCCTTGACCGTCATCGTCGGGTCCTCGTCGGGATCGTACTGAGCGGTCAGAAGCTGGAAGGACGGCACGGCGAGGAACAGCAGGATCACCACCGGCGCCACGGTCCACACCACCTCGATCAGCGTGTTGTGGCTGGTGCGCGAGGGAACCGGGTTCACGCTGGCGCGGTACTTGATGATGACCCAGGCCAGCAGCACGGACACGAACAGCGTGATCGGCACGATGAACCAGAGCGTGTACTGCTCGAACCAGCGGATCTGCTCCATGATCGGCGTCGCGGCTTCCTGGAAGCCAAGCTGCCAGGGGCGCGGCTGGTCGGCCAACGCGGCCGTCGCCGCCAGTGCGGCGCCTGCCGTGCTGAGGCCCAAAAGGAACTTCTTCATCACCCTCTCGTCTCCCGGATCGTCCGTCGCGCAGCGCCAATGCGGCAGCCGCCACGCGGATTGCATGGCTTTCGTCGCGCGTTCAAATCATACTCCGGGTTCGACCGCAAGAAAGCCATCAATGGATGTGTGCGGCATTTTTGCGCGCGCAGCGGCAGATCGGCGCAAAGCGCCCTCAATTCGCTCGATTTGTGGAAAAACCCTGCCGGACAGCGCCGCAACGGCCCTCGGCCGACCCCGGCAAACAAGGTGTGGAAGACAATGCGCCTCTTGCGATACACCTTGGCTCCACCTCCATCCGCGATTCGCAGGATAAAGATGACGATCTCCAAAAGCCTCCGCCCGGTCCTTGCCACGCTCGCGCTCGGCGCGGCCCTCTTCAGCGGCAGCGCGGTCGCCCAGCAGGCGCCGCAGGGCGCCGTGCGCTCCACACATGGCGCCTGGTCGCTGATCTGCGACACGCCGGCGGGCTCGACTTCGGAGCAGTGCGCGCTGATTCAAAACGTCGTTGCCGAGGACCGGC
This sequence comes from Aliihoeflea sp. 40Bstr573, assembly GCF_024105655.1. Taxonomy (GTDB): domain Bacteria; phylum Pseudomonadota; class Alphaproteobacteria; order Rhizobiales; family Rhizobiaceae; genus Aliihoeflea. The sequence goes on from NZ_JAAAMH010000002.1 coordinate 104,235, forward strand.
CGGAAGTCGGTCTGTCGGTCGTCGTCCTGAAGACCGCCGACAACCAGGCTGAAATCCTGCGCGTGCTCGCACCGCTCGGCGTACTGCTGCCCAACGGACTAGGGCTCAATGTCGACGGCGAGGACATCGGGCGGGCGTATTTCGTGCGCTGCTTCCAGGACGGCTGCTATGCCGAGGTGATCCTCGAGGACCCACTGAAGGAGACGCTGCGCAACGGCGATGCGGCGACGTTCATCGTCTTCCAGACACCCGAGGAAGGCATCGGCATTCCTGTCGAACTGGAAGGCTTCGGCGAAGGCTTCGACGCGCTGCCGTAGCGCCTCATAGATCGAGGGAACGGCGAAGCGATCCGCCGTCCCTCCCAGATATGCCTCAGGCGAGCGCCGCCTTCACGGTCTGCGCGAACGGCGTCGTCGGGCGCCCGGTCAGCTTCGAGAGCGAATTGCTGTCATCGAAGAGCGCGCCCTGTCCGGCGGCCGCGTCCCAGCCAGCGATCGAAGCCGCAAGGCCTGCCGGCAGACCGAAGCCTTCAAGCGCTTTTGCATAGTCGGCTTCCGGAAGGTCGTTATAGGCGATCTGCTTGCCGGACTGCTTCGAGACCTCCGCCGCCAATTCGGCAAGCGAGAACGAATCGTCTCCTGCAAGCTCGTACGTCTTGCCGTCATGGCCGGTGGTGGTCAGCACGGCCACGGCAGCGTCCGCATAGTCGGCGCGCGCGGCCGATGAAATGCGTCCCTCGCCTGCCGAGCCGATGAGCGCACCTGCCTCGACCGCGCCTTTCAGCGAACCGGCATAATTCTCCGTGTACCAGCCGTTGCGCAGGATCGTGTGCGCAATGCCGGAGGCCTTCAGTTGCTTCTCCGTCTCGGCATGCTCGGCAGCAAGGCTGAGCGGCGACGAGTCGGCGCGCAGAAGGCTGGTATAGACGATCCGCTTCACGCCATTCTTCTTCGCCGCCTCGATGACGTTACTATGCTGGGCCGCGCGCTTGCCCACTTCGCTCGACGAAATCAAAAGCAGGGTGTCGACGCCTTGCAGCGCGGACTCCAGTGAAGCTGCGTCGTCGTAGTCCGCGCGGCGTGTCTCGACACCAAGATCGGCGGCCTTTTCGGGCGAGCGAACCAAAGCGACGACCTCATCGCTCGTCTGCGCCTTCAGCTTGTCGATCACGATGCGTCCGAGCTGCCCGGTCGCGCCTGTCACTGCCATTTTCATTCTAGTCTCCATCGTTGGTCGACCTCATTTAGGCCGATTGCTTATTTTTCGTAAGTACATACATTTGTGTAAGTATGGATTTTCAAGGAGACGAAGCGTTCAATGAACCTGACCGCCAAAATGGAGCGTGGCGATCTGATGGCCGCAGCGTGCCCTTCCCGCGAAGTTCTGAAACATGTGACCAGTCGGTGGGGCGTGCTCGTGCTCATCGCCCTGCGCGACGAGACACTGCGTTTCAGCCAGTTGCGGCGGCGGGTCGGGGGTGTCAGCGAGCGGATGCTGGCGCAAACGCTGCAATGGCTCGAAGGCGACGGCCTGGTGAAGCGCGTGGCCCATGAGGTCGTGCCCCCGCATGTCGACTACAGCCTGACCCCGCTCGGGCAGCAAGCGGCCGAACGCGTTGCCGCGCTGGCCGACTGGATCGAAACGAGCCTGCCGAAAATTGCCGCTCATCGCAAAGTCGGTTCGTGAGGTCGCGCCGGACGCGAGGCCTGCCTATATAGGCCTGAACGAATCCATCCATGGAGAGCCCCGCTTGACCAAGCGTCTCATCGAGCAGTTCGACATATCTGAAGAGGCCGTGCGCCGGATCGTCTCCGAAACGGTGGGGGGGACGGACGATGGCGAACTCTTCCTCGAATATCGCGAGGGCGAGGCACTCGTCTTCGACAATGGCCGCCTGAAGACTGCGAGTTTCAACACGGACAAGGGCTTTGGCCTGCGCGCGGTTGCCGGCGAAGCGGTCGGCTATGCGCATGCCAATGAACTTTCGCAAGCCGCGCTGCTGCGCGCCGCCGATGCGGTCGGCGCGGTCAAGGCCGGCTATTCAGGCACGCTTGCCGCCGCGCCGCAGGGCACGAACGCGAAGCTTTACGGCGACGCCAACCCGATTGCCGAGCCGGGTTTTGCGGAAAAGGCGAAGCTCCTGCAGGAAATCGACGCCTGGCTGCGCGGGCGCGACCCGCGCGTGCGGCAGGTGACGGCCTCGCTTGCCGCCTCCTGGCAGCATGTCGAGATCGTGCGCGCGGACGGGCGGATCGCGTCCGACGTGCGCCCCCTCGTCCGCTTCAACGTCGCGGTCGTCGTCGGCGATGGAGACCGGCAGGAGACCGGCTCCTACGGTGCGGGCGGGCGAAAGGGCTTCGGCGAATTCCTCGCCGATGAAAGCTGGCAGTTCGCCGCCGGCGAAGCGCTGCGCCAGGCGCTGGTCAATCTCGATGCCGAGGATGCGCCGGCCGGCACGTTCGACATCGTGCTCGCCAATGGCTGGCCGGGCGTGATGCTGCACGAGGCGGTTGGCCACGGGCTCGAAGGCGACTTCAACCGCAAGAAGACCTCCGCTTTCGCCGGGCTCATGGGTCAACAGGTTGCCGCCAAGGGCGTGACCGTCGTGGACGATGGCACGATCTCGGAGCGTCGCGGCTCGCTGACCATCGACGACGAGGGCACGGCGACAAACCGCACGGTTTTGATCGAGGACGGCAAGCTCGTCGGCTACATGCAGGACCGCCAGAATGCGCGGCTGATGGGCATGGCGGCGACCGGCAACGGGCGCCGCGAAAGTTACGCCCACCAGCCCATGCCGCGCATGACGAACACCTACATGACCGGGGGCGCGCATACGCCCGAGGAGATCATCGCCTCGGTAAAGGACGGCATCTATGCCGTTTCCTTCGGCGGCGGGCAGGTCGACATCACGTCGGGCAAGTTCGTGTTCGGCTGCACCGAGGCCTACCGGATCGAGAACGGCAAGGTGACCCGGCCGATCAAGGGCGCGATGCTGATCGGCAACGGGCCGGATGCTATGCACCGCGTCTCGATGATCGGCAACGACATGAAGCTCGACACCGGCATCGGCATGTGTGGCAAGGCCGGACAGGGCGTGCCGGTGGGCGTCGGCCAGCCGCATCTGCGAATGGACAAGATGACGGTGGGCGGGACGAAGGCTTAGGTCAGATCCAGGAGGCCTGCGATTTCGGTAGCCGGCCCTCCGGATCGACGATCTCAAGTCGCGGACCTTCCGGCCCGTTCCATCGCCAAAGCGCCACGCAGGTTCCGCCTTTCGACATGAAAGAGGGATAGACGAGGCCGTCGATGCCATGCGCCATCAGTCTTTCGCGCAGCGCGTGCGTGGGCGGCTCGTCGCCCGCGTCGATGATCTGCCGCCATTCGCAATCGTGGATCGACATGTCGAGGCCGTGCTCGGCCAGCACCTTCGGATCGGTCAGATCGGCAAGCGTCGCCCCCGTCAGTTCGAGGCGAACAATGAGGGCCGGATGCTGGACGAAGCCCTGATTGTACTCGGCCCATGCGGTCGACAATTCACGCGCGGCATAGATGGCCGGTGCGCCGACCGGGTTCCAGCGGCCGCCGAACCGCGCTGCCCCCTCACCCGACAGAGGTGCGAAGGCCCAACGCGGCACGAAGGCGCGCCACAGCGCGACCGGCGCCTCGTCAGGCATAGATCCCGGCGCGCACCGATTCGAGATAGGCAAGCACCTTGTCGCCCTTGCCCTCTCCGACCAGATCGTAGGCGGTCTTGCCGGCCCAGCCGGGGATGGGCTGGTGCTTGAACCAGATCGCGGCGCGGGCGTCGCTGCCGGTCATTTCGGCGGCCATTGCGAGGATGCGCACGAGCGGGCTCAGCGCCGCGTCCACCTTGCGCCCGCCCTTGACCGAAGCCAGCGTGTTGCGTGCAATGCCGACGAGGCCGGCGAGTTCGCTCATCGTGACGCCGAGACGCTCGGCCACCCGGCGCGGCGACAGGAACGGCGTCGCGTCATCGCCATAATGAGACGCGAAAGCATCAAGCGTTGCCATGATCTGCCTCCTATGGCTCGAACTTTTCCACTGGTGCTCAATCTATGCCCAATTCACGCTCATTTCAAGAAAGCTCCATGACACGATATTCGCGCATCGTCATCCTCACCGGCGCCGGGATCTCGGCCGAATCGGGCGTCGACACGTTTCGCGCCAAGGACGGCATCTGGTCGAAGATCGACTATCGCGACGTGGCGACGCCGCAGGGCTTTGCGCGCGATCCCGACCGGGTGCACGAATTCTACAACGAGCGGCGGCGCGGGCTCGTTTCTGTCTCCCCCAACGCCGCGCATGCGGCGCTGGCGCGGCTCGAGCGGGAATTCGCCGGCAACGTCCTTCTCGTGACGCAGAACATCGACGATCTGCATGAGCGGGCGGGCTCGTCGCGGCTGATCCACATGCATGGCGAACTTGTCCGCGCGCTTTGCGCCAATTGCGGCCAGCGGCACGACTGGCCGGGCGACATGGATGTCGGCCATTCCTGCCCTGCATGCCACTCGGCCGGATATCTGCGCCCGGATGTCGTCTGGTTCGGCGAGATGCCCTACAAGATGGAGCGCATCTCGGCCGCGATCGCGCTGTGCGACCTGTTCGTGTCGATCGGCACCAGCGGCAACGTCTATCCGGCGGCCGGCTTCGTCGAGGAGGCGAGGATTGCCGGGGCGCATACGGTCGAGCTCAATCTGGAGCCTTCCGAGGGGCGCAGCCATTTCGCCGAAGCGCAATACGGCCGTGCGACGGAGATCGTGCCGGCATTCGTGGAAAAGCTGCTGGGCTAGCGCCGCTTCCTCGGTTTTTCCAGCAAGGCCACGGCTTCCACATGCGGCGACCAGAGGAACTGGTCGACGGGCGTCACGGATTTCAGCGCGTAACCGCCAGAGATCAGGATTTCGAGGTCGCGGGCGAGCGTGACGGAGTTGCACGAGACGGCGGCGACGTATGGCACCGCCGAGCGCGCGATCTGCTTCGCCTGGTCTTCAGCGCCCGCGCGCGGCGGGTCGAAGACGAGACCGTCGAAGCGGGCGTCGAGTTCCTTGTAGGTGAGCGGCCGGCGAAAGAGGTCGCGCTTTTCGCTCGTGACGGTCTTGAGCCCCTCGCCGAACCGGAACGCGCGGTCGAGCGCGGCGAGCGCCGGCGCGTCGCCCTCGACGGCGTGGACCTGGCTGCGCCTTGCCAGCCTGAGCGCGAACGTGCCCCAGCCGGAAAACAGATCGACGACGGTCTTCGCCTTGCGCAGATGATCGGTGACGAGCATCGCCATCGCATTCTCGGCATGGGCGACGGCCTGCACGAAGGCGCCGGGCGGCGGCATGACCAGGACTTCGCCAGCAGTCATCACCGGCTTCTTCGGCTCGATGACGATCTCGCCGTCAAAGCTCACGCGCGCGAAGCCGGCGCTGAGCGCGAAGCGTGAAGCTGCGTGGCGCGCATCGTCGGTGAGCTTGCCGGCCTCGCGCAGTTCGATGTCGAGGCCGGTTTCGGTGGCGGTGACGGCCATGCGGAAGGCGTCGCCGGTGCTGGCGAGGATGCGGGCGAGTTCGCGCAGTGCGTCCAGTGCGGAGACGATGGCCGGAACCGAGATCGGGCATTCTTCAATGTCGACGATCTGGTGCGACAGGGCCTGGTTGTAGCCGAGCAGCATGCCGCGCTCGGTGCGGCGCAAGGCGAAGACGACGCGGCGGCGCGAGTGCGGCGGGCAGGCGACGATGTCGCCGACGGCCGTCTCGATCCCCCTGCCCTTCAATGCGGCGACGACCTTCTTGCGCTTCCAGGCGAGATAGGCGGGCATTGCCATGTGCTGAAGCGCACAACCGCCGCAGGTTCCAAAATGGCGGCAGACAGGCGCGACGCGCTCGGGCGACGGGTCGAGCACGGCGAGGAGATCGGCCCGGCCCTTGCCGACCGACGCCGTGACGCGCTCGCCGGGCAGCGTGAAGGGCACGAAGACCTGGCCGCTGCCGGTGTGCGCGACGCCATCGCCCTGCGCGCCCAGATGGTCGATGGTGAGCGCGGTGCTCATCGTTCTTTCACTCCGGCCAGCAGAAATTCGCGGTTGCCGTCGCCGCCCTCGATGGGCGACGGGACGAGCCCGGTCGCCCGCCAACCGGGCACGGCATCTAACCATGCGCGCAGGTTCTCGGCGACGGTTTGCGCCTGCGCCGGATCGCGCAGCAGGCCGCCCTTGCCGATCGCATCGCGGCCCGCCTCGAATTGCGGCTTGACCAGGAAGACACCGCGCGCGCCGGGCGCCGCAAGCGCGAGCGCAGGCGGCAAGGCCAGCTTGAGCGAGATGAAGGAAACGTCGGAAACGAGGAAATCAGGCGCAATGCCGTTCAGGTGCTCGGCCGCCAGATCGCGCGCGTTGAGCCGCTCGATCGAGGTCACGCGCGGATCGGCGGCGAGGCTTGCATCCATCTGATCATGGCCGACATCGATGGCGAAGACATGCGCCGCGCCGCGGTCGAGCAGGACCTGCGTGAAGCCGCCGGTCGAGGCGCCGATATCGAGCGCGGTTGCGCCGGCAGGATCGAGATTGAAGGTATCGAGCGCGTGGACGAGCTTCAGCGCTGCGCGGGAAACATAATCCTGCGCCGGGTCGTCGACGGCGATCTGGGCATCCGCAGCGACGCCGAGCCCGGGTTTGGCGATGACCGTGCCGGTCACCGAGACCGTGCCGCGCAGGATCGCGTCACGCGCCCGCGAGCGCGAGGCGAAAAGCCCGCGCGTGACGAGCAGTTCGTCGAGGCGAATCTTTTCCGCGCTCACGCGCTGGCGGCTGCGCGGTCGCGGCCCAATGCGGCGAAGACGGTGCGCACGATGCCGGCGGAATCGAGCCCCGCATCGGCATACATCTTTTCGGGCTTCGCGTGGTCCGTGAACTCGTCCGGCAAAATCAGCGGGCGCACCTTGATGCCGGTCTCGAGCAGGCCGTCATGAGCGAGGAAGTGCAGGACGTGGCTGGCGAAGCCGCCGATCGCGCCTTCCTCGACGGTGATCAGCACCTCGTGGTCACGCGCAAGGCGCCGGACCAGATCCTCGTCGAGCGGCTTGGCGAAGCGGGCGTCCGCGACCGTGGTGGAGAGACCTGCCGCGTCGAGTTCCTCGGCGGCGAGAAGGCAGTCCGCCAGCCGCGTTCCGAAGGACAGGAGCGCGACCTTGGTGCCTTCCTTGACGATGCGGCCCTTGCCGAGGGCGAGAATTTCGCCGCGTGCGGGCATCTCGACGCCGACGCCGTTGCCGCGCGGGTATCGGAAGGAGATGGGGCCGTCATCATAGGCGACGGCGGTGCGCACCATGTGCTTGAGTTCCGCCTCGTCGGCGGCGGCCATGACGACAAAGCCGGGCAGCGAAGCGAGATAGGTGACGTCGAACGCGCCGCAATGGGTCGCGCCGTCGGCGCCGACGAAGCCGGCCCGGTCGATAGGAAAGCGCACCGGCAGTTTCTGGATCGCCACGTCGTGGACGACCTGGTCGTAAGCGCGCTGGAGGAAGGTCGAGTAGATGGTCGCGAAGGGCTTGAAGCCCTCGGTCGCAAGGCCGGCGGCGAAGGTGACGCCATGCTGTTCGGCGATGCCGACATCGAAAGTGCGGTCCGGGAACTCCTTGCCGAAATGGTCGAGCCCGGTGCCGGACGGCATGGCGGCCGTGACCGCGACGATCTTCTCATCCTCGCGCGCTTCCTGGATCAGCGCGTCGGCGAAGACCTTGGTATAGGCCGGCGCATTGGCTGGCGCCTTGGCCTGCGCACCCGAGATGACGTCGAACTTCGAGACGCCGTGATACTTGTCGGCGGCTTCCTCGGCGGGGGCGTAGCCCTTGCCCTTCTTGGTCACGACATGGATCAGGATCGGCCCGTCGCCATGGTCGCGGACATTCTTCAGGACCGGAACGAGGTGTTCCAGATTGTGGCCGTCGATCGGGCCGATATGGAAGAAGCCCATTTCCTCGAAGAGCGTTCCGCCGGTGACGTAGCCGCGCGCATGCTCGACGGCGCGGGTGATCGCCTTGTCTGCGCGTTTGCCCAGGTATGAGGTCAGCTTCTTGCCGATGTCGCGGATGCCGGCATAGGTGGAGCCAGAGGCGAGGCGCGCCAGATAGTGGCTCATCGCGCCGGAGGGCGGGGCGATCGACATGTCGTTGTCGTTCAAGATGACGATCAGCCGCGCGTCGAGCGCACCGGCATTGTTCATCGCCTCATAGGCCATGCCGGCAGACATTGCGCCGTCGCCGATGACGGCGATGACGTTGTTCTTGCCACCGGCAAGATCGCGCGCGACGGCCATGCCGAGACCGGCGGAGATCGAGGTGGAGGAATGCGCCGCGCCGAACGGGTCGTATTCGCTCTCGGAGCGCTTGGTGAATCCCGAAAGGCCGTTTTCCTGGCGCAAGGTGCGGATGCGGTCGCGGCGGCCAGTCAGGATCTTGTGCGGATAGGCCTGATGGCCGACATCCCAGATGATGCGGTCCGCCGGTGTGTCGAACACATAGTGAAGCGCGACGGTCAGCTCGACGACGCCCAGACCCGCGCCCAGATGCCCGCCCGTCTGCGAAACGGCGTCGATCAGCTCGTGACGCAGTTCCTCGGCCAGTTGCAGCAGGTCGCCTTCCTTCAGACGGCGAAGGTCCGCCGGAACCTTGACCTGATCCAGAAGCGGCGTTTGGGGGGGTGATTTCACAGGTGCCATGATCTCTCGTCGCGCGTTACCGGGGAAATAGTGGCTCGCTTGCCGAAAGTAAATGCGACGCTCAGTTGTCGGGAAGCGGAATGCGCTCCTCGGCGTCGCCTGGCACGATGTCAAACTGCCCGGTGCGCCATTCTTCCTTCGCCTGCTCGATCCGCTCTTTGGACGAGGAGACGAAGTTCCACCAGATGTAGCGACGCGAGCCGAGCGAGGCGCCGCCGAAGAGCATGAAATGCGCACCGCGTTCCGATCCGACGACGATCTCGTCGCCCTGGCGGAAGACGAGAAGCTGGTTCTCCGCAAAGCGGTCGCCGGCGATCGTGACCTCGCCATCGAGGACGTAGATGGCGCGCTCTTCGGCATCGGCGGGAATGGGAATGCGCCCACCCGGCTTCAGGCGAATGTCGGCGTAGAGCGTGTCGGAGGCAGTGCGTACCGGCGCCTTGAGGCCGGAAAAAGAGCCGATGACGACACGGCCGGTCGCCTCCTCGCCGTCGATCTTCGGCAGTTCCGCGCGGCTCGTGTTCTCGAAAAGCGGCGCAACCTCTTCCTTGTCCTCCGGCAGAGCAAGCCAAGTCTGGAGGCCGGAAATCGAAAGCGGGCCTCCGCGCAGTTCCTCCGGCGAGCGCTCCGAATGGACGATGCCGCGCCCCGCCGTCATCAGGTTCACGTCGCCCGGTTCGATGACCATTTCAGTGCCGAGCGAATCACGATGCCTGATTTTGCCGTCGAACAGGTAAGTGACGGTCGCAAGCCCGATATGCGGATGCGGGCGCACGTCGAGCGCCTGGCCCGCACGCAAAATGGCGGGCCCCATGCGGTCGAAGAAGATGAAGGGACCGACCAGGCGGCGGCGTGCGGAGGGCAGTGCGCGGCGGACTTCCAGCCCACCAATGTCATGGGTGCGCGGGATGATCAGCGTTTCGATGGCATCGCAGGCGAACGCGTCGCCGGCAGCGGGGTCGGTTCCGGGGAAGAAGCTCATGGGTTCCTGCCTCGTCTCATTGCCAAGTCAGCAGAGCAACATCGTATTGCGCCAAATGCCGATCGTATGTGACGAATTGCATACCTTCAACGATGGCTTGAGCGAGCATCAAACGGTCGAACGGATCAGCGTGAAGAAGCGGCAAGCGCTCGACGAAGGCGGCGTGTTCAGGCGTTACATCCAGAAGATCGAATCCTGTCGCCTGGAATTCAATAACTGCCTCGTAGCCTGAGAACGGCGGCGCGTCAGGGCGCATCAGCGGATGCTTGATTGAAATTTCCCAGACAGCGGCTGCCGAAACCCAAATCGATCCGGAATTCGCGACAATCGCATCCTGGATATGCGGAGGTATTCTTTCAGGCGTCGTGGCCGCCCAGATCGCGACATGGGTGTCGAGCAGAAGCTTCACGTCTTCTGCTTTTCACCGCTGAAGAACATCGTCTCGACCTCCGCATCAAGCGCCTGGAAGGCTTCATAGTCGAGTGACGGATATTTCCCTTTCGCGTGCCCAAAGCGAATCGTCTTCGTACCTGGCGCGCTGAGCGGAACAAGTTTAGCCGCCGGCTTGCCATTGCGCGCAATGATGATTTCGCTTTCCACGCCGCTCTCGACCGCTTCGACGAGACGGGACAACGACGTTTTGGCTTCCAGCATATTGACGGTCGACATCGCCGCCTCCTTAGCTAATCCTGACTAAGATAGCGTTGCTGGACGTCATTCGCAAGCTTTGTCCGCTACTCCCCGTCGAGCGGCTCCGTGCCCATCGGCTTGCCGTCGCGCGACAGACGGATTTTCTCGACCTTGTCCTCGGCGGCCTTGAGAAGCTGGTCGCAATGGGCCTTCAGGGCTTCGCCGCGCTCGTAGATGCGGATCGACTGGTCGAGCGGAACGTCGCCGCGCTCCAAGTCGTCGACGATGCGTTCGAGCGCTTCCAGCGCCTGTTCGAAGCTCATCGCCTTGATGTCGGCATTCGGCGCGGTTTGGTCGGTCATGGTCATCCCTTCATCAGGCGGGCGATGTGGACGGCGGCCGAGAAGGCCAGGCCCTGCAGGTCGTAACCGCCTTCGAGCAGCGACACGAGGCGGTTGTTCGAATGGCGCGCGGCGCGCTCCATGAGTTCGCCCGTCGCCCAGTCGAAATCGTCTTCGGTCAGGTTGATCTCGGCGAGCGGATCGCGGTGATGCGCGTCGAAGCCGGCGGAGATGATGATGAGGTCCGGCCGGAATTCGTCCAGCGCTGGAAGCACGCGCGCATTGAACGCTTCACGGAAGGTTTCGCTGCCGGTGCCCGGATTAAGCGGGGCGTTGACGATGTTGCCGGCGCCCGTCTCGGACTTCGCGCCGGTGCCGGGATAAAGCGGCATCTGGTGCGTGGAGCAGTAGAGAACGGACGGGTCGTCGTAGAAGATGTCCTGCGTGCCGTTGCCGTGATGGACGTCCCAGTCGACGATGGCGACGCGTTCGGCGCCGTGGGCCTTCTGGGCATGGCGGGCGGCGATGGCGGCGTGGTTGATGAGGCAGAACCCCATCGCCGTCACCTTCTCGGCATGGTGGCCGGGCGGGCGCGAGGCGACGAAGACGTTGTCGGCGCGGCCGGCGAAGACGTCGTCCACGGCCGCATTGGCAGCGCCGACGGCGGTGAGTGCCGCTTCGAGGCTCTTCGGGCTGACGGTCGTGTCACCATCGATGCTTGCCAGGCCCTCCGAGGGGATCAGCGCTCGGATCTTGTCGACATGGCTTTGCGGGTGGGCGTAGAGCACGGTTTCAATGTCGCCCATCGGCGACAGGTGCCGGTCGAGCCGCTCGAAGGCCTCCGCCTCCAGTGCGCGTTCAAGGGCGCGCAGCCGGTCCGGCCGCTCCGGGTGGCCGGCGGGCATCAGATGCTCGAGATAGATCGGGTGAGTGTAGAGACGTGTGACCATGGGCGCTTGATATAGGGCCGATCGGGGCGCGTGACCACGCCCCGATTTCACTTCGCCCCGAAGATCAACAGCGATCAGCTCTGGATGAGCTCGGTCGACGCGATTTCGATGCCGAAACCCTCAAGGCCGATATAGTGGCGCGGGCGCGAGGCCAGAAGCCGGATCGAGGAGATGCCGAGATCGCGCAGGATCTGCGCGCCAAGGCCGATCTCGCGCCATTCATCCTCGCGCACCAACGCTTCCTCATGCGCCTCGCGCTCGCCCATCGGCCGGTTGCGCGCACTGTGCGCGACGCCAACCGAGCCCTCGCGCAGATAGACGAGGACCCCGCGTTGGTTGCCGAATTTCGACAGAAGGTCCTTGAGCTCGGTACCCGCGCCGAACACGTCGGCGACGACATCTTCGGTGTGGAGGCGAACCGGAACGTCGCGGCCGTCACGAATGTCGCCGAAGACGATGGCGAGGTGGTGCATCGTGTCCCATGGCAGGCGATAGGTCAGGGCGCGCGCATTGCCGCCGGGCGTCTCGATCTCAAAATCGGAAATGCGCTCGATCAGGGTTTCCTGTCGCTGGCGATAGGCGATCAGGTCGGCGACGGAGACCTCCTTGAGGCCATGCTGGCGGGCAAAACCTTGCACCTGCGGGCCGCGCATCACCGTGCCGTCATCGTTGACGAGCTCGCAGATGACGCCGACGGGCGGCAGGCCGGCGAGCTTGCACAGGTCCACGGCGGCCTCGGTGTGGCCAGAGCGCATGAGCACCCCGCCCTCGCGCGCGACGAGCGGGAAGATGTGGCCGGGACGGACGAAATCGGCCGCGCCGACATTGCCGTTGGCAAGGTTTCGAGCCGTCAGCGTGCGATCCTCGGCCGAGATGCCGGTGGTCGTGCCGTGCTTGAAGTCGACCGAGACGGTGAAGGCGGTCGAATGCGGCGCGTCGTTGTCGGCGACCATGGGGTTCAAGTTCAGCCGCTTGGCGTCCTCGCGCGTCATGGGCGTGCAGACGATGCCCGAAGTGTGGCGGACGATGAAGGCCATTTTCTCGGGCGTGCAATGAACGGCGGCGACGATCAGGTCGCCCTCGTTCTCACGGCCGTCATCGTCCATGACGACGACGATCTCGCCGCGCTCGAAGGCGCGGATGGCTTCGACGGTCTTTTGCTGATCGTAAGGCATGGAATGAGGGAACCCTGACTAGATGCGGCCCGTCTGGCCGCGATGTCTCAAATAATGATCCGCGATCGCGCATGCGACCATGGCTTCGCCGATCGGCACGGCGCGGATGCCGACGCAGGGGTCGTGCCGACCCTTGGTGCGCACGTCCACTTCCTGGCCCTCGACGTCGATCGACTGGCGCGTGTTGAGGATCGACGAGGTGGGCTTGACGGCAAAGCGCGCGACGACCGGCTGGCCGGTCGAGATGCCGCCCAGGATGCCGCCGGCCTTGTTGGACAGGAAGCGCGGGCCGTCATTGCCCATGCGCATCTCGTCGGCGTTTTCTTCGCCGGTGATGCGCGCGGCCTCGAACCCATTGCCGATCTCGACGCCCTTGACGGCGTTGATCGACATCAGGCCCGAGGCGATCTCCTGGTCGAGCTTGGCATAGATCGGCGCGCCGAGGCCGGCGGGGACGCCCTCCGCGACGATCTCGACGATCGCGCCGACCGAGGAGCCGGCCTTGCGGATGCCGTCGAGATACTCCTCGAAGACGGAAACCGACTGCGGGTCGGGCGTGAAGAAGGGGTTTTCCGGCGACTGGACGAAATCCCAGTCCCAGTTGGCGCGGTCGATGTCCTTCGTTCCCATCGCGACCAGCGCGCCGCGCACGACCATTCCCGGCACGACCTTGCGGGCGAGCGCGCCGGCAGCGACGCGGGCTGCCGTCTCGCGCGCGGAAGAGCGGCCGCCGCCGCGATAGTCACGCAGGCCGTACTTGACGTCATAGGTGTAGTCGGCATGGCCGGGACGGTATTGCCGCGCGATCTCGCCATAATCCTTGGAGCGCTGGTCGACATTCTCGATCAGCATCGAGACGGGCGTGCCGGTCGTGACCAGCTCCTCGCCGTCTTCGAGAACGCCGGACAGGATCCTCACCTGATCGGGCTCCTGGCGCTGGGTGACGAAGCGCGACTTGCCGGGACGGCGCCGGTCGAGATCGGCCTGGATGTCGGAGAGCTGGAACCTGATGCCGGGCGGGCAACCGTCGACCACGCAGCCGAGCGCCGGCCCGTGGCTTTCGCCCCAGGTCGTCACGCGAAAGAGATGCCCGAACGTGTTGTGCGACATGCTGGTCCCTGCCCCGGCGGCCCCTCAAGGGGCCGTTTTGCCACCGCTTCTATTGGCGTTTTCGCGGAGGGTCAAACCGCGCGGAGTTTTGACACATTGTTTCGATTCAAACATGGTGGTTCGATCATCCGGAGGTTTCCATCTGATGCGCAAGATCGCCCTTCTCACCGCCGCCGCCACGCTCTTCGCCTCGGCGGCCCTGGCCGCCAACGATGAAGGCTCGATCACCGCCATCGACCGCGAGGCGATGACGATCACGCTCGAGAACGGCAATGTCTACAAGCTGCCCGGCGAGTTCGACGTCGAGGCCATCTCGGAAGGGATGGACGTGCTGCTCGCCTATGAGGAGATCGAGGGCGAGAAACAGATCACGGACATGGATACGGGGAATTAGCTAGAGCCACTCCAGCGCTTCGCCGTCCCAGCGCAGCATCCTATCCTGCGGGATGACGAGCGCGGCGGCCTCATCCGCGCCCATGCCGCCGGCAATGCGGAAGACGGCACGGACGATGCCGCCATGGGTCACGCAAACGGTCGGCTGCGTGATTTCCTCGAAGAAGGGCCGGAAACGCGCCATCAGCCGATCGTAGCTTTCGCCGGAGGCGCCCGGCGGCACGAAATGCCATTTGTCGGCCTCGCGCTCGGCCGTGGAACCGGGCCTTCCCGCCTCCACCTCTTCCAGCGTCTTGCCCTGCCAGTCGCCGAAATGCACCTCGATGAGACGCGGGTCGGTGAGATAACCGCGGCGCGGCAAGCCGGCGCCGGCGCGCACGCGCTCCATCGTCTCGCAGGTGCGCTTCAATGGGCTCGCGACGAAACGGAACGAGCCGATGTCGGGCTGGAGCGAGGCCAACCGCTCGCCGTTCCGGTCGGCCTGCGCGCGGCCGACATCGTTCAAATCGGTGTCGGCCTGACCCTGCAGGCGCATGATTGCGTTCCAGTCGGTCTGGCCGTGCCGGATGAAATATGTGAGCGTTGCCATGGGCCGAATTAGCGCGACCCGTCACCGAGCCGCAAGTTACAGGCGGTCATTTGTTGGTGACCCAGCGCACGGTTGCCGCGCGCTCAGACCGTCGAGATGTCCGGCGCGTCAACCGCCTTCATGCCGACGACGTGATAGCCCGAATCGACGTGAAGCACCTCGCCCGTCATGCCCTTCGACATGTCGGAGAGAAGGTAGACGCCGGTCTGGCCGACTTCCTCGATGGTGACGGTGCGGCGCAGCGGCGCGTTGTACTCGTTCCACTTCAAGATGTAGCGGAAGTCGCCGATGCCCGACGCCGCCAGCGTCTTGATGGGACCTGCCGAGATCGCGTTGACGCGGATGTTCTTCGGGCCGAGGTCGACCGCAAGATACTGGACGCTCGCCTCGAGCGCGGCCTTGGCAACGCCCATGACGTTGTAGTTCGGCATCACCTTCTCGGCGCCGTAATAGGTCATGGTCAGGAGCGAGCCGCCCTCGGCCATGAGCTTTTCGGCGCGCTGCGCGACGGCGGTGAACGAATAGACCGAGATGTCCATCGTCTTCACGAAATTGCCGTGCGTCGTGTCAACATAGCGGCCGACGAGCTCGTCCTTGTCGGAAAAGCCGATGGCGTGGACGACGAAGTCGAGCTTGCCCCATCTGGCTTCGAGGTCGGCGAAGACGGCGTCGATCGTCGCCATGTCGGAGACGTCGCAATGGCCGGCCAGATGCGCGCCGAGTTCGGCGGCGAGCGGCTCGACGCGCTTCTTCAACGCGTCGCCCTGCCAGGTGAAGGCAAGCTCGGCGCCCTGTTCGGCGCAGGCCTTCGCGATGCCCCAGGCGATCGAGCGATTGTTCGCCACGCCCATGATGAGGCCGCGCTTGCCGGCCATCAATCCATTCCCACCTGCCATGTCATTCCCTCGACGCGATCACGATTGGACCGAGCCTATCGCATAGCGGGTGTGCGGCATCAAGCCGCGAGGCTGTCGAACGCTGCCTGGGATCAGGAGGCGCGGCGCGCGCGCATCAGGGCTTCCAGGTCCTCGTCGCGGTCCGGCGGCAGCATCACGGCGACATGGACATAAAGGTCGCCATGGCCGCCATGCTTCGTCGGCAGGCCCTTGCCCTTGAGGCGCAGGCGCTTGTCCGAACTCGACCAGGCGGGGATGGCGACCGCCAGACGCCCGGTCGGGGTTTCGACCGGCAGCTTGGCGCCCAGCACCGCGTCTTCCAGTGGAACCGGCAGGTCGACATGAAGGTCGCGACCCTCGATGCGGTAGAGCGGGTGCGGCTTGAAGCGGATCTTGACCAGCGCGTCGCCGGGCTCGCCAATGCCGAGCTGTTCGCCCTGTCCCTTGAGGCGGATCGTCTGCCCGTCCTCCAGGAAAGCCGGCAGCTTGACTGCGATCTTGCGCCCGTCGGGAAAGGCGGCGGTGACCTTGGCGGCGGTCGCCGCTTCCTCGATCGTCACCTCCAGCGTCACCTGCAGGTCGCTGCCGCGCGGCTGGCGGCGCTGGCCTGCTCCCGGCCGCGGACCTGCCTGTGCGCCGCCCCCCGGCCCGGCCCCCTGGCGAAACGCCTGCCCGAAGATGTGGGAAAAGATGTCGTCGCCCGCATCGCCGAACGGATCGCCGCCGCCTGCGGAGCGGAATTCGTAGCGCGCGCCGCCCGGACCGGCACCGGCGCGCCGAAAGCCCCCGAACGGGTCGCCGCCGCCGGCCGCGCCCTCAAAGCCGGTGAAACGCGGCTTGCCTGCCGCGTCGATCTCGCCACGGTCGAACTGGCGGCGCTTTTCGTCGTCGCCGACGATCTCATAGGCTTGGCTCGCCTCGGAGAAGCGCTCCTGCGCCTTCGGATCGTTGGCGTTCTGGTCCGGATGGTATTTTTTCGCCAGCTTCCGGTAAGCCGACTTGATGTCCTTGGCCGAGGCGTTCTTGGCAACGCCCAGGACCTGATAGGGATCGCGCATGAATTGCCTGCCCGAATTGAGGATTGGTTGTCCGCTATATGAGCATGCCGGCGAAAAGTTTCCAGATTTTCCCGACGCGCCTCAAAGCTTGTCGAAGGCCGTCATCGCCCACATGCCGCCCGAGGCGAGGCAGGATTCGCCCTGGTAGAGCGCGATGCCGTCGAAACTTTCGCGCGTCGCCTCGAAGCGGCGGCAGCGCGCGCCCCCGTCGCTGTGCTCGCTGATCTGGCGCAGCGCCCCGCGCGAGCCCGTCTCGGCATTCGCCCAAGCCAGCGCGTCTGGCGCGCCAGCTTCCAAATCGAGCGCGGAGACGACGTTGCGAATGGTCGCCGCGTCGGAGAGTTCCGTCGCATCCTTCGGCGCCTCGGTCTTCCTGACCGAGCCGGTGACGATGGACGTATCCTTGGCGACGTCCTCGAGCGTGACGCCGCGCGAGCCGCAGGCGGCCAGGCAAAGCGCCATCGTGGCCAGCAAAATGGGGCGTCGTGCCGTCATCACCATCGCTTGCAACGGGTGCAACAATGCGTCATCTCCTAGGAATTACGCGCGCAGAGGTTCTAGAATGTCGGATGCACAGTTAACAAACACTGATTTCACCGAAGCGACCGAGCCCTATCGCCTTTTCGCCGACTGGCTGAGGGATGCCGAGAAGAGCGAGGTCAACGACCCCAACGCACTGGCGCTCGCGACGGTCGACCCCGACGGACTGCCCAATGTGCGCATGGTGCTGCTGAAGGGTTTCGACGAGCACGGCTTCGTCTTCTACACCAATTTCGAAAGCGCCAAGGGCCGTGAAATACTCGGTTCGATGAAGGCGGCGATGTGCTTTCACTGGAAGAGCCTTCGCCGGCAGGTGCGCGTGCGCGGGCCGGTCGAGATCGTCACGGACGCCGAAGCCGACGCCTATTACGCGACGCGGCCGCGCGGCAGCCGGATCGGCGCCTGGGCATCGGCGCAATCGCGCCCGCTCGAAGGCCGGTTCGCGCTGGAAAGAGCGGTCGCCGAATATACCGCCAAGCATGCGATCGGCGAGATTCCGCGCCCGGCGCACTGGTCCGGCTTCCGCATCAAGCCGGTGGAGATCGAATTCTGGCACGACCGCCCCTTCCGCCTGCACGACCGTCTGCAGTTCAAGCGCGAGGGCGATGGCTGGGGGAAGCAGCGGCTTTATCCGTGAGGGCTATTTCTTCCGGCTCATGAAGGCCATGAAGGCGTTGCGGGCTTCTTCGGATTTGAGGCGGCTGCGAAACTGGACGCCTTCTTCCTCGATCCGGGCAATCAGCGGAGCGCGGTCGCCCAGAAGGAAATCGCGTGCGATCCTGAGCGCTTCCGGCGGTTTCGAGGCAATTCGTTCGGCGGCTTCAAAGACCGCGCCTTCCAGTTCGGCTTCCGACACGACAGCGTAGATCAGGCCGACATCCTTCGCGCGCTCGGCCGAAAATCCCTCGCCCAGCCCCAGCAGCGCGAACGCCTGCTGGCGCCCGATGACGGCCGGCGCGAGCAGGCTCGAGCCTGCCTCGGGAACGAGGCCGAGATCAACGAAAGGGGTGCGGAACTCGGTGCGCGGGGTAGCGAAAGTCAGGTCGCAGTGAAGGTTGATCGTGGTGCCGATGCCGACCGCGATGCCGTCGACGCCGGAGACGATCGGCTTTTGCGATTTCGCCAGCGCCAGCAGGAAATCATAGACCTCGCTGCCACCCTCGCCGCCCGTCGCGACCGTCATGAAATCGGCGAGGTCGTTGCCCGACGAGAACGCCCCCGGCACGCCGAGGATGACGTGGCAGCGTATATCCGGGTCGCTGTCGCCAGCCGTCAGCGCCTGCGCCATCTCGGCATACATCGCGCGCGTGATCGCGTTCTTCTTGTCCGGCCGGTTCATGCGGATGGACTGGACCGGGCCGCGGCGCTCGATCTGGACAAATTCGTTCATCGTCGTTCCTAACTTGCCAGAGCCGCGCCGGCTTCGCGAAGGCTCGGCGCGCCCTCGACCACGCGGCGGCGAAGCGCGGCGGTTTCCTCGATCAGGTTCTCGGCATAGAAGCGGCAAAGCGGGATGCGCTTGCCGCTCTCGTCGGCCACCGCGCCGCGCGCGAGATATGCGCCGCCAGCTGCCAGCGCGAAAAGCCGAAGATAGGGCGTTGCGCCAGCCAGCGCCTCCTCGGTGCGTCCGCCGTCGAGCGCTTCCTGAAGCCAGGCGGTTGCCTCGGCCAGATCATTCAGCGCCGCCTCGCATTTTTCCGCCGTCGCGCCAAAGCCGTCGCGGTTGGAGGTGCGCACCGCTTCGATGTCGGCATGAAGCTCGTCGATGAAGCGCAGCACATGCTTGCCGCCGCCGAGCGGCAGCTTGCGCGTGACGAGGTCGATCGCCTGGATGCCGTTGGTGCCCTCGTAAATCGGCGCAATGCGCGCATCGCGATAAAGCGCAGCCGCGCCCGTTTCCTCGATGAAGCCCATGCCGCCATGGATCTGCAGGCCGACCGAGGCCATCTCCACACCGATGTCGGTTGAAAAGGCCTTGGCGACCGGGGTCAGGAGACCGGCGCGGTCGGTCCAGTAAGCAGCGTCGTCGCCGCCGGCATGGCTCATGTCGATCGCATGGGCGCACGAGTAGCAGATGGCGCGCGAGACCTGCGTCAGCGCCTTCATGGTCAGAAGATTGCGCATCACATCCGGGTGATGGACGATCGGCGCCATGCCCTCGCCCGCATGGCCGGGCGCCTTGCCCTGGCGGCGGTCGAGCGCATAGGCATGCGCCTTCTGGAACGCGGCTTCAGCGACCGCGACGCCCTCGATGCCGACCGCGAGCCGCGCATTGTTCATCATGGTGAACATGCAGGCGAGACCGCGATTCTCCTCGCCGACGAGATAGCCGACCGCGCCCTTTTCCTCGCCCTCGACGAAGCCGTCACCGAAGATCATCGTGCAGGTGGGCGAGGCGTGGATGCCGAGCTTATGCTCGATGGAAGCGCAAAAAGCGTCGTTTCGACGGCCGAGCGTGCCGTCCGCGTTGACCAGGAATTTCGGCACCAGGAAGAGCGAGATACCGCGCGTTCCGGCCGGCGCGTCAGGCAAGCGCGCGAGGACGAGGTGCACGATGTTGTCGGTGTAGTCGTGCTCGCCATAGGTGATGAAGATCTTCTGGCCGAAGACGCGATAGGTGCCGTCATCGGCGCGCGTCGCGCGGGTGCGCAGCGCGGCTAGGTCGGAGCCTGCCTGCGGCTCGGTCAGGTTCATCGTGCCGGTCCATTCGCCGGAAACGAGCTTTGCCAGATAGGTCGCCTTGAGTTCGTCCGAGCCGTGTTTCGCCACGGCCTCGGCTGCGCCGGCCGTCAGCGTCGGGCAGAGCGCGAAGGCGATGGAGGCCGAGTTCCACATCTCCATCGCCGCCATGGCGAGCATGGTCGGCAGGCCCTGGCCGCCGAATTCCTCCGGGCCGGACAGCCCGTTCCATCCGCCTTCGATCCAGTGGCGGTAAGCATCGCGCCAGCCGGGCGGCGTGGTGACCGCCGCATCCTTCCAGACCGCGCCGATCTCGTCGCCGACCTTGTAGAGGGGGCTGAGTTCCTCGGAGGCGAAGCGGCCGGCTTCGCCGAGTATCGCATCGACCAGATCCGCCGAAAGATCGCCGAGACTTCCCTCCGCCATCGCCCTGTCGAGCCCCGCGACATGTTTCAACGTGAATGCGATGTCGTCGACGGGCGCGCGATACATAAGCTTTCCTCCGGCTCGAATGCGTGGCAACCATGGCTAGTTTTTTTTGACGTTTACGTCAAACTGGAACCGAAACGGAGATAGCCATGCTGGCGCGCCCCGAAACGAATTTCTGCGTCGAATGCCGCCGCCGCTACGGCGATCCGGGCTTCTGGTACTATCACGGCCGGATCGAAGACGGCCCGGCCTATTTCTGCGACGAGGGCATCCTGTGCTCGCCCGCATGCTCGATGAAACAGATCGAGCGCCGCCGCGCCGCCGGCACCTACCCGCACGCGCCGGCCCGTGATCCGTTCGAGCCGTAGGCACGCTCAGGTGTTGCGACGCTTGCCCTCCATCAGGTCGATCACGGCGCGGGCGGCGTCGAGCACGTTGGTGCCGGGGCCAAACACGGCGGCGACGCCATTGTCGATGAGGAACTGGTAGTCCTGGCGCGGGATGACGCCGCCGACGACCACGATCACATCCTCCGCGCCCCTCTTCTTCAGCGCCTCGACGAGTTGCGGCGCGAGCGTCTTGTGGCCGGCGGCGAGCGACGACATGCCGACGACATGCACCTTTTGCGCCACCGCCATCTCGGCCGCCTCGCCCGGCGTCTGGAAGAGCGGGCCGGCGAGGACATCGAAGCCGATGTCGCCGAACGCCGAGGCGATGATCTTGGCGCCGCGGTCGTGGCCGTCCTGGCCGAGCTTGGCGACCATCACCTTCGGCGTTTCGCCGAGCGCCTTCGCCAGGCCATCGAGCCGCTCGACCAGCGTCTCGTATTCCGGCTCGCCCTCATAGGCGGGGCCGTAGACGTTGCGCACGACTTTCGGCACTGCCGTATGGTCGCCGAAGGCTTCGCGCAATGCATCCGATATCTCGCCGAGCGTGGCGCGGGCCCGCGCGGCCTCGACAGCGGCCTCCAGGATGTTGCCCTTTCCGGTGCGCGCGACATCGCGCAACGCGGCGATGGTTTCCTCCCACTTCTTTGGGTCGCGCTGTCGGCGGGTCTTCTCGATGCGCGCGATCTGCGACTCGCGAACGGCCCTGTTGTCGATATCGAGAATGTCGAGATCGTCTTCGGTCTCGAGCCGGTACTTGTTGACGCCGACGATCACCTCGTCGCCGCGGTCGATTGCGGCCTGCTTGCGCGTCGCCGCTTCCTCGATCAGACGCTTGGGGTAGCCGTCATTGACCGCCTTGGTCATGCCGCCCATCGCCTCGATCTCCTCGATCAGCGCCCAGGCCTTTTCGGCAAGGTCGTTGGTCAGGCTCTCGACATAGTAGGAGCCGGCGAGCGGATCGACGACCTTCGTGACGCCGGTCTCGTGCTGCAGGATCAGCTGCGTGTTGCGCGCGATGCGGGCGGAAAACTCCGTCGGCAGCGCGATCGCCTCGTCGAGCGCGTTGGTGTGCAGCGACTGCGTGCCGCCGAGCGCGGCCGACATCGCCTCGTAGGCAGTGCGGATGACGTTGTTGTAGGGATCCTGCTCCTGCAACGACACGCCCGACGTCTGGCAATGGGTGCGCAGCATCAGCGACGATTGTTTCTTCGGCTCGAACTCTTCCATGATCCGTGTCCAAAGCAGGCGCGCGGCGCGCAGCTTGGCGGCTTCCATGAAGAAGTTCATGCCTATTGCGAAGAAGAAGGACAGGCGACCCGCGAACGCATCGACGTCCAGCCCCTTGGCGAGCGCCGCGCGGACATATTCGCGCCCGTCGGCCAGCGTGAAGGCGAGTTCCTGAACCAACGTCGCGCCGGCTTCCTGCATGTGGTAGCCGGAAATGGAGATCGAGTTGAACTTCGGCATCTCCTTCGCGGTGTATTCGATGATGTCCGCGATGATCCGCATCGAGGGTTCGGGCGGATAGATGTAGGTGTTGCGGACCATGAACTCCTTGAGGATGTCGTTCTGGATGGTCCCGGAGAGCTCGGCGCGCGAGACGCCCTGTTCCTCGCCTGCGACGATGAAATTGGCGAGGATCGGAATCACGGCGCCGTTCATGGTCATCGACACGGAAATCTCGGCCAGCGGAATGCCGTCGAAGAGGATCTTCATGTCCTCGACCGAATCGATCGCCACGCCGGCCTTGCCGACATCGCCCTCGACGCGCGGATGGTCCGAATCGTAGCCGCGATGGGTGGCGAGGTCGAAGGCGACCGAGACGCCCTGCTGGCCGGCCGCCAGCGCCTTGCGGTAGAAGGCGTTCGACGCCTCGGCGGTGGAAAAGCCCGCATATTGCCGGATCGTCCAGGGCCGGCCCGTATACATCGTCGCGCGCGGCCCGCGCAGGAACGGCTTTTGGCCCGGCAGCGAGTGGATGTGGTCGAGCCCGGCGATGTCGTCGGCCGTGTAGACCGGCTTGACCGCGATGCCTTCGGGCGTGTTCCAGACCAGCGTGTCAGGGTCGCGCTTGACTTCCTTTTCGGCGGCCTTGCGCCACGTTTCGAGCCTGGGGTTGGTCATGACCTTACTCGAACTCCAAAATCATCTCGTCCACGGCAAGGCTCGCGCCCGCCTCCACGGCAACCGACTTGACGACGCCGCGGCGCTCCGCGCGCAGGACGTTTTCCATCTTCATGGCCTCGACGGTGGCGAGCGGCTGGCCGTCCTCGACCGTGTCGCCGACCTTGACTGCGATCGACGTCACCACGCCCGGCATCGGGCACAGCAACATCTTCGAGGTGTCCGGCGGCAGCTTTTCGGGCATCAGGCGAGCCAGCGCGGCAATGCGCGGGGTGCGAACATGCACCTTCTCGTCGATGCCCTTCCAGCGCAGGCGCCAGCTCGAATTGACGCGATCGATCTTCACGCCCACCGGCTCGCCGTCGACGGTGAAGCGCGCATGGCTCTTGCCGGGCAGCCAATCCGACCTGACCTCGACCGCCTTGTCGGGACCGAAGGAGACCAGCACCTTGCCGCCCTCCTCGCGCAGGAAGCATTCGAATTCGCTCTCGCCCATCGCGACGATCCAGTCACGGCCGACGGCGCGGCGGTGATTGTCCATGCCGCCGGAAATCAGCACGTCGCGCTTCTGGCTGCGCCAGTTGACGAAGGCGGCGACCGCGGCCAGCACGCGACCGTCAGCGGCATCCGGCGCGACGCCCTTGAAGCCTTCGGGAAACTCCTCGGCGATGAAAGCCGTCGTCAGGCGGCCGTCGCGGAAGCGCTCGTGCTCCATGACCGCCGACAGGAACGGCAGGTTGTGGCCGATGCCCTCGACCTCGAAATCGTCGAGCGCGGCGCTCATCGCGTCGATGGCCGCCAGCCGGTCGGGCGCCCAGGTGCACAGCTTGGCGATCATCGGATCATAATACATCGAAATCTCGCCGCCCTCGAAGACCCCGGTGTCGTTGCGCACGATCGTACCGTCCTCAAGCGTGCCTTCGGCCGGCGGCCGATAGCGCGTCAAGCGGCCGATCGAGGGCAGGAAGTTGCGGAACGGGTCTTCAGCGTAAAGGCGGCTTTCGATCGCCCAGCCGTTGAGCGAAATTTCGTCCTGCGCCATGCGCAGCTTCTCGCCGGCGGCAACGCGGATCATCTCCTCGACCAGGTCTATGCCGGTGATCAGTTCCGTCACCGGATGCTCGACCTGCAGGCGCGTGTTCATTTCGAGGAAATAGAAATTGCGGTCGCCATCGACGATGAACTCGACCGTGCCGGCCGAGAAATAGCCGACGGCCTTCGCCAGCGCGACCGACTGCTCGCCCATCGCCTTGCGCGTGGCCTCGTCGAGGAACGGCGACGGCGCCTCCTCGATGACCTTCTGGTTGCGCCGCTGGATGGAGCATTCGCGCTCGCCGAGATAGAGAACGTTGCCGTGCTGGTCGCCCAGAACCTGGATTTCGATATGGCGCGGCTGGGTGACGAATTTCTCGATGAAGATGCGGTCGTCGCCGAACGAGTTCTTCGCCTCGTTCTTCGAAGACTGGAAGCCCTCGCGCGCCTCCGCGTCGTTCCATGCGATGCGCATGCCCTTGCCGCCGCCGCCGGCCGAGGCCTTGATCATCACAGGGTAGCCGATCGAGGCCGAAATCGTCACCGCCTCGTCGGCATCGGCGATCAGACCCATATGGCCCGGCACGGTCGAAACCCCGGCCTCGGCTGCGAGCTTCTTCGACGTGATCTTGTCGCCCATCGCTTCGATGGCCTTGACGGGCGGGCCGATGAAGGCGACGCCTTCCTTCGCAAGCGCCTGCGCGAACAGCGGATTTTCCGACAGGAAGCCATAGCCCGGATGGACCGCATCGGCGCCGGTCTTGCGGATCGCGTCGATGATCTTTTCGATGACGATATAGGATTGGTTGGACGGCGCCGGCCCGATATGCACCGCCTCGTCCGCCATCTTCACATGCAGCGCGTCGCGGTCGGCGTCGGAATAGACGGCGACCGTCGCGATGCCCAGCTTCTTCGCCGTCTTGATGACCCGGCAGGCAATCTCGCCGCGATTGGCGATGAGGATTTTCTTGAACATTCTTTTCTGTCTCACATCACGGGAGAAAAACGGAAGATGGTCATTCGGCGGCCTGTGCGGGCGGCATCGCACCGGGTGCCTTGCGGCCCTTGAGCATTCCTTCGACGCTCAAATCCTCGTCGATGGCCGGCCAGTGCAAGCCATAGGGCGAAAGCTCGATCCGGTTGCGCTCTTCGTCTCCCGCCCTCAGCAGACGGGGATACCACCACAGCGGCGTCACGAGACGTACGCCATCTGCAAGCGTCACCACGAGTTCGTGATCCGTGCAATGCGCGGCAACGGGCTCGATCAGGTCCTCATCAATTTCCAAAGTGCTCATGCCATCGCTCCAGAAATTCGCCTCGATGTTCTTCGACCACCTTCGTCAGAACTTTCAGTTCCTGCGCCGTACAGCGCCTGTTTCTCGCGATCTCGAGGCTGTTCAGCCAGATTTTCGTTTCCTTGCGGTCCTTACGCACATGGATATGCGGCGGTTCGACTGCATCCAAACTATAGAATAGAAACTTCCATCCCTTCCATTCGAAGACCGTCGGCATCCGCCGATCCCTAAAGCGGAATCGTGTCGTGCTTCTTCCATGGCTGCTCCAGCTTCTTGGAGCGCAGCATGGCGAAGGCGCGGGCGATGCGCTTGCGGCTCGAATGCGGCATGATCACCTCGTCGATGAAGCCGCGCTCTGCCGCCTTGAACGGGTTGGCGAAGTTGGTCTCATACTCTTTCGTGCGCGCGGCGATCTTCTCCGGATCGCCGAGTTCCGAACGATAGAGAATCTCGGTCGCGCCCTTGGCGCCCATCACGGCGATCTCGGCGGTGGGCCAGGCGTAATTGACGTCGGCGCCGATATGCTTCGAGGCCATGACGTCATAGGCGCCGCCATAGGCCTTGCGGGTGATCAGCGTCACCATCGGCACCGTCGCCTGGCTGTAGGCGAAGAGCAGTTTCGCGCCGTGCTTGATGACGCCGCCATATTCCTGCGCGGTGCCCGGCAGGAAGCCTGGCACGTCGACCAGCGTCAGGATCGGGATCGAGAACGCGTCGCAAAAGCGCACGAAGCGCGCAGCCTTGCGGCTTGAATCGATGTCGAGGCAGCCGGCCAGCACCATCGGCTGGTTGGCGACGACGCCGACCGTCTGGCCCTCCATGCGCATGAAGCCGGTGATGATGTTGCGGGCAAAGGCTTCCTGGATCTCGAAGAACTCGCCTTCGTCGGCGAGCGCGTGGATCAGTTCCTTCATGTCGTAGGGTTTGTTCGCCGAGTCGGGGATCAGCGTGTCGAGCCGATCCTCGATGCGCGCCGGGTCGTCGTGGAACGGACGGACAGGCGGCTTCTCGCGGTTATTGAGCGGCAGGAAATCGAACAGCCGGCGCACTTCCTCCAGCGCGATGACGTCGTTGTCGAAGGCGCCGTCGGCAACGGACGATTTTTGCGTGTGGGTGCGCGCGCCACCCAGTTCCTCGGCGGTGACGATCTCGTTCGTCACCGTCTTCACCACATCCGGCCCGGTGACGAACATGTAGGAAGAATCGCGCACCATGAAGATGAAGTCGGTCATCGCCGGCGAGTAGACCGCACCGCCCGCGCATGGTCCCATGATGACGGAAATCTGCGGCACGACGCCGGATGCGTCCACATTGCGCTTGAAGACGTCGGCATAGCCGCCGAGCGAGGCGACGCCTTCCTGGATGCGCGCGCCGCCTGAATCATTGAGGCCGATGACCGGCGCGCCGTTGCGCACCGCCATGTCCATGATCTTGCAGATTTTCTGGGCGTGCGTTTCCGAAAGCGAGCCGCCAAGAACGGTAAAATCCTGGGAGAAAACGTAGACGAGGCGGCCGTTGATCGTGCCCCAGCCGGTGACAACGCCGTCGCCGGAAAATTTCTGCTCGGCCATGCCGAAATCGGTCGTCCGGTGCACGACATACATGTCGTATTCCTCGAACGATCCCTCGTCGAGCAGGACCTCGACGCGCTCGCGGGCGGTGAGCTTGCCCTTGGCGTGCTGCGCGTCGATGCGCTTCTGGCCACCGCCGAGCCGCGCCTGCGAACGCCGCTCCTCCAACTGTTCGAGAACTGCGCGCATCAGCGAAACTTCCCCTCATTTCCGGGTAAGGACATCGCCATCGCAAACTCCTCCCTCAATTTACGGACATTCCGATTAGCGGCGATTTCCCGCCGTGGGAAGGGCGGGGGGTGGCGGAAGGGCGAATTTCGCCCGGGTCGTCGCGCGATCCTTGGCCAATCCATGCACAACGCGCCATGCCGCGAATCCGGGCCTGGAAGACAGCATCGCCTTCCACACCAGCTTGCCTTGCGCGGTCGCGCGTCGTTTTCTGCACATCCGCTGCGCATAGCCGACGATGGGCGGCAAGGCCATTCGACCTTAGGCTGGCAGTGAAGTGGAGGTGAACATGTCCGAGGCCGAAATCCTGTTCGAGACGCGCGGCAAGGCCGGCATCGTCACGCTGAACCGTCCCAAGGCGCTCAATGCGGTGACGCGGACGATGGTGGGCGAGCTTCATGCGAAGCTGGTCGAGTGGGCGAACGACCCCGCGATTGCGACGGTAGTGATCAAGGCGGCGGGCGAGAAGGCCTTTTCGGCCGGCGGCGACATTCGCCAGCTCCACGACTGGGGCAAGGCGAAGAACCCGGCGATGCGCGACTTCTACCGCGAGGAATACCGCCTCAACACCTTCATCAAGACGTACCCGAAACCCTATGTCGCGCTGGTCGACGGCATCGTCATGGGTGGGGGCGTCGGTGTCTCGGTCCATGGCAGCCACTGCGTCGGCGGGGCCAGGCTGATGTTCGCCATGCCCGAGACCGGCATCGGTCTCTTTCCCGATGTCGGCGGCACCTACTTCCTGCCGCGCCTGCCCCATCGCATCGGCACCTGGCTGGCGCTGACGGGTGCGCGGCTTGGCCAGGCCGACGCGCTGTGGTGCGGTCTGACAACCCATGCCGCGCCGGCCGAGCGCTTTGGCGAGATCGAGGCCGCGCTGGCCGAAGGCAGCGCGCCGGACACCGCACTCGCCACTTTTGCCGACCAGCCCCAAGGGGCGACGCTGCCGGACCTCGCGCCGACGATCGAGCGCTGCTTTGCCGGCGAGACGGTCGAGGCCATTGTCGCCGCGCTCGAAGCCGACGGCGGCGAATGGGCGACCAAACAGGCGTCCATCATCCGCACAAAGTCGCCGACGAGCCTCAAGATCGCGCTGCGCCAGATGCAGGAAGGCGCGAGAGCGGATTTCGAAACCTGCATGAAGATCGAGTTCCGGATCGTCAGCTGCGTGATCGAGGGACACGAATTCTTCGAGGGCGTGCGCGCCGTCATCATCGACAAGGACAACAGGCCGGATTGGCGTCCAGCCACTCTCGCCGAGGTCAGCGATGCCGATGTCGATGCCTATTTCGCGCCCCTGCCCGACGAACTCGACCTGTCCGCCATCGACCGGATGTGAATTTCGCCGCCTTCGATTGACGCGGGCGGCGCTTGCGACATACTTTGCGGTATGTTCAACCGGAAGGGAGGTCCGGGATGGCGTTCGCGCGCGTCAACGGCGTCGTTTTACATCATGAAGTCCGCGGTCCGGCGACAGCGCCAGCCCTCGTCTTTTCCAATTCGCTCGGCACCGATTTCCGCATCTGGAACGACGTCGTCGCCAGGTTTGGCGATGATTACCGCGTCGTTCTCTACGATAAGCGCGGCCACGGGCTTTCGGAGGCGACACCCGCGCCCTACCGGCTCGACGACCATGTCGGGGACCTTTCCGCCCTGCTGGATCATCTCGGCATCACCCGAGCGGCCATCGTCGGCCTATCGGTCGGCGGGCTGATCGCGCAGGGCATTGCAGCCAAGCGCCCTGACCTCGTTTCCGCGCTCGTCTTGATGGACACGGCCCACAAGATCGGCACAGCCGATATGTGGAACGCGCGCATCGACACGGTGACCTCCAAGGGCATCGGCGCGATGGCGGACGCGATCCTGGAGCGCTGGTTCACGCCCGCCTATCGCCGCTCCGACAATGCCGACTTCGTCGGGTACGCCGCCATGCTGACGCGCACGACGGTCGACGGCTATGCCGGCACCTGCGCGGCGCTGCGAGACGCCGATTTGACGCAATCGACCGCCGCCCTGAAGATGCCCGTGATGTGCGTCGTCGGCGATCAGGACGGCTCGACCCCGCCCGACCTCGTGCGCTCGACCGCAGACCTCGTTTCCGGATCCCGTTTCGAGATCATCGCCGATGCCGGACACCTGCCCTGCATCGAAAAGCCGGCCGAGACGGCCCGGCTTCTGCAGGATTTTCTGCGTTCGCACACAAGGACGAGACCATGACCGAATACGTAAAGGTGACGCGCGCGGACGAGATCGCGGTCATCACGCTCGACAACCCGCCCGTCAATGCGCTCAGCCACCATCTGCGCGAGCCGCTCTTCGCCGCGATCGAGGCTGCGCGCGATGATGAAACCATCAAGGGCATCGTCATCGCATGTGCGGGCCGCACCTTCATCTCGGGCGCGGACATCACCGAATTCGGCTCGCCCAAAGCGCTCGCCTCGCCTTCGCTGCCGGAACTCTGCAAGCTGCTGGAGACGTTGCCGAAGCCGGCAGTCGCCGCGATTCACGGCACGGCCTTCGGCGGCGGGCTGGAGCTCGCGCTTTCCTGCCACTACCGCGTGGCGGTCAAGTCGGCGCAGGTCGGCCTGCCCGAGGTCAAGCTCGGCCTCCTGCCGGGGTCGGGCGGCACGGTGCGCCTGCCGCGACTGACGGGTCCGGTCGAGGCGCTGAAGATCATCACGACCGGAAATCCGATCCCGGCCGACAAGGCGCACAAGCTCGGCGTCGTCGATCAGGTGGTGGATGGGGATCTCGTCGAAGCCGCGATCACCTTCGCGCGCTCGAAGATCGGGGAAAATCTCGTCGCCGTGCGCGACCGCCGGGACAAGATCGACAATGTCGACATGGCGGCGTTCGATGCCGCCGTCGGCGAGGTGAAGAAGAAGGCCCGCGGGCTCGACGCGCCGCTTGCTTGTGCCCAGTCGGTCCGCAATTCCGTCACCATGGATTTCGACGCGGCGCTGAAGGCGGAGCGCCAGTTCTTTCTCGATCTCGTCCAGGGCACGCAGTCGCGCGCGCAGCGCCACCTGTTCTTCGCCCAGCGCGAGGCGGCCAAGGTCAAGGGCGTCGAGGCCGACGTGAAGCCTCGCCCGATCGCGCGCGTCGGCGTCATCGGCGCAGGCACGATGGGTGGCGGCATCGCCATGTCGTTCGTCAATGGCGGCATCCCGGTCACGCTTCTGGAGATGAACCGCGAAGCGCTCGACCGCGGCCTCGCCACGATCGCCAGGAACTACGATATTTCCGTCCAGCGCGGCTCCATGACGACCGAGGCGAAGGACCAGCGTCTCGCCGCCTTCAAGCCGACGACCGACTATGCCGACCTTGCCGAATGCGACCTCATCATCGAGGCGGTTTTCGAGGAGATGTCGGTGAAGAAGGAGGTCTTCGGCAAGCTCGACCAGATCGCCAAGCCGGACGCGATCCTCGCCTCCAACACCTCCTATCTCGACGTGAACGAGATCGCGGATTCGACGTCGCGGCCGGAGGATGTCGTCGGGCTGCACTTCTTCTCGCCGGCCAATGTGATGAAGCTGTTCGAGATCGTGCGCGGCGCCAAGACCGCGCCGGACGTGCTGGCGACCGCGCTCGCCGTCGCCAAGAAGATCGGCAAGGTGCCGGTCGTCGTCGGCGTCTGCCACGGCTTCGTCGGCAACCGGATGCTCTCGGCCCGCTCGGCGGAAAACGAGGACCTCTTGATGGAAGGCGCGACACCGGCGCAGATCGACAAGGTGTTCACCGATTTCGGCTGGCCGATGGGTCCTTTCGCGATGGGCGACCTTGCCGGTCTCGACATCGGCTGGCGCAACCGTAAGGCGCTTGGCAAGACGGCCGCAATCGCCGACGCGCTGTGCGAACAGGGCCGCTTCGGCCAGAAGACGGGCAAGGGCTTCTATCTCTATGAGGCCGGCTCGCGCGCGCCGAAGACCGATCCGGATGTCGAGAAGCTGATCGAGGACAAGGCGCGCGAAAAGGGCGTCAACCGCCGCGACATCTCCGACGAGGAGATCATCGAACGCACGCTCTACCCGCTGATCAACGAGGGCTCGCTGATCCTCGAGGAGGAGATCGCCGCGCGGCCGTCCGACATCGATATCGTCTGGACGAACGGCTACGGCTTCCCGATCGGCAAGGGCGGGCCGATGTTCTACGCCGACACTGTCGGGCTGAAGAAGATCGTCGAGCGGCTCGACCATTGGCACGGCAAGACCGGCAAGGACGTCTTCAAGCCGTCCGCCCTCCTGCGCCGCCTCGCCGACGAGGAGGCGGGCTTCACCGCGCCGAAAAAGAAGGCGGCATGAGCCGGCTCGCCGACGCGCCCTGGAAAGGCATCTATCCGGCGGGCCTCTCGCCGGACGTGCCGCTCGACACCTATCCGGTGCACGAGCTCGTGGAGCGATCGGCGGGCATCTGGGGCGACAAGGCGGCCTTCGTCTTTCGCGGCCGGGAGTTTTCCCATCACGACCTGCAGCGCGAAGTCGACACATTCGCCAACGCGCTTGCCACGGCGGGCTATGCGAAGGGCGAACGGATCGCGCTTCTCCTGCCCAATACGCTCTACCATCCCATCGCCTTCTTCGGCGCGCTCAAGGCGGGGCTCACCGTCGTGCATCTCTCGCCGCTCGACGGCGAAATCGTGCTGAAGCACAAGATCGCCGACAGCGGCGCGCGGGCGATCGCGACGACCGATCTCGGCGGGCTTTCCATCAGGGCCGAAGCGCTGCGCGAGGCCGGTCTGGTGGAGCGTGTCATCATCGGCAGCGATGCTGCCCTCGACGGTTCGGGGACGCGCTGGCACGGCATCGAAACGGGCGCGTCCGCCGCCCTCCCCCGCGTCGAAGCCGGCGACCTTGCGCTGCTGCAATACACGGGCGGGACGACCGGTCTGCCCAAGGGCGCGATGCTGACGCACGCCAACCTGACCGCCGCCGTTTCGAGCTACGATGCATGGTTCACCGCGCATGGCCTCATCCGCCCCGGCGAGGATCGTGTGCTTCTGTTCCTTCCGCTCTTCCACATCTATGCGCTCACGGCAGTCATGTTGCGGGGGATCAAGAACGGGCTGACGCTCCTCCTCCACACGCGATTTGACCCAGAGACGGCGCTTGCCGAAATCGAGGCCGGCGCGACGAGCTTTCCGGGCGTGCCGACCATGTGGATCGCGATTGCCGCCACGCCGGGTTTCGAAAAGCGGAACCTCTCCTCGCTGCGCTACTGCGCATCGGGCGGCGCACCGCTTCCGGTCGAGGTCGCGCGCAGGCTGAAGCGCGCCACCGGCCACGACATTCTCGGCGGCTGGGGCATGACCGAGACGTCGCCCGCCGGCACCAACATTCCGATGACCCATCCGGACCGCGTCGCCACGATCGGCGTCCCTCTGCCCGGCATCTATGTCGACGTCGTCGCACTCGACGATTCCCGCCGCATCCTGCCGGCCGGCGAGACCGGCGAGTTGCGCATCTTCGGGCCGAACGTCATGTCGGGCTACTGGCGGCGCGAAAGCGACAACGACACTGTCTTCTCCGATGGCGGGTTCCTGACCGGCGACATCGGTTTCATGGACGCGGACGGGTTCTTCACCATCGTCGACCGCAAGAAGGACATGATCATCTGCGGCGGCTTCAACGTCTATCCACAGCTGATCGAGCAGGCCGTCTACACGCATCCCGACATCGAGGAGGCGCTGGTGGTCGGCATTCCCGACGCCTATCGCGGCGAGACGCCGAAAGTGTTCGCCAAGCTGCATGACGGCGCGCCGCAATTGACGCTCGACGCGCTGCGCACCTTCCTGAAGGGCAAGATCGGCCCGCACGAAATGCCCGGCGCGCTCGAAATCCGCCAGGCGCTGCCGCGCACGCCCGTCGGCAAGCTTTCCAAGCTCGAATTGAAACGCGAGGTGGCCGCACTGGCCGCCCAATGAGGAGGAATTCATGACAGACGCGGTTATCGTCTCCACAGCCCGCACGCCGATCGGCAAGGCCTATCGCGGTGGCTTCAACGACACGTCCGGGGCGGACCTTGCCGCCCACGCCATTCGCAACGCGCTTGCGCGCGCAGGCGTCGATGGCGGGGAGATCGAAGACGTCATCATGGGCTGCGCCATGCAGGAAGGCACCACCGGCCTCAATGTCGCGCGCCGCGCCGCACTCGTCGCAGGCCTGCCCGTCACCGCTGCCGGCACCACGATCGACCGCCAATGCTCATCGGGCATGCAGTCCATGGCGCTGCTCGCCAACGCCATTCGCAATGACGGCGTGCCGGTCGGCATCGCCGGTGGCATCGAATCCATCTCGCTCGTCCAGAACGACCACCGCAACACGTTCCGCCTTGTCGACAAGTCGCTGACGGGCCCCGCCGCCGACGTCTATCTGCCGATGATCGACACGGCCGAAAACGTCGCCAAGCGCTATGGCATCACACGCGAGCAACAGGACGAATACGGCCTCGAGAGCCAACGCCGCGTCGCCGCCGCGCGCGAGGCCGGCAGGTTTTCAGACGAGATCGCGCCGATGAAGACGCGCATGGCCGTCGTCGACAAGGAAACCAAGGAAATCTCGCATCGCGAGGTCGAAATCGCCCATGACGAAGGCCCGCGAGCGGATACCACCGCCGAGGGTCTCGCCGCCCTGAAGCCCGTGCGCGAGGGCGGCACCATCACCGCCGGCAACGCCAGCCAGCTTTCCGACGGCGCCTCGGCGCATGTCATGATGAGCGACAAGGAGGCCTCGCGCCGCGGGCTGACCCCGCTCGGCATCATGCGCGGCTTCAACGTCGCCGGCTGCGAGCCCGACGAGATGGGCATCGGGCCGGTCTTCGCCGTGCCGCGCCTGCTCGAACGTCACGGCCTAAAGGTCGACGATATCGGCCTTTGGGAACTGAACGAGGCCTTTGCCGTGCAGGTCATCTACTGCCGCGACAAGCTTGGCATCGACCCGGCCAAGCTCAACGTTAACGGGGGGGCCATCGCGCTCGGCCACCCCTACGGCATGTCCGGGGCCCGCCTTTCCGGCCACGCCCTGATCGAAGGCAAGCGCCGCGGCGTCAAATATGCCGTCGTGACCATGTGCGTGGGCGGCGGCATGGGCGCGGCGGGGCTGTTCGAGATCGTTTGAGGAGACCGAAATGGACCTTCGCTACACATCCGAGGAACTCGCCTTCCGCGACGAGGTGCGCCAGTTCCTGAAGGACAAGCTGCCCGCCGAGATCCGCCAGAAGCTGATCGACGGCGAGCACATGGACAAGGACGACCTCGTCACCTGGTCGCGCATCCTCAACGAGAAGGGATGGGCGGTGCCGCACTGGCCCACCGAGTATGGCGGCACGGGCTGGGACCCGATGCGGCAATACATCTACCTGGAGGAAACGCAGAAATGGCCGGCGCCGCAGCCGCTCGCCTTCGGCGTCAACATGGTCGGCCCGGTCATCTACACGTTCGGCAACGAGAAGCAGAAGGCGCATTATCTGCCGCGCATCGCCAATCTCGACGACTGGTGGTGCCAGGGCTTTTCCGAGCCCGGCGCGGGCTCCGACCTTGCCTCGCTCAAGACCAAGGCCGTGCGCGAGGGCGATCATTACGTCGTCAACGGCCAGAAGACCTGGACCACGCTGGCGCAGCATGCCGACTGGATCTTCTGCCTCGTT
Organism: Aliihoeflea sp. 40Bstr573; assembly: GCF_024105655.1. GTDB lineage: Bacteria > Pseudomonadota > Alphaproteobacteria > Rhizobiales > Rhizobiaceae > Aliihoeflea. The sequence continues at coordinate 139,007 of NZ_JAAAMH010000002.1, forward strand.
CGCACCGATCCGGAGGCCAAGAAGCAGTCCGGCATCTCGTTCCTGCTGATCGACATGAAGACGCCGGGAATCGAGGTCCGTCCCATCATCACCATCGACGGCGGACGCGAGATCAACGAGGTCTTCTTCACCGACGTGAAGGTGCCGGTCGAAAACCTCGTCGGCGAGGAGAACAAGGGCTGGGACTACGCCAAGTTCCTGCTCGGAAACGAGCGCATCAACATCGCCCGCGTCGGCATGTCGAAGCAGCGCCTGGCGCGCATCCGCGAGCTTGCGGGCAAGGAAATGTCTTCCGGCCGGCCGCTGATCGAGGATGAGCGCTTCCGCGAAAAGCTCGCCTCCGTCGAGATCGACCTGAAGGCGCTGGAACTGACGCAGTTGCGCGTCGTCGCCGCTGACGCCAAGCGCGGCAACACCGGCAAGCCGGACCCTGCCTCCTCGATCCTCAAGATCAAGGGCTCGGAAATCCAGCAGGCGACCACGCATCTGTTGATGCAGGTCATGGGCCCCCACGCCATGCCGTATCATTCGGGCGACATGGACGGCTCGAACGAACTGCCGATCGAGCCCGACTACGCCGCCACCGCCGCGCCGGGCTATTTCAACTTCCGCAAGGTCTCGATCTATGGCGGCTCGAACGAGATCCAGAAGAACATCATCGCCAAGGCGGTGCTCGGGCTCTAAGGAACGCACAAATGGACTTTGACCTTTCCGAAGAGCAAACCATGCTCAAGGACTCGCTCGACCGCCTCTTGAAGGACTCATACGGCTTCGAGCAGCGGCGCAAGCACATGGCGGAGCCAACCGGCTTCAGCGCCGAGATGTGGGACGCCTATGCCGAGATGGGGCTGATGGCCCTGCCCTTTGCGGAAGAAGACGGCGGGCTCGGCGGCACCCCGGTCGAGACCATGATCGTCATGGAATCGCTCGGCCGGGCATTGGCGCTGGAGCCCTATTTCGCGACCGTGATCCTCGGCGGCGGTGCGCTGCGGGCTGCGGCGTCGGCCGACCAGCGGGCCGAACTCGTGCCGCAGATCGCCGACGGATCGCTCAAGCTCGCACTCGCCCACACCGAGCGCAATTCGCGCTACGACCTTCACCATGTGGAGACGAAGGCGGCGAAGGACGGGGATGGCTGGCGCCTTACCGGCCAGAAGAGCGTCGTGCTCCATGGCGAGGCTGCCGACAGGATCATCGTCGTCGCTCGCACCGCCGGCGACACGCGCGATGAGAACGGCATCGGGCTCTTCATCGTGGACGCCGCAGCCGAGGGCCTGACGCGACGCGGATACCCGACGCAGGACGGCTCGCGCGCGGCCGAAATCAGTCTCGACAACGTGCCCGCCGAAGCACTTGGCGATCCGGCGAACGGATTGCCCGCGCTTCGGGCGACCATCGACGGCGCCATCGCCGCGCTGGCGGCGGAATCGGTCGGTGTCATGTCCGCGATGCACGATCTGACGGTCGATTATCTGAAGGTGCGCAAGCAGTTCGGCGTCGCCATCGGCGCATTCCAGGTTCTGCAGCACAAGGCGGTCGACATGTTCGTCGCCATCGAGCAGGCGCGCTCCATCACGCTTTACGCCACGATGATGGCCGACAGCGAAGATGCGGCCGCGAGGGCGCAGGCGATGCACGCCGCCAAGGCCGAGATCGGACGCGGCGGGCGCGTGTGCGGCGAGAACGCGATCCAGCTCCATGGCGGCGTCGGCATGACGATGGAATATGCCGTCGGGCACTATTTCAAACGCATGACGATGATCGACACGCAGTTCGGCGATGCCGACTTCCACCTGCGCGCGCTTGCCAGCGGCCAAGGCCTGTTCGAGGCAGCGTGAGCCCCGACATGGCCGGTTGCCTCGTGCGGCCGGCCATGCCAAATCTGCGGTCCCCAAAGACGCCCGCAGGAGACGAGACATGCAAATCCGCCAGATCACCGAGGACTATTCCGTCGCCCCGCAGATCGGTGTCGAGCATGTGCCGCTCATCGCCGGCGCGGGCTTCAAGAGCATCGTGTGCAACCGCCCCGACGACGAGGATCCAGGCCAGCCTTCGGTCGAAATTATCCGCAAAGCCGCCGAGGAAGCCGGCCTCGCCTTTCGTCACCTGCCGGTGATCTCCGGACAGATGACCGAGGACAATGCGCGCGACCAGGCCGCGATGTTGAAGGAACTGCCGAAGCCCGTTCTCGCCTACTGCCGCTCGGGCACACGCTGCGCCAATCTCCACGCGGCGATCCAGCAGATGGGGCTGTGAGCCTCACGCAGCCACCGGAATTGAAAAGGGCCGCTCGACGCGGCCCTTTTTTGTGCTTTCCAGCGCTCAGTAGAGCAACCGCACCAAAAACAGCGTGATCGGCGGGAACGCGAGCAGGACGATGGTGCGGATCATGTCGCTGGTCACGAACGGCATGACGCCCTTGTAGGTCTGCACGATGGGCGTCGACCGGTCCATCGAGTTGATCACGAACAGGTTCATGCCAACCGGCGGCGTGATCAACCCCACCTCGACGACGATCAGCACCAGGATGCCGAACCAGAGCGCGAATTCCTCGGGTCCGAGGCCGTAGTCGAGCTGCGAGACGATGGGAAAGAAGATCGGGATCGTGAGCAGGATCATGGACAGAGAGTCCATGAAGCAGCCGAGGACGATGTAGAAGATCAGGATGCCGATCAAGACCATCATGGGGTCGAAGCCCTGGCTGGTGATGAAGGTCGCGGCGGCGACCGGCATCTGCGAGAGCGCCAGGAAGGAATTGTAGAAGGCCGCGCCGAAGACGATGAAGAAGATCATCGCGGTCGCCGACGCCGTCATCAGGATGGAATCGATCATCGTCTTGCGGGTCAGGCCGCCATTGATCCAGGCGATGAGGCCCGTGCCGGCCGCGCCGATCGCAGCAGCTTCGGTGGGCGTGAACCAACCCGTGTAGATGCCGCCGACGACGGCGATGAAGACGAGAAGAACCGGCCACACGTCGAAGAGCGCGCGGAAGCGCTGGCTGTAGGGCTGGCGCTCGCTCGAGCCGGCGGATTCGGGATAGAGGCGGACATAGATCGCGATGGCAATCATATAGCCGATGGCCGCCAGGATGCCCGGCACGAAGGCCGCGACGAAGAGCTTGGCGATGTTCTGCTCGGCGAGGATCGCGTAGATGACCAAGACGACCGAGGGCGGGATCAAGATGCCGAGCGTTCCGCCGGCCGCGAGCGTGCCCGTCGCCAGAGCGCCGGAATAGCCGTGGCGCTTCAGCTCAGGCAGCGCGACCTGTGCCATCGTCGCCGCCGTTGCGAGCGAAGAGCCGCAAATGGCGCCGAAGCCGGCGCAGGCGCCGATCGCCGACATGGCGACGCCGCCCTTGCGATGCCCCAGCCAGGAATTCGCGGCGTTGAAGAGCGACTGCGACATGCCGCCGAGCGAGGCGAACTGCCCCATCAGGAGAAACAGCGGGATGATCGACAGCGAATAGGACGAAAAGGTCGAGTAGGTCTCGCCCTTCAGCCGCGACAGGATCGGCGTCGGCGAGCCCATGATGAGATAGGTGCCGACGAGGCCTGTGATCAGCATGGCGAGCGCGATCGGAATGCGCAGGAAGATCAGGAACAGAAGCGCCGGGAACGACCAGAGGCCGAGTTCAAGATTGCTCAATGGACTGCTCCCTGGCCGGGGCCGAGAATGGCGCGGCCGGCCCGCACTTCCTGAACGCGCACGAACAGGACGTAGAACGAGACCAGGACGGCCACGCAGACCGCCACCATGGCCGCGGCAAAGCCCCACCAGACGGGGAACTGCAGGATGAAAGTCGTTTCCTGGTAGCGGATCTTGTCCCACATGCCGTGCCACAGCTGCACCGCGATAAGCACGATGACCGCCGTCATCAGCAGTTCCGTGACGAGGTCGATCACACGATTGATGGCTGGTGACAGGAAGCTGGTGAAGACATCGACCGTAGCGTGGCCACGGGTCAGCTGGCACCAGGGCAAAAAGGCGAAGACGGCAAAGGCGGTGCCCACCTCGACCAGTTCGAAATCGCCCGGCACCGGCTTCAAGCCGAACGCCGTCAGACCGCGCCCGGTGATCGAGACCACGGTGATGACCGTGATCGCCACCAGTGCGAAGCCGCCGATAATCGCCAGACCGCGGGCGAGCCCGGTCATGAATCTCGAGAGGTTCATCCTCTCCTCCCTCAAACACACCGCTCCAGCAGGCAAGCTATAGTCGCGCCCGCCCCGGAGCAATGAACTCCCAGACGCGGATTGTTATAGAATATAACGTTAGGAATCAAGCCGGCGGCACGTGCGCGCCCACGATCGAAAGCGTGCGTCCGGGAGGTCGAAAAGGAAATATGGAACGGGCGGAAACCTCTGGCCTCCGCCCGTTCTCAACACCTATTCGGCGGTGTACTTCTCGATCAGACCGCGCGCTTCATCGAGCAGCGCCTGACCTTCGACGCCCTTGCCATCCATCTCCGCGACCCAGTTGTCGATCACCGGCTGGGCGGCCTCCTGCCACTTGGCCGATTCCTCGGCCGAGAGCTCGATGATGTTGTTGCCTTCGGCCAGCTTGCGGCCCGGAGCATCGTATTCCTGCTGGGTGCGGCCGGCGAAGGCCGAGAACTCGGCGCCCGAATTGTCGTCGATGATCTTTTTCAGATCGTCCGGCAGGCTGTCATACTTGGCCTTGTTCATCGCCAGCACGAAAGTCGTCGTGTAGAGCGCGTGGTCGCCGCCGAACTCGGTGTGGTTCTTGACGAGCTCGGGCACGCGAAGCGCCGGCGTCACTTCCCACGGCACGACAGCGCCCTGGATGACGCCCTTCGACAGGGCCTCGGGGACCTGCGGGATCGGCATTCCGATGGGGTTGGCGCCCAGTTCGGTCAGAAGGGCCGTGATCACGCGCGTCGGCGCGCGGACCGTCATGCCCGACAGATCTTCCATCGTCTCGACAGGCTCGCTCGAATGAATGATGCCGGGACCGTGCACCCAGGTACCCAGAATGTGGGTATCGGCGAATTCGGTGTCGCGCAGCTTCGAATCGAAGATGTCCCAATAGGCGCGCGAAGTGGCCTCGGCATTGGTCATCATGAAAGGCAGTTCGAAGACCTCCACCGAGGGAAAGCGCCCTGGCGTGCTTCCGGGCAGCGTCCAGACGATATCCACCGTGCCTTCGGCCGCCTGGTCGTAGAGCTGCGGTGGCGTGCCGCCGAGCTGCATGGCCGGGTAGCGCTCGATCTTGATGCGGTCGCCGGAAGCTTCCTCGACCTTGTCGGCCCACACGTCGAGGACATGGGTCGGCACGTTTGCCTGCGCCGGCAGGAAATGGTGCAGCCGCAGCGTCACCTCCTGCGCCAGCGCGGATGTGGAACCCGCCAGCCACGTCGCCGAGGCCAGCACACCGGCGGCAAGCGCCGCCTTGAAAGACTTCATCTGCATCGATTTCCTCCCTGATGCTGCGGACCGGCCGCTCTCCCACGATAGCCGGTCTTCAGGTCGCGATCCTACATGGATTTATGTAACAATAAAGAGCGGACAGACGTGATTTTCGTAACACGTCACAGCGGCAGCGCATCGGTTTCCTTCAAGGTCTGGAGCACGATCGCCGTCTTCACGTGCTGCACCGACTCATGCGGCAAAAGCACCTCGTTGACGAAATCGGCGAGCGACTTCAGGTCGGGCGTCACGACCTTCAGGAAATAGTCCATCTCGCCGGTCAGTGCATAGGCCTCCTGGACCTGCGGCAACCGCGCCAGAAGTTCGGAGAAGCGTCGCGCATTGTCGCGGTTGTGGGTGGCAAGCGTCACCGAGATGACGTTGACCAACGGGAAGCCGAGCCGTTCGCGGTCGAGCGTCGCGCGATAGCCCTTGATGAACCCCGCTTCCTCAAGGCGCTGGCGACGCCGCGAACATTGCGAAGGGGACAGGTGAACGCGCTCGGAAAGGTCGTTGTTGGTCAGCCTCGCATCTTGCTGCAAGAGCGCGAGTATACTGCGGTCGAACTGATCAATTGCGTTCATCTCAGCCATATTCGGCGCACTCCATGCATGTTTCGCGCATACTGTGCTTCTCCTGCGCGTCAAAATGCAAGCCGTTTGCGCCCTGGCTCGGTTAAGATTTGTCCAATCGATTTTCAAGAGGATGAAATGGGTCCCTTCCCGCACGACGCACCGCCAGCCGCGATCACGCGCGCCAACCCGGCCGGCACGGACGGCTTCGAATTCGTCGAGTTCGCGCATCCCGAGCCCGAAAAGCTCGCCGAGCTTTTCACGCGCATGGGCTACGCAAAGGTCGCGACCCACAAGACGAAGAAGATCGACGTCTGGCGGCAGGGCGACATCAACTACGTGGTCAATGCGGAGCCCGGCTCGCACGCCATGCGCTTCGTCGACGAGCACGGCCCATGCGCCCCCGCCATGGCCTGGCGCGTGGTCGACGCGAAGCACGCCTTCGACCATGCCGTCGCCAAGGGCGCGGAGCCCTATGAGGGTGATGACAAGACGCTCGACGTGCCGGCTATCGTCGGCATCGGCGGCTCCCTCCTCTATTTCGTCGAAACCTACGGCGAACGCGGCTCGGCCTATGACGCCGAGTTCGAGTGGCTGGGCGAGAAGAACCCGAAGCCCGAGGGCGTCGGCTTCTATTATCTCGATCACCTCACCCACAACGTCTTTCGCGGCAACATGGACAAGTGGTGGGCTTTCTACCGCGAACTCTTCGGCTTCAAGCAGATCCACTTCTTCAACATCGACGGGCGCATTACCGGCCTGATGAGCCGGGCGATCACGAGCCCGTGCGGCAAGATCCGCATTCCGCTCAACGAGTCCAAGGACGAGACGAGCCAGATCGAGGAATATCTGCGCAAGTACAAGGGCGAAGGCATCCAGCACATCGCGGTCGGCACGGACGGCATTTATGACGCGACCGACAGGCTCGACGCGAACGGCCTCAAATTCATGCCGAAGCCGCCGGAAACCTACTACGAGAAGAGCCGCGATCGGGTCATCGGCCATGACGAACCGATCGATCGCATGATGAAGCACGGCATCCTGATCGACGGCGAAGGCGTGGTCGACGGCGGCACGACCAAGATCCTGCTGCAGATCTTCTCCAAGACCGTGATCGGCCCGATCTTCTTCGAATTCATCCAGAGGAAGGGCGACGAGGGATTTGGCGAAGGCAATTTCCGCGCGCTGTTCGAGAGCATCGAGGAAGACCAGATCCGGCGCGGCGTCATCAAGGTCGAGGCCGCCGAATAGGCTGCGCGTTCGACCAAGTGGAGGAAGGGCCTCGCCTTGCGGCGGGGCCCTACTTTTTAGCGGCTTCGAGAATCTGACGAATGCGCGAAGCCTCGCCCACCTCGTTGGCGAGCAGAAGCACCAGGCGAGCATTCAGCCGCGCGCTTTCCTCAAGGCCCAGACCGTCATGCGCGGCCATCAGCGCCGCGTAGAAATCGTCGCCAGCCGCGCCCAGCCGGTCTTTGCCGATTTCGCTCATGTCATCCCCCTTGAGCGTTCGTAAGCGGCGACAATTTCGGAGGCCGACGGATTGTCGAACCGGGCCGCAAGATGCTGATCCGGCCGGATCAGCCAGACCGTGCCGGCGCCATAACGCCTGACGACCAGTCCTTCGGCATCGTTCAGGATTGTCGCATCGTCCCGTCGTGTGCCGTCGGTGGCGACGAGGACGCGCCCAATCTCGTCGGGCAGCCCCTCCGGCAGGTCCGCCTTAACCGCCATCACCGCGAAGCGTCCGCCGAAATGGTCGAGCAGCCATCCGCCTTCGACCGGCGCATCCGTCATCGCTTGCCCGACGCCCTCGCCGGGTCCCTGCAAGGAGAGGCCCGCCAGCGAACATGGCCGCGAAAGACGGCCGGAATTGACCAGTTTTCGCGCGAACTCGTGCTCGCCTGCAAGGTCGAGCACCGCGTCGCGGAAGATGCGCTCCATCTCGCTCTTGGGCGTCATGAAGCCGGTCGCGCGCGATGAATTCAAGATGTTCTCGTCGGCGCCGTGGATGCGTTCCTCGTCATAGGAGTCGATCAGGCTCTGCTGCGCCTCGCCCTTCACCACGAGCGCCAGTTTCCAGATCAGGTTGTCGACGTCCTGGATACCGCCATTGCCGCCGCGCGCACCGAAAGGCGAGACGATATGGGCCGAATCGCCCGCGAACACCACGCGGCCGTGGACGAAGCGGTCGAGCCGGCGGCACTGGAAAGTGTAGACCGAGACCCAGTCGAGCGTGAAATCGCGGTGGCCGACGATCGCCTCGATGCGCGGGATGACGTTCTCGGGCCGCTTCTCCACCTCCGGATCGGCGTCCCAGCCAAGTTGCAAATCGATGCGGTAGATGTCGTCCGGCTGCTTGTGCAAAAGCGCAGATTGTCCCTTGTGGAAGGGCGGCTCGAACCAGAACCAGCGCTCGGGCGGGAAATCCGCCTTCATCTCGACATCGGCAATCAAAAACCGCTCTTCGAAGACTCGCCCGGCAAAATCGAGCCCCATCATCGCGCGAACGGGCGAGCGCGCCCCATCGCAGGCGATCAGCCATTCGGTTCCAAGTTCGTAAGGTCCGTCCGGCGTGTCGACCGAAATGCGCACGCCGTCATCGGATGGCACCACCGCCGTTACGCGGTTCTTCCATCGAAGGTCGATCAGATCCGGGAAGTCGGCTGCGCGCTCGACCAGATACTGTTCGACATAATATTGCTGGAGGTTGATGAAGGCCGGCATCTTGTGGCCGGGCTCGGGCAAGAGGTCGAAATTCCACACCTCCCGGTCGCGGTGGAACAGCCGTCCGACCTTCCACGTCACGCCCTTTTCCACCATGCGCTGGCCTATGCCGAGCCGGTCCATGATCTCGAGCGTGCGCTTCGACCAGCAGATGGCGCGCGAGCCGAGAGATACGACGTCATTGTCGTCGAGCACCACGCATTCGATGCCGTGCAGCGCGCAGTCGATCGCCGCTGCCAATCCGACCGGGCCAGCGCCGACGATGACGACTTTCCGGCGCGCGCCCGCCCCGCCGGAGAGTTCAGGCGGCGTCGCATAGGGAAAGGGCTGGTACTGGTAGCGCGGCATCAGGCGAGCCCCATGCGGCCGATCTCCGGATCGCGCTCGAAATCGAGAAAGAACTCGTCGAGTTGCGGCGGCTTCACGTCGGTCCCGGCCAGCATCGCATGCGCCTGCCCGCGATGGTGGATCTGGTGCTGGAAGAGGTGGGCGAGAAGATCGGCGATCCGCTCGGGGAATTGCCCCTTCTGGCCGCGATCCGTGATGACGGTCCGCCCGGCGTCCGCATCGGCGAGCCCGTCGCAGAATGCGATCAGCCGCTCATCCGCCGCCTTTTGCAGCGGCAGGAGTTCGGATGCGTGGGCGAACACGATCTCGTCGTCATAGACCCGCTCTCCGCGTCCGCCCTCTTCCAGCGCGTCGATGTAGTAGAGGTCGACGAAGTGGTTGTGGGAAAGGGTCGCGGCGATGGAGGGGAAGAAGGAGGTGCGGGTCGCGGTGAACGATGCGCTGTCGAGATTCGCGCAGGCGCGCAGAAGGACGTGGTTCGACCAGCGATTGTTGCGCGCCATGGCCGAGAAATGTCGCTGCAGGTTGGTCACGTGATCCTCCCGTTACTGAAGCAATGCGGGCTTCAATACCCCCACCCCACACCCCTCCCCACAAGGGGAGGAAGACGTCGGCGTCGAGCCCCACTGTTCAAATCAGATCAATCCATCTGAGGTGAGGTGCGACGCTGACATCCTTCCTCCCCCTTGTGGGGAGGAATAGAAGGTGGGGGTACCTGAAGCCCGCAAACTTGCCTCACCCCTGCAACTGCGCCCACATCGCCTTGTCGCGCTCGGCGGTCCAGATGCGCGGCGTGTCGATGCCGAGGGCTTCGTCATAGGCGCGGGCGACGTTGAACGGCAGGCAGTGCTCATAGATCGCGTAGTCGCCGAATTTCGGGTCGCACACCTCGCGGCAGGCGTCCCACGCGTCCTTCAACGAGCCGCCGCCCTGCGCCACGCGCGCGATCGGGCGGTAGGTCGACATGACGAAATCGGCGGTATTGTCGATCGCGTCATTGACCATGGCCGAGCCGACCAGCGCGTCGCCGCGGCCGGGCGCGATGGCGTCGAGATCGAAGGCGCGGATTTCCTCCAGCGTCATCGGCCAGTCGGAAAAGTGCCCGTCGCCGCAATAGCAGGCGGAGTGGTATTCGACGATGTCGCCGGTGAACATCACGTTCTCGTCCGGCACATAGGCGACGATGTCGCCCGCCGTATGGGCGCGGCCGAGGAACATCAGGTCGACGCGGCGCTTGCCCATGTGGACGGTCAGCCGGTCGTTGAAGGTCATGGTTGGCCAGGTCAGGCCGGGGATGGATTCATGGCCCTGGAAGAGGCGCGGGAAGCGGCCGAACTCGGAATCCCAGTCCTCCTGCCCGCGCTCGACCACCATCGAACGGGCCTTTTCCGACATGAAGATTTCCGACGCGCCATAGGCCGAGGCGCCCAGCACGCGCACTGCGTGATAGTGCGACAGCGTCACATACTTGATCGGCTTGTCGGTGACGGTCCGGATCTTCTCGATGACCTTGTTGGCCAGACGCGGCGTTGCCTGCGCGTCGACGATCATCACGCTGTCGTCGCCGATGATGACGCCGGTGTTGGGGTCGCCCTCGGCGGTGAAGGCCCAAAGGTCGCGGCCGATCTCGGTGAAGGAGATGTTCTTTTCGGCCATGTCGCCGGTGGATGCGAAGTTCTTGGTCATGTCTGCTCCAGTTTCGATGCTGGTCTTGTCCGTTTCATTCCGGCCAAGACCGCGCATGTTGAGGGCGAGCCGGGACGAGGTCCCTGGTCAGCCCTCAGCGCTCGTATTTCTCGACCACCTGCTCGATCGCGCCGAAGATTGAATGGCCGGCCTTGTCCTTCATCTCGATGCGCACCGTATCCCCGAAGCGCATGAAGGGCGTTACGGCCTTGCCAGTCTCGATCGTCTCGATGGTGCGGATTTCGGCGATGCAGGAATAGCCCACACCGCCGCCATCGACCGGCTTGCCTGGACCACCATCGAGCTTGTTCGACACCGTGCCCGAGCCGATGATCGAGCCCGCGCAAAGCGGCCGCGTCTTTGCCGCATGGGCAATCAGGGTCGGGAAGTCGAAGGTCATGTCGACACCCGCATCGGCGCGGCCGAAGGGCCTGCCATTGTAGTCGACCATCAAGGGCAGCGAGAGCTTGCCGCCGTCCCAGGCATCGCCAAGTTCCTCAGGCGTGACCGCGACCGGCGAGAAGGCGGAGGACGGTTTGGACTGGAAGAAGCCGAAGCCCTTGCCGAGTTCGGCCGGGATGAGCCCGCGCAGCGACACGTCGTTGACGAGCATGACCAGGCGGATTGCCTCGCGCGCTTCATCGACGCTCGCACCCATGCGCACGTCGTCGACGATCACGGCGATCTCGCCCTCCATGTCGATGCCGTAGGCCTCGTCGGCCATGACGATCGGATCGCGCGGGCCGGTGAACGAATCCGAGCCGCCCTGATACATGAGCGGGTCGGTCCAGAACGTTGCCGGCATCTCGGCATTGCGCGCCTTGCGCACGAGTTCGACGTGATTGACGTAGGCCGAGCCGTCCGCCCACTGATAGGCGCGCGGCAAGGGCGACATCGCGTCATGCTCGTGGAAGCGTTCTGCCGGCACCGCGCCATGCTCGAGGCTCTCGGCCAGCGCTTCGAGGTGCGGCGCGATCCGGCGCCAGTCGTCGAGCGCGGCCTGCAGCGTGGGCGCGAGGAACGAGGCATCCGTGTAGCGCGTCAGATCGCGCGACACGAGCACCAGTTTACCATCGCGCGTGCCGTTCTTCAGCGTGGCAAGTTTCATGCAGTCTCCATCCCTAAAAGTTCATGCGCCCGCCGGCACTGACGGCCGGATGCGTTGGACAGTACGGAACTTCTCAGCTCCAGTCGCCCTCGATCGTGCCGTTGAAGCGCTTCTTCAGATCGCTCCAGCAATCGATGTAGTTGTCCTGAAGCGTCTCCAGCCCGAGCCCGTATTTTGTGACGAGCTGCGGGAAGCGCGTCTCGAACATGAAGGCCATCGTGTTTTCGAGCTTCACCGCCTTCAAATCCGCGCGCGAGGCCTTTTCGAAGCCGCCCGCGTCCGGGCCGTGCGCCAGCATCATGTTGTGAAGACTCATGCCGCCGGGCACGAACCCCTCCTCCTTGGCGTCATACTGGCCGCGGATCAGGCCCATGAACTCGGACATGATGTTGCGGTGATACCAGGGCGGGCGGAACGTGTTTTCGGCCACCATCCAGCGCGGGGGGAAGATGACGAAGTCGATATTCGCCGTCCCCTCCTCGCCGCTCGGCGCCGTCAGCACCGTGAAGATCGACGGGTCGGGATGGTCGAACAGGATCGCGCCGACGGGCGAAAAGGTCGACAGATCATACTTGTAGGGAGCGTAGTTGCCGTGCCACGCCACGACGTCGAGCGGCGAATGGCCGATTTCCGTGACGTGGAACTGGCCGCACCATTTGACGATGATCCTGCACGGCGTTTCCTTGTCCTCGTACCAGGCGACGGGCGTCTTGAAGTCGCGCGGATTGGCAAGGCAGTTCGCGCCGATCGGCCCGCGATCGGGCAGCGTGAACTTGGCGCCGTAGTTTTCGCACAGATAGCCGCGCGCGGTCTTGCCCATCAGCTCGACCTTGAAGGTCAAGCCGCGCGGCAGGATGCAGATCTCGCCCGGCTCGACTTCGATTACGCCCATCTCGGTCAGGAAGCGGACGCCGCCTTCCTGCGGGACGACCAGCATTTCGCCGTCGGCGTTGAAGAAGTGGTCGTCCACCATGTCGGCATTGGCGACGTAGACATGGGCCGCCATGCCCGCCTGCCCGAGCACGTCGCCGGCGAGCGTCATGGTGCGCATGCCGGAGATGAAATCGGTCTTCTCCGCCGGGATCGGCACCGGGTTCCAGCGGAACTGGCCGAGCGGCAATTCATGCTCGCCCTTCGACGGCGCCGATAGCCAGAGCGGCAGATCGTAGGGCTTGAAGCGGCGGTGATGCTTGACGGATGGCCGGATGCGGTAGAGCCATGAGCGCTCGTTGGTGCCGCGCGGCGCGGTGAAGGGCGAGCCCGACAATTGCTCGGCGTAAAGCCCGTAGGCGGGGCGCTGCGGCGAGTTCATGCCCTGCGGCAGCGCGCCGGGCAGGCTCTCCGTCTCGAAATCGTTGCCGAAGCCCGGCATGTAGTCGAAGCCCGCTTTCGGCTTCCTTTCCGGCGACGTGTGCCCGAGCACCTTGCTCATCTCGTTCATGTCAACCTCCCGATCGGTCCCGGATTTGACGTTCCGTGCATTTCGTTGCATTTGTAACCATTGAAAATGTAACCATCAACGGTGCCGATGACGCTCGAACTGGAACGCTTCCTCCCTTACCGGCTGAACCGGCTGGCGGATGTCATCAGCCGGGATTTCGCGAAAATCTATCGTGACCGCTATGGCCTCACCCGTCCGGAATGGCGGTTGCTGGCCGCGCTCGGCCAGTACGAGACGATGACTGCGACGGCCGTCGGCCAGCATTCTGCGATGCACAAGACGAAAGTGTCGCGCGCCGTCTCGGCACTGGAGAAGCGGCTCTGGCTGAAGCGCGCGCCGAGCGACGAAGACCGGCGCGTGGAGTATCTATCGCTTACGAAGGCCGGACACGCCGCCTATCGCGAACTCGTACCCTTTGCGAAATCCTTTGAGGAGAACCTGCTCGCCAACATGTCGACCGGGGACCGCGACGCCGTCCTGCGCGGCCTCGCCGCGCTGGAACGCGCGGGCGGCGGCTGAATTCTCAGTCGGCCCGTAGCGGGTATTCGCGCTTCGGCGGGATGTTGTGAACCAGCACCGCCAGCGCGATCAGCACCACGCAGCCGATCAGAACCACCGAGAAAAGCTGAAGGCCGTGGATCGGATCGCCGAACGTCAGGATGGGCATCGCACCTGCGGGCGGGTGCGTGACGCGCAAAGTGCGCATGGCGACGATCGTTACGCCGAGCGCGAGCGCGGCCGCCAGCCATTCCCCGGGAAAGAGCGAGAACGACAATTCGCAGATGATCGTCCCGACGAGGAAGCCGAGCATCACGTTGATCGGCTGGGCGAGCGGGCTCGACGGCTGGCCGAAGAGCAACACTGCCGTCGCACCGAGCGGCGCCAAAAGCAAAGGCAGCCCCGTTGCCGACGCCAGATAGCCGACGAAGGTCATGCCGAGCGCGGCGCCGATGCCGGCCTTGATGTTGGAGCCGAGCCCGACCGGCGTTTCGTGCCGGCTCAGCAATATACGCGCGAGACGCCGCATCGCCTACCAGTCCATCACGACCTTGCCGGAATTGCCCGAGCGCATGGCGTCGAAGCCTTCCCGGTAGTCATCGATGCCGATGCGGTGGGTGATCAGGCCCGAAACGTCGAGCGGGCCCTGGACCAGGGCGATCATCTTGTACCAGGTCTCGAACATCTCGCGCCCGTAAATGCCCTTCAGCGTCAGCATCTTGAAGATGACCTTGTTCCAGTCGATTTCGAATCCGGTTGGCGCGATGCCGAGGATTGCGATCTTGCCGCCATTGTTCATCGTGTCGATCATGTCGCGGAACGCTTGTGCCGAGCCTGACATTTCGAGCCCGACATCGAACCCCTCGGTCATGCCCTCCTCTCGCATCACGTCGCGCAGCTTCTCCTTCGAGGCATCGACGACGTGGTGGATCTTCATCTTGCGGGCAAGGTCGAGCCGCACCGGGTTGATGTCGGTGATGACGACCTTGCGCGCACCGACTACCTGCGCCACCAGCGCACCCATGATGCCGATGGGTCCGGCCCCCGTCACCAGCACATCCTCGCCGACGAGGTCGAAGGAGAGCGCGGTGTGGACGGCGTTGCCGAGCGGGTCGATGATCGCGGCGATCTCGTCCGGCACGTCGTCGGGGATCGGCACGACGTTGTGCTTGGGCAGAACGACATATTCGGCGAAGGACCCCGGCCGGTTGACGCCGACGCCGAGCGTGTTGCGGCACAGATGCCCGCGCCCGGCGCGGCAATTGCGGCAGTGACCGCACACGATATGCCCCTCGCCCGAAACACGCTGGCCGACCGTGTACTCACTGACGGCCGCGCCGAAATCGGCGACCTCGCCGACGAATTCATGCCCCGTCACCATCGGCACCGGCACGGTCTTCTGGGCCCACTGGTCCCAGTTGTAGATGTGGACATCGGTGCCGCAAATGGCTGACTTCCTGACCTTGATCAGGACGTCGTTGGGGCCGACCTCCGGCAACGGCACCTCTTCCATCCAGATGCCGGGTTCGGCCTTCGCCTTCACCAGCGCCCGCATCATGTTGGACATCAGACCACTCCCATCTCTTTTCCCACCGCCGCGAACGCGGCGACGGCGCGGTCGATATCCTCGGCCGAATGCGCCGCCGACATCTGCGTCCTGATCCGCGCCTGGCCCTTCGGCACGACGGGGAAGGAAAAGCCGATGACGTAGATGCCGTGATCCATGAGCCGGTCGGCCATGTCCTTGGCCACCTGTGCGCCGCCCAGCATGACGGGGATGATCGGATGGTCGGCGCCAGCGAGGGTGAAGCCGGCCTTCTTCATGCCGGCGCGGAAGCGCGCGGCGTTGTCGCCAAGGTGCCGGCGCAGCGCGTCGCCGTTCTCGACCATGTCGAAAACCTTGAGCGAAGTCGCCGCGATCACCGGCGCCAGCGTGTTGGAGAACAAATAGGGCCGCGAGCGCTGGCGCAGCCAGTCGACGACCTCGCGCCTGGCGGACGTATAGCCGCCCGATGCCCCGCCGAGCGCCTTGCCCAGCGTGCCGGTGACGATGTGGACCCGCCCCTCGACGCCGCAATGCTCGATCGAGCCGCGCCCATGCGCGCCCACGAAGCCGACCGCGTGGCTGTCGTCGACCATCACCATCGCGTCGTATTTTTCGGCAAGGTCGCAGACGCCCTGCAAGTTCGCGATGATGCCGTCCATCGAGAAGACGCCGTCCGTCGCGATCAGCCGGAAACGCGCGTCGGCCGCCTCCTTCAGCCGCGCTTCCAGTTCGCCCATGTCGTTGTTGGCGTAGCGGTAGCGCCTGGCCTTGGACAGGCGCACGCCGTCGATGATGGAAGCGTGGTTGAGCGCGTCCGAGATGATCGCGTCCTCGTCCGACAGGAGCGTCTCGAAGAGGCCCGCATTGGCGTCGAAGCAGGAGGAATAAAGGATCGTGTCCTCGAAGCCGAGGAAGGACGAAATACGCGTCTCGAGTTCCTTGTGCTCTTCCTGCGTGCCGCAGATGAAGCGCACGGAGGCCATGCCGTATCCGTAGCGGTCGAGCGCGTGTTTCGCCGTCTCGCGCAGCTCGGCATTGTCGGCAAGGCCGAGATAGTTGTTGGCGCAAAAGTTCAGGACGTCGCGCCCGTCGGCGGCGATCTCAGCCGACTGCATCGACGAGATCACACGCTCGGACTTGTAGAGCCCTTGCGTCTTCAAGGCGTCGAGTTCGCTGGAGAGGTGGGCAAGGAAGGTCCTGGTCATCGGCGTCTCCTACGCTCTTGATCCGGAAAACTCCACACCCCCGCTCCTGCCC
The DNA here is from genome assembly GCF_024105655.1 of Aliihoeflea sp. 40Bstr573. GTDB lineage: Bacteria > Pseudomonadota > Alphaproteobacteria > Rhizobiales > Rhizobiaceae > Aliihoeflea. Next base: position 155,613 of record NZ_JAAAMH010000002.1, read on the forward strand.
TACCTCACATGACCCTTGCCGTAGTGCTTCTCCAGCCGCGACTGGATCAATTCAAAGCAGATCGACATCGCCCAGTAGATCAGCGCGGCGGCGATCAGCATCTCGAAGACGGTGAAGTCGCGCCGGCCGATGATCTGCGCGGTTCGGGTCAATTCCCACACGCCCATGACGGAAACGAGCGAGGAATCCTTCAGCATGGCGATGAACTGGTTGCCGGTGGGCGGCACGATCAGGCGCATCGCCTGCGGGAAGATGATCAGGCGGAATGTCTGGCGCTCCGTGAAGCCCAGCGCCTTGGCCGCATCGTGCTGGCCATGCGCCACGCCGACGATGCCGGCGCGGAAGATTTCCGCCAGATAGGCGCCGTAGCACAGCGACAGTGCGATGACGCCCGACGGCACGGCCGACATTGCGAATTGCGGCCCGAGCTGCGGCAGGCCGAGATAGATCAGATAGACCTGCAGCAACAGTGGCGTGCCGCGGAAGAAGGAGATGTAGAATGTCGCGAGCGCATAGGCCGGGCCCGATTTCGACAGCTTGCCGAGCGCGGCAGCGAGCGCGATCGCCGAGGCGATGACGATCGAGATCAGCGAGACGTAGAGCGTCGTCACCGCGCCGGTCGTGATCATGAACGACAGGTTGGTGCCGCCATCGCGGGTCGGCGCAAACCAGATGCCCAGATTGCGGTCGAAGCTGGTGATGAAAAGCGCGAAAAGCAGCACCAGTTCCACCCAGACAATCACGATCTGGGCCTTGAACGGCACGAGCCTCAGGAGGATCAGGTTGGCCCATATCGCGCCACCGAGGAGGATGCCCGTCGCCAGATGAAGGCCGAAGCCAACCTCTTGGCCCTCGCCCGTCGCCCCGCCGAGCAGCGGCGCGACGAGGCCGCCGGCACGCGTGCCGCCGAGCCCCATCCAGACGAGGACGATGGTGATGAGGAGAACCACGCCCGCCTCGACGCGGGACGGGCGCGCGCGGACGAGCCAGCTTTCCTTGCGGAGAGCCGGCGCGCCGGTCATGGTGTCGCTCGCAGCCATTACTCGACGGTGGTCAGGTCGACCTTGTACCACTTCTGCGACAGCTCGGAGAGCGTGCCGTCCTCGTGCAGTCCGGCGACGATCTCGGCGATCTTCTGGTTGAACTCCTCATCGCCCTTGTCGGTCGCGACCGACAGCGGCTCGTAGAACGCCGGCTCACCGACGATGCGCATCGGATAGCCGGCATCGATCGCGGCCTGGATGGTCGGCAGGGCCGAGAACACCGCGTCGACGCGCACGCCGTCGCCAAGGCGCAGGTCGTCGAAGGCGTTGGTGTCGGTCTCGTAGGTGCGGATTTCGGCCGGCGTCACCTGATACTCGAACTCCGGCACGCCCTCGGCGTCGATCACCAGTTCCTTGTTCAGGTAGGCGTCATACGTGCAGCCGCCGCATGAGCCGATGATCTTGTCGTTGAGCTCGTCGATCGACTGGACGTCCGAATCCGTGTGAACGGCGAATGAGGCGGGCGTGTAGTAGTAGATCGCGGGGAAGTCGAGCACTTCGGCGCGCGCCTTGGTCGGGGTCATCGAGCCGACCGACATGTCCCAGCGTCCGCCCCAGCTGCCCGCGGTGATCACTTCCCAGGACGGGGTGACGATTTCCAGCTCCACTCCCATCTTCTCGGCGATCGCCTTGCCGACGTCGATATCGAAACCGTCCATCTCGTTGGCGTCGTTCAAGAAGGACTGCGGCGGATATTCAGGATCACTCGACATGACCAGCTTGCCGGCGGACGTCACGCGGTCAAGCGTCTCGCCCGCGATCACCGGCGAGCCGAGCATGGCCAGAACGGTCGTCAGGGCTGCAATTTTTCCCATTGCCATCAAAGTGTTCTCCCTATTCTTCTTGGATTTTCTTCTTATGAAATCGGGCGCCGAAGCGCCCGATCCCTCGTTCCCGGTTGCGCCTAGAAAAACGCTTGGAGGCCGGTCTGCGCGCGTCCGAGGATCAGCGCGTGAACGTCGTGCGTGCCCTCATAGGTGTTCACCGTCTCAAGGTTCTGCGCGTGGCGCATCACATGGTATTCGATCTGGATGCCGTTGCCGCCGTGCATGTCACGAGCCTGGCGAGCGATGTCGAGCGCCTTGCCGCAATTGTTGCGCTTGACGAGCGAGATCATCTCCGGCGCGAACTTGTGCTCGTCCATCAGGCGACCGACGCGCAAGCTACCCTGAAGGCCAAGCGCGATTTCCGTCTGCATGTCGGCGAGCTTCTTCTGAAAGAGCTGCGTGCCGGCGAGCGGCTTGCCGAACTGCTTGCGGTCGAGGCCGTACTGGCGGGCGCGGAACCAGCAATCCTCGGCAGCGCCCATCGCACCCCAGGAAATACCGTAGCGGGCGCGGTTGAGACAGCCGAACGGACCCGACAGGCCCGAAATGTTCGGCAGAAGCGCGTCTTCGCCCACTTCCACGCCGTCCATGACGATTTCGCCGGTGATGGATGCGCGCAGCGACAGCTTGCCGCCGATCTTCGGTGCGGAAAGCCCCTTCATGCCCTTTACGAGCACGAAGCCGCGGATCTTGTTGTCGTGTGCTTCCGACTTCGCCCAGACGACGAAGACGTCGGCGATCGGCGCGTTCGAAATCCACATCTTGGAGCCCGACAGACGGTAGCCGTCGGCCGTCTTCACGGCGCGCGTCTTCATGCCGTTCGGGTCGGAGCCGGCATCCGGCTCGGTCAAGCCGAAGCAGCCGATCCATTCGCCCGAGGCCAGCTTGGGCAGGTACTTCCTGCGCTGCTCTTCCGAGCCGTAGGCATAGATCGGGTGCATGACGAGCGAGGACTGGACGCTCATCATCGAGCGGTAGCCCGAATCGATGCGCTCCACCTCGCGGGCGACGAGGCCATAGGCCACGTAGCCGGCGCCGACGCCGCCATATTCCTCGGGGATCGTGACGCCCAGCAGGCCGGACTCACCCATCTCGCGGAAGATCGCGGGATCGGTCTTTTCTTCCAGATACGCCTCCTGCACGCGCGGCGCGAGCTTGTCGGCAGCGAATGCGGCGGCCGTGTCGCGGATCATCCGCTCGTCTTCGGTCAGTTGATCGTCGAGAAGAAAAGGATCGTTCCACGCGAAAGCCGCGGACGTGTCCTTGGCCCTAACTTCCATGTTCATTTCGTCACCGTCGGGAGTTGCAGATTGCCAAAAAAGCGGAATTGGAGCGCAACTTAGAGCCATTGGACGGCTGGCGAAACAGTTTTTGTGCCCGATCGGCCGAAGCTGGGGAATTTACAACCGGATCGCGTAGCGGATTCCATCGTAGATCGCCGCGTGGATGTTGCGCGCCGCGACCGCGTCGCCGATCCGAAAGAGATCGAACCTGCCGGCCGCGTTGACCTGCGGAAAGAGCGCACCCTGCCCGCCGACGAGGCTTTCATAATCAACCGCGCCGCCGTTTTTCGAATGGGGCTTGAGCGCGTGGTAAAGTTCGTCGTTCGCCGACGTTCCATGCTCGACCACCACCTGGTCGACGCGCCGTTCCTGCGACCAGCCCTTCGCATAGTCCGAGCCGAGCGTCGCCACCAGACCGTTGCCTTCACGCCGGACCGCAACGAGCCGCGTATTGATCGTCACCTGCACATGGCGCTCGTGGAAGGCGCGCATGTAGGGGACATGGTTCATGCCGCCCATTTCGGGCGCGAATAGCCGCTCGGGCGAAACGAGTTCGAGCCTCGATCCGGCATTGCCGATCATCTCGGCCGCCGACATGCCCTGATGTCCGCCATTGTCGTCATAGAGAAGCACGTTTTCGGCCGGCTTCACCGCGCCCGACAGGATGTCCCAGCTCGACACGACGAGCTCGTCGCCGGCTTCAAACGGCGGGTTCTGCGGAAGGCCCCCGGTCGCGATCACCACGACGTCGGGCGCCAGTTCCTGTACGTCCCCCGCCTCGGCCCAGCAGTCGTAGCGCACCGTCACGCCGAGGTGGTCGAGTTCGGCCAGCCGCCAGTCGACGATGCCGACGAGTTCCCGGCGGCGCGGGTTCTGCACCGCAAGGCCGATTTGACCCCCTGCCTTCGATGAGGCTTCGAGCACCGTCACCTTGTGCCCCCGCTCGGCCGCGACCCGTGCCGCCTCCAGACCGCCCGGACCCGCGCCAACGACGACGACATGTTTCAGCGCGCCATCCGTCTTCGCGATCACATGCGGGATCTGCGCCTCGCGGCCCGTCGCGGCATTGTGGATGCACAGCGCTCCGCCGCCTTCATAAATACGGTCGAGGCAGTAGGTCGCGCCGACGCAAGGGCGGATGCGATGCTCCGCGCCGGCCTTCACCTTCGCGACGATATGCGGCTCGGCGATATGAGCGCGCGTCATGCCGACCATGTCGAGCTTGCCATCGGCGATCGCATGCCGCGCGGTCGCGACGTCGGAAATGCGCGCGGCATGGAAGACCGGGAACTTCGTCGCGGCCCGCACCTCGCCGGCGAAATCCAGATGCGGCGCCGAGCGCATCCCCGTTACCGGGATGACGTCCACGAGGGCCGCATCGGTGTCGATATGGCCGCGGATGATGTTGAGGAAATCGACCTTGCCCGACCGCGCCAGAATTTGCGCGATCTCCACGCCTTGAGCGCGGGAGAGCCCGGCTTCCAAATCCTCGTCCGCCACCATACGGATGCCGACGACGAAATCCGGCCCGACTGCCGCGCGCACCTCATCCAACACCCGCATCGAGAACCGCATCCGGTTTTCCAGCGATCCTCCATAGATGTCATCGCGCCGGTTGGTCGCGGGCGACCAGAAGCCGTCCATCAGATGGCCGTAGGCCTCGAGCTCGATGCCGTCGAGCCCGGCCGCCTTCATGCGCTCTGCGGCCGACGCATAATCGGCGACGATGCGGTCGATGTCCCACTCTTCGACCTCCTTCGGAAAGGCCCGGTGCGCCGCCTCGCGCACCGGCGAGGCCGACAGGACCGGCAGCCAGTCGGCCCGGTTCCACCCTGTCCGTCGGCCCAGATGCGTCAACTGGATCATCACCTTGCAGTCATGCTCGTGGCAGGCATCGGTCAGTTCGCGCATCCACGGCACGATCTCGTCGCGATAGGCTTCCAGATTGCCGAACGCGGCGGGACTATCGCGCGAGACGAGCGCGGAACCGGCCGTCATCGTCAGCGCCATGCCGCCCTTCGCCTTTTCCGCGTGATAGAGCCGGTAGCGCTCTTTCGGCATTCCGTCCTCGGAATAGGCCGGTTCGTGCGAGGTCGACATCACGCGGTTCTTGAAGGTCAGGTGCTTGAGGGCGAAGGGCTGGAGCAGCGGATCGTTGGACATCGGGTCTCGCTTGCGATGCGTATGCGGGCATCGCATTGTTCGACGCTCCAGACCAACGGAGCAAGTCCATGCGCGCCATCGCCATTGCAATTTCCGCCCTCCTTTCAGCCGTGCCGGCTTTCGCATCGGACTGGTACGAGGGCGACTACCAACGCTGCGCCGACGAAGGCACCACCACCGGCATCGTCATGTGCGTCGGCGAACTCTATGAAGAATGGGATGCACGGCTCAATGCCGCCTACCGCACCGCCATCGAACCGCTGGAAGGCGCGCGTCGCACGCAGTTCCGTGACGTCCAGCGCGCCTGGATCGCCTATCGCGACGCAAGCTGCGGCTATTACCGATCCGGTGAAGGCACGATCGCGGCAATCGAGGGCAATGTGTGCATGTTCGCGCTCACCCGAGACCGGGCGGAGGAGCTGGAAACGCTGGCGCCGCGGTAGAAGACCGGTCGCCGGCCCGCGGATCAGTTGCTAGTACCACGCATCATCGTTCGCCGCCTTGCGCCGCGCGATAAAGTCCTTGAGGCCGTCATCGATCGCGATATCGAGCGGCGGGGCGACGTAGTCGGCGAGCTGCTTCTTCCACAGCCGGTTGGCGCGGTCCATGGCGTCCTCGCCGCCGGCGTCTTCCCATTTCTCGAAGGCCTCGTTGTCGGCGAGGCTCGAATCCCAGAATGCCGTCTCGTAATTCGCCATCGTGTGCGCGCAGCCGAAGAAATGGCTGCCCGGCCCGACCTCGGCGAAGGCGTCGAAGGCGAGCTGGTTGTCGTCGACCACGACGCCGTCGAGATAGGTGTGAAGCGCGCCGCAGAAATCGGCGTCCATCACGAATTTCTCGTAGGACATCGACAGGAGCCCGTCGAGAAAGCCGGCCGAGTGCAGGATGAAGTTCGCGCCGCAATGGACGGCGGCGAGCATCGACATGGTGCCCTCATTCATCGCCTGGCCGTCCGGCAGTTTCGCGGTGGTGAAATTGCCGGAGCATCTGAGCGGCAGGTTGAGCCTTCGCGCCAGTTGCCCGATCACCATCGAGCCGATCGCCGGCTCGGGCGTGCCGAAAGTCGGCGAGCCGGACCTGAGCGACATGGACGACAGGAAATTGCCGAAGATGACCGGCGCGCCGGGCCGCTCCAACTGCGTCAGCGCGCAGCCGGCCATGGTTTCGGCCAGCGATTGCGCGATCGCGCCGGCATTGGTCACCGGCCCCATCGCGCCGCCCAGGATGAAGGGCACGATCACCGCCGCCTGGTTGGCGCGGGCATAGGCGCGCAGCGCGTTCGTCATCGTGCCGTCCCAGACGAGGGGCGAGTTGACGTTGACGTTGCCGAGGATGACGCAGTTCCGGTCGACGAAGTCGCGGCCAAAGACGAGGCGCGCCATCTCGATCGAATCTTCCGCCCGGTGTTCGGCCGTCACCGAGCCCATGAACGGCCGGTCGGAATAGCGGACATGAGCGTAGACCATGTCGAGATGGCGCTTGTTCACCGGTACGTCGACCGGCTCGCAGATCGTGCCGCCCGAATGGTGCAGCCAGGGCGAGGCCTGCGCCAGCTTGATGAAATTCTCGAAATCCTCCAGCGTGCCGTAGCGCCGTCCGCGCTCGATATCCATGACGAAGGGCGAGCCATAGGCGGGCGAGAAGACGACGTTCCGGCCGCCGATGCGCACCGAATTTGCCGGATTGCGCGCGTGCTGCGTAAATTCGGCCGGGGCGGATTTCAGGATTTCGCGCAGCATTCCCGGCTCGAACCGCACGAGCACGCCATCGACTTTCGCGCCGGCCTTGCGCCAATGGGCAAGGGCAATTTCGTCGTCGCGGAACTCGATGCCGATCTCGGCAAGTATGCGCTCCGCCGTCGCCTCGATGCGCAGAAGGTTTTCCTCGGAGAGGATGTCGTAGGTGGGGATGTTGCGGACGATATAGGGCCTGCCCGGCCCCGCCTGCCCGCCCGAGCGCGCCTCGCGCCGCGCCTCCCGTCCGCCGCGCTCGCGTCTTTTGCCGTGCACTTCATCCAGCATGTCGGGCTCCTCTCCCTGCGTCACGCACTCTAGGCGCATCCAGGAAGCCCCGCCAAGGGCCGCGACCGACCCGAACCTGTCCATAAGCGCCGCCGCGCCCTCGCGCGGCCTGCCAATTCCGGCTAGATTTCGCCCATGCCCATCCGCCAATTGTCCGAAACCATCGTCAACCAGATCGCCGCCGGCGAGGTCATCGAACGGCCTGCCAGCGTGGTGAAGGAGCTGGTCGAGAACGCCCTCGACGCCGGCGCGCGCCGTGTCGAGATTGCGACGGCCGGCGGCGGGCTGCAACTGATCCGCGTCACCGACGACGGCTCGGGCATGGACGCAGCCGACCTTGCGCTTGCCATCGGACGCCACTGCACGTCGAAGCTTTCCGACGACATTCACGACATCCGTTCGCTCGGCTTTCGCGGCGAGGCGCTGCCATCCATAGGATCGATTGCAAAGCTGACGATCCGCTCGCGGGCCCGGTCCGGAGACGGCGCGGAGATCGTCGTCGAGGGCGGGCGCGTCTTTCCCGTCCGCCCTGCCGCGGCCAATCCGGGCACGGTGGTCGAGGTGCGCGATCTCTTCTTCGCCACGCCCGCGCGGCTGAAATTCATGAAGAGCGAGCGCGCCGAGACCGCCGCCATCTCCGAGATGGTCAAGCGCATCGCCATCGCCTTCCCGCATGTGCGCTTCACGCTATCGGGACCCGACCGCACGACGCTCGACCTGGCCGCATGCACGGACGACGCCTCCGGCCAGCGCGAGCGCATCGCGCAGGTGATAGGCCGCGACTTTTCCGACAATGCGCTCGAAATCCGCGCCGAGCGTACCGATGTCAGGCTGTCTGGCCATGCGTCGATCCCCTCCTTCACGCGGGCGAACGCGCTCCAGCAATATGTTTATGTCAATGGCCGGCCGGTGCGCGACAAGATGCTCGCCGGCGCGATCCGCGGCGCCTATGCCGACGTCCTGCCACGCGACCGGCATGCGGTGACTGCCCTCTTCGTCGACATCGAGCCGGCGCTGGTCGACGTCAACGTCCATCCCGCGAAGGCCGACGTCCGCTTCCGTGATCCGGGGCTCGTGCGCGGGCTGATGGTCGGCGCGATCCGGCAGGCGCTCGCCGCCGCCGGCATCCGCGCTTCGACCTCGGCCGCAAGCTCGATGGCCGAAATGTTCCGCGCACCGCCACCGCGCATCGGCAATGGCCACCATGCGCCAGTCGCATTCGACGCCGCCACCTCGTTCCAGCGCCCGCTCGACACCGGATTCGCAGAAGCGGCGCAGAGCGTGTTCGCCGATACCATCGCCTCCGCAGACCACCGCGCGGGCCTGTCGGAACCCGCCCCGGAAGCGCTCGCCCAGCCGCTAGGCGCCGCCCGTGCGCAGGTCCACGAGAACTACATCATCGCCCAGACCGACCGTTCGCTCATCATCGTCGACCAGCACGCGGCGCATGAACGGCTCGTCTACGAGGCGCTGAAAAACGCGCTTCACTCCAAGCCGCTCGCCGCGCAGATGCTGCTCCTGCCGGAGATCGTCGACCTTTCGGAAGAAGATGCGACACGCCTTGCCGCGCAGGCCGAAACGCTCGCGCGCTTTGGACTTTCCATCGAGCGCTTCGGACCGGGCGCGGTCGCGGTTCGTGAGACGCCGGCGATGCTGGGCGAGATGGACGTGCAAAGGCTCATCCGCGACCTTGCCGACGAGATCGCCGAGCACGACACCGTCGAAACGCTCACCGCCCGCCTCCACCACATCGCCGCCACCATGGCCTGCCACGGTTCGGTGCGTTCGGGCCGGCGGCTGAAGCCCGACGAGATGAACGCGCTCTTGCGCCAGATGGAGGCGACGCCCGGTTCGGCCACCTGCAATCACGGCCGGCCGACCTATGTCGAACTGAAGCTCGCCGACATCGAGCGGCTTTTCGGGCGTCGCTAGGTGCAGCTATCCGCAACCGGGCGCTTGACCTTCGCCCGCATTTGTGGCGGAACCTCCGGGACCAGAAGGCAGTCTCCATGAACCGTTTCGAAGGCCCCGGCGGCAAGGAAGCCCGCATCCGTTATCTCGACGGCGATTTCCAGGTGATGACGCCGGGATCGTTCGTGCGCTGCGCGGTGACAGGCGAGTCGATCCCGCTCGACGAGCTCAAATACTGGAGCGTCGCGCGGCAGGAGCCCTATGCGAACGCCGAAATCTCGCTGAACCGCGAGTTGCAGGAGAACCCGGATTTGCGGACGCGGGCGAAGGACTAACTCTCCAGCCGCCGCCTGCGCCAGGCCTTCAAAGTCTCGCCTATAACCGCGCCGGGCGTGACGTCCGTCTCGAAGGCAACATCGATCTCCACCACTTCTGCACGATGATGCAGCTCCTCCAGCGCCTTCGAGCCATGCGCGAGGCGGATCGCGTCCTTGGCCGTCGTCACCAGCACCAAACCGTCCCTTGCAGCATCCTGCATCAAGTCCCGCGCCTCGTCGGCGCTGTAGAAGTGATGGTCGGCGAAGCTGCGGGTCACGACAACCTCGCCGCCGAGCGCGCGCACCGTGCGATAGAACTTGTCCGGATTGCCGATGCCGGCGAAGGCGAGGCAGCGCTTGCCGCGGATCGTCTCCAGCGGCAGAGGACGGGTCTTCGCGCGATAGACCGGCCGGCCGGCGCGGGCGGCATGACGCACGACGGTCGATGCCGCGTTGCCCTCGCCCATTTCGAGCAGAGCCGTCAGATGGCGCATCTGATCGACAAGCGAGGCGCGCATCGGCCCGCCCGGGATCGTGTGGCCATTGCCGATGCCGCGTTCGGCGTCGACGACCACCAGCGCGTAGTCGATATGGATCTGCGCGCTCTGGAAGCCGTCATCCATGATGACGAAGTCGCAGCCCTCGCCGAGCAGCAACTTCACGCCCTCGGCCCGGTTGGCCGAAACCGCGACCGGCGCGTGAGCGGCCAGGAGCAGCGGCTCGTCGCCGACATAGCGCGCGCCGTCATGATGCAGATTGACGAGATGCGCGCCGGAAACCGAGCCACCATGGCCACGCGACAGGAAGCCAGGCTTCAGCCGCATCTCCTTGGCCTGCCGGGCAAACGCGATCGCGACCGGCGTCTTGCCGGTGCCGCCAACCGTCAGGTTGCCGATGCACAGCACAGGAACGTCGATCTTCTTGCGCGGCGCAGTCTGCAGCCGATGGCGCGCCGCGAGCCCATAGAGCATCGACAGCGGCCATAGCGACCAGGCGCGCCAGTCGGGGTTCTGCCACCAGAAGGGAGGCGCCTCGCTCACCGTTCAGCCCTTGCCGTTCGACCGCGCGCCGTTCGTCAGGCGCGCCTTGACGACGAGCGGCGTGATGAAGGGATCGAGCGCAGCCAGCGTCTTCGACAGGGCGCCGCGCATGTCTGCAACGGCATTGGCGCCCGCGCGGATCATCTCGCCGCGCGCCGCATCGTTGGTCAGGAGATAGTTCACGGCGCCCGCCAGCATCGCTTCGTCACGCACGAATTTCGCGGCGCCTGCCTGCGTCAGTGTCTGATAGGCATCGCGGAAGTTCTGCACGTTCTTGCCCGACAGCACCGCCGTGTCCAGCATCGCCGGTTCGAGCGGGTTCTGCCCGCCCTCGCCCGTCAGCGAACGGCCGACGAACGCGATCTCGGTCAGGCGTAGATAGAGCCCCATTTCGCCGATCGTGTCGCCCAGATAGATGTCCGTGTCGGGCGCGATCGCCTCGTTCTTCGAGCGCCGCGCGACCTTCAGCCCCTTGGCGGCGCACAGTTCGGCGACCGCGTCGGCGCGGTCGGGGTGGCGCGGAACGATGATGGTCGCGACGGAGCGGTGCCGCTTCTTCAGCGCCAGATGGACGTTGGCCGCGATCTCCTCCTCGCCCTCATGGGTCGAGACGGCGGCCCAGGTCGGACGCGCGCTGACCGCGCCCTTCAGCGCCTGCAGTGCGGCGAGGTCGGCGGGCGGCGGCACGGTGTCGACCTTCAGGTTGCCCGATACGGTCACCGGCCGTGCGCCGAGGGCGAGGAAACGCTCGCCGTCGGTTTCGGACTGCGCGACGACGTGGGCAAGGTTCTCGAACAGCGCCTCGGCCAGGTGCGAGCGCTTGCTCCAGCGGGCGAAGGAGCGGTCGGAAAGCCGTCCATTGACGAGAACCTGCGGCACGCGCCGCGCCCCAAGTTCGAGAATCGTCATCGGCCAGATTTCGGATTCGGCGATGATGGCAAGGTCAGGCTGCCAATGGTCGAGAAACCGGTCGATGGCCGGTTTCAGGTCGAGCGGCACATATTGATGGATGATCGCCTCGCCCAGGCGCTCGTCGGCCACGCCCGCCGAGGTGACCGTGCCGGTCGTCAGGACGACATGGATGCCGTCGGCGACGATCCTCTTGACCAGCGGCACCACCGCCAGCGTCTCGCCGACGCTTGCCGCATGGACCCAGACAAGCGGGCCGTCCGGGCGCGGAACCTGCGTCACGCCATAGCGCTCGCGCCGGCGCTTACGGTCTTCCTTGCCGCGGCTGGCGCGATAGGCGACATAGCCGCCGATCAGCGGGTAGGCCGCCGCGCCGGCCAGCCGGTAGGTCGTCAGAAGCGCTCGCGCCCAGCGTTCGCTCATGCCGCCGCCCCCACAAGGCCGTAGGCCTTCGCCGTCACACGGTCGAGCCCGGCGGTTACAGCGCGACGCGCATCTTCCATCGCCACGTCGTCGGCACTCGCGGGCACGGTTATGGCGTCGCCGATAACGATCGCCGCCCGGCCGAAGGGCAGGTTGATGGCGGTCTTGTCCCAGCTCTTCTCCAGCACCTTGCGGCGGCTGGTCGCGAGCGCCGCGGGAACGATCGGTCGGCCGGAAATCCGCGCCAGGGTGACGATGCCGAGCCCAGCATCGCGCGGCGTGCCGTGCGGAATGTCGGCGATCATCGCGACATTGCGCCCGGCGTCGAGCACGCGTTTCAGCAGAATCAGCGCCCGCGCGCCGCCCTTGCCAATGTCATGTCCCTCGCGTCCGCCCGAGCCGCGCACGATGCCGAACCCGAGACGTTCGGCGACGAGCGCGTTCAATTCGGCGTCGCGGCTTTTCGAGAACAGCGCCGTGAACCGCAATTCGCGCGGCAGATAGGCCGGCGCGAGCAGATGCTGGCCGTGCCACAGCGCGAGGATCACCGGCTCCTTCGGCCCGATGACGGCGAGCGGATCGTCCGAACCGGTTGCAAGCGGATTGGTCGCTTTGATCGCGCGCATCAATGCGACGATCCCCGCGGCAAGCGCGTTCTTGGCGGCCGGCGTCTCGGCCAGCGGCCCGCGCAGTCTTTGCCATGCCGCTTTCAGCGGGCGGCGGCGCTGAGTTGCGCGCGCCGCGATCCTGTCGGCATTGCTGATGGTATTCTTCCCCATCCGTCGGACAGATCAGCTCTGCGGCTCGAGCAGGCGATGCAGATGCACGATGAAGTAGCGCATCTGTGCGTTGTCCACGGTTTCCTGCGCCTTGGCGCGCCATGCGGCCTCGGCGGATTTGTAGTCGGGGAAGATCCCGACGACATCAAGGCTCGAGAGATCCTTGAACTGCAGGCCCTGGAGCGAGGTCAGCTCGCCTCCGAACACGAGGTGAAGGAGTTGCTTTTCGGCGTTGTTTTCGGCCATCGGACGATCGCTTCTGCTTTTCCGTGAAAAGGGTTCGGATGCGCGAAGCACCCGGCGCGCAATGCTTAGATCAGTTCGCCGGATTTTGAAACCTGTCAGTCCGCTACCAGCCCTGCGACCAGTCGGGATTGCGAGCCTGCTCGACCATGGCGGCCAGAAGCGCGCCCGACCCGGCGACGAGCGAGCCGTGGCGCGGGCTGGTGCCGGCGTAAAGCGGCGCGACGCCCTGGGGCGTCAGCACCTCGCCGCCGGACTGGCGCAGGATCAGATCGGCCGCCGCCAGATCCCAGTCATGCGCGTTGGGCTTGACGAACGTCGCGTCGATCTCGCCATCGGCCACCATGGCGATGCGATAGGCGAGCGAGGGGATGTAGGGCACCTTCACCGTCTGGCCGATGCCCGGCAGGAGCGTCTTCGTCATCGTCTTCGGGCCTGCGACGATCGGCACGTCGCCCGCCTCGCGCACCTTGATGGCGACACCGTCCCTCAGTGCCGGGCCGTCGCGCGTCGCCTCGAAGACCTGCTCCTTCACCGGCGCGTCCAGCACGCCGGCGATCGGGCGACCATCCTCAACCACCGCGATCGAGACGCACCACATGTCCTGCCCGCCGATGAAGGCGCGCGTGCCGTCTATCGGATCGACAACGAAGGTGCGTTTGGCGGAGAGCCGCGACGTATCGGCGACCGTTTCTTCCGAAAGCCAGCCATAGCCGGGCCGCGCGGCCAGCAGTTCGGCCTTGAGAAAACGGTCAACCGCGATGTCGGCCTCGGAGACGGGCGACTGCCCGGTCTTCATCCACACGTCCGGCGTCTTGCCAAAATAGCGCATGGCGATGCGCCCCGCCTCGCGCGCGGCCTCGCGGATCAGCACCAGTTCGGCTGCATCGTCATTCGCCAGCAAGCGTCATTCCTTCGATCAGGAGCGTGGGGGCCGCAGTACCGAAATTGCGATCGACATCATTTGCCGGGACCATCGCCAGGAACATGGTCTTCAAATTCGAGGCGATGGTCACTTCGGAGACCGGATGGGTCAGTTCGCCGTTCTCGATCCAGAAGCCGGACGCGCCGCGGCTGTATTCGCCCGTCACCATGTTGACGCCCTGCCCGAATACCTCGGTGACGTAGAAGCCGCGCTTCAGCCCCGAGATCAGGTCCTGCGGTGACGCCGCTCCCGGCTCGATGGCAAAATTGGTCGAGGTCGGATTGACCGACGTGCCGGCCCGCGAGCCGCGGCCATTGGTGACGAGCCCCAGTTCTCGCGCTGCCGAAGTGGACAGGAGCCAGTGCCTGAGCACGCCCTGGTCCACCATGGTCAGCACTTCGCCTTCCACGCCCTCGCCATCGAAAGGCCGAGAGGAAGGCCCGCGAACGCGCAACGGGTCATCCGTCACGGTGATCGCGGCCGAGGCGATCTTCTCGCCCATCCGATCGCGCAGGAAGCTCGTCCTGCGCGCCACGGACGCGCCGTTGATCGCACCGGCCAGATGGCCGGCGATGCCGCGCGCAACGCGCGGATCGAAGATCACGTCGACCGGGCCGGTCCTGGCCTTCGTCGCGCCCAACCGTCGTACCGCCCGTTCGCCCGCGCGCTGTCCGATCGCTTCCGGCGCTTCTAGGTCGGCGAAATGCAGGCGCGAGGAAAAGTCGTAGTCGCGTTCCATGCCGGTGCCCTCGCCGGCGATCACGCTCACCGAGCGGCCGAAACGCGTCGCCATGTACTGGCCGAGAAAGCCCTCGGACGTGGCCAGCACCAGGCCGCCCATGCCCGCGCTCGCCGAAGCGCCGCCGGAATTCGTCACGCCCGTCACCGCGCGCGCGGCGTCTTCCATCGCAAGAGCGTCCTCGCGCATGCGCGCCGCGTCGACTTCGGTCGGGTCGAACAGGTCGAGGTCGCGGATCGTGCGCGCCAGCCGGTTCCCGTCGGCCAGGCCCTGGACGGGGTCTTCCGGCGAAACCTTCGCCATCGCCACCGCGCGGGCGGCGAGTTCGTCCGCATTCGCGCCGGCTGCCGCCGATACGCTCGCCACGCGCCTGCCGATGAAGACGCGCAGCGAAATGTCGTCACTTTCGGCGGCTTCAGTGCCCTCCACCTTGCCCAGCCGCACGGTGACGTCGGCCGAGCGCGAGCGCACCGCCACCGCATCCGCCGCGTCGGCGCCGGCGCGCTTTGCCGCCTCGACCAGCGATGCGACGAGGTCTTGCAGCCTGGCGGTCTCGATCTGGCTCATGGAAATGTCCTGATTGGTCAAACGGCATTGGCGGGCGACGTATCCGCCCCATCTATTGTTCGCGCCCGACATGTGCAATGGCTGAGCCGCGTTCGGGCGCCTTGCGGCGGCTCGGCGCAGCAGACGAAAACATGCAAGGACAATCGACGTGACGCCTTTCCACCTCGCCTTCCCGGTTCGCGATCTCGAAGAGACGCGCGCCTTCTATGCCGACGTGCTCGGCTGCGCCATCGGCCGCTCCTCCGACACATGGGTCGATTTCGACCTCTACGGCCACCAGATGTCGGCGCATCTGCGCCCCGGCATCCAGGAGGCGGCGCGCGACGGCCAGGTCGGCGGCATCGTCGTGCCGATCCCGCATTTCGGCGTCGTCCTCGAAATGGCCGACTGGACCGCACTTGCAGAACGTCTCGAAGCTAATGCCGACATCAATTGGATCGAGAAGCCGCAGGTGCGCTTCAAAGGCGAGCCGGGCGAACAGGCAACGCTCTTCATCTGCGATCCCTCGGGCAACGCGCTCGAGTTCAAGGGCTTCAAGTCCATGGACAAGGTCTTCGCGCATTGACGACCGGGCCGGCCGACGAAACCGCTCCCGCCGCACGGCCTTCGACCGAGCAGGGCAAGTTCGTCACCGGCTCGACCATGCGCCATGTCGTAACGATGACGGCGACGGGCTCGGTGGGGCTCATCGCCGTCTTCCTCGTCGACGCGCTCAACCTTTTCTACATCTCGATGCTCGGCGTCCAGGAGCTCGCCGCGGCCATCGGCTTCGCATCGACGCTGATGTTCTTCACCATCTCCGTCGCGATCGGCTTCACGATAGCGACCTCGGCTCTGGTCTCCCGCGCGCTGGGGCGCGGCGACCGTGAGGAGGCCGCGCGCATGGGCGGCGCGTCGGTCCTCTACATGGCCGCCACCACCATCCTCATCGCCGCCGCGACGTGGCCCTTCCTGCACCAGCTCGTCGGGTTCTTGGGCGCACGGGGCGAAACGCAGGAGATGGCGACGCGCTTTCTACAGATCGTCATCCCCTCGATGCCCATGGTCGCCGTCGGCATGGCGACGACCGGCATCATGCGCGGCGTCGGCGATGCCCGGCGCGCGATGTATGTCACGCTCGCCGGCGGCATCGCGGCCGCGATCCTCGATCCCATCTTCATCTTCGGCTTCGGGCTTGGCCTTGAAGGTGCGGCGATCTCGACCGTCATCTCGCGCGCGATCCTTCTCGCCGTCGGCCTTTACGGCGCCCACAAAATCCACCGGCTGATGAAGCTGCCGGACCTTGCCGGCTTCAAGGCGGCGCTGCGCCCCTTCTTCGGCATCGGCGTGCCCGCGCTGCTGACCCAAATCGCGACGCCCGTCGGCAATGCCTATGTCACTGTCGAAATGGCCGCTTTCGGCGACGAGGCGGTGGCCGGATGGGCGATCATCGGCCGCCTTCTGCCGGTCGCCTTCGGCGTCATCTTTGCCCTTTCGGGCGCGATCGGTCCCATCCTTGGGCAGAACTACGGTGCGCGCCGTTACGACCGGCTCAACGATGCGCTGCGCGATGCACTTCTGTTCACGACGTTGTATGTCCTCGCCGTCTGGGCGCTGCTTGCCATCTTCGCCGGCCCGATCGCCAGCCTTTTCGGCGCGACCGGCGAGGCGCGCGACCTCGTCGTCTTCTTCTGCCTCTTCGCCGCCGGCTCGTTTCTGTTCAACGGCGCGCTCTTCGTCGCCAACGCCGCCTTCAACAATCTCGGCTACCCGACCTATTCGACCGTCCTCAACTGGGGCCGCTCGACGCTTGGCGTCATCCCGTTCGTCTGGCTCGGTGCGCAATATTGGGGCTCAAAGGGCGTCATCGCGGGCTGGGCGCTCGGAGCCGTCTTCTTCGGCATCGCAGCCGTCATCCTTGCCTTCCGCACCGTCCGCGGCATCGGGCCGCGCATGATGGCAGGCGAGCCGATCCCTGCCCCGCCTCCCGCTGCGAACTCGGCATTCTCGACGGGCAAGGCCTCGACATTGCAGTAGGGTTTTTGCGAAGAGGACCCCCACCCCTTCAGCCTGTCGCTGAACTCAAAGGCTGGAACTCGACGCCGACGAACTCCCTCCCCCTTGTGGGGAGGGATAAAGGGTGGGGGTCACTTCAGCAAAAACCCTACTTCCCTTCCCGAGCCTCCACCGCCGCATCGATCGACCGTTTCAACTCATCCCGGATCGATTCCGTCGCCGCCATCACCAGTTCCATCTTCATGAAATCGAGCACCCGGAACTCCGATACTGGCGGGCGGATGAGTATCTGGGGCTGGCAGCGCGTCAGGTTGAGTGCTATGATCGACTGCATCATGATCTGGCTCGTGCCGAACAGAAGATCGATCGAATCCGGCCCCTTGGGCGTCTCCTTCGTCGGATAGCCGACGACGTCGACCGCGATCACGATATCGGCCGCATCCTGCACGAGGTCGAACGGCACCGGATCGTAGAACCCGCCATCGATCAAAAGCCTGCCCTCGCGCCGCACCGGCCGGAACACCGCCGGCAGGGCCGCCGAGGCGGCGAGCGCGGAGCGCAGATCGCCTGTGTCGAGCACGGCGAGGTCATGGGCGAAGAAATCCGTCCCCGTCACCTTCAGCGGAATCTGCAACTGCTCGAACGTCTCGGGGATTTCCGCCGGCAGGAAGGAGCGCAGGATGCGTTCGAGATTGAACTGACCGAGCCTGATCCCGCCTTCCAGCATTTCGGCCAGCGAGTGCGGGCGTGAGCGCCAGAGCCGGCTCGCCACCTCCGCGCGTCTGCCGAGCACCGCGCGGCCATACTCGCGAATCTCCGTTCCCTTCATCCCCGCCGCCATGCCGGCGCCCATGATGGCGCCGATGGACGAGCCGGCGATCATGGTCGGGCGGATACCCAGTTCGTCCAGCGTCTCGATGATATGGATATGCGCAAGACCACGCGCGCCGCCGCCGCCCAGCGCCAGCGCGAATGTCGGTCCGCCTGGCGCTGCGGGCCGGGCCGTCTCGTTCTCGATCAGGGTCGGCACGGGCGCGTTCATGGCAGGTCTCAGTTCGACGTGTCGGTCTTTTCCTCGCCAGCCGCCGCGCCGTCACCGGTGTCGGTTTCCTTTGCCTGCGGACCGATCACCAGCAGCGACGGCTCGGCGGTGAGCAAGCGTTGCGCCGAAGCTCTTACCTGGTCAAGCGTTACCGATTCGATGTCGGCGACGCGCGTTTCGATATAGTCGATGCCCAGATCGTCTCGCTGCAGTTCGAGAAGCGTGCGTGCGATCGAGGCGGAGGAGTCCAGATTGTTGATCGCATAGGCGCCGACGACGTAGGTCTTGGCCTTGGCCAGTTCCTCCTCGGTCGGTCCCTCGGCGATGAACTTTTCAACCTCACTCTTGATCACGTCGAGCGCTTCCGTGACCTGGTCGGCACGCGTCGAGGTCGAGATTGCCATGGCGTTGGAGAGCTCGCGGTTCTGCAAATACGAGCCGATGCCGTAGGTCAGGCCGCGCACTTCGCGCACCTCGTTGAAAAGGCGCGAGGAGAAGGTGCCGCCGCCGAGAATGTGGTTCATCAGATAGGCGGCGAAGAATTCCGGATCGTCGCGCTCGATGCCCGGATAGACGAGTTGCAGAGAGCTTTGCGGCAGGGCGTATTCGTAGAGCACTTCCTGCCCGAGCTTCGGCTCGACATGGTCGATACCCTTCAGGTCCGCCTCGTCGGGCAGGCCGCCGAAAATGCGGTCGAGATCGGCCTTCAGCGTCTCCGCGTCGATCGCGCCGACGACAGCGACGTGGAGGTTCGACTTCGCCAGAAGGTCGCCATGAGCCGCGCGCAGATCATCCGGCGTTACCGTCGTGATCGTCTCTTCCGTACCCTCCCGCTCCTGCGCGTAGGGGTGGGCGCCGTAGAGCGCGCGTGCGAACTGCCGCATGCCCTGGCGTTGCGGATCGCGCGAATTGGCGCGAATGCCGGTCAGGATCTGCTGGCGCATGCGCTCGACCGGGTTCTCATCGAAGCGCGGCTCGTTGACCGCCAGCGCCAGAAGGTCGAGCGCCTCGTCTTTGTTGTCGGACAGAAGGCGCATGGAGCCGTAGAGCGCATCCGTCGAGGCCTCGAACGACATTTCGGCGCCGGCATTGTCGAGCGCCTCCTGGAATTCGTTCGATTCCAGATCGCCCGCCCCTTCGTCGAAGAGCGCGCTCATCAGATTGACGAGGCCGCCCTTGCCGTCCGGGTCCTGGATCGATCCGCCCTCGAAGGCGAAGTTGATGGCGATCATGGGGATCGTGTAGTCCTCGACGAGCCATGCCGTGACGCCCGAATCCGAGCGCACTTGCTGGATGTCGACGGCGGCCGAAGCCGGCCATGCGATGGTCAGGGCCAGCGCCGTCGCGCCGACGGCCTTCGCCAGCGCCGTGGTAAAAGTCGATGCCTTGAACGGGAAGCTCACGAGCGGCCCTCCTCTTGCGGCAGAAGATAGCCCGTCACCGAGCGGTTCTGGTCGAGATAGCGTGCGGCGGCGGCCTTGATGGCATCGGCCTCGACCGCGCGGATGCGCTCTGGCCAAGCCTCCACGTCCGCCACGGTCGAACCCGTCGTCAGCGCCGAGCCGTAGAGGTTCGCCATGCCCGACTGGTCGTCGCGCGCAAAGATGATGGAGCGCAGATAGCGGTTCTTCGCCGCCTCCAGTTCCTCGGCGGTCACGCCGTCCTCGGCGATCTTCTCGATCTCGGCATCGGCGGCGCGCTCGACATCCTGCAGCGTCGCCTCGCCGCGCGGCGCACCGTAGACGCCGAACACGGTCGCATCGAGCGAGGTGCCGCGGAAATAGGCGCCGGCCGACGACGCGATGCCCTGCTCCACCACCAGAGACTGGTAAAGGCGCGAGCGAATGCCTCCGCCAAGGATTTCGGCGAGAAGGTCAAGCGCCTCTGCCTCGCCGTCCTCGGCGGTCGTATAGGACGGCACGACCCAGGACTTGGAATAGCCCGGAACCGTCACGCGCTCGTCGCGATAGGTCACCGTGCGAGCGGTGCGCTGGGGCGGCTCCTCGGTGCGCGTGCGCGGGCCCAGTTCCGGGTTCGACGGGATTGCGCCGTAGTACTCGGTCGCCAGTTCCCGCACCTCCTCGACGTCGACGTCGCCAGCGACGACCAGCACCGCATTGTTCGGCGCGTAGTAGCGCTGGTAGAACTCTAGCGCGTCGGCCCGGTTCAGCTTCTCGATCTCGTGCATCCAGCCGATGATCGGCACGCCGTAGCCGTGGTTCTGGTAGAGCGTGGCGTTGACGGATTCGCCGAGGATCGAATTCGGCTGCGTTTCGATGCGCGAGTTGCGCTCCTCGATCACCACCTGCCGCTCGGGGTCGACCACGGCGTCCGTCAGCACAAGACCTGTCATCCGGTCGCCCTCGAACTCCATCATCGTTTCCAGATGCTCGGGCGCGATCTGCTGGTAGTATGCGGTGTAGTCATAGGAGGTGAAGGCGTTCTCGCGCCCGCCCACCTCGGCGATGCGGGCGGAGAACTCGCCCTGCGGGTGATCGTCCGTGCCCTTGAACATCAGATGCTCGAGGAAATGGGCAATGCCCGACTTGCCCGGCTCCTCATCGGCGGACCCAACCTTGAACCACATCATGTGGGTGACGACGGGCGCGCGGCGATCGGGGATCACCACCACTTCCAGCCCGTTGTCGAGCGTGAAGTCGACAATCTGGTTTTCGGCCGGAGCGGCGTTCTGGTCCTGTGCGGACGCTGCGCCCGACAGGAGCGCGAGACCGATCGCCGTTCCTGCCAGACCTCTCGCCATTGCGGCGGGCATCAGGTGCATTCGCTTGTCCTCGGTTTGATATGCGTTGGACGACAGATAGCGCGTTCGCCCACGGCGAAGAACCGGCGCGCCGATTAAATCTTCGTCATGTCTGGAGACCGAGAGAGGCCGAAATCAGGCAGCGAGGCAAAAGGCGATGGTCGTGTCGCCATAGTCGCGGCGCTCGTCGAGCGTGAAACCGGCCGGCGGCTGGAACGGTGTCGCCGCCGCTTCCTCGACGAGACAGAGCGCGCCGGGCTTCAGCCAGCCGCCGTCGCGCGCCGAGGCCAGTGCGCGCTCGCCGAGCCCCTTGCCGTAGGGCGGATCGGCGAAGACGAGGTCGAAGGGCTGGAGCGTACCGGCATCGCCAAGCCCCGTCGCGTCGCGGCGGAAGATCTTTGTTCGCCCCGAAAGGCCGAACGCCTCGACATTGGTGCGGATCAGTCCGCGCCCTTCCGCCGATTCCTCGATGAAGACGCCATAGGACGCACCACGCGAGAGGGCTTCGAGCCCGAGCGCCCCGGTGCCGGCGAAAAGGTCCAGCACGCGCGCACCGTCGAGATGCTCGCCATAGCGATGCGCGATCACGTTGAAGACGGCCTCGCGTGCGCGGTCGGTCGTCGGCCGGATCGCATCCGTCTTCGGCGTGGCAAGAGGCCGGCCGCGAAACGCGCCGCCGACGATCCTCATCGCTCGCGATCTCGGCGATTTCCAACCGGACGGCCACCGGCCGGCTTATTGCCATCGGGACGTCCGCCCCGATCATCGCGGCGTGGTCCCTTCGGACCGTCCGCACCTTGCGGGCGCGGCTTGCCGGCATAGCGCTTGCCCTCGGTCTCCTCGGCGCGCCTGGCGGCTTTCTTCGGCCCGAGCGCCTTGGCGCCGGGCGCCATCCAGACATTGGCGGTGCGCGAGCGCTGTGGCTCGGCCTTCTTCTCGAAGCCGCCCTTGCCGCCCCTTGCATCCGCGCCCTTGGCGCCGGCACTCTTGAAGCCTGCTCCCTTCGGGCCGCCTCGCCCGCCGGGCCTGGAGGTCTGCAGACGCCCCAGCGCATCCTCGCGCCGCTCGTCCTTGTCGCGCTTGCGCGGGGCCGCCTTGCGCACCTCTTCCTCGCTAACGCGCTGCGCCACTGGCTGGTTGGAGAATTCCTTGATCACGGGCGCGTCGAAATCCGCGCCCGATTCGGCAATCAGCTTGTCGCCGAGTTGGTCGCGCAGGTGGCGTCCCCGCAGTTCCTGGATTTCGCCCTCGGCGAGTTCGCCGAGCTGGAACGGTCCGTAGGAGACGCGGATCAGGCGCGTGACCTCGAGGCCGAGCGCGCCCATCACGTTCTTGACCTCGCGGTTCTTTCCTTCGCGCAAGCCGATGGAAATCCAGGCATTGGTGCCCTGTTCGCGCTCCAGCACCGCCTCGATCGAACCGTAGAACACGCCGTCGACGGCGATGCCGTCCTTCAGCGCTTCCAGCTTTTCAGGCTCGACCTTGCCATGGACGCGAACGCGATAGCGGCGCAGCCAGCCCGTCGAGGGCAGTTCCAGCGTGCGCGCCAGACCGCCATCGTTGGTCAGCAGCAGCAGGCCCTCGGTGTTGATGTCGAGACGGCCGACGGTCAGAAGCCGCGGCAACCCCTTTGGCAACACGTCGAAGACGGTCTGCCGGCCTTCCGGGTCCTTGTTGGTGGTCACGACGCCGGAGGGCTTGTGGAACAGGAAAAGGCGGGTGCGCTCAATCACAGGGATCGGCGCGCCGTCGATCTCGATGCGGTCCTTGCCGGTGACGTTCAGCGCAGGGCTCTCGAGCACCTTGCCGTTCACGGAGACCCGACCTGCGGCGATCATGTCCTCGGCATCGCGGCGGGAGGCGACGCCGGCGCGCGCCAGACGCTTGGCGATCCGCTCCTCGCCACGCGCGGCCTCGGCCACATTTTCGGCTTGCGGGCGACGGTCGTCATCGCGCATCTGAAAGGGCTTGCGGTCGCCGTCGCGCTTCACGAACGGCCTTTTGTCGCCATCACGCGCGGCATAGGGTTTGCGATCCCCGTCGCGTTTTTGGAACGGTTTGCGTTCGCCATCCTCGCGCTTGGCAAAAGGCTTCCGGTCGTCGCCCTCGCGGCGCACGAACGGCTTCTTCTCGCCATCCCGGGGGGCGTAAGGCTTGCGGTCCCCGTCGCGGTTTTGGAACGGCTTGCGCTCGCCATCCTCGCGCTTGGCAAAAGGCTTCCGGTCGTCGCCCTCGCGGCGCACGAACGGCTTCTTCTCGCCATCCCGGGGGGCGTAAGGCTTGCGGTCCCCGTCGCGTTTTTGGAACGGCTTGCGTTCGCCATCCTCGCGCTTGGAAAAAGGCTTCCTGTCGCCATCGAAGCGCGGCTTCGGGCGATCCTCGCCGGTTCCGGCGCCCTCGCGCTTGACGAACGGCTTGCCGCGTGCGCCCTGCGGACGCTCGCCTTCCCGTCCCGCATAAGGCTTGCGGTTGCCCGTTCGGTCGCCGGAGCGGCCCTTGTTCTTATTGTCGTCGGTCATGTGGCCTTTGCCTTTCAGCGCGGGTAACTATCAGAGCGTTTTCAGCTCTGCGAGTGAAATGTCTCAGTACCAGACCCAATCGGCGCGGCCAGACTTCATGGCCCTCGCCCTCGCGCAAGCCGAGGCCGCCGCCGCGCGCGGCGAGGTGCCTGTCGGCGCCGTCATCGTGCGCGACGGCGAGATCGTCGCCGGCGCCGGCAACCGTACGCGCGAACTCAACGACCCGACCGCCCACGCCGAAATGCTGGTCATCCGCGAGGCCTGCGCGGCGCTCGGCCAGGAGCGCCTGACCGGGCTCGATCTCTATGTCACGCTGGAGCCTTGCGCGATGTGCGCGGCGGCCATCTCGTTCGCGCGCATCCGCCGGCTCTATTTCGGCGCCGAAGACGAAAAAGGCGGCGCCGTCGTCAACGGGCCGCGCTTCTTTTCGGCACCCACCTGTCACCACGCGCCCGAGACTTACTCGGGCTTTTCAGAGCGGAAATCCGCTGAACTTCTGCGCAGTTTCTTCAGGTCGCAGCGCTTGTGACCGGTCAAAGACCGGGAATCATGTCTCGCCAGGTGACCTTGCCCTGGGCCTGCTTGGCTGCGCGTTCCTTGCGCCACTCATCCTCGCCGACATCGCCCACCGGTGCGCCGGCTGCGGGCTGGCGGTACTGCGTCGGCGGCTCGGACAGGAACCTGCGCTGATTGGGGTCTCGCGCCTGTGACAGAGCCAGGCGGCGGTTGAACTCCTCGCGCTGCGCGGCCCGATCGACGCTCATCGAATCGACGCCTTTGTGCCTGTCCAGGTTGGCCACGCTGGGGGCGCTGCGCGGGCCGGTGAGGCCCGAGCTGTACGAATTGTCGTCCTGGTTCAGCGTCGCTTCCTGGCGAACGCGGGCAAGCCGCGCCTCAGGCGATTCCGGCCATGCCTCGCCGCTCGAGGCGCTCTGCTGCGGCTGGGGCAGGACGGCCGTGGACGCCGGGCGCACGAGATCGCCGCGCGGCTGATAGTTGATCGGCTCACGCTGTTCGGGCTGCAGCGACAGGATACCCGTCACGTCTTCGAGAAGCTGCTGATCGGAGGGCGTGCCGGTGCCGTAGGTCGGCCCCATGCAACCGGCGAGCGTCAAGGCGGAAGCAATGGCCAGTCCGGCCGGCAGCATCCGGTTCGCCGTCAGTCTTGCATTGCTCATCGCACCCTCTTCCGTCACTGACTATTGGCCCCAGAGCGCGCCTTCGCCCGCAAACGCGGCGACAACAAGGCGTCCAATCTCGGGGTGCCTGTATCGCATGACGCGCCTTTTCACGCAACGGCACGACGCCGCTTGCCAACACACTTCGCCGTCAGCGGCGCACCGCCATCAACCCAAGCGGCCGAGCCTGCGCAATTCCTGCAGCGCGGCCGCATCACGCGCGGACACGTCCGGGAATTCCGGGTCGGACCCGACATCGTCGGTGAAGCGCCAGGAGCGCGCGCATTTCGCACCGGACGCCCGCTTGAACACGACACCGACGCCTTTGACGTCGTCCAACACGAACGCGCCATCGGGCGCCGGACCTTCGACGATCTCGATGCCGCTGGTGATCGAGATCTCCGCCATGTCGCGGTCGGCGATTGCAGCGAGCAGGTCCGCGTCGGCGACGTAGACGAGCGGAGCCGCTTCAAGCGAGGAGCCGATCGTCTTGTTCTTGCGTTCGATTTCGAGCGCGCCGGTCACGACGCGGCGAACCTGGCGCACCTTGCGCCACTTTTCCGCCAGCGCCGCGTCACGCCACTCGACGGGAACCGCGTCGAACTGCTGGAGATGAACCGACACGGCATCCGGGTACCTTTCGAGCCATGCTTCCTCGCACGTGAAGGGCAACATCGGCGCGAGCCATTTCACCAGATTGTCAAACAGCTTGCGCACGACCACGATCGCCGCCTTGCGGCGGGTGCTCGACGGCGCGTCGCAATAGAGCGTGTCCTTGCGGATGTCGAAATAGAAGGCCGAGAGCTCGACCACCATGAAGTCGATCAGCGCGCGGGTGATGCGTTTGAAATCGAACGCGTCGTAGCCCTTGCGCACCACCTCGTCGAGTTCGGACATGCGATGCAGCATCAGCCGCTCGAGTTCCGGCATGTCCGCGAACGCGACCTGTTCGCCCTCGTCATGGGCGAGCGTGCCGAGCATCCAGCGGATCGTGTTGCGCAGCTTGCGGTAGGCGTCGATATTGGTCTGCAGCACGTTCTTGCCGAGCCGCTGGTCTTCCCAATAGTCGGTCGTCATGACCCACAGGCGCAGGATGTCGGCGCCGGACTTTGACATAACGTCCTGCGGCGTGACGGTATTGCCCAACGATTTCGACATCTTGCGGCCGTCTTCGTCCATGGTGAATCCATGCGTGACGACGGTGTCGTAGGGCGCGCGGCCGCGCGTACCGCAGCTTTCCAGAAGCGAGGAATGGAACCAGCCGCGATGCTGGTCGGAGCCTTCGAGGTAGACGTCGGCCGGCCATTTCAGGTCCGGTCGGTCCTCCAGCGTGAAGGTGTGGGTCGAGCCTGAATCGAACCAGACGTCGAGAATGTCGGTGACCATCGTCCACGACTCGTTGGCGCGCGACCCGAGAAAACGCTCGCGCGCACCTTCCGCAAACCATGCATCCGCGCCCTCGGCCTCGAAGGCATCGAGAATGCGCTGGTTGACCGCATCGTCGATCAGCACCTCGCCATTCTCGTCGGCGAAGACGCAAATCGGCACGCCCCACGCTCTTTGACGGGAAAGCACCCAGTCGGGCCGGTCCTCGATCATCGCACGCAGGCGCGTCTGGCCGGCGGCGGGGACGAAACGCGTGTCGTCGATGGCATTCAGCGCGCGGGAGCGAAGCGTGGTGCCGTCGCCCAGTTCCTTGTCCATATGGACGAACCATTGCGGCGTGTTGCGGAAGATCACCGGCTTCTTGGAGCGCCAGGAATGCGGATAGGAGTGCTTCAGCCGGCCGCGCGCGAAGAGCATGTTCGCGCCGATCAGCGCTTCGATAACGGCCTTGTTGGCATCGCCCTTCTTGCCATTGTCGTCGATGACACGCGCCGCACCGCCCTCGCGGTCCGGCCCGAAGCCCGGCGCGTCCTTGGTGAAGAAGCCGGCGTCGTCGACGGTGAACGGGATTTTGGACGAGATGCCCCGCGCTTCCAGATCCTTCGCGCCATCCATCCAGGCGTCGAAATCCTCGCGGCCGTGGCCTGGCGCGGTGTGGACGAAGCCGGTGCCTGCGTCGTCGGTGACATGGTCGCCAGGAAGCATCGGCACGACGAAGTCGTAGCCGCCGCCAAGACCTTTGAGCGGGTGCGAAAGCTGAATCGCACCAAGGGCTTCGGCTGAAACATCGCGCAAACGGTTGAAGCCGAGCTTGGCCTTGGCGAACGACTCCTCGGCCAGGGCGTCGGCGAAGATCAGCTTCTCGCCCGGCTGGGGGCCGAAGTCGTTTTCGGCCGAGGTGACCTCGTAGAGGCCGTAGGAAATACGCGGCGAGTAGGCGACCGCACGGTTGCCGGGGATCGTCCACGGGGTGGTCGTCCAGATGACGACGTGTGCGCCGTTCAGTTCATCTGCCGCATTCGCGAGGTGAACCGCCTGCCTAGCGATCGCATCAATCTCCCCCTCACCGGCTACGCCCATTAAGCCAGTTGTCGTGGTCACTCGACGAGCCACCGGGAACTTCACCCAGATCGTGTCGGACTCGTAATCCTGATACTCGACCTCGGCCTCCGCCAGCGCTGTGCGCTCGACCACGCTCCACATCACCGGCTTCGAGCCGCGATAGAGCTGGCCGGACTCGGCGAACTTCAACAGCTCTCCGGCGATCCGCGCCTCGGCGTGGAAGTTCATCGTCGTATAGGGATTGTCGAAATCGCCTTCGACGCCGAGGCGCTTGAACTCTGCCGACTGAACGTCGATCCACTTTTGCGCGAACTCGCGGCATTCCTTGCGGAACTCGTTGACCGGCACCTGGTCCTTGTCGAGACCCTTGGCGCGATACTGCTCCTCAATCTTCCATTCGATCGGCAGGCCGTGGCAGTCCCAGCCGGGAACATAGTTGGAATCGTAGCCGCGCATCTGGAAGGAGCGCGTGATGACGTCCTTCAGGATCTTGTTGAGCGCATGGCCGATATGGATGTTGCCATTGGCATAGGGCGGGCCGTCATGAAGCACGAAGAGCGGACGGCCCTCAGCCTCTTCGCGCAGCTTCTTGTAGAGGCCCATCTCCTGCCAGCGGGCCACGATCTGCGGCTCCTTGTCGGGCAGGCCCGCGCGCATCGGAAACTCCGTCTGCGGCAGATAAAGCGTTTTCGAATAGTCGATCTTCTCGGCAGCGTCGGTCATCGTCATGGCCCTGTGGCGAACGGCAAGGTTCGCGCGTCAATCAATGTCGGTAGGGGGAGCGCGCGCAAACTGGCGGCGCGGCAAACGGCAGCAACCCGGACCGTCCGGCAGCCATCAGGCCACCCGGACAGCCGGGCCAATAATTCGTATCGTCCGCGCGATCATGGTCAGCAAGTCAGACATCGACCGCGCTTTTAGCGGAGGCTTGGACGGGAATAAAGGACTTTCCTGTGATGATGCTCGTTCGCAAGACCATCGATGTCATCATCGGGACGTTCTGTATCGAGAGTGGACGCGAGCTTCTCCGCAATGATCGCGACTTCCAGCATTTCGAAGGACGTCTTAGCCTTCGATCGCGATGATCCTATAGCGAGAAGTCGAAGCGATAGGTCGCCGAAACGCCGATCAGGAACTGGTTCTCGTCGCCGCGCTCACGTACGAGGCTCGAATCCGCCGCCGGTCCCACGAGACGCGAATATTCGCCGAAAAGGCTGGTCTCTATCGTGTCGGTCACATCCCATCTGATCGCCGCGCCGACGCCGACCGAGCGGAAGCCGCCGTCGGGCGTGTAGGGCGTCAGGCCCGAGGCGAGCGACTCGGCTGCCGAGACGCCATAATAGGCGTCGAAATAGTCGCTCGACGCCATTGAGACACGCGGGCCCGCCGAGATCTGGACGGTGGGCGAAACGTTCATGAAGGCGTCGGCGGAAAGGTCGGCGATGATGCCGTCATGCGAGCGAATGCCGTGGCGCACCTCGCCGCGCACACGCAGCCAGTCGGTCGGATAGACTTCCGCGAAACCGCCAAGTTCCGCACCGAAGCGTATCGGGTCGAGTCCGACGAGGTCGTCCGAATCTCCGCCATCGCGCTCGAATACCAACTTGCCGGTCGGACCGGCGCGGAAGGTGCCGGTGTCGATCAGGCCGATCGAAATATTGTCGTTGCGCGAGGAAAAACGCCGTTCGGTGCCCTGCCGGCCGAAGGAGACGATCGGCTGGGCGACGAAACGATACTTGTCGTCGCCTTCATATTCGGGAAGCGAGATCGCCGCGACGCCGAGCGTCAGGCTCCAGTCGCCGGAGAACCAGCCCGATTGCGCGAGAGAGGGCGTCGCCAACATCGTCGAGACGGAAAGAACCAGACCGGCAACTGCAAATTTTGACATTATGATCTCCTCGTCACGCGCATGACCGCCCATGCCCGCTATGAGGCACCTTCACAAGTAAACAAATGTTCAGAGCGCGGCGAAGTGGAGCGCCGCGTCGAGTTCGCCCACGGGCTGTGCCTTTTCCATCACGGCGCGCGCCTCTGCCTCATCGCGCTTCATCTGCGCGGTCAGCGCGTCGAGACTGTCGAATTTTTCCTCACCGCGCAGCCGGGCGAAGAAGCCGACTTGGCAAATCTCGCCGTAAAGGTCGCCGGAAAAGTCGAAAAGGAATGTCTCGAGCAGCGGCGCACCGTCTTTGGTGACGGTCGGACGTCGCCCGAAGCTTGCGACGCCGTCATGCAAGGAGCCGTCCGCGCGCTTCATCCGAACGGCATAGATTCCGTGGGCAAGATGGATGTCCGGCGAAAGCATCATGTTGGCGGTGGGATAGCCGAGCGTGCGCCCGAGCTTTTCTCCGCCGACGATCCTGGCCTCCACCGCAAAGCGGTATCCGAGCAGTCCGGCGGCCTCGGTCACGTCGCCTTCGGCCAGCAATTCGCGGATGCGGCTTGACGAGACGATCTGCGCCCCCTCGTCGCGAAAGGCATCGACCAGCGTCACGCCGAAGCCATGACGCCCACCCGCCTCCATCAGGAAGGCCGGACCGCCGCCTCGGTTCTTGCCGAAATGGAAATCGAAACCGGTCACCGCGTGCGCGATGCCAAGCCGCCCGACCAGTATCTGAGCCACGAACGCCTCCGCGGTCAGCCCGGCGAAATTGGCGTCGAAGCACTGCTCGACCATGCCGTCGAAGCCGCAGGCGCCGATCAGCCTGGCCTTCATCGCCGACGAGGTCAGGCGAAAGAGCGGCACGTCCGGCCGGAAGAACAGGCGTGGATGCGGATCGAATGTCAGCACCAGCGCCGGCGCGCCGAGCCGCGTCGCTTCGTCCAGCGCCCGGTCGAGCACGGCGCGGTGGCCGCGATGGACCCCGTCGAAATTGCCGATGGCGACGACGGCGCCGCGCAAATGCTCCGGCAAGGCGTCGCTTCCGCTGATGTGGACGAAGTCGCCGCCCATACGGATCAACGCAACCGCGGGATCGAGGCCACGGGCGCATAGCCGTGGCTGTCGAGAAAGGTCGCCAGACGCTCCACGTCCGGTGCGCCGTCGGCATCGTACTCGCGCGCGTGGATGCCGGCCGTGACGAACAAGACGTCGATGTCGTTCGATGCTGCGCCCTTGACGTCGGTCATCACGCCGTCACCGATCGCCAAAACGTCGCTCGGCTTGACCTGGCGGCCGAGCGCCTGGGCGGCGAGGATGAGCGCTGCGACGTAGATCGGCTGGTGCGGCTTGCCGGCCACGAAGGAACGGCCGCCAAGCTGCGCGTAGTCGCGGGCAAGCGCGCCGGCACACCAGACAAGCTTTTCGCCGCGCTCCACCACGATATCGGGATTGGCGCAGATGAAGGGCAGGTCGCGCGAGCGGAAGCGCTGCAGCATTTCCGCATAGTCTTCGGGCGTCTCGGTCTCATCGTCGAACATTCCGGTGCACACGACGCCGGAGGCTTCCTGCTCCTCGACCAATTCCACATCGAGCCCGTCATAGAGCGAGAGGTCGCGGTCGAGCCCGAGATGGAAGATGCGGCGCGGGCCGTCTGCGATCAGGTCGCGCGTCACGTCGCCTGAGGTCACCAGATAGTCCCAGCAATCGCGCGGCACGCCGATGGCGGCGAGCTGGTCCTCGACATCGTCGCGCACGCGCGGCGAATTGGTGATGAGGATGACGATCTTGCCGTTCTGGCGCGCGCGCTTCAGGGCCGCACACGCGTCCGGGAATGGGTCGACGCCGTTGTGGACCACGCCCCAGACGTCGCTCAAAATAACGGAGTAGCCGTCGGCGAGGTCGTCCAGGGTGTCGATCAGATTTGGCATTTCAGGCTCGTCCGCGCGATTGGAGATGGCCCCGCATCTAGCCGAACGCCGCGCCCGAGTCATCCGCTTTCACGTCGCCTCGATGCCGTACCGCTCGACGATCTCGGGCTGGATCAGCTTTGCATGGACGGCCAAAAGCAGAAGCTGCGCGTCCATCCCCTCGCCCGCATCGAGCGCCTTTTCCACCCGCGTCTCGATCGCTTCCAGCCGGTCGCGGCCGTGCACGGCCTCGAACGCGTTGGCACCCATCACGCTATAGCCGAACATCTCCGCCACTGCCGGATAGGCTTCCGGCATCTCGTCGATGCCATGGTCCTTCATCAGGTTGACGATGGTCATCTTGACGCCTTCGGGCACCAGGGCGGGATGGAGGTCGACGCCACGCAGCGCCGCGTCGAGCTGGCGAAGGTCCGACGAGCGGCCGAACATGCCGAAAAAGCCGAAGGAGGACCGTCGTCGCATATCCCGTCACACTTCCTGGCTAAAATATTCGGCGCCGCGCGGAGCGATCTTCTTGACTCCTGCGTGCATGGCGCTTACCTGCTCCGTGTTGGCACTCCTCCCTAGAGAGTGCTAACAAAGTCCGGTTCTCCGGACGGAGGGAACCCCTTACATCATCCGTATCGAGGATCAAAGTCACATGACACAGTCGACGTTCCGCCCGCTTCACGACCGAGTGGTTGTCCGCCGGGTCGAGTCCGAGGAAAAGACCAAGGGCGGCATCATCATTCCGGACACCGCCAAGGAGAAGCCGCAGGAAGGCGAAGTCATCGCCGTCGGCTCGGGCGCCCGTGACGAAGCCGGCAAGCTCGTTCCCCTGGACGTCAAGCAGGGCGACCGCGTGCTGTTCGGCAAGTGGTCCGGCACCGAAGTCAAGCTCAACGGCGAAGACCTTCTGATCATGAAGGAAGCCGACATCATGGGCATCATCGGCTGATAGCCGGTCCCGTTCAACCATCCACTCATTCAATGGGCCACTAGGCCCGGGAGCAGAGACAAATGGCTGCAAAAGAAGTCAAGTTTTCCCGCGACGCCCGCGAGCGCATGCTGCGCGGCGTGGACATTCTCGCCAACGCGGTGAAGGTCACCTTGGGTCCCAAGGGACGTAACGTCGTCATCGACAAGTCGTTCGGCGCTCCGCGCATCACCAAGGACGGCGTCACCGTCGCCAAGGAGATCGAACTCGAGGACAAGTTCGAGAACATGGGCGCCCAGATGGTGCGCGAAGTGGCCTCGAAGACCAACGACATCGCCGGCGACGGCACCACGACCGCGACCGTTCTGGCGCAGTCGATCGTCCAGGAAGGCGCCAAGGCCGTTGCTGCCGGCATGAACCCGATGGACCTGAAGCGCGGCATCGACATGGCCGTGTCGGAAGTCGTCAAGAACCTCGTCTCGTCGGCTGCCAAGATCAACACCTCGGCTGAAGTCGCCCAGGTCGGCACCATCTCGGCCAATGGCGAGAAGGAAATCGGCGAGATGATCGCCGAAGCCATGCAGAAGGTCGGCAACGAGGGCGTTATCACGGTCGAGGAAGCCAAGACCGCCGAGACCGAGCTCGAAGTCGTCGAAGGCATGCAGTTCGACCGCGGCTACCTGTCGCCCTACTTCGTGACCAATCCGGACAAGATGGTCGCCGAGCTGGAAGACGCCTACATCCTCCTCCACGAGAAGAAGCTGTCGAACCTCCAGGCGCTGCTGCCGGTTCTCGAAGCCGTCGTCCAGTCGTCGAAGCCCCTCGTCATCATCTCGGAAGACGTCGAAGGCGAGGCTCTTGCCACGCTCGTCGTCAACAAGCTGCGCGGCGGCCTCAAGATCGCTGCCGTCAAGGCACCGGGCTTCGGTGATCGCCGCAAGGCCATGCTCGAGGACATCGCAATCCTCACGGGCGGGCAGGTGATCTCGGAAGACCTCGGCATCAAGCTCGAGAATGTCGGCCTCGACATGCTCGGCCGCGCCAAGAAGGTCTCCATCACGAAGGAAAACACGACGATCGTCGACGGTGCCGGCCAGAAGTCGGAAATCGAAGGCCGCGTCGCGCAGATCAAGGCGCAGATCGAAGAGACCTCTTCGGACTACGACCGCGAGAAGCTGCAGGAGCGTCTTGCCAAGCTCGCGGGCGGCGTTGCCGTCATCCGCGTCGGCGGTTCGACGGAAGTCGAGGTCAAGGAGAAGAAGGACCGCGTCGACGACGCCCTCAACGCGACCCGCGCGGCCGTGGAAGAAGGCATCGTCCCCGGCGGCGGCACCGCTCTTCTGCGCGCTTCCAAGCTGATCACCGCCAAGGGCGAAAACGCCGATCAGGAAGCCGGCATCAACATCGTGCGCCGCGCGCTGCAGGCTCCGGCCCGCCAGATCGCGACCAACGCAGGTGCCGAAGCCTCGATCGTCGCCGGCAAGATCTTCGACAACGGTTCGGAGACCTACGGCTACAACGCCCAGACCGGCGAATATGGCGACATGATCCAGATGGGCATCGTCGACCCGGTCAAGGTCGTGCGCACCGCCCTGCAGGACGCCGCTTCGGTTGCCGGCCTTCTCGTGACCACCGAGGCGATGATCGCCGAGGCTCCGAAGAAGGAATCGGCCGGCGGCGGTATGCCTGGCGGCATGCCCGGCGGCATGGGTGGCATGGGCGGCATGGACTTCTAAGAAGTCCATAAAGCTTCGCCCATCATCAAAGTGCCGAGGCCCGCAAGCGGCCTCGGGGGCCGCATGGACTTCCAAGAAGTCCACAAAGCTCGCCCAACATCAAAGTGCCGAGGCCCGCGAGCGGCCTCGGGGGCGGTATGGACTTCCAGGTCCAAGCTCAGGTGCATTCGGAAAGGGCGTCCCTCGGGGCGCCCTTTTTGATTTCGTGATCGCGCACACTGCAACCAGTGGTCACATGCCACGTTCACTTCGCGCTCGACATTTCGTCGGTATTTCCCAAGGAGATGACGATGGTGAACAAGGATCAGGTCAAGGGCGCCGCCAAGCAGGCCACGGGCACCGGCAAGGAAGCTGTCGGCAAGGCAACGGGCTCGACCAAGACCGAAATGAAGGGCAAGGCGGAGAAGACCGCCGGCAAGGCCCAGAAAGAAGTCGGCAACGCGCGCGAACGCGTGAAGTAGCAAGCTTCATCACGACCGAATTCCGGGCGCCCCGCGGCGCCCTTTTTCGTGGGCGCTTGCCAGTTCGCCCCGCGGCGGGCACGAAGCGCCCATGATCGCATCCCGCTTCCCCGCATGACCGCCGAGCTTGCTGCGCTTTGGGCGCTCGCCGTCTCGGCCTTTACCTCCGCCACGCTGCTGCCCGGCACGTCCGAGGCCGTGCTCGCCGGCTTGCATGCGGCCCGCGCCGCCGAGCCGCTGTCCCTCCTTCTCGTCGCCAGCCTCGCAAACACGGCCGGCTCGGCCGTGAACTGGGTGCTCGGACGCCTCGTCGCGCGTTTTCGCGACCGACGCTGGTTTCCCGCCTCGCCGGACCAGATCGCACGGGCGGAAGGCTGGTACGCGCGCTATGGCCTCTGGTCGCTATTCCTTTCCTGGGTTCCGATCATTGGCGACCCGCTGACCGTCGTCGCCGGCATCTTGCGCGTGCCCTTCCCCGTCTTTCTCGTCATCGTCGCCATTGCAAAGACCGGGCGCTACGCCTTCGTCCTCGGTCTTGCATCGCTCCTTTGAACTGCGCCGCCGATGCCCCATATCCCAACCAACTCAGGGAGCAATGAATGACCACGACCCGCACCGAGACTGATACATTCGGCGAAATCCACGTTCCGGCGGACCGTTACTGGGGCGCGCAGACGCAGCGATCGATCGAGAACTTTCGCATCGGCACGGAAAAGATGCCGCTGCCGCTCGTCCACGCGCTCGGCCTCGTCAAGCGCGCGGCTGCGGAGACGAACCTTTCCTTGGGCATCCTCGATGCGGAACGCGCGGGCAAGATCGTCGAAGCCGCGCAGGAAGTGATCGACGGCAAGCTCGACGACAATTTTCCGCTCGTCGTCTGGCAGACCGGCTCGGGCACGCAGTCCAACATGAACGCCAACGAGGTGATCGCCAACCGCGCCATCGAGTTGATTGGCGGCCAGATGGGCTCCAAGAAGCCGGTCCATCCCAACGATCACGTCAATATGAGCCAGTCGTCCAACGACACCTTCCCAACCGCGATCCACATCGCGATCGTGCGCGAGGCGCATGCGACGCTGCTGCCGGGCCTCGACCATCTGATCGCTGCCCTGCAGGAAAAGGCGGCCGCTTTCGCCGACATCATCAAGATCGGCCGCACGCACACGCAGGACGCAACGCCGCTGACGCTCGGCCAGGAGTTTTCCGGCTATGTCGCCGCCCTCGTCGCCGGCCGCCGCCGCATCGTCGAGAGCCTGCACGATGTCCATGCCCTCGCGCAGGGCGGCACCGCGGTCGGCACCGGCCTCAACGCGCCCGCCGGCTTCGACGAGGGCTTTGCCGCCCGCGTCGCCGAGTTGACCGGCCTGCCCTTCCGCACGGCGGAGAATAAATTCGAAGCGCTGGCCAGCCACGGCGCGGCGGTGCATTTCCACGGCAGCCTTTCCGCCCTCGCCGCCGATCTGTTCAAGATCGCAAATGATATCCGCTTTCTCGGCTCCGGCCCGCGCTCGGGCCTCGGCGAACTCCTTTTGCCCGAAAACGAGCCGGGCTCGTCGATCATGCCCGGCAAGGTCAACCCGACCCAGGCAGAGGCGCTGACGATGGTGGCGACGCAGATTCTCGGCAACCAGACCATCGTCTCGATGGCGGCCAGCCAAGGCCATTTCGAGCTCAACGTGTTCAAGCCCGTCATCGCCAACGCCGTCCTCCAGTCGGTCCGCCTTGCCGGCGACGCGATGCACTCCTTCGCCGACAATTGCGTCGCGGGCATCGCGGCGAACGAGGAGCGAATTTCCGAACTCGTCCAGAAATCGCTGATGCTCGTTACTGCGCTGGCTCCGACCATCGGCTACGACGCGGCCGCCAAAATCGCCAAGACCGCGCACAAGAGCGGCTCGACCCTTCGTGAGGAAGCCATCGCCAGCGGGCTCGTCAGCGCCGAAGATTATGACCGTATCGTGCGGCCGGAGAACATGATCCATCCGGGATGAGGTTTGGACGGAATTAGGCGCTTTTCCGAATTTACCCCACCCTTAATCCCTCTCCCTTGTGGGGGGATACAGGGTGGGGGTCGTCTTCGCGAGAAGCGGTCTGAACGGCCCTATCAATGTGAACACCCTCCCCCAGATCGTTCACCAATCATGAACGCAGCGTCGCATACCGGACGGCTCGCGCAATCGCAGCGCCACACGTAAATAGAGGTCATCCACTCCTCCTCCCAAGGAACAGACCTTTCATGTCCAACGACGCCGTCCTTCTTGTCGCCCGCATCCTCCTGGTTGCGCTCTTCCTCATTTCCGGCTTCGGCATGCTCACCGCGCCGGGCGGTTTTGCCGGCTATATGGGCTCGCTCGGCCTGCCCGCGCCGATGCTCATCACCTGGCTCGTCATCGCGCTCAAGGTTCTCGGCGGCATCGCCATCGTCGTCGGTTTCCAGACGCGCTACGTGGCGTATGCCTTCGCGCTCTTCTGCGTCGCCACCGCGCTGCTCGGCCACATGGATTTCGCCGATCAGAACCAGTTCAACAACTTCTTCAAGAACCTCTCGATGGCTGGCGGCTTCCTGGCGCTGTCGGTCTCGGGCCCCGGCGCGATCTCGGTTCGCCGCTAAGCCTTTCGAGCGGCGATCTCCAGTCGCCAAAGGCGGGCTTCGGCCCGCCTTTTCCGTTTGGCGGTGGGTCGGTGCGATCCAGCCCCGACACTTGCCGCCTTCGTTCCTATCGGTTACGACACGGCGCGCCCGGTTCGGGCGCATTTCCAATCATCGCAGGCGGATTTCAGACATGGTCGACAAGGCGGAGAAAATGAAGGCGCGGCTCCCGCGGGGCTTCGTCGACCGCCATGCCGACGACATCCGGGCCGTCGACGCCATGACCGCGAAAATCCGCGAGGTGTATGAGCTTTACGGCTTCGATCCGGTCGAGCAGCCGATGATCGAATACACCGATGCGCTCGGCAAGTTCCTGCCCGATCAGGACCGGCCGAACGAGGGCGTCTTTTCCTTCCAGGACGATGACGAGCAGTGGCTGTCGCTGCGCTACGACCTGACGGCGCCGCTCGCCCGCTTCGTCGCCGAAAACTTCGAGCGCCTGCCCAAGCCCTACCGTTCCTACCGCTCCGGATGGGTCTTTCGCAACGAAAAGCCCGGCCCCGGCCGCTTCCGCCAGTTCATGCAGTTCGACGCCGACATCGTCGGCACGCCCGGCGTCGCGGCAGATGCCGAGATGGCGATGATGATGGCGGACACGCTCGAAGCCGTCGGCATCAAGCGCGGCGATTACGTCATCCGCGTGAACAATCGCAAGGTTCTCGACGGCGTTCTCGAGGCGATCGGCCTCGGCGGCGACGAGAATGCCGGCCGGCGGCTGGGCGTTCTACGGGCCATCGACAAGCTCGACAAGTTCGGGCCGGAAGGCGTGCGTGCGCTTCTCGGCAAGGGCCGTCTCGACGAAAGCGGCGATTTCACCAAGGGCGCGGGGCTGAACGACGACGCGGTTGCCAGGGTTCTCGCCTATATCGAGACCGGTGAAATCGAGGACAATGAGGGCGTTGCGGAACTCGAGCAGATCCGTGCTCTTTGTGCTGCCGCCGGTTACGACGACGGTCGCGTCAAGATCGATCCCTCCGTCGTGCGCGGCCTCGAATACTACACCGGCCCCGTCTACGAAGCCGAACTGACCTTCGACGTCACCAACGAGGACGGGCAGGTCGTGCGCTTCGGCTCGGTCGCGGGCGGCGGTCGTTATGACGGCCTCGTTTCGCGCTTTCGTGGCGAGCCGGTACCGGCGACGGGCTTTTCCATCGGCGTCTCGCGCCTCGTCACGGCGCTGAAGAACCTCGGCAAGCTCGATTCCGCCAACGTCGTTGCGCCGGTCGTCGTCCTCGTCATGGACAAGGACACCGAATCCCTCGGTCGCTATCAGAAAATGGTCGCGGATTTGCGCGCTGCTGGCATCCGCTCCGAGATGTATCTGGGCGGCGCGGGCATGAAGGCGCAGATGAAATATGCCGACCGGCGCGGCGCCCCTTGCGTCGTCATCCAGGGCGGCGACGAGCGCGCGGCGGGCGAGGTCCAGATCAAGGATCTAATCGCGGGCGCCAAGGCCGCCGAAGGCATCACCGACAACACCGAATGGCGCGAAAGCCGCCCCGCGCAGTTCTCCGTGCCGGAGAGCGAGTTGGTCGCTGCCGTGCGCAAGGTGCTCGAAGGCCAGGCGGCAGAGCGGGAATGACGTCCCGCATCCCCCAGATCGCCGACGACATCCGCGCCATCTTCGCTGCGCGCGGGGCTGGCATGGTCGACGTTGCGATCCTGCAGCCGGCCGATCCGTTTCTCGATATGGCCGGCGAAGACCTTCGCCGCCGGATTTTCCTGACCGAAAGCGAAACCGGCGCGGCGCTGTGCCTGCGGCCGGAATTCACCATTCCCGTCTGCATCGACCATATCGCTTCCAAGGCAGGGACACCGCGGCGCTATGCCTATCTCGGCGAAGTCTTCCGCCAGCGGCGCGAGGGGGGGAACGAGTTCTTCCAGGCCGGCATCGAGGATCTGGGCGAAACCGACATCGCACGCGCCGACGCCCGGTCGATCGCCGATGCACATGCCCTTCTCGCCGGGGTCCTGCCCGCCCACGAGTTGACGATCACCCTCGGCGACCAGCGTGTTTTCGAGGCCGTGCTTGCCGCCCTGGGCCTGCCGCGCGGCTGGCAAAAGCGCCTTGCCCGCGCCTTCGGGTCGAAGGACATGCTCGACGCCGCGCTCGACGACCTTGCCAATCCGGCGCGCAAATTGACGCTCGACGAACCCGTCGCCTCGCTCGTCGCCGAGCGCGACCGTGAGGGGCTTGCGTCCTACGTCGCCGGCTTGATGGCGGATACGGGTCTTGCCGAAAGCGCCGGTCGCACGTCGACCGAGATCGCCAACCGGCTGATCGAGAAAGCCGAACTGCGGTCGGTGCGGCTGTCCGAAGAGGCGCTCGGCGCGCTGAAGACCTTTCTCGCGATCCACGCGCCGCTGCGCCAGGCCGGCAACGCGCTGCGCGATTTCGCCGGCGATGCAGGCATTTCGCTCGGCGCGGCGCTCGACATCTTCTCCGCCCGCTCGCGGTGCATTTCCGAGCTTGGCCTGCCCGAAGCCGCGATCCACTACGACGCCGGCTTCGGCCGCCCGCTCGATTACTATACCGGCCTCGTCTACGAGATCTCCGCCGGCAGTCGCGACCGTCCGCTCGCCGGCGGTGGGCGCTACGACCGTCTGCTGACGCTTCTCGGCGCCAAGTCGCCGATCCCCGGCGTCGGCTTTTCCGTCTGGCTCGACAGGATCGAAGCCTTGAAGGGAGAGGCTTGATGCGGAGGCGGCGGAAGGGTTTTTCCGAATTGACCCCCACCCTTCATCCCTCCCCACAAGGGGGAGGGAAGCCGTCCGCGTCGCGCATAACTTGCCCGGCCCGCCATTCAAATTGGAGGCTCGACGATCACGACTCCCTCCCCCTTGTGGGGAGGGATAAAGGGTGGGGGTACAGCGCCGCCGCAACCGAACCGACGCACACGGGACCCGCAGCATGACCATCACGCTCGCACTCCCCTCCAAGGGCCGTCTCAAGGATGCCGCGCTCGAAAAGCTCGCCGCTGCCGGCTTCAAGGTCGCGACGCCGGACGACGACCGCCGCTACCGCGCGCGGATCGACGGACGCGACGATATCGAGGTCGCGTTCCTCTCCGCCTCGGAGATTTCGCGCGAGCTTGCGCAAGGGTCGATCGACCTTGGCGTCACCGGGGAAGACCTCGTTTGCGAAGGGATTGCAAGCTGGCAGGACCGCGTCGCAATCGGGGCGCGGCTGGGCTTTGGCCGCGCCGACGTGGTGGTCGCGGTGCCCGATGCCTGGCTCGATGTTGAAACCATGGCGGACCTCGAAGACGTCGCCGCCGAGTTTCGCCAACGGCACGGACGGCGGCTGCGGATCGCCACCAAATACTGGCGTTTGACGCAGCAGTTCTTCTCGCGCACCCACGGCATCCAGGTCTACCGGATCGTCGAGAGCCTGGGAGCGACCGAGGGTGCGCCGGCGGCGGGCTCGGCGGACATCATCGTCGACATCACCACCACCGGCTCGACGCTGAAGGCCAATCATCTCAAGGTGCTGGCCGACGGCGTCATCTTGAAATCGGAAGCGTGCCTGTTTTCCGCGAACAAGCAGCGCGGCGCTGAGGACCAGGCGA
Source organism: Aliihoeflea sp. 40Bstr573 (assembly GCF_024105655.1). Lineage (GTDB taxonomy): Bacteria > Pseudomonadota > Alphaproteobacteria > Rhizobiales > Rhizobiaceae > Aliihoeflea. The sequence goes on from NZ_JAAAMH010000002.1 coordinate 195,885, forward strand.
TCGTCGACGAGATCGTGACCGCGGTCGCGGGCTTATAGCCGAACCTCGACACTTGCCCAAACCGGACGGTAGCCGTCGCGCAGCGCGGCGATGGTCGAGGGTGGCGTGATGGCGAATGCGGGCGCCGTTGGCCGGGGGGACGGGACGTAGCCTTCGAAGGTCCAGCGCAGCCAGTTTCCTTCACGGCGAACGAACGGCTGGCCGGCAACTTCGATCATAGCGGCGTCCGGGAGTTCGTCGGGCGCAACAGGAACCGGAGTGGCCCGAGACGAGAGGCGACGCTCGGCGTGAAGGCGCTCGTCCATCTGCGGGGCGGTGACGGAGGCCAGATCGTTTCCGGCCCCGAATGCGGACTGGAAGGCGCGGGCATCGTCGCGGCGGCAGGTGAAGCAGGGGCGGTGGCCGGCGGCGAGCGCCGTGACCTCGTCGGCAAAGAAGAGTTCGGTCCAGCCCGCGCCGCCGTCTCGGCCGTTACGGCCCCAAACGTCGCGCCGCCTTCCCTTCCAGTCGCAGGAGCATACGATCCACGCGCGGGTCGTCCAGCGACGACCGGAGGGTTCTCGGGCGTCGGGATCGTGCAGGATGCCGCGATTGCCGGTGAACAACCCGCGCGCGGGCACGGCGTGAAGGGCGCCGAAGGGATCGGCACGGTTCTGGAGCGTCATTTCGATCCCTTGGCAGAACTTTGCCGTCCATGTTAACCGCCGGACATCGATGGGCAAATCAGGCAGGCAGATGCGCGTTCTCGTCATCCAGAATTTCGACGGCACCGGGCTTGGCCAGATGCGGACCGCGCTCGAGGAGGCCGGCGCCGAAATCGACATGCGCGCGCTGCACGATGGCGGCGTTCTGCCCGAGCGGATCGACGGTCACGACGCGCTCATCGTGCTGGGAGGCGGGCAGAACGCGCTCGCCGACGACGAGCATCCCTACCTGCCGAAGCTCGTCGATTTCATCCGCGATTTCACCGCCAGCGGCCGGGCCGTTCTCGGCATCTGTCTCGGGGCGCAGCTTCTCGCCCGCGCGCACGGGGCGCAGAACCTGATCGGCGGGGCACGCGAATTCGGCTGGCGCGAAGTGGCGCTGACGCCCGAAGGCATCGAAGACCGGGTCCTGGGCGCCCTGCCTGCGCGCTTCCCCATCTTCCAGTGGCACGACGACCACTACATGCTGCCACGCGGGGCATCGCGCCTTGCCGGCAACCTCGTCTCGCACAACCAGGCCTTCCGGATCGGTGAACGGGCCTATGGAATCCAATTCCATTTCGAGGCCGACCGGTCGCTCGTCGCCGAGTGGAGCGAGCGATTCGCCGGCTGGATCGCGGAACGCGAGCCCGATTGGGGCAGCCGCCACAAAGCAGAGGCCGAGCGCTTCGGCCCTGACGCGGACGCGGCCGGCTCCGCGCTTGCGAAGGCCTGGGTTTCCACCATCCGGGGCTGAGAAGTTGCAGAAATGCAACTGATGAAAAATAGGCGTGGCAAAGCCTTGCAGCGTCTGGCTTTCGCCCGATTGGAAGCCTAGATCAGCGGCCGCATCAGACGGAAATTCCGCCCAAACGCGCCTTTTCGAAACCACCGTGAAACAAATCGCGGGGAACGAAATTTTGCGCCATGGATTCTCCTACTGAAACCGATTTGTAACGGAACCCGTTGTAAGAGTTGCAGGACCCAACCGAGATGAACCACGTGCGCACCGCCCTGATCACCCTCTCCATGCTTTCCGCAATCGTGTTCTGGGGCGCCGGCATCTACACGGCCGACGCAGCCGGTGACTTCGTCGTGGTCGACGGCTATGGCGTCGTCGCGGACTAAGACCTAGCCGGTCACCTCAAGAAACCGCTTCTCGCGACCCTCGATCGCCAGCGCCGTTAATCGGCCGCTGGCGAAAGCATATGTGTCGATATTTATGCGGTTGGCGCGCAGTTCGGGCTCGGCGTGCGGCGTGTGGCCGTGGACAATCAGCTTGGGATGCAGCCCCCGATAGTCGGAGAACTCACGCCTGATCCAGATCAGGTCGAGCGGGTCCTGGGCGTCGAGCGGGACGCCGGGGCGTATACCGGCGTGGCAGAAGAAAAAATCGCCGATCGAAAGCGAGAGCTTGAGGCCGCTGAGGAAGGCGATGTGCGCGGGCGGAACGGCGCCGATCAGCGCGTCGCGGCTCCGGCGGATGGCGGCGTCTGACGAAAAGTCCACTTTGACGCCGTACGAACGCGCGGTCGTCTCGCCCTCGAAATCCGCGAACCGCCACCACGTTTCGGCATCGGCGAGGAATTCGGCCAGCACCTTGTCGTGATTGCCCAGAAGAGCGACATGGCGCACGTTGGCCGCCACGCGCCGGGCGATCCGGTCGATCACGCCGGCGCTGTCGGCCCCGCGGTCCACATAGTCGCCCAGATAGATGACGCGCCAATCGGCGGGTCTGTCGCGGACGATCTCGCCCTCGATCAGTGCCAGCATCTTCGCCAGCAGATCGGCACGGCCGTGGATGTCGCCGATGGCGTAAAGGCGCATGCCTTCAGGGGCGCAGGCGTCCTCGTATCGGACGCCCGGCTCCATCCTAGCTGCCGACGACCATGATGTGCAGCGCGCGCGGGCCATGCGCGCCGAGCAGCATCTTCTGCTCGATGTCGCCGGAGCGCGAGGGGCCGGTGATCATGTTCAAGGTGCGCGGCATCTGCCCCTTGCCGAACGTCTCGCGGACACGGGCGAGCACGGTTTCGAGGTCGCCCGCGACATCCTTCGCATCCACGATGACAAGATGATGCTCGGGCAGGAAGTTGACGGTCGTCGGATTTTCCGCGCCCGAATGAAGCACCAGCGTGCCGGTTTCGGCGACGGCTCCGAAGGCGTGGCTGAGGCCGGTCTCGTCATTGCCGTCCGAGGGCCCGCGCCGGATTTCGAGCGCGGCTTGCATCGACCAGTCGGCACCGTTCAGTCGCGGGTCGTCGCCCATGCGGATCGAGGCCGACAGGTTCTTGGAGCGCAGATAGGCGGTGACCGCCGCCGGGAGATCGGCGTAGGACGCAAGGCGCTCGGTCGTCGCATGGACCTTTTCCGCCTGAGCGGCGAAGAGGTCGATCCGGGCCGCATCGGGCAGTTGTCCGCGTTCGGGGATGAGGCCGCGCGGGGCGCCGTCGAGGCGCTCACGGACCACCTTGGCACGCGGGCCATTGCCGGCGCCAAGCGAGGCGCGGACCTTGTTCAGAATCGCGTCGCGGGCGCTCATCGAACCGGCTCCTGCTTCTTCGCTTCGCGCTGTGCCCATTGCTGCAGGAAGGTTCGGCCTTCCGGCGCTGGCAGTTCGCGATATTTCGTCCAGCCGCCGGCAAAGGGCAGCCAGGAGAAGCGGTGCTTCGCGCCGCCGGCGGCCGACAGGACGGGAATACCGAGCGAGGCGAAGAAGCGGTAAAGCGAGGGGCGCCTGGCGAAGAAGGCCCAGGCCTTGAGGCCGTAGCGGGCAGCGGCCGGGTTCAGGCCGCGCTCGAATTCGCGCTCGCGCCAATGCCGCATCATCTTGGGCAGCGGAATCTTCATCGGGCACACGCTTTCGCAGCGGCCGCAAAAGGTCGAGGCGTTGGGCAGATGCCCGCCCTTGTCGACGCCGATCAGCGAGGGGGTGAGCACCGCGCCCATCGGACCAGGATAGACCCAGCCATACGCATGGCCGCCGACGGCGTGATAGACCGGGCAATGGTTCATGCAGGCGCCGCACCGGATACAGCGCAGCATCTCCTGGAACTCGGTGCCAAGCATCGAAGAGCGGCCATTGTCGAGAAGGACGACATGATATTCGTCCGGCCCGTCCGGGTCGCCCTCGCGGCGTCCGCCGGTCGAAATGGTGGTGTAGACGCTCATGTCCTGGCCAGTGGCCGAGCGGGCGAGAAGGCGCAGGATCTGCGCGGCATCCTCCAGCGTCGGCACGACCTTCTCGATCGAGGCGACGACGACGTGGATGCGCGGCAGGATCTGCGTCAGGTCGCCATTGCCCTCGTTCGTCACGATGATCGAAGAGCCGGTTTCGGCGACCAGGAAGTTCGCGCCCGTGATGCCGAGATCGGCCTTGAAATACTGCTCGCGCAGGACGGCGCGCGCCTCGGTCAGAAGCTTCTCGTGCTCGACGAGTTCGCGGTCGGCCGGCAGATGTGTGTGAACGCGGCGGAAATCGGCCTCGATCTGCTCCTTGTTCAGGTGCACGGCCGGCGCGATGATGTGGCTCGGATGCTCGCCGCGAAGCTGGATGATGTATTCGCCCAGATCGGTTTCGACCGGGCGCACGCCCGCTGCCTCGAGCGCGTCGTTGAGCGCGATCTCCTCGGAGATCATCGACTTGCCCTTGGTGACGGTCTTCACGCCGCGCGATGCGCAAAGATCGAGAATGATCCTGCGCGCATCCTCGGCCGTCTCGGCCCAGTGGACATGGCCGCCGGCAGCCTTCACCTGCGCCTCGTAGTTCTCCAGATAGAGATCGAGATTGGCGAGCGTGTGATCCTTGATCGCCTTGCCGTTTTCGCGCAGCGCGTCGAATTCGGGCAGCGCGTCGACTGCCTTCTTGCGTTTGTCGATGAAGCCCGCGCGAACGTTACCCAGCGCCTTTTGAAGCTGAGCGTCGGAGAGGGCCTTGACGGAGTTTGCCTTGAATTCCGGAGAGCGTATCTGCATCAGTTCGCTCCCCCGATCGGCGGCTGGTCGGTCATGCCGGCCAGGACTTCGGCGACGTGGCGGACCTCGATGGACGAGCCGTCGCGCTTCAGCTTGCCGGCCATGTTCATCAGACAGCCGAGATCGCCCGCCAGCAGCATGTCGGCGCCGGCGGTTTCGATGTTCGCGGTCTTCTTCGTGACGATGGCGTTCGAGATGTCGGAATATTTGACGCAGAAGGTGCCGCCGAAGCCGCAGCACACGTCCGCTTCCTGCATCTCGGCGATCTTAAGCCCCTCGACCGAGGCAAGCAGCTTGCGCGGCTGGTCGTGAATGCCGAGTTCGCGCAGGCCCGAGCAGGAATCGTGATAGGTCGCGGTGGCGGTGAGCTTGGCGGTGACGCCCTCGACCTTCATCTCGTCGGCGAGGAAGGAAACGAGTTCGTGGACCTTCTTCGAAAACTCCGCCGCGCGGCTTTCCCAGGCCGGATCACCGGCGAAGAGTGCGGGATAGTGCTTCTTCAGCATGCCGGTGCACGAGCCCGAGGGCGCGACGACATAGTCGAACTCCTCGAAAGCGGCGATGGTGGCCTTCGCGATCTCGCGCGTGTCCTCGCGGTCGCCGGAATTGTAAGCCGGCTGGCCACAGCAGGTCTGCGTCATCGGCACGTCGACCGTGCAGCCGGCCTCCTCGATCAGCTTCACGGCCGCAAATCCGACGCTGGGCCGGAACAGATCGACCAGGCAGGTGACGAACAGGCCCACCGTCGGTCGCTTCGTCGATTGATGTTGCAAGAGCGTTTCCCGTCTTTCCGTTGGGCGGCACGATAGACCCGGGAGGCGTTTTTTCAAGTGGCCAGTCGGCTACCGGCCGCTATAAGTGCAGGGAAGGGAAGCCGAACGGGAGGAGCTTTCAATGTCAGGACCCGTCATGCCGGCCGCCGACGAGGCGACGCTTTCACGGCGCGCGGAAATTGTCGCCGACATGCGCGTCATCGTCCCGGGCGAAGGCGTGGTGGAAGCGGAGCATGCCATGCGCGCTTTCGAAAGCGACGGGCTGACGGCCTATCGGCAACTTCCCCTGGTCGTCGTCCTGCCGGAGACGACGGCGCAAGTTTCCCGCATCCTGAAATACTGCAACGAGCGAAACATCCGCGTCGTGCCGCGCGGCTCGGGCACCTCGCTCTCCGGCGGCGCGCTGCCGCTGGCCGACGCCGTTCTGCTCGTCATGAGCCGGTTCAACCGCATTCTCGACATAGACTTTGCCAACCGCACGGTGACCGCGCAGCCGGGCGTGACCAATCTCGGCATCACCAAAGCCGTCGAAGAGGAAGGCTTTTACTATGCGCCCGACCCCTCCTCGCAGATCGCCTGCTCGATCGGCGGCAATGTCGCGGAGAATTCGGGCGGCGTGCACTGCCTGAAATACGGGCTGACGGCCAACAATGTGCTCGGCCTCGAGATGGTGTTGATCGACGGTGAGGTGATTCGGCTCGGCGGCAAGCATCTCGATGCGGAGGGCTACGATCTTCTTGGCCTGATGACGGGCTCCGAGGGGCTGCTCGGCGTTGTCACCGAGGTGACGGTGCGCATCCTGCAAAAGCCGGAAGCGGCGCGTGCGATGCTCGTCGGTTTCCCGTCCTCCGAACAGGCGGGGCAGTGCGTCGCCGACATCATCGGCGCGGGCATCGTTCCCGGCGGGATGGAAATGATGGACCGGCCGGCGATCCATGCCGCCGAGGCCTTCGTCCATGCCGGCTATCCGCTCGATGTCGAGGCGCTTCTGATCGTCGAGCTCGACGGGCCGGTCGCCGAGATCGACGATCTGATCGGCGAGGTGGAGCGGCTGGCGGCGCAAAACGGCGCGACGACAAGCCGGATTTCGACGTCGGATTCCGAGCGCGCCATCTTCTGGGCAGGCCGCAAGGCGGCGTTTCCGGCCGTGGGGCGCATTTCGCCCGATTATTACTGCATGGACGGGACGATCCCGCGCAAGGAACTGCCGACCGTCCTAGCGCGGATGCGCGAACTATCGGAGAAATACGGGCTGGAAGTCGCCAACGTCTTCCACGCAGGCGATGGCAATCTGCATCCGCTGATCCTCTACGACGCGAACAAGCCGGGCGAACTCGACCGCGCCGAGGCCTTCGGCTCGGATATCTTGCGACTGTGTGTCGAGGTTGGCGGCGTGCTGACCGGCGAGCACGGGGTGGGCGTGGAAAAGCGCGATCTGATGCCGGAAATGTTTTCCGACATCGACCTCAACCAGCAGATCCGGGTGAAATGCGCGTTCGATCCGGAGCATCTGCTGAACCCCGGCAAGGTGTTTCCGCAACTGCATCGCTGCGCGGAAATGGGCCGGATGCACATCAGTCGCGGCCAAGTGGCGTTTCCGGATATTCCAAGGTTTTGATCATCACATGACCACCTTCACCCCCTCCTCCGCAGCGGAGACGCTGGACGCCTTGCAATGGGCGGTCTCCGAGGAAGCGCCGCTCGAGATCATCGGGCATGGGTCGAAGCGCGGGATCGGGCGGCCGGTGCAGAGCGAACATGCCATCGACCTTTCCGGACTGACCGGCGTGACGCTTTACGAGCCCGAGGAACTGGTCCTTTCGGCGCGGGCCGGCACGCCGATCGCCGAAATCGAGGCGCTGCTGAAAGAGCATCGGCAGGAGTTTGCGTTCGAGCCGATGGACTATGGGCCGCTGCTTGGAAGCGAGCCGGGGCGCGGCACGGTTGGCGGGGCGCTGGCAGCGAACCTTTCCGGGCCTCGGCGGCTGAAATCGGGCGCGGCGCGGGATCACATCCTCGGCGTCCATGCGGTGTCAGGGCGCGGCGAGGCGTTCAAGTCAGGCGGGCGGGTGGTCAAGAACGTCACCGGCTACGACTTGTCCAAGGGGTTGGCGGGTTCGTGGGGCACGCTGGCCGTGGTCACAGATCTGACGTTCAAGGTGCTTCCGGCAGCCGAGACCGAGAAGAGTTTCGTCATTCGCGGGCTCGACGACGGGCCGGCTGCCTTCGCCATGGCGGCGGGTATGGGATCGAGCGCCGAGGTTTCGTCGGCCGCGCATCTGCCGCCCAGCGTGACGGGGCGCGTCCTCGACGGCGCGCTGAAGGGACCGGCTTCGACGCTGCTGCGGCTGGAAGGGTTCGGGCCATCGGTCGAATACCGCCTCAAGACGCTCACAGGGCTGCTCGCCGCGCAAGGCGAGATCGAGGTTCTCGAACAGGCGCAGTCGCGGCAGGTGTGGCGCGAAATCCGCGATTGCCTGCCTTACGCCGACGGCACCAGCCGTCCGGTGTGGCGCATTTCGATGGCGCCGAGCCAGGGGTGGAAGATGGTCGCCGAACTGCGGCTCCATGCCGGCGCGGACGTCTTCTACGACTGGCAGGGCGGGCTGATCTGGGCGCGGATGGAAGCCGAGCCGGACGCCGAAGGGCTGAGGGCGCTGATCGCGCATTTCGGCGGCGGCCATGCGACGCTGGTGCGCGCAAGCGTGCCGGTGCGCGCGGCGACGCAGGTGTTCCAGCCGCAGGCCGGCGCACTTGGCCAACTGGCGGGGCGGCTGAAGGACCAGTTCGACCCGAAAGGAATTCTCAATCCGGGAAGGATGGGCTGATGCAAACCTCTTTCTCCCTCGCACAGCTCGCCGATCCGCATGTGGCGGAATCGGAGAAAATCTTGCGAACCTGCGTCCATTGCGGGTTCTGCACCGCGACCTGCCCGACCTATGTGACACTCGGCAACGAGCTCGACAGTCCGCGCGGGCGCATCTACCTGATCAAGGACATGCTGGAAAACGACCGGCCGGCAGACGAGACGGTGGTGACGCATATCGACAGGTGTCTGTCTTGCCTTTCCTGCATGACGACCTGTCCGTCGGGCGTCCATTACATGCACCTCGTCGACCATGCGCGGGCGCATATCGAGAAGACATACAAGCGACCGCTGATGGACCGGCTGGTGCGCGGGCTTCTCGCCGCCACCCTACCCTATCCGGACCGGATGCGCGCGAGCCTGAAACTGGCCGGTGTCGGCCGCGCCTTTGCCGGGGTGTTTCGTGCCGTGCCGGGGTTGAAGCCGATCGTGGCGATGCTGGAGCTGGCGCCGAAAAACATTCCGCCGGCGTCGGATGTGTCGAGGCCGGCAGTGCATGGCGCCTCGATGCAGAAGCGCGGGCGCGTGGCGATCCTGACAGGGTGCGCGCAGTCGGTGCTCGATCCCGGCATCAACGAGGCGACAGTGCGGCTTTTGACCCGGCTCGGGATCGAGGTCGTCGTGCCTGCGGGCGAAGGCTGTTGCGGGGCGCTGACGCATCACATGGGACGCGAGGAACAGGCACTCGATTTTGCGCGCAGGAACGTCGATGCCTGGACGCGCGAGATCGACCAGGGCGGGCTCGACGCGATCGTCATCACGGCGTCGGGCTGCGGGACGACGATCAAGGATTACGGCTTCATGCTGCGGCTCGATCCTGTCTATGCCGAGAAGGCGGCGCGGGTGTCGGCGCTGGCAAAGGACGTGACGGAATATCTGGCGAGCCTCGATTTGCCGGAACCGGTGGTTCGGCCTGAGCTGACCGTCGCCTATCATTCGGCCTGCTCCATGCAGCACGGGCAGAAGATCACGGGCCTGCCGAAGACGCTGTTGCAGGCGGCGGGCTTTGCCGTGCGCGAGCCGCGCGAGGGCCATCTTTGCTGCGGTTCGGCCGGAACCTACAACATCCTGCAGCCGGAGATTTCGCTCAAGCTGCGCGACCGCAAGGTGGCGAACATCGAAGCGACCGGGGCCGATCTGGTTGCAACCGGCAATATCGGCTGCATGACCCAGATCGCGTCTGGCTCGCACCTGCCGATCGTGCATACGGTGTCACTGCTCGATTGGGCGTATGGCGGGCCGAAGCCGGCAGGGCTGCCGAGGCGCGGGCGATGGAAGCGGCGGAGTAAAAGCGAAAGGGCAGCGCGAGGAATCGCACTGCCCTTCAAGCGACGGTCCTGATCGTTCGACCCGTCGCCGCGGTCACCGTCCCCCGATGTCCGCTATCCCCTCTCCGGGAATTCTTCGTCAGCAGGCGCAGTTTCCACCGTGCCGGGAATTGATCAGCTCACCACAACCCTTGTACCGACTTTGACGCGTTCGTAAAGGTCGGTGACATCCTCGTTGCGCATGCGAATGCAGCCCGACGAGACGGCCTGGCCGATGGTCCAGGGCGCGTTGGTGCCGTGAATGCGGTAGAGCGTGGAGCCGAGATAGAGCGCGCGGGCGCCGAGTGGGTTTTCCGGGCCGCCGACCATGTGCGCCGGCAGGATGCGGCCCTTGGCACGCTCGCGGGCGATCATTTCCTTCGGCGGCGTCCAGCCCGGCCATTCGGCCTTGCGGGTGATTGTTTCCGTGCCGCGCCAGGAAAAGCCTTCCTTGCCGACGCCAACGCCGTAGCGCCGCGCGGTGCCGCCTTCCTGCACGAGGTAGAGGAACTTGGCGCTGGTATCGATGACGATCGTGCCGGGCTTGTGGGAGCCGGTGTAGGCGACCTCCTGCGGCAGGAAGATCGGGTCCATCTGCGGCGCGGAATCGCGCGGCGCGGCGGGCGCCATTGCAGCCGTGTGAACCGGATCGGGCGCGACGACGAGCGAGCGCTGGCGGATGATCGGCGCCGGCGCGACGGCCATGCGGGCACCAGGGGCGACGTGTCGCCGGACGGTGCGCTCGCGGATCGGGGCGCCGTGCGGCGCACGCTGCAACTGCATGACCCAAGGGGCCGAAAGATCGGGACTGACGACCAGCGGCGGGCGCTCGCCATAGCGGTCCTGCGCCATCGCCGATGCCGGCAGGAGCACGGCCAGAGCCGCGCAAAGAAGAATGGATTTCATGGACGGTCTCACCTGAATTGACTGTCGTTTCAACGCGCATTGTCAGGATGCGCTGCCACGAAAGCATGAATCCGCTTTCATAAAATGCCCGTCCTGGCGTAAAGCTTCGGGTGTGGTTACCGGCCGGTTCATGACGGTGGTGAATGCGGCGTTAACGAGGAATAACAAGGCGATGGCGCAAGATGTTGCGGGGCTGATCGAAGGCGGGGACGGCAAGCTGCGCTGTGCCTGGCATGGCAATCTGCCGGACTACCTGACCTATCACGACACCGAATGGGGCCGGCCGGTGACGGCCGACATCAGGCTGTTCGAGAAGCTGTGCCTCGAAGGTTTCCAGTCGGGCCTCTCCTGGCTGACGATCCTCAGAAAGCGCGAGAACTTCCGCGAGGCCTTCGAGGGATTCGATTTCCGCGTGCTGGCCACGCGTCCCCAAAGCGAGATCGAGCGGCACCTGCAAAATGCCGGCATCGTGCGCCATCGCGGCAAGATCGCCTCGGTCTACAACAATGCGCGGCGGGCCGTGGAACTCGTCAACGAGCACGGCTCGCTGGCCGCGTTCTTCTGGTCGTTCGAACCGCAGGCGCATGAACGGCCGGACGTGTTCGACTTCGACGCCCTCAAGGCGACCCCGAAGACAGAAGTGTCGACGCGCATCTCGAAGATCCTGAAGAAGAAGGGCTGGAGCTTCGTCGGGCCCACCACGGTGTATGCGTTCATGCAGGCGATGGGGCTGGTCAACGACCATATCGAGGGCTGCTTCTGCCGCGCGCAGGTGGAGGGCGAGCGGCAGAAGCTGAAGCGGCCCCTTACCGCGAATTAACCCGGCGGACAGTTCGCGGTAAGGTTGCGGCAGGCACAGTTGCGTTCAGGGACAACGCATACGAGGACTTGCCATGAAAACCACCATCGTCACCTTGCTGATCACCAGCTTCGCGGCCTCCACCGCCGCCTTCGCGCAGGACGCAACGCAGACCGACCGTTCGCCGCGCCAAATGATGCGTGAATTGCATAAGGAGATACGCGCAGACGGGGTCGACCAGGCGCGTTTTGCGGAGGTCGTCACCGCGCGCGCCGAAGCCCGATTCGACCAGCTTGACGCGGATGGCGACGGGCAGATCTCACGCGAGGAATTCCTGGCCAACATCGACAACCGCGTCGAGCGCCAGTTCGCGCGGATGGATCGTAACGATGACGGGATGCTGACCAGCGAGGACCGTCCGTTCCGCGGCGGGATGCGCGGCGAGCGCGGCCAGCGCGCCGACAAGGCCGAGCGCACGGCACCGGCCGAGCGGACGAACGACGCACCGGCCGAATAAGGCCTGCGGCCGGCCCCACTTGACCGCGGGCCGGCCCCTGCCCCATCTGGTTCGCCATGCGAGCGAACTACAAGATGCAACGGCTCTTCGTGGAGGGCGGCCTTTCCGGTGACGGGACGGTCGCCCTTTCCGCGCAGCAGAGCCACTACCTGACCAATGTCATACGCATGCGTGAAGGCGGCGAGTTGCTGGTCTTCAACGGGCGCGACGGCGAATGGCGCGCGAGCGTGGCGGCGATCTCGAAAAAGAGCGTGACACTGTCGCTCGCCGAGCAGACACGTCCGCAACCGGCGACCCCCGATCTCATCTACTGTTTCGCGCCGATCAAGGCCGGACGGCTGGACTACATGGTGCAAAAGGCGGTGGAGATGGGCGCAGGCGCGCTGCAGCCAGTCATCACGCAGCATACGCAAATGGCAAAGATCGGCACGGAAAGGCTGCAGGCCAATGCGATCGAGGCAGCCGAGCAATGCGGAGTGCTCGCGGTGCCAGAGATTCGCGAACCGATGAAGCTCGACCGCTTGCTTGCGGAGTGGGACACGGACCGGGCGCTGATCTTCTGCGACGAGAGCGCGACCGGGGACAATCCGGTGGAGACGCTGATTCGCTTGAAGGGGCGCAGGTTGGCGTTGATCGTCGGGCCGGAGGGCGGGTTTTCCGACGGCGAGCGGCGGCAGCTGCACGCGCTCGATTTCGTCACCGCCATTCCGCTCGGGCCGAGGATATTGAGGGCGGATACGGCGGCGGTCGCGGCGCTGGCAGTGATCCAGGCGACGATCGGGGATTGGTAGGGCAGCGGCGGTGAAATGCTGCCGTTCTTCACGAAGTGACCCCACCCTTCTAGGTCGAATATGCGGCCAGCGGCATTCGCGACGATTAAGGCAGGCAGGTACATCGACAGCCGGCCGAGATCGAGCGAAGCGAGATCCATTCCGCGAATTTGAATGTCACGCGACGGGTTCCGAACGTGGCCCGACGCCGACGCATCGCCGCCGTTTCGAGACGACGCAGCATCGCACTGGCCGATCCATCAACCGCCATTGACGCAGCGGTCAGGATTTTTCGCTTGATCGTCGATGGCATTTGCGGCCAACACACCCACATTCTTACGCAAGGCTCGGGACCCGGGGACATTTCATGGCACGCGACACGACCGATTTCCGGCCGATCGAAGAAAAATCGGAGCTCGTCGCTCATCTCGCCGAAGGCTCTAAGCCGAAGGAGAAATGGCGGATCGGCACCGAGCATGAGAAGTTCCCCTTCTATGTCGATGGCAACGCGCCGGTGCCCTATGGCGGAGACAACGGCATCCGGGCGCTGCTGGAAGGGATGCAGAAGACGCTCGGCTGGGACCCGATCGTGGATGCCGGGCATATCATCGGGCTCGTCGAGCCGACGGGACAGGGCGCGATCTCGCTTGAGCCGGGCGGGCAGTTCGAACTTTCCGGCGCGCCGCTCGAAACGATCCATCAGACGTGCCGCGAGGGCAACGCGCATCTCGCGCAGCTTCGCCAGATCGCCGAGCCGCTCGGCATCCGCTTTCTTGGCCTTGGCGGCAGCCCGAAATGGACGCTGGCCGAAACGCCGCGCATGCCCAAGTCGCGCTACGACATCATGACCGCCTACATGCCGAAGGTCGGCAGCCACGGCCTCGACATGATGTACAGGACCTGCACGATCCAGGTGAATCTCGATTTCTCCTCCGAAGAAGACATGCGCCGCAAGATGCAGGTTTCGCTGAAGCTGCAACCGCTTTCGACCGCGCTCTTCGCCAACTCTCCCTTCACCGAAGGCAAGCCAAACGGGCTGCAAAGCTGGCGCGGCGAGATCTGGCGCGACACGGACAATCAGCGCGCCGGCATGCTTGAAATGTGCTTCTCGCCCGATTTCGGCTTTGCGAACTATGTCGAATGGGCGCTCGACGTGCCGATGTATTTCCTCATTCGTGAGGGCCGCTATTTCGACGTCACGCATGTGACATTCCGCCAGTTCATGGACGGCGCCCTGAAGGACGAGATTCCGAACGGGCTGCCGACGATGGGCGACTGGGCGAACCACCTTTCCACGCTCTTCCCCGATGTGCGGCTGAAGCGCTTTCTTGAAATGCGTGGTGCCGATGGCGGACCGTGGCGACGCATCTGCGCGTTGCCGGCCTTCTGGGTCGGGCTGCTATACGACGACGCCGCGCTCGACGCCGCCGAAGAACTGACGGCCGACTGGACCTATCAGGAATGCCTTGCCCAGCGCGACGCCGTGCCGGCTCAGGGACTGGCGACGCCGTTCCGCAACCACACGCTGCGCGAGATCGGTCGAGAGGTTCTGGCAATTTCGCGCATGGGCCTGACAAACCGGGCGCACAAGAACCACGAAGGCTATGACGAGACCGGCTTCCTCGCGCCGCTCGACGAGGTGATCGCTCGCGGGACGACCAGCGCGGAAGAGATGGTGCGGGCTTACCACACCCGCTGGGGCGGATCGATCGAGCCGGCGTTCCTCGAGTATGCGTATTGAGGACGCCGCCTATTCGACGATCGGTTCGAGATGGAGCAGGTTGCCGCTCCGCTTCCTTCCCAGCGTTTTGAGATAAGCGTCGAGCATCTTGGGATTGGTTCGGTCGAAATGCGCGATCAGCCGGTGCGCAAGAAGTTCGAAATCGGAGCGCACGAAAGCCCCCTCTCCGGCAGTCTTCTTGTCGGAGAATTTTTCCCTCTCGGAGCAAATGTGCTCTTCGAGCAAGAGCCAGTAGAGACAGATGTTGACGCCCCACAGCTTGCGGAAGTGGGAGATGTCGACAAGCTGATGATTGACGAAATAAGCCATTCGCGAATAGGCGTTCGTCACTTGCTGGGCGCTCCTGGTCGCTGCGGGATCGTTCTTCCAGGTTGAGTACGGCGTCGTCGAGAAGGTCTTCACAACCCTCTCGTCATCCTTGACCTTGTCCATCTGTTCCATTGCCCAACGCATGAGCTCCGCCGTACGCGTATTTTGTCCCTCGCGGACGGTTTGAAAGCCAACAACCACGGAAGCAAGCAGGACGAGATTGATCAGGATCGTCACAATCGCCGCAAGCGATCCAACGCCTGTCCAATCCAGATTTGCCAGATCGATGCGCTCGATGTAGCCCGCATAAACAAGCAGCGCGGCAGGTCCTAGCGAAAGGACCAGCATCGAAATTCCAAGTATTGCAGCCTGCGCCCAACCCATTCGCATAATTGTTCCCAGAAACTTTGCTGTTGTGCCGCGACGTGTGCGTTCTACGGCCCCAGAGGTCAAGGCCGGCAATTCCGCAACTTGTGTCGTCCGCCGGTTCAGCTAGTCTTTCCCGACACAAACCCGGGAGGACGACATGTTGCCGCTCTACGACATGATGATGAAGGCGCAGAACGGGCGGGCTGCCGATCTTCTCGCGCGGCAGATGAACCTGACGCGCCAGCAAGGGGAACTGGCGCTGGAGGCGCTGCTGCCGGCCTTTTCGGAGGCGCTGAAACGCAACACGGCCGACCCGTTCGGCTTCTCGCAGTTCATGACCGCCATGGGCGGCGGGCAATATGCGAAATATTTCGAGGACGCGGCACGGGCCTTTACACCCGAGGGCATGTCGGCGGGCAATGATGCGCTCGGCAAGATCTTCGGCTCCAGCGAGCTGGCAAGCGCGGTGGCGGCGCAGGCCGCGCAGGCGACCGGCATCGCGCAGGAGGCCTACCGCCAGATGATGCCGCCGCTCGCCGCCATGATGATGGGCGGGTTCTTCAAGCAGGCGACCGGCCAGATGCCGGGTGCCGGCCCCAATCCCTTCCTCGACGCGTTCCGTCAGATGATGCCGCAGACGCCAGGCGCCGATCCGTTCGCCAACCCATATGCGAAGATGATGCAGGAGATGTTCGCGCCGAAGGCGACTGAAAAGCCGAAGGCGGCGCCCGATCCCTATGCGCACAACCCGTTCATGAAGATGTTCGAAGAGATGGTCCAGATGGGCCAGCCCGGTGCCAATGCCGCATCCGAGCAGGTGACCGACGCCCAGACATTCCCGTTCGAGAATTTTTTCGGCGAGATGTTCGAGACCGGCCGAAAGCAGCAAGCGGATTACCAGAAGGCGATGACGAAGCTCGTCGACGACTTCCTCGCGCAGGGACGAGCGGGCAAGACGTCGTAAGCTTGACACGTCGGGTTCGATCGCCCGCAACTGGCCCTTGTGCCAAGCACGCGGGTCACGGCTTCATGGGACGCGCCACTATGGAAAAGGCCCGGCCTCGCGAAGAGACCGGGCAAGGATGCAGGCGGCCGATGGGGATCGGCGGGAAGTGGGAGCGCCCGCAATATGGGTGGCTATCAGGCCGGCGGGTCGCTCTGCGTCAGCAGACATGCCGCGCGAAGCGTTCGTCCTCGCGCCGGCGGCGCAGCGTCGCCAGCGTGGCCGTCGGATCGGCGACGATGCCGGTGCGCGCTGCCTGATGAAGATCGGTGCGCAAGAGGCCGATATCGGCGAGGTGATGGTCGGAAAGCTCCGCCAGATTGCCGATATGACGTCGATTGAAGAACGCGCGGAAGACCGTCTTGAGGCCCTTCGCCACGCGCGACGTCACATCCGTGCGCGTCGGGGCGACGGCGGAATATGCGGTCTGGTGATCGAGGGCGGTCATGACTGGTCTCCTTTTCGTCAGTCGTCGATGGAGCACGGCTTGTCATTCGGACGACCCCCGAGAGGGCGCGGCCGGGCAATGAAAGCCAAGCGGGTGAAGTTGTGCTTACGAACGGGAAGATGAGCCGCTTCGATTGATTAGTCGAACGAATGTTTCTAATATTTAGCATCAACAATCATGATGGATTGATCCGATGCCTGCCGCCCCGCTCGACCTCGACCAGCTTCAGACCTTCATCACCATCGCGGACATGGGTTCGTTCACGCGTGCCGCGGAGGAAGTCCACCGCACACAATCGGCCGTTTCCATGCAGATGCGGCGTCTTGAGGAGCGCGTCGGCAAGCCGCTGTTCGAAAAGGACGGCCGGACCAACCGGCTGACCGAGAATGGCGAGCGGCTGCTTGCCTATGCGCGCCGGCTGATCCGGCTGAACCGCGAGACGCTGGCCGCTTTCGACGACGCCTCGCTGGAAGGTCATATCCGCATCGGTACGCCGGACGACTATGCCGACCGGTTCCTGCCGGAGATCATGGCACGGTTCCTGCGCTCCAACCCGCGCGTCGAATTGTCGGTCGTGTGCGAGCCGACGGCCAATCTGGTCGAGCAGATCAAGCGCGGGCAGCTCGACATTGCGCTGATCACGCATGACGATGCGCGGGGCTCGGAAGTGGTGCGGCGCGAGCCGCTCTTGTGGGTCGGATCGATGAACCACGAGGTGCACCAGGAAGACGTCCTCCCGCTGGCGCTCGGACGGCCGAGTTGCCTGTGGCGGCGCACGGCCTGCGACGTGCTCGACCAGATGAACCGCGACTACCGCATCATCTTCACCAGTTGGTCGGCGACGGTCATTATGGCCGCGGTGCTTTCCGGCCTTGCCGTCTCCGTGCTGCCCGAATGCGCGCTCAGGCCCGGCATGCGCATCCTTGGCGAATCGGACGGGTTCGGCGCCCTGCCCGACTGCCGGATCGGCATATTGCGCGGACACTCCAGCCAGCCACACATCGTCGACGCGCTGGCGCGGCACATTTCCGAAAGCCTCGACAACATCTCGGTGGTCCCGCCGGCGACAGAGGAGAGCGGCGCGCATTTCGACTTCGCCGGAGTCGCCTATGGGCGCGGCAAGCGGCTGCGGCCAAGCCAGATGCTGCCGGGCTGGTAGACGGGCGGGCTGGCAGACGGGGCGGGCTGGTAAGCGGGTCATCGAGGAATTACCAATAGCGGCATGTCTGATCTTCTCGCCACCGATTCGAAAACCAACGCGGCCGAATATTCCGTCTCGGAGATTTCCGGCGCACTGAAGCGCGTCGTCGAAGACACGTTCGGCAATGTGCGCGTGCGCGGCGAGATTTCGGGCTATCGCGGGCCGCATTCTTCGGGCCACGCCTATTTCTCCTTGAAGGACAACCGGGCCCGGATCGAGGCCGTGATCTGGAAGGGGACGTTCTCGAAGCTGAAATTCCGGCCCGAAGAGGGCATGGAGGTGATCGCGTCCGGGAAGCTGACCACCTATCCCGGATCGTCGAAATACCAGATCGTCATCGACAATATCGAGCCTGCGGGCGCCGGCGCGCTGATGGCGCTCCTGGAAGAGCGCAAACGCCGCCTTGCCGCGGAAGGGCTGTTCGAGACGGGCCGCAAGCGGCCCCTGCCCTTCATGCCGCGCACGATCGGCGTCATCACCTCGCCGACCGGGGCCGTGATACGGGACATCATTCATCGCATCACGGACCGGTTTCCCGTCCATGTCCTCGTCTGGCCGGTGCGCGTGCAAGGAGAGACGACGGGGGCGGAGGTCTCGAACGCGGTGGCTGGTTTCAATGCGCTGCCCGAAGGCATGGCGCGGCCGGACATCCTGATCGTCGCCCGTGGCGGCGGAAGCCTCGAGGACCTGTGGGGCTTCAACGACGAGGCTGTCGTGCGCGCGGTGGCGGCGTCGTCCATTCCGGTCATTTCGGCGGTCGGCCACGAGACCGACTGGACGCTGATCGACCTCGTCGCCGACAGGCGTGCGCCGACACCGACGGGCGCGGCCGAAATGGCGGTGCCGGTCAAGGCGGAACTGGAAGCTGCGGTTGCGCGGCTTTCGGCGCGGCTGAAGGGCGCGGTCTCGCGCTGCACGCAGCGCAAGCGCGACGCGCTGCGCGCGACGGCACGCGCGCTGCCGTCTGCCGACGCGTTGCTGGCCCTGCCGCGCCGACGCTTCGACGAGGCGGCAAGCCGCCTGCAGCGGGCGCTGATCGCCAACACCGAGGCGAAGAAGCAGAAATTTCGCGGTCTTCGTCTGTCGCCGGTTGTCCTGTCGCGGCGGCTCGCGGATGCGAAGCTGCGCAGCGAGCGCGCGGCAGGGCGTCTTCCCGGATGCTTTTCGGCGATGGTGACCAACCGGCGCAACCGGCTGGCGCGTGACGCCGCGCGGGTGACGGCGAATGCGCTGGTGCAACGTATCGAGATGGCCCGCCAGCGGCTCGAAACCTTCGAGCGACGGCAGCGCCAGTCCATCGACCGCACGTTGGAGCGGCGGCGCCAGCGCTTCGAACAGGCCGCGCGCCTGGCCGGCTCGCTCTCGTACAAGCGCATCCTCGAACGCGGCTTCGCGGTGGTGCTCGACGCCGACGACCAGCTCGTCAAGCGCGCGTCGGACATCGCAACCGGCGATGCGCTGGCCATCCGGTTTGCCGATGGCGAGGTGAACGCGATCGCAGCCAACGAAACCGCTGCCCGGCCGAAGTCATCCAGGCCGAAGCCACCGGCCGGCGGACAAGGATCGCTTTTCTAGGGCAATCGGATCATGAGCATGGAACATCGCACGTTCCTGGCGCTTCGAGAGGTTCCTCACAGCCTCGTGAGCAATCTGACCGATGCGAAAGGAATGAGCATGGCCAAGGAAAAGACACTCGAAGACCTCTTCCACGATACTCTCAAGGACATCTACTACGCCGAGCGCAAGATTCTGAAAGCCTTGCCGAAGATGGCACGGGGCGCTTCCGCCCCGGCGCTGAAGCAGGCTTTCGAGAAGCACAAGGAGCAGACCGAGACGCATATCGAGCGCCTGCAGCAGGTGTTCGACATCATCGGCAAGCGGGCGCAGGGCAAGACCTGTGACGCGATCGAAGGCATCATCGCCGAGGGCGAGGAAATCCTCGACGAGTTCAAGGGAACGGCCGCGCTCGACGCCGGTCTCATCTCCTCCGCGCAGGCGGTCGAGCATTACGAGATCACGCGCTACGGCACCTTGAAGCGCTGGGCGGAAACGCTCGGCATGAAGGACGCCGCCAAGCTTCTCGACGCGACGCTTCAGGAAGAATCGCAGACCGACGAGGATCTGACCGCGCTCGCCGACAAGACGGCAAATCCCGCCGCCATGAAAGCGGCCTGAGACGCGACGATCTGAAAGTGAAGGGCGCCCAAGTGGCGCCCTTCTTTTTAGTCGTCCGAGAACTGGCCCTGATCGCAGGGCTCGCCGGTGCGGAACTGTTCGGACAGGCATTCGCCACGATCGAACCCCTCGCCCGTTTTCGTAACCGCGCGCGCCATCCCGCCCGCGCCGCACGCCGTAAGGACGAGTGCCGCCGCGAGGATTATGGCGACGCCGCTGATACGTACACGATGATCCAGACCCGACATTGATCGCTCCGTCATGATCCCTGACCAGATGGGGCAAAGCGCAAAGCGCGGCAACTGTCGACATGGGAGAAAGAAGAAATGGTACGGTTGGCTGGGGTCGAACCAGCGACCTCCGGATCCACAATCCGAATTCACTCATTGTTTCCATTGTGCTTTTTGGTCGCATGTTGCGTCCATGTTGCATCAAGCGAGTAATGCGGCCTCGGCGGCGGCCAGTTCCTCGGCGTCATCGCCTCGCGGGAACAGGTGTCCATAGACGTCCATGGTCATCGTGATGGATGAGTGCCCCATGCGCTCCTGCACCACCTTCGGGGGTAGCCCGAGCCCGCCGTCCGCTGGCCGGTTGATGCACCACGACGCATAGAAGTGCCGGAGGGCGTGAAGGCCTTTATACCGCGCCACGCTGATCGGGTTTCCGTCCTTGTCGGTCTCGCCTGTTTCATCCGCTACATCGGCCGCGACCTGCGCCGGCTGGAAGCCACGCCGGACGATATTGTTCAATTGCTCGACCTTCCCCAAGCCATTTGGGAATACAAGATCGGCCTTCCCCTTCGGGCAGGCGAGCTTCCATTCACGCAAGGCGCTGATGACCATCGGCGGGGCCGGCACCGCGCGCTCCCCCGAAATCGACTTCGGCTTGCCGATCTCGTTGAAGCGATCTGCGCGCTGGTGAACGTGGATAACCCGCTTGTCGAGATCGACATCCTTCCAACGCAACCCGCGCAACTCGGAAGCGCGCAGGCCTGTGAAGATGGCCGTGAGCAGCAGCGGTCGCCAGCGCCCTTCCAGGACGCCGACAATCGCCTTGACCTCTTCGCGTGTTGGAATGTCAACGCCGACTTTCAGCCGCCCCTTCTGACGCTTCTCCTGCCGCCTGTCGCCGCCTTTGCGCCGGCCGCGTATATCGCGCACTACGTTCCGGCCGGTCAGGCCACGCTCCTGTGCGTCGGCAAGCAGCGATCCCAGACTGACCATCACCTTCCGCACCATGGCCTGCGACCTGCCGCCGTCGCGCAACTGGTCCTCAAATTGGCGAACGGCCGGGATGTTGAGCGCTGTCAGCTTCAGGTCGCCGATGAAAGGCGTGATGTGGAGCTTGAGGTGCGACTGGTAGCTGTCAACGGTTGTCCGCTCCAAGCCTGCCGACTCGGCACTGGTTATCCAGAATGCACCAGCTTGCTTGACGGTCGCGCTGGCGCTGTCCGCGACGTGAATACCCTCTCTCACCTCGACGGACGCGGTGGCCGCGAACTCGTCCGCCTTCTTTTTCAGCTTGAAGCTTTTCAGGCGACGCTTGCCGGCAGTGTCGGTGTAGTCGACAACCCAGGCGCTGCGCTCTTCGCCCTTAGGCGTTGTCCAAGTTCGCTTGCGGACGCTCATTTTTCTGCGTCCTGGTCGGCTTCACGTTCCCACATCTCAATTTGCGCGACGTCGGGTCCGGCCGGGGGAACGAACCCTCGCTGCATGAGCAGTTCAGTGTTCAGTCGCATAACCTGAAAGTACGTTTTCAGAAGAAGGCTCTTTTCGTCCAGATCGCGGACCTTGAGTTGGCCCATGAAGTCCTCTTCGATGCCTTCGTTGACGACCTTGACGTAGGCAGCAAGTCTATCGCGCTCATATCGCAGTTGCCCCAACCGGCTGCGCGCCTGTCGCATGAGCCTCTCGAATTTCTCCGCCCGGGCGTTGGCTTCATTTAGAGCGCTGATATCAGCCTGCGACCGTTCTTCGAAGCTGGCTTCAAGCCGAGCGACTACTTCATCCCGCACAGGGCGCTCGTTCACTTCAGCCGCCGACTTGAGTTGAAGTTTGAGTCCGATCGGCATTGGAAGACCGTCTTCAAAGCTGCGGTCAATCCTCGCGATAATCTCTGAATTCATAGAGCGCCCGTTGTTATCGGCCGCTTCTCGAAGCTGGTCGCGCATACCGTCTGGAAGCCGCAGCATGAAGCCGTCTGACTTCGTTCTTTTCGCGTTCATCGAACTCTTCCTGTGAATGATGTCCAAATGACACGATCACCCCTTGACCCGCAATGATTGCCATTGGACATTACAGGGGTACGGTAGCTAACGGAGACGCAAATGCAAACGGAAACCGCCCTCGATTTGGTTTGGGGCATAGAAGCAATCGCCCGACTGATTGGCCGCACCGAGCGCCAGACCTATCATATGCTGCGCACAGGCAATCTGCCGGCAAAACAGGTTGGTAATCGCTGGGTCGCTGAGCGCGGCAAGCTCGTCGCCTTCTTCATGGAGGACGCTGCTTGATGCTCGCGAAAACAAAAGGCCCGGCAGAGGTTGCAGCCTCAATGCCGAGCCGGTGTTCAAACAATCCCTCCCAAAAGGATATTATTCTGAACGTCGGCAGTTATAGCGCCGCCGCTGCCGAGTCGGCAACCCGGCCCCCGCGAATGAGGGGGTGCTAATGGAGTATGTCGATGAGGATGGTGTCATCCACGAGGACACCGCTGGCACTCGCGCCGAGAACGCCTCCAAGGCGTCGTTCAAGCTCGACCTGATCGAGACGGTGAACGCAGACCCGATGATGGAGCCGAGCGACCTGAAGCTAATCGCTGCTTACGCTGCGCTCATGCAGTGGCCAAAGCGGGAGGCATGGCTATCGACCAGTCGGGCACGCGCCATGACGGGTTTGTCGGAGAGAGCGGTTACGGACAGCCGACGCCGTCTAAGCGGCAAAAACGAAATGAACCGCGTGTATCTCAAGCCGGTCCGCAAGTCGGGGCTGACGCAGGTGTTCCGGATCGAAAACCCATGGCGGGAGGATTGCCGCCAGCACGTCGCCATTAGGACTGAACATTTTCGGGAGTCACAGGCTGAACGGCAAGCCGAGCGACGTAGGCTGAAGCGTGTCTCCGCAGCCGTTGCCGATACAGACCATGCCCTGTCACAGTCGCTAGGTGAGTGTGACGTCCCCGCAACGAGTGCTGGTAATATCCCCGCAGATACCCCTCAGGATATGGCTCCGAAGAAGGACAACACTGTCCTCGACCTCAACGTGCAGTCGTACGGTCAGGTCCCCGACCTCGACCCTGACGAGCCCTTCCCAATCCCAGAAACCGACGAGGAACTGGCGAGTGCCATCGCGGACTTCGTGATGATCGGCTGCTCGCCTGTCGTGGTGACCTACTTCAAGCAGGAACTGCTGGCAGGTCGGCTCACCATGAACATGGTCGAAGAACAGCGGAGGCTTCGGGCAGCATGACGAACCTCATCGAGACGAAATCGGCGGCGATTGTCGCCTTCCCGCTCACCCGGCGCATCGGGAAAATTCGGGCGGTGGCGACCACCCTAGCCGGCAAGAACGGCAGTGCTGCTGAGGCCTATTGGAAACAGACGGTCGCGACCATTGCCAACCAGATGGATCGGAACGGCGTCAACCAAGACGACATCCGGCGCGAGCTTCGCGAGTTCTTCTACGCCGTCCAGCGCGAAATGGTCCGCATGGCCGGCGAGAACCGGGAAACCGGAGGTGCTGCATGAACCTCACCAGCGATACGCGCCAGACGCGCTGGCGGAACGAGAACCCAAGCCGCTACCGGGCGCATGTCGCGGTCGGCAAAGCCTTGGCTCGGGGTGAACTGGTCAAGCAGCCCTGCGAGGTCTGCCAGACAACCGAGGGCCGCATCGATGCCCACCACGACGACTATTCGAAGCCGCTCAAGGTGCGGTGGCTCTGCCGCAAGCACCACAATCTCCTGCATTCGCGCGGTGAGGACCTGTTCGGGCCAGAGGTAACTGTTTCCATCCGGAAAACGTCGGCGGAAGGGAAACACTTATGAGCAGAGGACCGGGGCGAATTGAGCGGGCGATAGCCGCGGCGTTCGATGCGAAGCCTGACGAGGCGTTTACGACGGAAGACTTAATCGACGTCGTTTACGTCGGCGCCAACCGGGTGGAGAAAAAGCATCGTGTCTCGCTCATCCGGGCGGCACGGAAAGTGTGCGCCGCCTCGGAGTCCTGGACGGTGAGCCGATCCGAGACGACCGGCTCCACCCTCGTGTTTTGGAACCGCTTCAGCGTCACGTCTTACGGCCTCATGCGGGCGAAAACAGACATGCACGCCTGGTACCGCTCCAACGATGCGCGAGTGATGGACTGCTGGAAGACCGATGCCGACAGCATAAGGCGTCAGTTAGAGCCCGGCGGGAAGTACCACCACCATGTCGTCGAGGGCGGAGCGTGGTGGCGCCACGTCCAGTTGTGGATTGCGGAGCAAGCCGGCGATCGATCCGAGCGCACTTTGAAACTTCAAGAAGAGCAGGACGCCGTGAAACAGCAGTTCGCGCGACACGCTGACATCCTCGCCGCGGCGCTGAAGAGGAAGCGGGGCGGGACATGACAGAGCAAGCAGTTTCCAAGGCGGCTTCCTGGCTCGCCGAGACGCCCGACGAAAAGAAGCCGCATCCGGTCATCCCGTATCTGCGAGCTGCCTACAACCTCACTCCGCTGGAGGCGGTCCAGGCCATCCGCAAGGCGGACGCGATGAAGGCGAGGCCTGTATGAGCACTCATCATGCAGTCTTTCCAACCCAGCCAGACGATGCGTTCATTGCCGCGTGGAGAACCCATATCGAGGGAACCGGCTATCCCGAGCTTTTCGCCAACGTGTCGACGAGTAAGCCTGAGCAGGACGAGGGTATCGAATTGCTCTCGGAGGAAATCCGGGTGCCTGTCGGCCTGCGCGAGGGCGGATCGCGGGTTCCGTGTCCTTTCTGCAGCCGGCACGGTCCCAAGTTCGAACGGGGTCGAATGGCCTATTTCCCCATCGAGCATGTCGTGCGCTTCATCGGCCGACACTGCGCCATCAAGCACTTTGGCGAGAACTATCACGACGCCGAAAAGCGATACCGGCAGCAAGCCGCCTGCCGCGAATACATCACATTCTGGAAGGAAATGGCGGCGCGCCGTGACGAGCTGGAAGATTTCTTCGCGCAGATCGAACCGGTGGCCGCGAACCTGGCATTTGTCCGGCGCCAAATCGACGACCAGGCCCCCGGGTTTGCAAGCTTCCTCTACGGCGAACTCGTTCAGTCGAATGGCGACCTCGTCATCGTTACGCATACGGGCGTCAAGGATCGGCACGGCAACGCCGTAGACGAGCGGAAATCCATCGGCCGCGCTGTCGGGCGTTCTCTGCTGGCGAGGGAGTTCGACCCGAAGAAGGCTATCGATAAAGCCAAGGCGGCAATGCACGACCTGACCGTCGATCTGCCAGGCTGGTCGCCCGACGACCACGAAACCACGATGGCGATCGTCAATCGCGGCTGGAAGGCAGTAAAGGGCCTTCGCGCTCTCGTCGACCTTCGGACGGAACTGGCCGACGCGCAGCGATTTCTGGAGCCAAAGAACCTTCGCGTGATCGAGCGGTGGGCAAACGACCCGTCTTCGCCGATCGTCTCTCTGACGCTGAGGCGCGACGGGAAACAGCTACTCATTCGGTCGGGCTCCTACGCCGGCAAGCACTACTCAAACGCGATCGTTCCCGAGACAACTTTCGCGGCCCTGCCTCCAGTGTCTCACCCCATTGTCGGGAGCATTCCCCTTAAATGACGTCCAGAAGCCCAGCCAAGCGCGTCGACGGAGCCCGGCGCATCGATTTGAAGAAACAGGCAGAACGGCGCGACGAGGCCCGCACGACCCAGAGACCGCCTCTGCCGGTCGAAGACACGCGTGTCGCCGACGCATGGGCGCGTGAGGAAGCGCGATCTTCTGCCAGAGCCCGATTGCGTGTCGAAGAGCGCCGGATAACGAACCTTGCAGGTGGTGGCAAAGACAACTCGAAAATCCAGTACATCAGCACGAGGATCAGCGCTTCGCGCGCCTCGCCTCAGCCCACACGCGCCCGTCCAGGTACGTTTGAATGGCGATACGGGCGCAAGCACGACGCTCTGTTCGAAGCCGGCAATCTCCTGGCCCGATTGTGGGAGAAGGCTGGGATGACGATTGCGAGTTCGGCCAACTTCCTTCGCGGCACCGCGTCCGGATATGCCACCGACCTCCCAGAGTCTCGCGTTGTAGCGCTTGACCGCCTGGAAGGGTTCTACGAGAGCCTGGGAAAGATGGCTGCCATCCGGCTCATCGACTACTGCGTCCTCGGCAAGACGGCCGGCGACATTGCCCGTCAGAATGGTGTAGCCGAGCGACAGATGGCGCTAGTGCTGAACCAGCATCTCCGAGATTGCGCTATCCACTTCAAGTTGCTGGGGAACTCGCGCTCGGCAGGTTGACTTAGGTAACGGAATACCACATATCTTTACTAACTTCGCAGAGTTGCGACCGCCTCAACCGCACTAGAACCTCGCGGCGCCGCGAAGTTTCAACAGAGCCGATACTCTTCCAATTTGGAATAGTACGTATCCGCCAAGTTGGCGGTTACGTCTTTGCCCCGCAGAGCCTCCCGCATGCTAGATGGGAGCAATTCCAAGCCGCCGGCGCTCAAGATTTGCAAAGCGATCGGCGTCCGCCTTCTCTCGGAAACGTGTCTCCACAGGTTGCTGTCCATTGGCGTTCACCACGACAATGAAGTGATCGCCCTTGTCCTGAACGCCAACAGCATTCGGCGGCGGCTGGTCAAAGCCCGTCATGGATGTTCCTTTCGTTCAGCAGATGCATCACAAGCCACCACGCCACCGTACGGCCGGTCAAGAGTACAAGCACCTCTACAGCGACAAGCGCTGGCACGGCGCACGCGGCATACGACTACAAGCCCTCAAGCGTGACCTATACACCTGCCAGCGCTGCGGTTGCTCTCTGGTCACGACGAACCGCCACCACCCGCAAGCCGCTGTCGTCAACCATAAGACACCGCACAAGGGCGACCCTGCGCTGTTCTTCGACCTGAACAACTGCGAGAGCGCGTGCAAGTCGTGCCATGACGCCCTGATCCAACGTGAAGAGGCACGAGGCTACAGCATCGGCTCGGACCTGACCGGCAGACCGACCGACCCGAGCCACCCCTGGAACTGGTGACCCAGGGGGGGGTATCTCGAAAGTTAGAACCGACTTCCCAGCCAGACCCGCGCCCCCCCTCCGTTTGCGCGCGCAACAGTTTCAGACAAAAAGTTGAGGGCACCCCGTAGGGGTGAAGGCTCATGAACGTCATCGAAGGCACTGGCTCGATCATCATCGAGCCCGACTGGGAGTCGCTGTTCTCGGACATTCTGGAGATCGCAGCAGCCCGCGAACACTGGCGTGTCATCACGGCGGAACTGAAGGACCGGCAATTGCTGGCGCCGGCCAATGCCCATTCGGTGCAGCGCCTCGTCTGCGCCTATCTGATGTTCGACCGCATGTACCGCGAAGTAGCTGAGCACGGCGTTGTGTCGAAGCCGAAGCGCGGCAATCCGAAGGCCATAGCCCGCATCAGCCCGTTCTTTACCGCGATGCGCGAGGCCGGCACGGATGCCGCGTCGCTGGAAGCCGAGCTTGGCATTTCGCCCCGGCGACGGACCCAGGCGTCACGGGCAGAGCGTAAGCATCGCAAGGAACGTGCATCCGATGCCTATCTCCGCCCGACCGGTAGCTGACGACCTTGCGACCCTCTACGCATGCGCGGTGCTGGACGGGAAGATAACGGCGGGCCATTTCGTCCGCGAGGCCTGCGCCCGACACCTGCGTGACCTGGATAGCGGCGCTGATCGGAACCTGAGGTTCAACGTCGACAAGGCCAAGCGGCACTGCGGGTTCTTCCCGGCGGTGCTGAGCGTCACCGAAGGCGCAGCGGCCGGCAAGCCCTTCCACCTCCTGCCCTGGCACGGCTTCGTTGTCGCATCGCTGTTCGGATGGCATCGCGAGGACGGCCTACGCCGCTTTCGCATGGCCTGGCTGGAAACAGGAAAGGGACAGGCAAAGTCGCCGCTGATGGCCGGACTCGGCATCGACATGATGGGCTTCGCGGCCAAGGAACGCGCCGAGGTCTACGCCATTGCCGGCGACAAGGATCAGGCGAACGTGTTGTTCCGTGATGCGGTGTCGATGTGCCGGGCCAACATGCCGGATCGCGCTGACGACGAGTTCGAGAGCCTGGAAAGCCGGGGCGACATCGTCATTCGCGGCACCGGCGACCTCGCGTGGAAAATCGAGCACCCCGCGACCAGTTCGAAGTTTCAGTCGCTGGCCTCCGGCGACAGCATCTCCGGCCCTCGTCCCTACGCCGTGCTGGCGGACGAGATCCATGAATTCAAGTCCGCCACTCCGCTCGGCATCTGGAAGGCGGCAATCGACAAGATGAGCGGCGATCCGCTGATGGTGCTTGGCACGAACACGCCTGCCACGAACCAGATCGTCGGAACGGAATATTCGGAGCTGTTCCAGAAGGTCGTCACCAGCCAGGCGCAGGACGACAGCCTGTTCGGCTTCATTGCCCGCGTTGACGAGAGCGACTGGGAAACGGTCTTCGACAACGAGGATTGCTGGTCGAAGGCGCTACCGGCCCTTGGCGTCACCTATCCGATCGACAACGTGCGCAGCCGCGTCAACACCGCCAAGCTGCTGCTGTCCGAGGCCTTGGCGACCAAGCGGCTCTATTTCGGCATGCCGACCGGCGCCGAGGGCTTCTGGACGACGCAGGAAGCCTGGGACAGTTGCCAAGGCGAAATCGACGAGACGGCGCTGGAAGGTTTTCCGTGCTGGCTCAGCCTCGACCTGTCGAAGAAAAACGACCTGACGGCGCTTTCCGCCATCTGGCTCGGACAGATCGGCGGTAAGGCGCACCGCTTCGTCAAGACATGGTACTTCACCACGAAATCAGGGATCGCCGACCGATCGCGCGACGACAACGCGCCGTATGACCGCTGGGCGGAGATGGGACTTATCGAGGCAGTGCCCGGCGCAACGATCGACTACGAGTTCGTGGCAGCCAAGGCCAAGGCGCTGGCAGCGCGGCATACCGTCGAATTCCTCACCTTCGATCCGGCGAAGATCGACGACTTCATCGACGCATGCGAGGCGATCGACTTTCCGGTCTGGCGCTTCAAGGGTCCGGATGAGCCGGAAGGCAAAGGCCTGAAGCTTGTCAGCCACGGCCAGGGAACGCGCATCACCTTCGTCGAGCGCTCGCTCTGCATGCCGAAGTCGATTGAGCGCCTGGAAGACTGCATCCTTGAAGGGTCGATCACCATCGAGAAATCGCCGGTCACGACGATGTGTGCCTCGAACGCCATCCTCGTTTCCGACGCCATGAACAACCGCGCTTTCGACAAGAAGCGCTCTCGCGGACGCATCGACGGCATGACTTCGATTGCGCAGGCGGCAGGTGCGTCGTTCTCCGAGTTCGCCCCGCGCCGACGCAAAGCCCAGGTCGTCATCATCGGCTGACAAGCCCGACAGTTCGAACATGAAGGAGGTCGTCATGACAGTGACGCGCCGCGCCTACTCGTCTCTGGTCATCAAGGCGGTCGACGAGGAAAAGCGCATCATTCGCGGCATCGCCACGACGCCGACGCCGGATCGTGTCGGCGACATCGTCGAGCCGCTGGGTGTGAAGTTTTCCAACCCGCTGGCCTTCCTTTGGCAGCACGACGCGCATCAGCCGATCGGCACGGTGAAGTTCGACACGCCGACTGCAGAAGGCATCACGTTCGAAGCGGAAATCCCGACCATCGACGAGCCCGGCACGTTGAAGGACCGGATCGACGAGGCCTGGCAGTCCATCAAGATCGGTCTCGTCCGCGCTGTCTCGATCGGCTTTCGCGCAATCGAATATGCCTGGATCGACGATGGCGGCATCCGCTTCATCAAGTCGGAGGTCTTCGAACTGTCGGCCGTGACCATTCCGGCTCAGCCCGAAGCCATCATGACCTCGATCAAGAACATGGACGCGACGGGTGTCGCGGTCATCAAGCAATTCGACGCGAACGCTCCAGCCGCGACCGGCACCATCGAGCGCCCTGCGAAGAAGCCTGCCCCCGGCGCCTCGGGGAAATCCCACAAACCTGTGAACCTGAGGCCGAAGGAGGCCACCGAAATGAAGACCATTGCCGAGCAGATCGCTGCTCTCGAAGCATCCCGCCAGGCCAAGTCGGCTCGCATGGCCGAAGTCATGCAGAAGAGCATCGACGAGGGCCGTTCCACCGACGAAGCCGAGCAGGAAGAGTTCGACACCCTGTCCGATGAGCTCGACGCCATCGACGGCGACCTGAAGCGTCTCCGCTCGCTGGAGAAGGCGCAGGCCAACAATGCCAAGCCGGTCATCGCCAACCAGATCAAGACGGCGAGCCAGGCAACGGCGCTGCGCTCCGGCGTCGCGCTGAAGGCGAACGAGCCTGACAAGGGCATCCGCTTCGCGCGCTACGCTAAGTGCCTCGCCATCGCGACGAAGACGCATCAGCCGATCGTCAGCGTTGCCGAAGGCCTCTACGGCAAAACCGATGCTGACCTGATCGACATCGTGAAGGCTGCGGT
Organism: Aliihoeflea sp. 40Bstr573; assembly: GCF_024105655.1. GTDB lineage: Bacteria > Pseudomonadota > Alphaproteobacteria > Rhizobiales > Rhizobiaceae > Aliihoeflea. Next base: position 226,392 of record NZ_JAAAMH010000002.1, read on the forward strand.
CTCTGCGATGACGACCAGCAACACGTCTGAACTCATCGGCAACGAGGGCGGCTTTGCCGACTTCGTCGAATTCCTGCGTCCGATGACCGTTCTCGGTCGCTTCGGCACCGGCAACATCCCGTCGCTGACCCGCATCCCGTTCCGCGTTCCGCTCATCAGTGAGGCTTCGGAGAGCGATGCGAACTGGGTCGGTGAAGGCAAGGCCAAGCCGCTCACCCGCATGACGGCCGGCCGCACGGAACTGAGCCCGCTGAAGATCGCGACCATCGCGGTGCAGACGATGGAACTGATCCGCGACAGCTCGCCGTCGTCGGACGTGCTGATCCGCAACTCGCTGGCCAAGGCCATCGCGAAGCGCGAGGATCTGACGTTCATCGATCCGACCGTCGCGCCGACTGCCGGCGTGCGCCCCGGCTCGATCCTCAACGGCGTCGCCGCGACGACCAACAGCACCGCGACGGGCGCTGACGGCGTGCGCGAGGACGTGCAGGCCATCATCCAGAACTTCGTGACTGCCAACAACCCGCTGCAGTCCGGCGTCTGGATCATGGGCGCGACCTATGCGCTGCGCCTCATGATGATGCTGAACCCGCTCGGCCAGCGCGAATTCCCCGGCATTTCGATGCAGGGCGGCACGTTCTTCGAACTGCCGGTCATCGTGTCCAACTACCTCGGCGATTACGTCGCCCTGGTGAATGCCGAGGATGTCTGGTTCGCGGACGACGGTGGCGTCGAGATCGCCATGTCGACCGAGGCATCGCTCGAGATGGACAGCGCGCCGGCCCACAACTCGGACACGCCGACACCGGCCGAGCTTGTCTCGATGTTCCAGACGAACAGCGTGGCGTTCCGCGCCGAGCGCACAATCAACTGGGCACGCCGCCGCGCCAGCGCGGTCGCGTGGATGGACAACATCACCTGGGGCGATCCCGCGCCGGTCACGCCGTAATCGTTCGGCTCATCACGAGGGGCGGGTTTCGGCTCGCCCTTCTCATGAACCGAAGGAGAGCATCATGAAAAGCCAGTCCTATATGACGCGCGCCCTTCGTGCCCGCGATCCTCGCTATGCGACCATTCTCGGCCGTCTCGGCTATGAGCGAACCGACATGCGGGCCGACACTGCACCAAAGGCAAAGCCCGACGACCTGAAGGCTCTGCGCGACGAGTATCAGGACAAGGTTGGCAAGCGCCCCTATCACGGCTGGGATACAGCAACGCTCAAGGCGAAGATCGCCGAGGCGAAGGGCTGATCATGCGTTTGTTTGGCTTCGACATCAGCAGGCGCCAGAAGGCTGCGCCTGCGCCCGTGATGCCGCGTCGTGGCTCATGGCGCACCGTGCTCGAAAGCTATGCCGGCGCGTGGCAGCAGAATGTCGAGGTCAAGTACGACAGCGTTCTTGCCAATCATGCCGACTTCGCCTGCCGCACCCTCATCGCTTCCGACATCGCCAAGCTGCCGGTGAAGCTTGTACAGCACCTCGGCAACGATGTGTGGAAGGAAACAACGAACCCGGCCTATTCGCCGGTGCTGCGCAAGCCGAACCATTTTCAGACACGCATTCAGTTCGTCGAGAGCTGGGTGCTGTCCAAGCTCCAAAAGGGCAACACCTATGTTCTGAAGCAGCGCGATGGGCGCGGCGTTGTGGTGCGGCTCTACGTGCTCGACCCGGACCTCGTCACGCCCCTGGTGTCGACGGACGGGTCGGTCTTCTACGAACTGCGCACGGACGAGCTTGCCGGCATGCCCGAAACGATCACCGTACCGGCGCGCGAGATCATCCACGACCGCTTCAACTGCATGTTTCATCCGCTGATCGGCACGTCGCCGATCTTCGCCGGTGGGCTCTCTTCGATGCAGGGGCTGGCGATCCAGAACAACTCGACGCTGTTCTTCCAAAACGGCTCGCAGCCCGGCGGCATCCTGTCGGCTGCAAACGAGATCGACGATGCCGACGCCATCCGTCTGAAGGAATACTTCGACACAGAATTTGGCGGGAAAAACCGGGGCAAGGTTGCCGTCGTCGGCGGCGGGCTCACCTACCACGCAGTTTCGGCCAAGGCGACCGACAGCCAGCTTATCGAGCAGTTGAAGTGGTCGGCCGACGTGGTCTGCTCGACCTACCACGTGCCGCCCTACAAGATCGGCATGGGCACGCCGCCATCGACGGCGAACGTCCAGGCGAGCAACATGGAATATTACAGCTCCTGCCTTCAGGTGCTCATTGAGGCGATCGAGCTTTGCCTCGACGAAGGCCTTGGCATGGACGGGGTCAGCATCGGCACGATGTTCGACACCAAGGAACTGCTGCGCATGGACACGGCGACGCAGTTCGATGTAGCGGCCAAGTCCAAGGGCATGGCGACGCTCGACGAGCAGCGCCAGATGATCGGTCTCGACAAGATCAAGGGCGGCGGCACGATCTACCTCCAGCAGCAGGATCACAGCCTTGCGGCCATCGAGGCGCGTGACGCGCAGCTCATCGAAGGCGTCGCGAACCCGCCTCCTGTCGCCTTGCCCGCTCCCGAGCCGGAACTGTCGGACGAGGAAAAGGCTCTCATCGCACGCGCCGCGCTGCGCAAGGAACTCGGCCTCGCGGCCTGACCTCTGGTGATCGAATGAAGATTGGCGACATAACCGCGCTGATGGGGCACATCGCACCCGTCATTCGCGAGTTCACCGAGGGGCTGGTCGACCCGATCGCGGCCCGCATGGCGGCGGTCGAGAAGACCGTGAAGGACTTCCGCGTCCCGAAGGACGGAGAGAAGGGCCAGGATGGCAAGGACGGTCGTGACGGTGTTGACGGCCTCGGCTTCGATGACCTGGACGTCGTGCATGACGGCGCGCGCGGCTTTACCTTCCGCTTTGCCCGAGGCGATCAGGTGAAGGAGTTCCCGTTTACGTTGCCGGTGGTTCTCGACAAGGGCGTCTACAAGGCCGGCGATGACTACGAGCCAGGCGATGGCGTCACCTACGGCGGATCGTTCTGGATCGCGCAGGAGAAGACGGCAGAGAAACCCGACAGTGGCAAGGGATGGCGTCTGGCAGTCAAACGCGGTCGCGACGGTAAGAGCGCGCCTGTGGCCGCATCTGGCGCGAAAGAACCTATCCGCGTCGGCGTACCGGCGAAGGCGAACTGACATGGCGCAGCTGATCTCGACCGCCTTCGTCAAGCAGGCCTTGCGCATCGCTGAGTATGATGGCGACGGCCAGGTGCTGCCCCACGAGGATGACGCCGTGATCTCGGCCTACATCGACGCCGCGCAGGAGGCGGTGCTGCGCTACCTTAAGGACGCCGCCGATGAAGCATGGACCGAGGCCACCGCGCCAAAGGCCGTGCGCCAGGCCATCCTTATCGCCGTGCAGGGCATGTACGATCCCGACCAGATGGACCTGCTCGGCGGTCTCGCTCATCCCGATCCCAAGAACCCGATCGTCGCCATGCTGAGCATGATGCGCCGCCCGACGCTGGCATAGGAGCCCTACATGGCACGCGTGAAGTTCATCCGCGACTTCGACTGGAAGCCGACACGGCACACGACGATCGCCTACAAGGCGGACCAAGAATACACCGTGCGCCGTGAATGCGCCGACGCTGCTGTGGCGGCGGGCGCCGGCAATGAAGTCGATGCGCCGCGAAAGGGCGACGATGGCTCTTCGCAGTAAACCCGTCGCGCAGGAGCTGCGCCACCGCGCTCATTTCGATGCTCGAGGTGCCGATCGTTATGGAACGCCCGGTGTCGGCGAGTTCGGTGCGGTCTTCTCGTGTCGGGCAGCGCTTCGCCCGGCAGGTGGGTCCGAGGCCGTCGTTGCTGCACGGCTTGAAGGGCGGCAGGTGCTGCACGTCTATGTCCGCTCTTCGGAGCAGACGCGCAAGATCACGACAGATTGGCGCATGCGGGTGACCAGTCACGATGTCGAAACGGTCTATTCGATCGACGCCGTCGATGCCGTCACCGATCGCCAGTGGGTCTATCTGCAGGTCGAAAGCGGAGTAGCTGCCTGATGGAGATCAAGGGCAAGGACAAGTTCCTGGCGCAGCTCGCCTCGCTGCCGCGCATCATGCGTGAGGAAATCCGCAAGGCGCTCGATGTCTCTGCCGACGAGACGACGGACATCATGAAGCGTATGGCACCGAAGAAGCAGGGCAAGCTCGCCGCGAGCATCGGCTATTCGTTCGACGGCGCACCGGCTGGCGCAAGCATTGTCAGCCAGGCGCGTGCAGCGAAGGGCGAGACTGGCCTCGCCGTGACGATGTACGCTGGCAATGCCAGCACCATCGTCAGGAATTCGCGCGGCGTTCCCTTTCAGAATGCGCGTCTTCAGGAGTTTGGCACCAAGGACATGCCGCGCAATCCATTCTTCTATCCGGCGTTCCGGCTGAACAAGAAGCGGGCGAGGTCGCGCATCCAGCGGGCCATCCGCACAGGCGCGCAAAAGGCCTTTCGATGATCGGCGCCCAGTTGCAGGACGCCATCCGCGACCGCCTTGTCGCCCAGAACATCACCGGCGGCAGGATCTATGACCGCATTCCGCCGAATGCCGTGTTTCCCTATGTCGCAATCGGCGACGAGCAGTCCATCGATGATGGCGATCAGTGCGCCGACATATTCGAAGTCTATGTCGACCTCCATGTCTGGAGCCGGGCGGACGGGCGCTACGAGGCGAAAGAGGTTGGCGAAGCGATCCGCAAGGCGCTCGCGGCTGATCTAACCGTTGCCGACTATCACATCATTCTCAGCGAGTTCGAGAACGCCCGTATCCTCGATGATCCCGATGGGCTCACGACGCACGGCGTCATCACATTCCGGTACCTGTTGCAGCCGGTTCTTGCGCCCTGAACGGGCAACATCTTCAACGGAGAAACTGACATGGCACAGAAGCTCGCGGTGCGCGGCACCAAGCTGCTAATCCAGGTTGGCGATGGCGCAGACCCCGAAGTCTTCGCCCATCCCTGCCTGATCAACACGGATCGATCCTTCAACCTCCAGGCCGAGACGCAGGACTTCCCAACCTATGACTGCGAGGATCCGGAAGCGGTATCGTGGATGCAGCGCGAAAAGGTGTCGCTGTCCGGTGACATTTCCGGCGCCGGTCGCCTTCATGAGGCCGATCTGGCGGAATACGACGCCTGGCTGCGCGATCCCGATCCGCGCAATGTCAAGATTGCCGTGAACGCGACGGCGGCCGAGGGCGGCGGTTCCTGGACCGGTTCCTACCACCTGACGCAGTTCCAGATTACCGGCGGCGACAAGTCGACGACGATTGAGGTGACGCTGACGCTGCAGTCGACCGGTGAAGTCGCCCCGTTCGTGGCGGCGGCTTGATGAACCGCCACGGCGCGATCGATCTGACCTGGGCGGGAGGAGATCACACCTTCCGCCTCGGGATGGACCAGATCGAGGAACTGGAGGCGACGACGGAAATGTCGATCTTCCTTTTGCATGCAGCCATGGCGTCGGAAATCCCGATGGCACGGCTCAAGCACTACTCCGAGACGATCCGGCTTGGGCTTCTCGGTGGCGGCATGAAGCCGATTGAGGCTCGTGTGCTCACCAAGCGCTATGTCGACGAGCGGCCGCTGACCGAGAGCGTCGCGCTGGCACAGGCGATATTGCGTGCCAGCCTGGAGCGCGTCCACTCGAAGGAGTTGGAAGACGACCTGGGGGAACAGGAAGCGGCGAGTACGAGCGCATCGACTTCGCCGCAGTCCATGCAAATGCCGGCCTGATGAACGTCGCCAATGTCGGCGATCTGTCGCTCGGTCAATGGGCGGCGCGTGTTCGTGGCTGGAACCGAGCGCACGGCTCGGAAGAAAACAAGGCGCCATCCGAGAGTGAGTTCGATCTTGCTGTCGAGAAGGCGATGGGGTCGGCTTAGTCGTAGTACCCTTGCTCGTAGCAGAGATCGTAGACCACCGAGAGTTGGTCTCGCATCTCTTCTGCCTGTCGGCATCGAGCCTCTGTTGCTCGTTCCTTCGCCGCCACCTCTGCCTGCTCGGCTGCACTGTATCCAGACCAGGCGAAGTACCCCCCGCCGGATATCACGACGACAGATGCCAAGGCGACCAACGCCTTTAACCAGTTATCCATGAAGGCTCCCCATGGCAGTTGAAGCTGAACGACTTCTGGCCGTCTTCGAGGCTCGTTTTTCTAGCCTCGAGAAAGCGCTGACGAAAGCACGAAACGACTCCAGCAAAGCTTTCACGTCAATCGAAAAGGATGCGGCGCGCGCTGAAAATGCATTGGCCGGTGTGGGAAGCAAAGGCGTTCCCGGCATCGACAAGGCCACGAAGGCGATTGGCCGTACGCGCTTCGAGACGGCCAATCTTGCGGCGCAGTTTAACGATATCGGCGTCCAGCTCGCAGGGGGTCAGTCGCCTTTCCTAATTGCAGTTCAACAAGGCGCGCAGATCAACCAAGTGCTCGGTCAGGCGGGAGCGCGTGGTGCAGTTTCAATGCTCGGGGGCGCCTTTGCCTCGCTGTTGAACCCCGTATCGTTGGCGACTATCGCCGTCATAGGTCTCGGCGGCGCTGCCGTTCAGTACTTCGCGTCCATGATGGACGACGGGGCTCAGTCAGAAGAGTCACTAAAGCGCCAGGTCGATCTTATCCGGCGCGTGGCGGATACTTGGGGAGACGCAGTTCCGGAACTGCGTGAGTATGCGAATGAGCTTCAGCGCATCCAGGAGCAGACTGACCGCATAACGGCCGGCGACAACCTTCGCGAAGCTCTTTACCAGCCGCTCGAAGACGCCGTGAATGGTATCAATGCAGCGATGGCAGAATACTCATCGGCCTTGCAAGAGGCTGGTGTTCAATCGCCTGCGATAACCGAACTTCGGAACGCCTTCAGCAATTTGAGGGAAGAGCTTGAGGCAGGCACCGCCGATGCGGAAGACGCGGAGCTTGTACAGAGCGCCTTGAACGAGACGATGAAGCTTGGCGTAGGCGACGCTACCGGCTTTGCTGATGCGCTCGCTATTCTTGCTGGTCAATTGCAGGATGTGGCGGATCGAGCCAACGCGGCAGATAGCAGCATTTCGGCGCTGAACGATCGAGGTGGCATTCCCTACAGCGAATTCGGCGGGGGCCGAGGCAGCGATCCCCGCAGCATCGAGAAAGACGACTACTGGCGTGGCCGATACCTTCCTGATCCTGAAGCCCCGGCTAAGCCAGATCGGTCGGCGAAGAGCGCCCGCGACAAGGCGGCTGCCGAAGCGCAACGCGAGCGCGATGCCGTCCAGGATCTGATCGAGAACCTGCAATTCGAGCGCTCGCTGATCGGCATGACGGCCGTCGAGAAGGAAAAGGCAAACGCCTTGCGACGCGCCGGCACAGCTGCGACCGACGAGGAAGCGCAGCAGATCATGACGCTGGTCGAGGCGACTTATACCCAGCGCGAGGCTTTGAAGAACCAGGAGGAAGCCTACAAGCAGCTGCAGCGCGCGGGCGAAACCGCGATCAACGGCCTCATGACGGCGATGGCCGATGGCAAGATCGAGGCCGAAGAACTGCTGTCGATCCTACTGAGTGTCGCCCAGCAGCTGATGAGCATGAAAGGCGGCGGCGGCAGTATCCTGTCTGCGCTCTTCGGCGGCGGTGGCGGCGGCACGAACTGGAACGCGTTGTCGGCATCGGGCAAGTATCTGTTCGACAGCGGCGGCTATACCGGGCCCGGAGGCCGTCGCACCCCGGCAGGCGTCGTCCACAAGGGCGAAGTCGTCTGGTCCCAGCGCGATATCGCTCGGGCCGGTGGCGTCGGTGTCGTCGAGGCGATGCGCCGTGGGCTTCGCGGCTATGAGAACGGCGGGGCTGTCCGACTTGCGCCTTCGCCTGCCCGGTTGCCTGCGTCTGGGGCCGAGACGGGCGCCGTGACGCTTCGCATCATCAATGAAGAGGGGCCGATGTTCCGGACGACTGTGCGGACAGAGGCCGAGGGCGTCAGCGTCCAGGTCGTCGAGCAGAACAACAAGGCGCTCGCGAACTGGCGCCAGAATGGTGGCAACTGATGCCGATCGAGATGCCTTCCTTTGCCGGGTTCGATCTGATCACCCAACGCTTCGACCCGATCGTGACCAAGGGTGTCTCCTACATGGAGGGGCGGCGTTCGGAGGCGATGGTATCGATGACGCCCTATTGGGTGGCCAGCTATTCGACGCCCACGCCGCACCTGGCGCATCTGGGCGAGGCCGATGCCTTCATGATGGACATCGAGGCGGGCGAGACGTTTCGCGCTTTCGACACGACACGGCCTCGTCCGTTGGAATATCTGAAGGGGCCGCTGGCAGGGACACGCGCGGGTGGCGGCGCCTTCGACGGCACGGCGACGATCACGGCGCGCACGTTCAACAGCGTGACCGTCTCCGGGCTGCCGGCGAACTTCCAGTTCCGCGTGTCCGACTATGTCGAAGTGCGGAAGTCGGACACGCTCGTTTCGCTTCACCGCGTACGTGCTGACGTGCAGGCCAGCGCTGGGGGCGTCGTCACGCTGCCGATCCGCATGAACCTCGACGCCGGTGTGTTCACCCTGCCGCTCACGGCCAATTTCGAAAAGCCGGCCTTCCTCGCGCAGATCGACGGCGGCTCTTGGTCCGCCAATAGGCAGAAGACCGCGCGCGGCATTGGCTTTTCGGCAACTGAGGTATTCTTCTCATGAGCCTTGACCCATCCGTAGAGGCCGCGCTCGACAGTGGGCAGATCAAGCGCTTCGACCTGATCCGGTTCGACCTGCCCGGCAAGAGCGTCGGCTATCACCGTGGCGGCCGGCTCTATACCTACAACGGGCTCGTCTACTACCCGAACCGATGGCTGCAGACGGGCGGCATGAACTCGGCGCTCGGCGTCGCGGTGACGACGCGCACGATCGTGTTCTCGAATGTGCCAACGGCGAACCCCGACGACGCAATCGCTACGCTGGAGAGCTACGAGTACCAGAACGCGCCCGTCATCATCGCGCATCTGGCGGGCGACCCTGTCACCGACCAGGTGCTCGGCATCCTCGCCTCGTCCATCTACGAAATCGATCAGGTGTCCTACCAGAAGGGCGCGGCGGGCGAGAACGGCGAACGGACGCTGACGATCTCGATTGATCTTCAGCCGCCCGGCCGATCCGCGCGCGGGGCCACGCTGGTGAAGCGCTCACCGGCAGAGCAGAACTTCGACAACTCCGCCAACGACACGAGCCTGGAATACGTGGCCGTCAATGCGCAATGGCCGCTTGAATGGGGGCAAAGGCAAGGATGACACGCTTCGAGAAGGTCGAGGCCGTCATCGCCAGGGAACTCGCCAAGCCGTACGTCGTCGGCAAGTCCGACTGCTTCCTGATGGGCCTGCGCGTTGCGACAGCGCTCGGTGCCAAGGGCATCATCACGCAATATGCGGGCCGCTATTCGACGCTGAAGGGCGCGCAGCGCGTTCTCCGCCGTCTCGGGCACAAGAGCCTCGTCACGCTGATGGAAACGCATCTGGAACCCTGCGCGCCGGCAATGGCCCGCATGGGCGACCTCGTCGTGCTCCAGGTCGGCAGCGCAGAGCATCTTGGCGTCTGTCTCGGCGCGCGCTTCCTGACCAAGACAGAGCGCGGCCCGGCCACCTACGACATCACCGCCGTGACTGCGGCCTTCCGCGCGGGATAAGCATTCATGGCGATCTTTACGGCTATCGGCGGTGCTATCGCCGGAGCGCTCTTTGCTGGCTCGGCACTGGCGGCAACCGTCATCTCGGGAGCACTGGCATTCGGCGCGAACCTGCTCGTCAGCTACCTGACGCGACCGAAGAAACGGAGCTACACGGCCGTCCAGGGTGAGGTGCAGTTCGGCGGCAACGTGCCGGTCGGCGCGATGTTCGGCACCGGTCTCGTGAAGGGCCAGCGCGCCTACTATGCGAAGTGGGGCAGCGGCAACAAATACAATGCCGAACTGTTCATCCTGTCCAACGGCTGGTGCGACGGGCTGGAGCCGGAGGTCTATTTCTACGGCAAACGGCACGTCCTGATCCCGACTGCGACGGTCTCCAACGAGGTCGCCCGCTACCAGGTCTCCGGCTTCGGCGAGAAGCTGACGATCCGCTTCTATGACGGCCGGCCGGGCCAGGCTGCCGATGGCAGGCTCGTCTCCGTCTCGTCGTCTTCCGGCACGCCATGGAAGGCGACCAGCACCTGCGCCGGCATGGCCTATGTCATTGTCGAGCGCGAGTATGACGAGGCGCTGTTCGAGCAGGGCGTTCCCGACATCGGCTTCATTCTGCGCGGGCTTCGCCTTTACGATCCGCGCAAGGACTCGACCGTCGCGGGGGGCTCGGGTGCGCACCGCCTCGACAATGCCGCGACGTGGGAGTTCAGCCAGAACCCGGCTATCCAGCGGCTCAACTACCAGCTCGGGCTGCGCGGCCTCATCTCGTCGCGTACGCTGATCGGCGAAGGCAAGTCGCTCGGGCAGCTCGACCTCGGCACCTACTTCGCGGCGATGAACGTCTGCGACACGCCGCGCAACGGCAAGCCGACCTATCAGGCTGCGCTCTATGTCGTCTCGGATGATGATCATACGGAGGTGCTGAAAGAGTTCGATGACGCGATGGCGGGCTATGGCCTCAACCGTCGCGGCCTGTCCGGCGTCCTCGTCGGTGCGCCGCAGATCCCGGTTGCCGCCATCACGGCCGACGACATCCCGACCGATCGCGCGCAACAGGTCCAGCTGCGCAAGTCGTCGTTCGACCTCTACAATCACCTGTCGGGCCAATTCATCTCGAAAGAGGACCAGTGGAACCCGGCCAGCCTGAAGCCGGTCTACGTCAATGCCGATATCGCCGCTGACGGCAGGACGCGGCAGACCTCGAACGACTTCCTCCAGGTTTCCGACCCCGACATTGCACAGTATCTGCTGTCGATCCGCTATCGCCAGAACCGCAAGGGCGGCTCGGCAACGGTGCCCGTCTCGCGCCGGCTCGGGCTGCGGGTGCAGGAAGGCGAGTGGGTCACGTTCGAGGGCCGGACGTGGCTGGTCCGTGAATGGCAGTGCGACGAGGCGTTCAACCTCACGCTGGTGCTGGCAGAGACGGGCGCGGACATTTATTCGGAAGGCGGCATCGAGCCTGGCCCGATCGTTCTGCCCTCGACCCCGCCGATCAATCCGTCGGTGCTTTCGACGGTCCAGAACTTCGCCGTCGAAGTCGGCATGATCCAAGGGGCGGAAGGGTATCAGGTGCCTGCGCTGCGCTTCACCTGGACACCGCCGGAAGACCCGACGATCACGAGCGTTCGGTTCCTGTATGTGGCCGATGCTGCCCCTAGCACAACCAACGTGTTCGAGGACGCGACGGCCGATGTCGAGGCCGGGGAATATATCACGACGAAGAACGTCGTCTCGGGCCGCTTCTATACCGCGCGCGCCACCATCACGACACGACCGGATCGGTTCAAGACCTTCACGCCGTGGGTGACGACGGCAACCGTCACCGGGCCGTTCACGATCTATCTTGATGGCGTGGTCGAGGAGGCCAACGAAAACACGACCCGGCTTCTCGAATGGTCGAGCGGTGGGGCGCGTGAGGCGATCGAGCGGGCGCGGCTGAATGCGCTTGCCGAGCTGGACGATATGGCCTCGCGTGATGCCGACCGTCAGGTTCTCCGGCGGGAAATCGTTCTGGCCGATCAATCGAACCGTGCGGCCTGGTCAGAAGAGGTCATCGTCCTTCGATCTGAAGATCAAGTTCTGGCGCAGCGTCTCGAAGAGGTACAGGTCGAACTGGACACGACGGTCGCCAGTGCCATCGACCTGCTTTCTAGCGAAATCGAGATTGTAGATGGACGGGTGACGGCGAACGCCCAATCCATCCAGGAACTTTCGACGCAGGTCGATGGGGTCGAGTCGATCCTCACCATTCGCGCGCAGGCAGGCGGAACGGGCATTGGCGGCTGGGCAAGCTTCGGCGTGCAGGCGCGCGTGGGATCGGGCGACAGCTGGTCATCAGCAGCGATGTTCATTGAGGTCTCGGGCGGGCAGAGCCGTGTGGTCGTGGTGGCGGGTCAGTTCATCATCACGAACGGCGTTCAGGACGATTACCCGTTCATCTTCCAAGACGGGGTGCTGACGATGAACGCCACACGGGTGAACCAGATCACGGCTGGCATTATCAGGTCTCCTGACAGCCGCATGGTCATCAATCTCGCCTCCGGCAGCCTGGATTGGTACGACTGATGGCGAACCGGGGCTTTATCAAGGATATCGGCGGGGCGAAGCGGATGCGTTTCGTGCGGCCCGGATACGACGCCAACGACATGGGTGTGCCGCCAAATCAGGTCATCTTCGACAGCGAGAACATCGGCGCGCTCTCGGTCTATACGTCGGGCGTGGTCGACGTTCAAACGCCGATCGACGGCTATATCGCGTCATGGTCTGATCTTGGGTTCACGCCACTGGCGATGGTCCAGTTCATGGGTCATCCATCGAGCCCGCGCGCCACAACCAATATCGGTCTTTCTACGACAGAATGGCGGTTTACGTTCCGGGGCCAGTCGGGTGGCGTGTCCGCCCCGCTGGGAGCGCCCAACAATGAGGGGCCTAAAGTATTCGTGTATTCGAACGGTCTGAGGATGAGGCTGCACACCAACTCGGGAACCGACGAATACCGTCTTTTCGTGAGGTACATCGTCTATAGGGCCGCCCTCTGATGGCTCATCGTGCAAGCATTCGCCTTTCGGGATCGCCGATCATGCGCGTGGTCCCTCCTGGATATGACGTCAACAGCGCGCCGGCGCACCGCTTTCTGCTTCACGAAAGCTTTCTGTTCGCGCAACCGTTTTTCTACCAGTTCGTCGCGTGCCCGTTTGCCGGGTTCACCGGGCGAGACGTCCGGCAAGAAAGCGTCAACGTCCCGTTCCCGTTCGTTGGAAATGTGCCCGACATCGTGGTGTATCCGCGCCTGTCAAACGGGTTGATCTGCTTCCCCGGCCCGCTGTCCGAAGGGGCCGGCACGAATGCCGATGGGTTTGACGTTGAAGCCGGCTACGTCTCCTGGTCGATCAGTGCGTCGTCGCTCACGCTGACCTTCACGAAACAGACCGGCGCGAGACTGTCCCCGCAAGGTGCCTATGTCGTTCTGACAAGAAAGGCTGACTAATGCCCCGCGCCGTTATCGACAATCGCGGGCCGAGGATCGCAAAGCCGGGATATGATGCCAACACTGCCCCGCCGCAGCATATGTTCTTCGACCCGGAGTTCGTTGCGGCCAGACTGTTCCAGACTGGAACCGTGACACTCGGCGAGGGCGCGCCATATGGCAACTTCAGGGTCGCATCCCACGGCTTCGGAAAGACGTTCCCTCAACCGCCCATCGTCTTGGTTGGCGGGGTCTTGGGGGATGGCGGACTCGATATTACGCCGTGGATTGACCAGCGCTTCGAGTCGACGGTGCTGCGCAACTGGTCCTACTACAGCGTTTACATCAGTACGACCGGCTTCACCCTTTATGTGCGCCGGCCGAGTGAAGTGACGCCGGGCGGTGCCACCTTCAATTTCGGCTCCCCCGCCAATAACTGGCGATACTGGGTTCTCGACAACACGATGGCCTAATCCAACAGGACAACCCAACATGACCGAACCGAACCAATCGGGTGGCGAAGCCGTGCCCGGCCCATCGCGCATTGCGCTTGATCCCGTCGCCGGCGTCTTCCAGCGCCGTTCGAATGGCGCCGAGACAAGCGAACTCTTGCTGGCCGACGAGGTCCGGCGCCTTCAAGGCGAGGTCGCGCGCCTTCAAGCCCGTCTCGCCGCCTATGAGAAGGACGACGCCTGATGCCCACCTACAGCTTCTACACGACGGGCACAGCCGGGGTTTCCAACGGCGGTGTCGACGTCAATTTCCAGAACGCCGGGTCTCTGGCCGGCGTGCGCGTCGGCGACCTCTTCGGCTCGCATGTGGGCCTCGGCATTCCGATCGCGGCCATACCCGGTCCTGCTGCCGTCACTCTGGCCTATCCGTGGCCCGGTCCCAGCCAGGCCAACGGTCCCTACTCGATCATGCACACGCCCTACGACGCCGGGCTTCCTCAACAGCTTCAGAAGATCATCGATCGGCTGACCAGCGGCAACGTGTCGGCATTTGCCGATCTGGTCGGGGCGGAGGGCTTGCTCCCGTACTTCACCGGCGCGGGTCAGATGGCGGTAGCTGATGGACCGGCCGTGCGCGGCCTGATCGGTCTTGACGATCTCGGTGTCGGCTCATCGGCTGTCTTCATCACCAACGCGAATGATGCAGCGCTCGGCTCATTCACGCGATGGGAGGGCACTGACGGACAGGCAGCAGCGGCCAATCTCCCGCAGCTTTCCGGTGGAGACTCCACGCCGCGCTGCTGGACGATCATCACCACGGGCGGTCCGGCCCGCGTGACGCAAATCGTCTCGGAGGTCTACCGTCTCGGCATCGCGACGCAGCACACCTTCCAGCGCTCGAAGCACGATGCCACCTGGAAATCCTATGTGCCGTTGGGTGGCGTCAACGTGGTGCGCTATCAGCAGTTCGCTGCATCCGGCGCCTATGTCCCGCATCCGGGAATGCTGTTTGCGATCTTCGAGGCCGTCGGCGGCGGCGGTGGCGGCGGTTGCGGCAGCGACAACACGCTCGACCTTACCATTGGGTCTGGCGGCGGGTCCGGCAGCTATGGCCGTTCGGTGCGCCTGCGCTCGCAATTGAACGCATCAACAGCGATTACGATCGGCGGCGGAGGTGCAGGCGGAACGGCAGGGGTCAACGGTGACGGCTCCAACGGTGGGACAACCGGCGTCGATGGTGTCCTGTCCTGCCCCGGCGGCCTCGGTGGCGGCATTGCGACAGGTGCAGGTACAACGTCGCCTGGCGGTCATGGCGGCGCCTCTGGTAGCGCCGACTATGTCGAAGCCGGTTCGTCGGGCACAGGCGGCAATACAGTCGTCGGCAACACCGGATCGATTACCCGCGTCAACAGCGGCAAGGGTGCCGATAGCTGGTTTGGCGCAGGCGGGCGCCACAACATCGGATCGCCCGGCGAGCCGGGTCGGGGCTATGGAGCGGGCGGCGGTCCTGGCGGCGTGTTCCAGTCGAGCGCCACGATCAATGGCGGTGCCGGGCGCGCCGGCTTCGTCCTCGTCACCGAATTCTGCGCATTCTGATGGAGCCAACCATGGGTAAGACCTATTGCCGGATCGAAGACGGCGTCGTCGCCGACGTGGCGCTGTTTGACGGCAACATGCCGCGCAACTGGCCTGACTACCATCAGTGGAAGCTTGGACATGGCGTTCAGATTGGCTGGACCTATGACGGGTCGAAATTCCACCCGCCTGAAGCGCCCGAACCCGCGCCGGCGACCGAGGACGACTATCGCCGCGCGATCCAGCGTCATGTCGATGCGACGGCGCAGTCCCGCAGCTATGACAACGGCAACTCGCTCGCCAGCTACAAGGACAGCACGATCGCGCAATGGTCGGACGAGGCTGTCGCCTTCATCGCCTGGCGCGATCAGGTTTGGCTCTACGCCTATGCCGAGCTCGACAAGGTGATGGCGGGTGAACGCGAGCAGCCGAGCGTGGAGGATTTTGTCCGCGAGTTGCCCGCTATTGGGTGGCCCGCCTCGACGGCATGACCGCAGGCGTAATGCCATAGAGCGCCATCACGACCATCAGCCCTGCGCAGATCAAGAGCTCCGCCGCGATGTAGGGGTTCATGCGCTACGGCCCGGCGCGTTTGTCGATCGCTGCAGAAAGTCGTTCGCGAAGTAGCACAGCCATATCGCTGTTCAGATGCAGTCGGACGCGGCCGCCCCGCGCATCGGTCAGTGTGACGGCAACGACATCCGTTTCGGGCACGTCGCCGATCTCGACATCGACAACATGAAATTCGTGCTCGTCTGAGTCTTCGGTCATTGCATCCCTCCATCGGGTTCATGCGCCGATCCTACCGTCATCTCCTAAACCTTCAATCACCCGGCCGCACCGGGGGAAAGGACACGGCGTCCTTCCCTAGCGCCGCTCCCCACAACTGAGAAGGAAATACGATGGACCGCACCGTTCCAGCCGGAGCGGTCATCCTGCTCGACTTCGTTCGCTTGATCGAAGTCGGCACGGAAGGCCGCGAAGGATACGACATCATCTACGGGCACAATCAGGGCAAGTTGCCGAAGCCTGTCACCAGCATGACGCTTGGCGAGATTATCGATGCGCAGCGGGACTGGACGCGGTTGTTCAAGTCGAGCGCGACGGGCGGTTACCAGTTCATGCGCGCCACACTCCAAGGCCTTGCCACGGAACTCGGCTTGCGTGGCACTCAGGTTCTGGACCCTGATTTGCAGGACCGCCTAGCGTACCATCTTCTCAAGCGCCGTGGCTATGAAGAGTTCATGGCCGGCAAGATCAGCCGTACCGAGTTTGGCAAGCGGCTGGCGATGGAGTGGGCTTCGTTCCCCGTCCTCGCTGCCACCAAGGGCGCTCACCAGCAACTCAAGCGCGGGCAGTCGTACTATTCTGGCGACGCGCTCAACAAGGCTCTTGTCGCGCCGGCAACGCTAGAGGCCGTGATTGACCGCGCGAAGGCCGCAGGCCGTGAACTTCCGTCCGTCGCTCCAATCCCAGCCCCGCGCCCTGACCCCGTCCCTGCGCCTGCGCGAAGCCTCTGGGCCGCGCTCGCATCGTTCTTCCGCAACCTGTTCTCGAAAGGGTAATCACATGCCACTGCTTGCAATGTTCGGCCTGTTCCGGGCCGCGAAGTTCTGGACTGCCGTCGTTCTGGCAATTGCGCAGTTCATCAACATCTACTCGGGCATCGACCTGGCGCTTGATGAGGCAACCGTGACGGCTGTCCTCGGTGGCCTCGGCGCTCTGCTTGTCTGGCTGATCCCAAACAAGAAGCCGTCGGGCGGTCTCTACTGATGATTTTCGCCCACCTGAAAACGTCATTCCGAGAGACTTTCCCGGCACGCGCTTCAGAGTGGGCGCTGTCGGGAATGCTCATGGGGTGGTCGGTCATCCTCACGATCAACGAAGACCTGTTCGCAACAGGGGCTTCCTACGCGAAGATGGCAGAGCTTGCCGACCAGGAAACCTGGGCCACGCTTTGCCTCTATGCCGCTGCCTTGCGACTTCTCATGCTGCTGGTGAACGGGGCGTGGCGGCGCTCGCCGCACTTGCGCGCCCTCGGCGCTTTCATCGCATGTGGTTTCTGGTTCCAGATCACCATCGGGTTCATTCAAGCCGGGACAGTATCGACCGGCCTAGCCGTCTACCCGTTCCTCCTTCTGTTGGATAGCTACAACGCCGTGCGTGCTGCGGGCGAAGCGGGGCTGTCCGACAAAGTGCATAAGCGGGCAGGACATGGAATTCACAAATGACCTATGGGTGCACGCAGTCTATGGCCTGCTTCTCGCTCTTGCCGCCCTGAAGCAGTATCTGGATAAACCAAAGCAGCCTCCGAAAAACGAGGCTATCATCGCCGGTGTGGGGCTGGGGTTTGGCGAGAGAGACCAGATGGAGCGACTTATTGCAGAAGTGAAGCGCATTGCGGATGCGCTGACGGATAAGAACACCTCGGGCATCAATCATCGGTTGGATGAGCTTCTAGAGCGGATCGATGAAGCCGAGCGTCGCGGCCATACTCAGAAGCCAAGGCCGCAGCGCTAGCACCCACTCTGCCACCACCAGAGCCGCGATGCTTGGCCCCATGCTGCGCGGCTTTAGACCCAAGACGACAGTCCGGCTCAAGCGCATGGTTCTCACGTTGGTCGTCGACAGCCGGCCAACTTCTCCACACTCAGCCCGGCCACACCGCCGGGCTTTTTTTGTTTGGCGACTCTCTATCGCTCCAACTTGACTCGCCCATCCGGATGTTCTCAATCCGTTCTCATGGGTCGCGACGTCTACACGCTTTCGGATGCACACCAGTTCGGGCAAATCGTGCTCGTCCGGTGCAGCGCGTGTGCGGTCAAGAGGTACTACGATCCCGGTGACCTCATCCGCCTCATGGGCGACCTGCCGACCCACATGGTTGACCGAAAAATGAAATGCGAGCGATGCAGCACACGTGATCATCTCCGCGTGGACGTTCAAAGGCTATCAGCGGCTGATAGGCAGACCATCAAGCTGCGACGGATCGACAGCATCAAGTGGGTGCGGCGCATCATATGGCGCGACGAGTGAGCTACTGGTCGCGCTTGAGCCTTTGCCGTCGACCACTGCGCCATAGCGGCGGACCTTCGCTCTTGCTGATTGGCGTAATCGAGGGCGCGAGGATGTCGGCTTCTTTCGCAGCCGCTTCGAAAGCCAGCCGAGCGGCCCGCGCCTCTTTAAGCCCCTCCAGAACCGCGATGCACGCCTTGCGCGCGGCGAGATGCTTTCGGGCGCCGGGATCGCCAGGCCAACGGTGCAGCAGGATGTCCGCCGCCTGGACCGTGGTCGTAACCGTGTCGGCGATGTTGCCGCGCTTCTCGGCGAAAACGCGCACGGGCTGATCAAAGCGCCCTTCGTCCATCACGATGCCCTCTTATCGAACGCGACTCAATGCGGTTAGCTGCGCGAGGTTGCAGCCGGGGGAATTAACTCTTCGATCTAGAGCCGCGCTGGAGAAGCTCGTCGATCATGTTCTCGGGCTGGTTCGGCAGGTCGGTGAATGCCGCGTCGAGCTGCACGCGATCCCAGACGACGATGCTCTCGATGCGCTTCGGCTTCGGCATCCGCCCGTCGCTGACCATCTGATCGAACTTAGTGATGCTGACGCCGATATAGCGCGCGGCCTCGGGGCGTCGCATTCCGCGCGGTGGGTATGCGTAAGGGTCGGACGTCAGAAGTAGCCTCGCTTTTTTTGCGAAGCCAAGAAATCCTCAAGAAGCTCTTCGGGTGTCGGCTTGCTCTTAACGGGCTTCTGATCAGGCCTTGCCAAATGTTCGGGCAGCAGCCTCACAGTTACGCCATCGATGACCAACTCGGCTATGAACCCCTCCCTAGCCGCGCCACGGCAGATCGCCGCTACTTGGGTCGACGTAATCGACATGCGCTTAGTCATGGCTTCTTCATAGCCCTGAGCGCCCGTGCTGATGCATAGGCCGTAGCGCTCGCAACTTCAGCGCGCGATGGCTCAAAATCGTTCTGGCTTTCGTTCTGGTTGCCTAAAGTGACCCGACACTGCTCGCGCATTTCCTTGATGGCTCTCCTCGTCACAAAATCTCGCCGCCCAATGCGCTCGATCACCAGACGGCCCCGCGCCGCCTCAGCTTTCAACGTCGCTGGCTTGATGTGACCGCGAAACACCGTCTCGCAGGCCTCAGCAAGCGTCATTGGTTCATCGTCAGAAATCGTCATGGCCTTCCCGCTTCGTCACGGCAACACGTTGCGCGTCTTCATAGGCTAGGACGTCGGCCGTCCTTATCCGGAAGAGCTTGCCTCCTAGCTTGAACCCAGGGAGTTGGCCCTTGTTGATCAGGTTGCGGACGTGTTTGGATGAGCATTCCCAGCGCTTTGCAAGCGTCAAGGGTGTGAAGACGTTAGGGGTCTCATCATCCGTTTGCATCCGGCGATGCTGACGCGCCGGGTCTCAATGCGCAAGCCATCTCACACTTACGTCCTGTCACAACCGAGCGCTTGAAGGTATGGCCATCATGGCCACACCCGTTCGGTTGTGGTCGCCCCTGCCCTCGTTCATGCCGACGGAAGGCGAAGCAAGCCGTCGCCCGTTAGGGCGTTCTTGCAAATTTAACCAAATCAGGGCAGCGTGTCCGGTGGGTGTGAGAACCCGGACCGAGATATCTCCGATACGACCCTTGGCGGGGTCATGCTTCCTTTGGCGAGGAAGCTCGGATGAAAGTTTCCCGCTTTCGGGAAACCATGGACGCGCTTGGCGGCGCGGCTCCAACCGGCTCAATATGGCCGGGGGCGAGCGTGCTGTCCAGAGGGTAACCCCTTAAAAGCGTTCGACCTGTCTCTCGGCAGGTTCTCACCCCCCGGCTATCCGTCCGCCACGGATGCAGGTAACCCGCTGTGAGAGGCGCCGTTGCCGCCGGCTGTGAGAAGCCGGTTCCAAACCGAGAGAGCCAAGATGACCATCTTTCAGAACACCAAGGGCCTGTCCCTTCATGAGCCTCTTTTCAGCAAAGAGGGCGATTTCCTATTCCTGACACTCAAGGCCAACGACCGGCTTTGCATCGCAACGACAATTGAACGGCTTATCGACAAGCTGGACGCGATGGACACTGACTGCGACCTAGAAGATGGCGCGGACGACGAACCGTCGCTTTGCGGCACTATCGCCCCCAACGGGGAAGTCGATCTTGAAGCCGACGACTGCGACGAAGAATGGAGCGGAGACGAGCAAGAGCCGCTTCTGGGCTGGACCGAGTCGCACGGCATGGGTGTTGTGCGAGGACAGACTACCGACGACCGCGAAGGCGACGACGAGCGCGACGACGACGGCGATCAGGCCGAGCACTTTCTCGGCTGGTCGGAACGATGCAGCCAAGGCGCCGACAATCCGGCGCTGTTAATGTCCGGCATGGACCCGGACGAGAGCGGCCCCTGCGGCTATGGCTTTACTGGCAGCGGCGCCGTGATGGCAAAGCAACTGCTCACTGGGAGGGTCGCATAATGGATCGGCGTTCTTTCCTTCGCGGAACTACCGCAACCGGGATCGCCAGCGTCGTCGCTGCAGCGCCCGCTCTGTCCGACGTTCACCCCGTCGAGCGTCTGCATGCACTCGCTGACGAAGCCTCGTCGCTCATGCACCATTGGGACGACAAGATGGGCGGGCGCTGGGAGTTGCGGGTACGGGCAGACGGTGACGTGATGCCTGTGCACTTTCGGAACCTCTATGAACACAAGAGATCGCCCCGCGATCAAGCCTTGTGGCACATGATGGAACTGGAACGCTTGTTGCTCGAAGACGGCGCTTCGGCAGCGATGATCCTCGTGTCCGGCATGAGATATAGCGGTCGGACCTCTCGTGCCATCATTCACAATACCCATCAAGAACTCTGGGACGAACAGGGCGCGTTCGCCGTCTGAACGGACCTGCCCCGGCTGCATTCGTGGCCGGGGTACCAGAGGTTCGACCCGAGGTTCACCAGAGAAAACGCCAGATATTCGAGCGAGAACGACTTACAGGGTGCGTGTGTCATGCACGCCCTTGGAGGTATTGCCACCATGGCAACACCTTGCGACGCGCCGCGAACAGCCTGCATGTTGCATTGCATGTTGCATGGACTTGCCGTGGCCTACGGTAAACCATTGAAATTCAATGGTAGCAACATGCAACATAGACGCGACATGCTCGGCCCCTTTGGGCGGTGCATCCAGCAATCAAGTCGTTGATTTCGCTAAGGAAAAGAATGGTACGGTTGGCTGGGGTCGAACCAGCGACCTCCGGATCCACAATCCGGCGCTCTAACCAACTGAGCTACAACCGCAAGACCATATGGCGCACGACCAACTGGCTGGGCAGGCTATTACGGGCATTCAGGCCTGATTTCAAGCGCGAATGCGGGGGCACTGTGCAAAAAGACCTGTCGAAAGGGAAGCTGCCCTGTCGCTGATCCGACATGTCGAAACCGGCATGAAAGAGCCGAAATCAGCTATCCCCAAATAGGAAAAAGGCCGGGGGGAGGATCCCGGCCTTTCCTTTTTCCGGCTGCCGCCGGGAGGAGGTGGCGGCTCCGGTGCCCGGCTGCGGATGGGAGGAGGTATCCGCGCGCCGAGGAACTTGTCTCAACAATGCATCAGGCGGCTTCGAGTTCCTTCACGGACTTCTCGAAAGCGTCCTTCATCGGCTTCATGACCTCTTCGGTCGCCTTGGTGGAGGCGGCCTGAAAATCCTTGGCCTGCTCCATGGCAAGTTCGATCGACTTGCGCACGAAGGCGGTCTGCAGTTCCATGATCTCCGAGATCGACTTCGCCTGCATCAGCGCCTCGACATGGGCGAAGCCCAGTTCGGTGTTGGTGCGCATCGCGGAAAGCGACTTCCTCGACATTTCGCTGCCGGCCTGCTTGGCGGTTTCGAAGGTCGATTCCAGCGACTTCTGGGCGTATTCGGCGTTCGAGCGAAGCTTTTCGTAGGCCTGCTTGGACTGTTCCATGCCATTTTCGGCGAAGGCGCGGAACTGGTCGGTGGCCTGGGAGGCGTCGAATGCAGCGGCTTCCATGCCCTCTGCGGTCTTGGCAGCAGTCTTGGTCATGCGCTGTCCCTTTTCAGGTTGATGCGGCCATTGTCCGTTGGGTCCGGGCCGCTGGTTTGTTCCGAGTTTTATACAGTGAATTTTTGTGCGATGCAATATTCAACGCGTGCGCTGCGGTACCACACTGCCTGCGGATTAACCACGTCGCCAATCGGACCGGCAGCATAGCGCGCGAAATGTGGACGCCGGAGCGATCCGCTTTTATTAACGAAGGGTTAAGTGGGCGAATCCCGCGAAATGACGAACTAGGGCAAACCCCGCGCAAGCACAGGAACCCGATGACGGCCGCGACTTATTCCTTCATCGATATCGCCGTCCTTGGCGGCGTGCGCGAAAGGTTTGCGCGCGGCGAAGCGCTCGTCCTGCTTGCGCCCGATCTCGAACAGGTGATCTGGGCGAACGGACCAGGCGCGGCGCTCTTCGGGCATGGCGACATCGAAAGCGCGATGGACAGCACGGCCGGACTGTCGGTGCAGGCGCGGCGGCAGATCGCCTCGCTGTCTGGCTTTCCGCGGATCGGCGCCGAGCGCGCGGTTTCCCTTCGCCTGCCCCAGGGCATGGCGAGCCGCATAACGACGTTTCAGGCGGCGCAAATCCGCCTTCCGCGTGGGGAACTCGCCATCCTGCTCGCCCTGCCGCCGCTGCAGCGCGGCGAAGCGCGCGCAAAGGCCGCGATCGCGGGCATTGCCGAGGCGGGTTATGCCGCTGCCATGGTGGGCGCGGACGGCGCCGTGATCGCTTCGACCGCCGACTTCGACCGGCTGGGGCTCGGTCGCACTGCGCTCTGGACGCTGGTTCAGGACGTTTCGCGCGAGCACGACCGGCTTGTGAAGAAGCTCGTGACGGTAGAGGGCGGCACACTGCCGGTCGGTTTCGCGCGGCTGACGGACGAGCCTGCGCTCCATCTTCTCCTGACCTCGAACGAGATCGATGCCGACGAGGAGGAAGTGCCGGCGCTCGAGCGTGCGGACGAGGACGCGCCGGAGGTTGCGAGCGAACAGCCCCCAGTGTCCGAACCGGTCATCGCCGAGGCCGAGCCGGAAGAACTGGTGATGGAAGAGGCCACCTCCGCCATCGACGAGGCGGATACTGCCCCTGCGCCAGCAACAGAGGGTGGGCCGCGTGCGCTTCCCACCCAGCCCATCCGCTTCGTCTGGCGAACCGACGCCAGCGGCCGGTTTGCGCAGATCTCCCCCGAATTCATCGACGCCGTGGGGGCCAATGCCGCCGACGTGATCGGCCGCTCGTTCCGGGATGTGGCGACCGTTTTCGGCTTCGATCTCAATGAGGAAATCGCCGCGTTGCTTGACCGGCGCGACACCTGGTCGGGGCGCACGGTGCTGTGGCCCATCGAAGGGCATGCGCTGAAGGTGCCGGTCGATCTGGCCGCGCTGCCAGTCTACGACCGCGATCGCATGCTCGAAGGTTTCCGCGGCTTCGGCGTTGCGCGCATGGCCGACGCCGTCGCGGACCCGGACCAACTCGGCCTTGCCTTGATGAGCCCCAAGGCGCCCCAGCCCATCGACCCTGACGATCCATTCCAGGGGGAGGCGCCGGTCCTGGCGGCCCTGCCGGATTTCGGGCGGCGTGCGAGCGACAAGGTCGTGCGGCTCGATGATGTGCGCCCGGGAACCAATGGAAAGGCGCTTTCGCCCGGCGACCGGCAGACGTTCCAGGAAATCGGCACCAAGCTGAAAAAGCAGATCGGCGATGGGCCGGCCGCGGAACAGTCCGAGCCGCATCTGGGCGAGACGGCGGAAGCCGAACGGCAGGCGCAGGAGCGCGCGCGTTTCGCCGAGCCAGAGATTGCCGTCGATGAAATCGAGGCGGCCGGCAATGTCGTTCGGCTGGCAGATGCCAAGCCGGCGGAAGCCGAGCCGGCCGAAGCCCTCCCGGCCGACCCCGCCATTGAACCGAAAGAAGATGGGCCGGCCCCGGCCAACGTCCATTTCCTGCCTTCCGCCTTTGCGCCGCGCGCAAGCGCCGACGAAAGCGTGGAGGACCGGCTGGTCGACCATTTGCCGGTGGCGACGCTGATCCATTCGGGCGAGACGCTGCATCTTGCCAACGCCGCGTTCTTCGACCTCACCGGGTTCGCCTCGCTCGACGCATTCGCGGATGCCGGCGGGCTCGATGCGCTGTTCGAGGATTGCGACGGCGGCGAAGAGGGCATCCTGTCGCTGAACCGGGCCGACGGCCCGGAAATGCCGGTGCGGGCGCATCTGCACTCGATCCCTTGGCATGGCGGCAAGGCGCTGATGTTGACGCTGTTGCCGCAGGCGCGGACCGGACCGGTGCCCGCGGTGGCACCGGCGTCGGAAATCGCCGATGACGGCGGCGAAGAATTGCGGGCGCGGCTCGCCGAATTTCAGACCATCATCGACACGGCGACGGACGGCGTCATCCTGATCGACAACGATTTCGCCGTGCGCTCGATCTCGCAGCCGGCCGAGGCGCTGTTCGGCTTCGATTCCGATGCGATCGAGGGGCGCCCGTTCCGCGAACTCTTTGCCATCGAAAGCCAGCGAACCGCGCAGGACTATGTCGAGCGGATCGCGCGCAAGGGCGTCGCGGCGGTGATGAATGATGGGCGCGAGGTGATCGGCCGCGAGGCGGAAGGCGGGTTCATCCCGCTGTTCATGACGATCGGGCGCCTGCCGAAGGAAGGCGGCTATTGCGCGGTCCTGCGCGACATCACGCACTGGAAACGGGCCGAGGAGGAACTGACGCAGGCGCGCGCGCAGGCCGAACGCGCCTCCTCGCAAAAGAGCGAATTCCTCGCCCGCATCAGCCACGAGATCCGGACGCCGCTCAACGCCATCATCGGGTTTTCCGAGCTCATCATCAATGAGAGCTTCGGGCCGATCGGCACCGAGCGCTATCGCGACTATCTGCGCGACATCAGCCGTTCCGGCAACCACGTGCTCGACCTCGTCAACGACCTCCTCGACATCTCCAAGATCGAGGCCGGCGAGCAGGAGCTGAATTACGAGGCCGTGTCGTTGAACGAGGTCTTGGGCGAGGCCGTGGCGATGATGCAGCCGCAGGCGAACCGCGAGCGGGTCATCATCCGCTCCTCCTTCGCCTCGCGCCTGCCGGACGTCGTCGCCGACCTGCGCTCGGTCAAGCAGATCGCGCTCAACCTTCTGTCCAATGCGGTGCGCTATACGCCGGCGGGCGGTCAGGTCATCTTGTCGACGGCGCTCGAGCCCGATGGCGGCATCGCCATTCGCGTACGTGATACCGGGATCGGCATGAACGCGTCCGAGATCGACCAGGCGCTGAAGCCCTTCAAGCGCGTCAATGCGCTGAAGCGCAGCCACCGCGAGGGAACCGGGCTCGGACTGCCGTTGACCAAGGCGATGGTGGAGGCCAACCGGGCGCGCTTTGCGATCAGCTCCAAGCCGGGCGAAGGCACGCTGGTCGAGATCGACTTTCCACCGACGCGCGTGCTGGCCGATTGACCCATAGTTTAGAACCTTTCTAACCTGTTGATCGGCCACGCGAAATAACTTGACTAATCTCCTCCGATTTAACAAGAACTGGCCACTGGACAGCGAGTGGAGAACGCGCTTTCCAGGTAATCCTTTGTTCGGAGGACCCCCAGATGAATCTTCAGTCGATGCTGCCCCGCAAGGCGGTCTTCGCAGCCGCCGCCGTTGCCGGAACCGTGCTCGCAGCGCCACTGGCGCTGGCGCAGGAAACCGTCAACATCTATTCCTATCGCCAACCCGATCTGATCAAGCCGGTGCTCGACGCCTTCACCGAGGAGACCGGCATCGCGACCGAAGTGCTGTTCCTCGACAAGGGCCTCGAGGATCGCATCGCGGCGGAGGGGACGAACTCGCCGGCCGACGTCATCCTCACCGTCGACATCGCCCGCCTGCAGGCCGCCAAGGACAAGGGCGTGACGCAGGCGCTGGATGACGAGACGATCAACGCCAACATTCCTGCCGAGTATCGCGACGAGGAAGGCCACTGGTTCGGCGTTACCCGGCGCGGCCGCGTGATCTGGGCCTCAAAGGACCGCGTCACCGAGGACGCGATGTCCTATGCCGACCTGGCAGACCCGAAGTGGAAGGGCAAGATCTGCATCCGCTCCGGCCAGCACGACTACAACATCGCGCTGTTCGCTTCCCTGATCGCCAATTGGGGCGAAGCGGAGACCGAAGAGTGGATGAAGGGCTTCAAGGAGAACCTCGCCCGCGCGCCCGACGGCAACGATCGCGGCCAGGCCCAGAACATCATGGCGGGCGAATGCGACCTGGCGCTCGGCAACACCTATTATGTCGGCCTCATGATGAACAATGAGGAAGAGCCGGAACAGAAGGACTGGGCGGACGCGATCAAGGTCATCTTCCCGACCATCGACGAGGATTCAGGCACCCACGTCAACGTCTCTGGCATGGCACTCGCCAAGAACGCGCCGAACAGGGACGAGGCACTCGAACTGATGCGCTTCCTCGCCTCCGATGCAGCGCAGGAAATCTACGCGGCGCAGGTCTACGAGTACCCGGTCAAGGAAGGCGTCGAGGCAAGCGCGGACGTGCAATCCTTCGGCGAGCTCAATGCCGACACGTTGCCCTTGACGGAGATTGCCAAGAACCGCCGCGCGGCCTCCGAAATGGTCGATCGCGTGGGGCTGGACGATGGGCCGAGTTCCTAAGCCCCTCATCCAGGGCTGAATGTTCAGGCCGGTCCGGCAGCGGACCGGCCTTCGCCGTTTTCCGATGAGCGTATCGTGACCGACCAGCTTCTGATCGACAGGACCGCCGCGATCTCCCCGCCCGCGCCGCGCGCGCGGCGGCAGCGGCATCCGCTGGCGCTGGTCTTGAGCGCGATCGTCGCCGCGATCGTGCTCCTCCCCGTCCTGACGCTCGCCGGCATCGCACTTTCGGGCACTGGCGAGGACTGGCCGCACCTCGTCAATTTCGTGCTGCCGCGCGCCGCTACCACGACCTTGTGGCTGATGGCGCTGGTGGCCGCCGGCACGGCGTCGATCGGCGTCACGACCGCCTGGCTTGTCGTCGCCTACGATTTTCCGTTGAGACGAACGCTCGCATGGGCGCTCGTGCTGCCGCTTGCCGTGCCGCCCTATCTGGCCGCCTACGCGTTCGGCGAGTTCTTCCATTTCACCGGACCGGTGCAGACCGCGATCCGCGAAACGTTCGGATTTGCGACCACGCGGGACTACTGGTTTCCCGACATCCGCTCGACGACGGGAGCGGCGATCGTGCTGTCGGCCGTGCTCTTTCCATACGTGTACCTGACGACCCGCGTCGTCTTCATCATGCAGGGCCGCAACATCGCCGAGGTCGCGCGCACGCTTGGCGCGCGGCCGGGCAAGGTGTTCTGGAAGATACTCCTGCCAATCTCGCGCCCGGCGGTGGCAGCCGGCGTCGCGCTCGTCTTGATGGAGACGCTGAACGATATCGGCGCATCGGAATATCTGGGCGTGCGCACGCTGACGCTGTCGGTGTTCTCCACCTGGCTCAACAGGGGTAGCCTCGAGGGGGCGGCGCAGATCGCGATGATCATGCTCGTCATCGTCTTCGCCCTCCTTATGGCCGAGCAATGGGCGCGGCGGCGCCAGCGCTACCACGCGGTGCGCGCAACGCAGATGAAGGCGCGTCCGCCCCGCGTGCAACTGACGGGCCCCAAGGCCGGCCTTACGACGCTTCTCGCGGCGCTGCCGGTCGCCGCCGGCTTCGGCATTCCGCTCTACGTCTTCGGCGACTACGCCTCGCGGCGCCTGCAGCAATTCGCCGATCCGGCACTCATGCACGCGCTTACCAATTCGATCCTGACTGCGACGGCTACCGCGCTTTTCACCATCGTCATCGCGCTCGTGCTGATCCAGGCGGCACGGCTGGCGCGTTCGCACCTCGTGACCGCACTGACGCGCTTCGCGATGGTCGGGTATGCGCTGCCGGGAACGGTAATGGGTCTCGGCCTGCTCTTCGCGCTCGCCCGGTTCGACAATGCGCTCGACGCGGTAATGCGCGAGGCGTTCGGCATCTCGACGGGACTTTTGCTGACCGGGTCCGCAGCGGCGGTCGTGCTTGTCTGCTCGATCCGGTTTCTGGCGCTTGCTGAAGGCTCGATCCGCTCCGGTCTCGAAAAGCTGCCACCCAACATTGACGAGGCCGCTCGAAGCCTCGGGCGCACACCGGGCCAGAGCGCACGCGCCGTGGTCCTGCCACTGCTCGGCCCTGCAATCTTGACGGCAGCGGTCTTGGTCTTCGTCGACACGATCAAGGAACTGTCTGCGACGATTCTCTTGCGGCCGTTCGGCTTCAACACGCTCGCGACCCACGTCTACGAGAACGCCTCGCGCGGCCAGCCGGAGGACGGCGCGGTCGCGGCGCTCCTGATCATCGTGACGTCGCTGATTCCGGTGGTGCTGCTGTCGCGGGCATTGGCCCGGGATCGCGAAGCGATGATGTAAGGGGTGGGGGTCTCACTTCAAAAGGCAGCGCCCGTGCAGACAAAAAAAGCGCCCCAAGAGGGGCGCTAGAGAATTTGTGTCACACAGGGACTTGAAGCGGTGAGGCGCGCGGCCTGTCGGGGCGCGTCTTTTGTCTCAAGTTGCCCCCACAATGGCGCGGCAACCCTTAACGAAACCTTGCCACGGCGCCGAGATTTTTACCGAATGCTAGGGACGTTGACGAAACGGTAAATTATCGCGGTACGGTGGTTAACCAAGATCAGGCGCGCAGGGCCGGCAGGTCGCGGAAAAGTTCCAGCGCCTCGGGATTGGCAAGTGCTTCCTTGTTCTTCACCGCGCGGCCGTGGACGATGTCTCGCACGGCGAGTTCCGTGATCTTGCCGGATTTGGTGCGCGGAATATCGTTGACCGCAACAATACGGGCGGGAACGTGGCGGGGGCTGGCGCCGGTGCGGATCTGGGTGCGGATTTTCTTTTCCAGCCCCTCGTCCAGCGCCACGCCCTCGGCGAGGCGCACGAACAGCACGACGCGGACGTCGTCATCCCACGTCTGGCCGATGCAGATGGCCTCCACGATCTCGGGCAACTGCTCGACCTGGTTGTAGATTTCGGCCGTGCCAATGCGCACACCGCCCGGGTTGAGCGTCGCGTCCGACCGGCCATGGATGACGATGCCGCCATGCGGCGTCCATTCCGCGAAGTCGCCATGGCACCAGACATTGTCGAAACGCTCGAAATAGGCAGCCTTGTACTTCGCGCCGTCGGGATCGTTCCAGAACATGATGGGCATGGCCGGGAACGGACTGGTGCAGACAAGCTCGCCCTTTTCGCCGGTGATCGTGCGGCCATCGTCGTCCCAGACGTCGACGGCCATTCCGAGGCCGGGCCCTTGGATTTCGCCGATCCAGACGGGCTTGGTCGGGATGCCGAGGACGAAGCAGGAGACGATATCCGTTCCGCCGGAGATCGAGGCGAGATGGACGTCCTCCTTGATGCTCTCATAGACAAAGCGGAAGCTTTCGGGCGCGAGCGGCGAGCCGGTCGATGCAATGGTGCGCACGGAGGACAGGTCGTGCGTTTGTTTCGGCTGGAGGCCAGCCTTCTTGACCGCGTCGATGAACTTCGCCGAGGTGCCGAAGAAGCTCATCTTCTCGGCTTGCGCGAAGTCGAAGATGGCGTTGCCGTCGGGGTAGAACGGCGAGCCGTCATAGAGCAGCAGTGTTGCGCCCGAGGCGAGGCCGGAGACGAGCCAGTTCCACATCATCCAGCCGCATGTGGTAAAATAGAAGAAGCGATCGCCCTCGCCCATTCCGGCGTGAAGGCGATGTTCCTTGACGTGCTGCAGCAGCGTTCCGCCGGCCGAATGGACGATGCATTTGGGAATGCCCGTCGTGCCCGACGAAAAGAGGATGTAAAGCGGATGCGCGAAAGGCAGCCGAGCGAACTCAACCTCCTTCGGCTCGAAGCCAGAGATCGCGTCTGAAAGGGCTTCGGCGCGGTCGATCTTGGCGGCGGCGGTCTTCGCATTGCCGAGATAATCGACGATGAAAGCGCGGGTTGCGCTCGGCAGCTTGGCGATGACGGCGGCGACCTTGTCCGAAACGTCGAGCGCCTTGCCGTTGTAATGATAGCCGTCGATCGTGATGAACAGCTTCGGCTCGATCTGGCCGAAACGGTCGAGCACGCCCTGTTCGCCGAAATCGGGCGAGCAGGACGACCAGATCGCTCCGATGGAGGCTGTGGCGAGCATGGCTGCGATGGTCTCGGGCATGTTCGGCATCATTGCCGCGACGCGGTCGCCCTCGCCCACGCCATGAGCGCGAAAGAGCTGCTGGAGTTGGGAGACCAGCGCGTGAAGCTCGTCCCACGACATACGGCGCGCCACCTTGTCCTCGCCGCGGAATACGAGCGCGTCGTGCGAACCGCGTCGCGACAGCAGATTCTCGGCGAAATTCAGCTTTGCGTCGGGAAAAAACCGGGCGCCGGGCATCCGGTCGGCATCTTCCAGGACGCGCGCGCCTTTTTCGCCCTTAACCTCGCAAAAATCCCAGACGAGGTTCCAGAACGCCTCGCGGTCCTCGACAGACCACGCATGCAGCGCGTCATAGTCGCCCAGTTCCCGCCCTGCAGCCGTCGAGGCCTGGCGGGCAAAGGCAGTAATGGGAGCCGCCTCGATATCCTGCGATTTCGGGGTCCAGAGCGGCGCTGTCTCGGTCATGCGGGTCCTCCCAGAAGTGGTCGCGCTCTTGAAGCACAGCGCAGGCTCAGCTGACAAGCACTGGCAGGATCGTAGAAATACGTTGGCAACGGCCCTTCCAAGGCCACAAATGCTTGAAATGGCATTCGCATCGATTAAACCGGAACCGGGGATCGATCGGCGCACAGCCGGTCTGGTCCGCCAATCGGCGAGGGTGAATGCAGGGACAGGTCGTCAGACGAGCGATCATCGGGCTCGCCGCCCTTACCGTCGTGGGCGTCGGGCTGGTTCTCGCTTTGCCGTGGATCGCCTCGACGCAGCTCGTGCGTGACCGGATCGCCTACGAACTGTCGGCCTGGAGCGGCTACCGGGTGCAGCTCGGCGAGGCGCCGCGCATCGATGTTTGGCCGACCTTTTCCGCCCATCTTTCCAACGTCGCCCTTTATGAGTGGGGCGCCCAGGGCAGCAAGCCTGTCCTGGAAGCCGAGCGCGTCGACATCGACCTTTCAGCCCTGGCAGCTCTGCGCGGAGACGTCGTCTTTTCGCGGCTCACCCTCGAACATCCGCTTTTGCGCCTCACCAGGCCAACGCCGGTATTCGACCTTCCCCCTTCACCGGGCGGGGGGCGAATGATCCGGGCAATCGACGCGGCGGGGGCGATCGTCGCCGCCAACGGCGTCGAGCCCGATCTGTCTGAACTCCCGAGCGACCCCTTCGGCCAGATGACGTTCAACGACGGCAGGATCGCCGTGATGGAAGGCGACGAGGACCAGATTATCCTCTCCGGACTGACGGGGCAGATCGACTGGCCGGCGCTCGACCGGCCGGCAACGCTGACGGCCAACGGCATCTGGCGCAGCGAGGCGATGCGTGTAGACGCGTCGAGCGCGCAGCCGCTGCTGCTTCTGGCCGGCGGCACATCGCAGGTGCGGCTTTCGCTCGACGCGGCACCCGCCAAGGCGCGCTTCGAAGGCACGGCCAACCTTTCGGTCAACTCCTTCTTCGACGGGCAAGCGAGCTTCGAGACGCCGTCGTTGCGCCGCGCGCTCGAATGGTCGCGCACAGACATATTGGCCGGCCAGACGATCGGCGCGGCGAAGCTGTCCGGCCGGATCACCGGCAGTGCCGAACGACTGCGTATCGAAGAAGTCGCGCTCGACCTGGCCGGCAGCCCCGGCACCGGCGTGCTCGAACTTTCGACGGATGACGCAACACCGACCATAGGTGGCTCGATCGCCTTCGAGCGGCTCAATCTCGGCACCTTCCTTGCCGCATTCACGCCGCAGATCGACAGGGTGGACGAGGCAGCCGACCTGATCGACGAGAACGCGGCGCGGCAACTCAATCTCGACCTTCGCCTTTCGGCGACGCAGGCGCAGCTCGGCAGTTTCGCGCTGGCGGGCCTTGCCGCTACGGCGCAGCTCAAGGACGGCAACGCCGCCTTCGACATTTCCGACGCATCGGCCTTCGGCGGCACGATCCAGGCAGGTATCCGCATCGAGCCGGCCGGCGGGGCCAACGCCGTCGAATTGCGGTTCCTGGCAAGCGAGATCGACGTCGGCGCCATGACGCTGCAAGCCGGCGCCAAGCGCTTCGTGCCGCAGACGCGCGGCAACCTCTCGGCCATCCTGCGCGGCAAGGGCAATGACTGGAACTCGGTCATCTCGACGTCGGAAGGCACTCTGACGGCCAATTTCGCGGCCGGCGACATCGTCGGCATCGACGCCAACGCGTTCCTGGCGCGCATGGCAGAGGGCCAGCTCTTCCCGCTATCGAGCGTTTCCGAAGGCGCGCTGCCGATCCGTGGCCTTCAGTTCAGCGCCGTGGTCGGCCGCGGGCTGGCGCGGATCGACACGGCGACAGTGCTGATGGAAGGCCGGCGCGCCTCGCTGACGGGGATCGTGCCGCTGGCCGGCCGCGCACTTGCACTTTCCGGAGAAGTCGCAGCGGTGGACGGACAGGACCAGGTTACCGGCGAGGCCGTGAAATTCTTCGTGGGCGGCGGATGGGACGAACCCTTCATCTCGCCGGTGCCGAGCGTGCCCGATGTCCGGGATGCGCCGGAACTCTGATCCTTCGTGAAGTGACCGGCGCGGACCTGTCCGAAGACTCACCCCTGAGCGGCGGCCTGTTCGTCGCGGCGGCGTTGGACGTCGCGGCGCTTGTTGACCAGCGAAGCGATGATCACCCCGACACCGACCACGCCGATCAGAATCGTCGAGACAGCGTTGATCTCCGGCGTCACGCCGAGCCGCACCTGACTGTAGATGCGCATCGGCAGTGTCGTCGCACCGGGACCCGAGGTGAAGCTGGCGATCACCAGATCGTCGAGCGAGAGGGTGAAGGCGAGCATCCAGCCGGCGACGATGGCCGGCAGGATGACCGGCAGCGTGACGGAGAAGAAGGTGCGCGTGGGCGTCGCGCCCAAATCCTGCGCGGCTTCTTCCAGCGAGCGGTCGAAGGAGAGCAGCCGCGATTGCACCACGACCGCGACAAAGCACATCGAGAAGGTGATGTGCGCGAGCGTTATGGTCATGAAGCCGCGTTCGAGGCCGATGGCGACGAAGAGCAGGAGCAGCGACAGGCCGGTTATGACCTCAGGCATGACGAGCGGTGCGAAGACCATGCCGGTGAAGAGGATGCGGCCGTGAAAGCGCGTGTAACGCGTCAAGACGATCGCCGCGAGCGTGCCGAGGACCGTGGCGACCGAGGCCGAGAGAAACGCCACGCGGAAGGTGACCCAGGCGGCGTCGAGCAATTGCTGGTTGGAAAAGAGCGAGACGTACCAGCGCGTGGAAAACCCGCCCCAGACCGTGACCAGGCGGGACGCGTTGAAGGAATAGATCACGAGAAGCAGGATCGGGATGTAGAGGAATGCAAATCCCAGAATCAGCGAAGCGACGTTGAAGCGCGACAGACGGTTCATTGGCCACGCTCCTGCGCCTTCGCCTGCGCCTGCTGGAAGAACATGATCGGCACGACGAGGACCAGAAGAAGCACGATGGCCACGGCGGACGCCACCGGCCAGTCACGGTTGGCGAAGAACTCGTTCCACAAGGTCTTGCCGATCATCAGCGTTTGCGAGCCGCCGAGAAGGTCGGGGATGACGAACTCGCCGACCGCAGGAATGAAGACCAGCATGCAGCCGGCGACGATGCCCGGCACGGAAAGCGGCACGGTGATCTTCCAGAACGCGCCGGCGGGCGTCGAGCCGAGGTCCTGCGCGGCCTCGATCAGCGAGAAGTCCATCTTTTCCAGCGTCGCGTAGAGCGGCAGCACCATGAAGGGCAGGTAGGAATAGACGATGCCGATATAGATCGCGGCATAGGTGCCGGTGATGACGAGCGGCGCGTCGATGACGCCCAGCCACAGAAGGAACTGGTTGAGCAGTCCTTCGGGCTTCAGGATGCCGATCCAGGCATAGACGCGGATCAGGAACGACGTCCAGAAGGGCAGGATGACCAGCATCAGAAGAAGCGGGCGCAGGCTGTCGGGCGAGCGCGCCATGGCATAGGCCATCGGATAGCCGATCAGCAGCGCAAGGAAAGTTGAGACGCCCGCGATCCAGACGCTTGTCAGATAGGCGTTGATATAGAGCGCGTCGTCCCACAGCCACAGATAGTTCTCGAAGGAGAGCTCCGAAAAGGCTTCGGTGAAGGCCTGCCAGCCCTCGGAAAGGTCGAAGGTCGGCGTGTAAGGCGGCATCGAGATCGCCGTGAAGGACAGCGATATCTTGAAGACGATCAGGAACGGAGCGAGGAAGAAGACCAGCAGCCACAGATAGGGCACGATGATCGTGACGCGGGCGGCGATAGCGGAGGCAAGGCGGGTCATGGCCGCTACCGCGTCAACACGACGCCGGCGTCCGCCGGAAAGGTCAGCCAGGCGCGGTCGTTCCAGGTCAGCGGGTCCTGTGTGGTGCGCTGGCTGTTGAGTTCGCTCGAGCGCACCACCAGTCCGCTTGTCAGCTTGACGTTGTAGACCGTCATATCGCCGAGATAGCCGATGTCCCACACCTCGCCTTCGATGGCGTTGAGCGCAGGGTTTTCAGGCTTTCGTGACGAGATGCGGATCTTTTCGGGGCGCACGGCGTACCATACCGTCCCCTCGCCCGGCGCGGCGGTGGCATCATCTGCAAGGATGGTGACGCCATCGGCCGTCGCGATCTCGATGCGGCCATCTTCGCGGCCGGCAACGCGGCCTTCGAAGATGTTCACCGAGCCGACGAAATCAGCGACAAAACGCGAAGCCGGAGCCTCGTAGACCTCGGCGGGGGTGGCCACCTGCATCACCTCACCCTTGTCCATGATGGCGATGCGGTCGGCCATGGTCATCGCCTCTTCCTGGTCGTGCGTGACGACCATGAAGGTGAGGCCGAGCTCCTGCTGCAAATCCATCAGCTCGAACTGCGTTTCCTCGCGCAGTTTCTTGTCGAGCGCGCCGAGCGGTTCGTCGAGCAGAAGCACCTTGGGACGCTTGGCGACGGAACGGGCGAGTGCGACGCGCTGGCGCTGGCCGCCGGAAAGCTGGTGCGGCTTGCGCTTGGCGAACTCTCCCAGCTTGACCAGCTTCAGCATGTCGGCGACCCGCTTTTCGATGTCCGCCTTCGGCATTCCGTCCTGCTTCAGGCCGAAGGCGATGTTCTTCTCAACCGTCATGTGCGGGAAAAGCGCGTAGGACTGGAACATCATGTTGACGGGGCGGCGATAGGGCGGGATCCCCGCCAGGTCCTGCCCGTCGAGCAGGATGCGACCCGAGCTCGGCTCCTCGAAGCCCGCCAGCATGCGCAGCAAGGTCGACTTGCCGCAGCCCGATGCGCCCAGAAGCGCAAAGAACTCGCGCTCGTAGACATTGAGCGACAGATTGTCGACAGCAGTGAAATCACCGAACCGCTTGGTCACGTTTTCGAAGGCGATGAACGGTTTCGCATCCGGGTCGGCCCAGGGCGCAAAGCTGCGGCGAATGCTTCCCAGCGATTTCATTGCAGTTCCCTCGTTGGAAAGGAAAGGCCCGGAGGAACCGGGCCGTTCTGAGCGTTACTGGCCGGTGACGATCCGCGTCCAGCTTCGTGTCACGAGGCGCTGGAAGCGCGGCTCGTAGGGCATCACCGTGAACATCTTTTCGAGCGTCGCATCGTCCGGATAGATCGCGTTGTCCTCGATGATTTCTGGCTCGATGAACTCTTTTGCCGCCTCGTTGCCGTTGGCGAAATAGACGTAGTTCGTCGCCCGCGCGATGACTTCCGGCTCCATGATGAAATTCAGGAATTCATGCGCTTCCTCGACATTCTGCGCGTCGGCGGGAATCGCCATCTGGTCGAACCAGAGCTGCGCGCCCTCTTGCGGCACGGAATAGGCAACCTCGACACCGTTGTCCGCCTCGGCCGCACGGTCGGCCGCCTGGAAGACGTCGCCCGACCAGCCGATGGCGAAGCAGATGTCGCCATTGGCGAGCGCGTTGATGTATTCGGACGAATGGAAGCGGCGGATGTGCGGGCGAACCGCCAGCATGACTTCCTCGGCCGCTTCGAGATCGGCCTGTTCGGTCGAGTTCGGGTCCTTGCCGAGCCAGAGCAGCACGGTCGGCAGGATGTCGGTCGGGCTGTCGAGGAAGTAGACGCCGCAATCGGCAAGCTTGGCGAGGTTTTCCGGGTCGAAGGCGACGTCCCAGCTATCGATCTCGGCGGTGCCGAGACGTTCCTCGACCATGGCCGGATTGTAGCCGATGCCGACCGTGCCCCACATGTAGTTGATCGAATAGGCGTTGCCCGGATCGTATTTCTCGGCCTGGCTTTCGACGAAGTCCCACATGTTCTCGATGTTCGGCAGCTTGGACTTGTCCAACTCCTGGAAGACGCCAGCCTCGATCTGGCGCGACAGGAAGAGGCCCGTCGGCACCACGACATCGTAGCCCGAGCCACCGGCCAGGAGGCGCGTCTCGAGAATCTCATTGGAATCGAACACGTCGTAGACGACGCGGATGCCGGTCTTCTCGGTGAACTCGGCGATAAGCGAATCGTCGATATAGTCGGACCAGTTATAGACGTTGACGACACGGTCCTGCGCGGCGACGCCGCCGGCAAAGGCGGCTGAGATGGCCAAGGCAGCTGCGCCGAGCAGCATGTTGCGTGACTTCATACGACTTCTCCTCTGTCGGTTTTTTGGGGCTGCGAACGCCCTGATAAACAAAACCTATTGCCGATTTTGCACTGCGGCAAGCGGCAATGGCATCACAGGTAGGTGGTGCGCTCCAGGGGGGTGATCTCGGCCCAGAAGGCGATGATCTCCGCCCGCTTCAGGTCGCGGTAGACCTTGGCCAGGAACGGCCCGAGCGCGCGGTCGGCGAATTTGCTTCTGGCCATCAGTTGCAGGGCGTCGTCCATGTCGTCGGGCAGCATCAGCCCGTCCTCGTCATAGGCGTTTCCGTCGACCGGCGGGGGCGGCACGGCCTTAGCCTCGATGCCCTCGACCATGCCCTGGATGATCGCCGCGAGGACGAGATAGGGATTGGCATCCGCGCCGGCGATGCGGTGCTCGACGCGGCGGTTCGTATCGTTCGAGACGGGGATGCGCAGGGCGACCGAGCGGTTGTTCTCGCCCCACACGGCGCGGGTCGGCGCATAGGAGCCGGGCGTGATGCGGCGAAAGCCGTTCCACGTGTTGATGAAGATCAGGAGCGATTCCGGCATGGACGTCAAAAGGCCCGCGACGGCGGATTCCAGCACCTTGCGGCCTTGCGGGCCACCGAAAATGTTCGATCCCGAAGCGTCCAGCATGGACGCGTGAACGTGCATGCCGTTGCCGGCAAATTCGAGGAAGGGCTTGGCCATGAAGGTGGCCGTCAGCCCATGCGCGCGGGCACAGCCGAGCACGATGCGACGAAGCATGATGACGTCGTCCGCAGCCTTCAGCGGATCGGCGCGGTGCTTGAGATTGACCTCGAACTGCCCCGGGGCGGCTTCCTTGATGATCGTGTCGATCGGCAAGCCTTGAGCGTCCGCCGCGTCGCGGATCATGTCGAACAGATCGGCATGTTCGGCCAGATCGTCGAGGCCGTACATGCGAAGGCGATCGGGACCAGCGGTGGCGCCGACCGGACCGGGCATCCCGTCATGCCATGCGGTGTTCGGGTCGAGCAGGTAGAATTCGAGCTCGAAGGCGACGACGGGGAAGAAGCCCTTCGCGTTCACCTCGGCGATCTTCTTCTTCAAGACCTGTCGCGGGTCGGCCATGTAGGGCTCGCCCTCCGGCGTGAAGGTCTGGAGCAGCACCTGCGCGGTCTTGCGCTTGGCCCAGGGCACGATGGAGAGCGTGCCGCGCGTGGCGCGGCAATAGCCGTCCTGGTCGCCTGTCTCGATGTGAAGACCCGTCTCGGTGACCTCGCGGCCCCACACATCGAGACCGTGCAGCGACATCGGGAAATTGACGCCTTCCTCGAAGGCCTTCTTCAGCGCATCACCCGGCGCCCATTTGCCGCGCATGACGCCATTGGGGTCGACCAGCAGGAACTCGACGGCTTCGATATCGGGATGTTCCTCGATGAAGGCCCGGTATTCGCGCTCGTGTTCCGCGGAGACGAATTTGGACACTGTCAGTTCCGGTGCCGGATGGTCCGCAGATGTTTCAGGATGCGTTTCGAGGATGCCCGTTGCCGTGGGTTGCAAGATAAACCTGTCTGATTGTTGACACATTTGACAGCCTGCCCGCCGCCCCGACGGGAGTCAATGGGCCGTTTCGCGGGCCGTCGGTTCGGCTGCTGAACGCCTGTGACACCGGGTTTGACCGGGCGGCGCTGGCGGCGAAACTCCAGCGCGATGTGCACCAGGAGCGCGGCAAAGACCACCGCGCCGCCGACAATGGTGCGCGCCGAAGGCACCTCGGCATGGACGAGCCAGACCCAGACCGGGCCGAGCAGTGTTTCGAACGTTCCCAGAAGCGCTGCGAAAGCAGCCGGGATGAGCCGGGCTCCGGTGGCGAAGAACGCAAGGCCGAGACCGAGATTGAGCGCCCCGAAAGCGAAAAGGAACGCCATGTCGGCGGACGTAACACTGAACGCCGAAGCCTGCGTCGCCGCGAAGCTGCCGGCGATGAGCGTGCCGAGGCACGTTGCCGGCGTCATGCGAACATGGGAGTAGCGGCGCGTGATGACGGTGGCGCAGGCAAAGACCAGCGCGATCAGCACCGCCAGGCCATCGCCGACGGGCGAGACGTTTCCGGTGAGCGAATCCGAAACCATGATGGCGACGCCGATGATGACGGCGGCGATTGCCGCCCAAGTGGCGAGCGACACGCGCTCGCGAAAGAGAACGAAGGCGATGAGCGCGGCGATGAGCGGGACACCGGCCTGCATCAGGAGCACGTTGGCGACGGTCGTATAGGAAAGCGCGACGACGAAGGAGGTCGACGCGGTGGCGAAGCACAAGGCGACCGCGATGCCGGGCAGGCCCATCTGGCGAAACAGCGCCTTGGTGCCGGCAAAGCCGTCGCGCCACATCATGTAGCCGATGAGGAAGGCGGCGGCCCACAGCGAGCGCCAGAAGATGACCGTCCAGGAATCCGGCGCCTCGATGAAGCGCGCGATCGCGCCGCCAAGGCTCCAGAACAGCGCGGAGAGGAAGACGAGCAGGAAGCCAACGCGCTCGTCGCGCGGAGAGACGGACGGGACGGCGGTGAGGGGCGCGGCCTGCGACATGCTCGGTTTCCAAGAAACGCCGCTGCCCGCGGCTCAGCCATCTATATCGGCTGACACGCAGATGGCGTGATCCAGCCAGTTCAGCTAATTGGCTCACTCAATGCTGCTCCAATCGCGCCTCTTCCTGTTCAGCATTCTCATGCTGCCCGCGCTCGCCATGCTCGCGCCGCTGATGCTCGGCGCGCCTTGGCGCGTCTCGATCCGCCCCACCGGCGAGGCGGCGGCGGTGCTGCTCATTCTCGCACTGGCGATCTCTCCACTGAAAGCGCTGTTCGGCGCGGCCGCGTGGACACGCTGGCTGCTGCGGCAAAGGCGGGCGATCGGCGTCGCCGCATTCGGCTATGCGGCGATCCACATGGTTGTCTTCGCGCTGTCGATCGGCAGCATCGCCGACATCGTCGCAGGGATGGCCTGGGCTTCGATGTGGACGGGCTGGGCGGCCTTCACCGGGCTTTTGGTCATGGCGGCGATTTCCAACGACCGGGCGGTGCGCGCGATGGGGCGCGGCTGGAAGGCCGTGCAACGCCTCACCTATCCGGCGGCCCTCCTGACGCTTGCGCACTGGCTGCTTCTGACGCGCGACTGGACGGAAGCGCTGATCTGGTTCGCGCCGCTCGGGCTCTTGCAATTGGCGCGGCTGGCAACGAGGTTGCGGCGCAGAGATTCGAACGGGAGGATGGGACGATGAAAGCTGCCTGGTACGAGACGAACGGCGACGCGCGGCAGGTGCTCACCGTCGGGGAAATGGAAACGCCGAAGCCCGCCGCGGGCGAAGTCCTCGTCAAGCTGATGGCTTCGGGCGTCAATCCATCCGATGTGAAGAGCCGGCGCGGCCGGCCGCTGATTGCGCCGCGCATCATTCCGCACTCGGACGGCGCAGGCATCATCGAAGCGGTTGGAGACGGCGTAGACGCCAAGCGCGTGGGCGAGCGGGTCTGGACCTGGAACGGCCAGTGGAAGCGGCCCTTCGGCACGGCGGCGGAGTTCATCGCCCTGCCGGCCGCGCAGGCCGTGCATCTGCCTGACGGCATGGATTTCGAGGCCGGTGCCTGCATGGGCATTCCGGGCCTGACCGCGCTGCACGCGGTGAAGCTCCACGGCGACATCGCGGGCAAGACGCTGCTCGTCACCGGAGCGGCGGCCGCCGTCGGGCACTACGCGGTGCAGATGGCGAAGGCCGCCGGCGCGCGGGTCATCGGCACGGCATCGGCCGGGCGACGCGAGCATGCACTCCAGGCGGGCTGCGATGCGGTGATCGATTACCGCAGCGAGGACGTCGCGGCATGGGTGAAGGACCTGACCGACGGCAAGGGCGTCGACGGCATCATCGACATGGACTTTTCCTCGACCGCTGCGCTCTTGCCAAGCGGGGTTCTGGCGCAGCACGGCAAGTTCGTCTGCTACGGCTCGAACGTCGCCGGCGACGTGCCCGTCTCATTCCCGGCACTGCTTTGGGGAAGCCTGTCGCTGCGGGTTTTCGTCGTCTACGAACTGACGGACGAAGAGCGTGCGGTGCGGCTGCAAGAGCTGAACGAGATGCTGGAAGCGGGAACGTTGAAGCACACGATCGGCGCGACGTACGGGCTGGACGAAATCGTCGACGCGCATGAGGCGGTCGAGGGTGGAAAGGTGACGGGGAACGTAGTGTTGCGGATGGGGTGAGACGGATTGGGATTCGCGCCGCGAATGCTATCTTGAGGACAAAGAAGTTCGGCTCATCAGGGAAGTTGAAGCGCTGCCAGACGCCGAGCAGGAAGAGCTCGGGCGCGAACTCCATGCGACTGCGCGCAAGCGGATCGAGGCTCAACTGGCCAAGGCGGAAGCGCGTGGCGGTGGCAAATCACATGCCGAATTCATGGCCGAGCTGGGCGGTCTTTCAACTCGCGATACTGGATGACCGACTATCGAAAGCACTTGCTGTTTTATCGAGTGGATGTGTCGACCAGTTCCGTCGAGATCGCCCATGTCGTCGATGCCCGGCGCAATGTGGACGCGCTAATCGACTGACTACTGAAAATCGAACGCGCTCAACCCAGACACCATTTCGTCCAAACCCAGCGGCCGTGTGACGGGAGGCTCGGCCCGCGCGAGGCAGCCGGTGCGCTCGCACAGGCGACAGGCCGGGCCGATGGGCACGGCCGCCAGCGCCTGCTTGCCAGAGCGGGGTTCGGCCGGAAGGGCCGTGGCGTAGACGAGATCGTCCCTGAAGCCGATGTCGCAGCCGATGAGGATTGCCGTGCGGCGCGGACGCTCCGCGAAGGCCCCCTGCGGGCCTTCGAGCGTGCGGCAGATGGTGAGGAACTCGGCTCCGTCCGGCATCTCGACCGCCTCGACGAAAATCTGGCCCGGCTGGCCGAAGGCGGCATGCACGGCGAGCTTGGGACAGGCGCCCCCGAATCGCGCCTGGGGAAAGCCCTGCGCGCCAGCGCGGCGAAAGCGGTTGCCGGCATGGTCGACCTCGAGCATGAAAAAGGGCACGCCCGGCTGCGTGGCGCGGCCGAGCATCGTGAGGCGGTTCGCCGCCTGCTCGAAAGAGACGCCGAACCGCGAACGCAGGACGTCGATGTCGTAGCGGGCGCGCACAGCCGCGGCGTGGAAGGCATGATAGGGCATCATCAGCGCGTGGGCGGCATAGCGCGCGAGCTCGAACCGGGCGAGGCGGCGGGCCTCGTCGGTGGACAGCTTCAGCGCCTGTACTTCGGCGGCAATCGTCACGTTCATGCGGATGAGGCAGGCTTCCATCGCCACTTCGCGCAACTGGTCGAACGGCGACAGGCGTTCGGAAATGAAAAGGCGCTGCGAGTGGCGGTCATAGCGGCGGCGCCAGTTCGGCATTGTGGCGACCGGCAGCACCTTGACCACGATGCCGTATTCGCGGCGTAGCCATTCCTTCAGCGCCGGCAAAAGCTCCTCGCCGCCGAGAAGCTTGTTGAACGTCTCCGCCTCTTCCTCGATCCGGGCGAAATGGTTCGGCCTGCGCTCCAGAACCTCGCGCACCTCATCGATCGGCAGGCGGGCGGCGGAGATCGTCGCCCTGCCCTCGCGTGCGAGCAGGTCCGACAGATCCGTCAGACGCTCGGCCTGCTCGCGATAGGCACGGTAG
Source organism: Aliihoeflea sp. 40Bstr573 (assembly GCF_024105655.1). Lineage (GTDB taxonomy): Bacteria > Pseudomonadota > Alphaproteobacteria > Rhizobiales > Rhizobiaceae > Aliihoeflea. The sequence goes on from NZ_JAAAMH010000002.1 coordinate 269,008, forward strand.
AGCTTGACGACCGCGGCCGATGCATTGGGCGCGCCTTCCGCAAGCTCGATCAATTCCTGGTCGCCGGGCAATTCGCCGGCCAGCAGCGGATCTGCAAACGCCTCGCGAAGGGCGGTGACCGCCCCTGCCCCCTCCCCCTGCAATTCGTCCGGCTCGATCTTGAAGACAGAGGCGAGCTTGAGGATCAACTGCACGGTCAATGGCCGCTGGTTGCGTTCGATCAGGTTGAGGTAGGATGGCGAGATGCCGAGCGCCTCGGCCATCGCCGTCTGGGTCAGGCCCTTGCCGTTGCGGATCCGGCGGATGCGCGGTCCTGCGAAGATCTTCTGCTCGGCCATTGACAGCGCCTTTACAACATCGCCGATTGACAATCTTTACAGATTTACAGGCTACGGTCGTCAAGATCAACACAGCATGACCCGATTGGAATGGCACATTTGCGCTATTTTGTCGTTGTTTTTCGCAGCGCAATGTAAATCCGAAACAGCGCCACGACCGAGAAGGCCCGGCAGAGGATTTACCCAGTGGAGACAGCCATGACCGATTTTTACAACCTCGTCCCATCCGCCCCGGAAGGCCGCTTCGACGGCATCGAGCGCCCCTATTCCGCAGAGGACGTGAAGCGGCTGCGCGGATCAGTCCAGATCAAGCACACGCTGGCCGAAAACGGCGCGAACCGCCTGTGGAAGCTCATCCACGAGGACGATTTCGTCAACGCGCTCGGCGCCCTTTCCGGAAACCAGGCCATGCAGATGGTCCGCGCCGGGCTGAAGGCGATCTACCTTTCCGGCTGGCAGGTCGCCGCAGACGCCAATACGGCCTCGGCGATGTATCCCGACCAGTCGCTCTATCCGGCAAACGCCGCGCCTGAGCTCGCCAAACGCATCAACAAGACGCTGCAGCGCGCCGACCAGATCGAGACGTCGGAAGGCAACGGCCTGTCGGTCGACACCTGGTTCGCGCCGATCGTCGCCGACGCCGAGGCTGGTTTCGGCGGACCGCTCAACGCGTTCGAAATCATGAAGGCTTTCATCGAGGCCGGCGTCGCAGGCGTTCACTTCGAGGACCAGCTTGCCTCGGAAAAGAAGTGCGGGCATCTGGGCGGCAAGGTCCTGATCCCGACGGCTGCGCATATCCGCAACCTCAACGCCGCGCGGCTTGCCGCCGACGTCATGGGCACACCGACGCTGATCGTCGCGCGTACGGACGCCGAAGCTGCCAAGCTGCTCACCTCCGACATCGACGAGCGGGACCAACCCTTCGTCGACCACGACAAGGGCCGCACGGTGGAAGGCTTCTACCAGGTGAAAAATGGCATCGAGCCGTGCATCGCGCGCGCCATCGCCTATGCGCCGCATTGCGACCTGATCTGGATGGAAACCGGCAAGCCGGACCTCGCCCAGGCGAAGAAATTCGCCGAAGCCGTGCACAAGGCGCATCCGGGCAAGAAGCTCGCCTACAACTGCTCGCCGTCCTTCAACTGGAAAAAGAACCTCGACGACGCGACGATCGCCAAGTTCCAGCGCGAACTCGGAGCGATGGGGTACAAGTTCCAGTTCATTACGCTCGCCGGTTTCCACCAGTTGAACTACGGCATGTTCGAACTCGCCCGTGGCTACAAGGAGCGCCAGATGGCGGCCTATTCGGAGCTGCAGGAGGCCGAATTCGCGGCGGAAGTGAACGGCTACACGGCGACCAAGCATCAGCGCGAAGTTGGCACCGGCTATTTCGACGCCGTGTCGATGGCGATCACCGGCGGCCAGTCGTCCACGACCGCCATGCACGAATCCACCGAGCACGAGCAATTCAAGCCCGCCGCGGAATAGCGAATAGAGGGCGGCGGGAAATCTCGCTCGTCCTCCACTTTCCCACCCAGGAGACACGGACATGACACCGAATACACGCGTCAAGGAACGGGCCGAGGAACAATCGTCGGCCATGAATGCGGACCAGCAGGCGGTCATCCGCATGGTGGCGAACGATCTGCACCGCCTCAACCAGTCGGTGATGAAGGCTGTCGAGGCTGGCGTCTCGGTCGAGCTGGTGCGCTCGGCACGCCATCATGGCGGCGAGGGCAATTGGGGCGACCTGTTGATCCCGGTCGTCGTCACCAAGGGCAATTGACCATCATTTGACAGGCTGCGCGCGAGTCGGTTGGCCCGCGCGCATGGAATTTAAGGAAGTATTTGCCAAGGCGCATTTTGTAACCTGAAATTGCATCCGCGCTAAACGCAACCCGTTGACATGCAACCTTGATGAGACACTATCGCAAGACCGGTTGGATCCGGTGGGGAATGAAGCACTCGTGGGCGATGATCGATGCAGGGAACGGACGGCAAGGAACATTCGCCCCGTCGGACCGAATTCGCGTCGGCGGTGATGGGTCAAGGGCTCGATAGCGCCCTAGTGCAGATCGTCAGTTCCGCACACATCAACGCGCTCGTGGTTTCCAAAATTGTGGAGCGGTGTGGCCTGAAGGCTTTCGCCACCGGCATCGACGAGGCGATGTCGCACTATCACCAGCGCCTGCCCGGAACCGTGATCCTCGACGGCGGGGCGACGAACCGGGACTGCGACGGCATTCTCGACACGCTGTTGACCAGCGCCGGTTCGCGCAGGGGCCGACCGGGAATCCTCTTCGTCGCAAACCGGATGCTAAGCGACGACGAAGAGGCAGAGTTCGGACCGCCGGATGCCGTCGTCGCCAAGCCGATCACGCCGGAATCGCTGCAGCCCGCCATCCGCCATCTCGTCGCCCGTCTCGCACCACCCGCGCCGCGCGCCTGAGCGCCCTTCCAATACCCGCGTTCCGGTGGCTATAATGCAGCCACTTTCAACGACTTGTGGTGATTGATGCCTGCCCCCAAGAAGCAAGACCGCGCCGGTGGATCCGCCGGGCGGACGCGCGTACCCCAATTCATGAAGAACCTGAGGGGCGTGAAGAACTGGAAAGAGGCTGGCGGCTGGCTGGAATGGCGGGGCATCGAGGACATTGAGTGCATCACACCCGACCAGGCGGGCGTGGCGCGCGGCAAGATGATGCCGTCGAAGAAGTTCACCTCCAACACCTCGCTCGCCCTGCCCTCTGCCGTCTTCATGACGACGATCTCGGGCCGCTACCCCGAAGACGGCAACGGCTTCGTCTATCCGGAAGACGATGGCGACCTGAAGCTCCTGCCCGACCTCTCCACGCTCTCCGTCGTGCCGTGGGAGAGCGATCCGACGGCGCAGGTGATCTGCGATCTGGTTCATCAGGACGGGCGGATGGTTGAGTTCACGCCGCGCAACGTGTTGCGCCGCGTGGTGGAAGCTTATGAACGCCACGGGCTTAAGCCGGTGGTCGCGCCCGAGATCGAATTCTATCTGGTCCGCAAGAACCCCGACCCCGACTACCCGCTGGTGCCGCCGATCGGTCGCTCGGGCCGCGCGATCGCGGGCGGACAGGGTTACTCCATCGCCGGCGTCAACGAGTTCGACGAACTGATCGACGACATCTATCATTTCTCGGAAGTTCAGGGCCTCGAGATCGACACGCTTATCCACGAGGAAGGTGCGGGGCAGCTCGAGATCAATCTGCGCCACGGCGACCCGGTCGAGCTCGCCGACCAGGTGTTCCTGTTCAAGCGCACGATCCGCGAGGCTGCGCTGAAGCACGAGACCTATGCGACCTTCATGGCAAAGCCGATCCAGGGCGAGCCCGGCTCGGCCATGCACATCCACCAGTCGATCGTCGACGCGAAGACCGGCCGGAACGTCTTCACCAACGAGGACGGGTCGGAGACGGACACGTTCTACAATTTCATCGGCGGGTTGCAGCGGCATATCCCCAATGCGCTCGTCATGCTGGCGCCCTATGTCAACTCCTATCGCCGGTTGACCCAGGCTTCCGCCGCGCCGGTCAACACGCGCTGGGGTTACGACAACCGCACGACGGCATTTCGCGTCCCGCGCTCGGATTCGGCGTCGCGGCGCGTCGAAAACCGCATTCCCTCCTCGGACGCGAACCCCTATCTCGCGCTCGCCGCCTCGCTCGCCTGCGGCCTCATCGGCATCTTGCGCGAGACCAAATGCGACGCGCCGACCGGTTCGAGCGTCAATGAGGACGAGATCGAACTGCCGCGCGGGCTGCTGGAAGCGGTCGAGCTCTTCGAGGGCGACGACGATCTCAAGGGCATCCTCGGAACGCAGTTCATCTCAACCTACGCCGCGATCAAGAAGGCGGAGTTCGAGACGTTCATGGAAGTGATCAGCCCGTGGGAGCGGGAGTATCTTCTCCTCAACGTTTGATGTGAGTGCATGACCTACCAATCCCCCATTTCCCCCGGCATTTCCTGGTATGAGGCGACCGTCGGCGAACGACCGGAATATGCGCCGCTCGACGGGAGCGTGACGACGGATGTCGCGATCATCGGCGGCGGCTTTACAGGTCTGTCGGCCGCGGCGCATCTGGCGAAGGCCGGGACGAATGTCGTCCTGATCGACCAGCACCGGTTCGGAGACGGCGCCTCGGGCAGGAATGGCGGTCAGCTTGGAACCGGGCAACGGGCTTGGCCGGAAGAGTACGAGGAAGAACTCGGGCTCACCCGCGCCAGAGCCCTGTTCGACCTGGCCGAGGAGGCGAAGGCGCACCTCCTGGAATTTGCCGATACGAACCGCATCGACATCGATTTTCGCCCCGGCCAGATGTCGGTCGTTCACAAGAAGCGATATCTCAAGGACTATCAGGGGCATCCTTCGCTCATGGCCGAGCGGTTCGGCTATCCCCATGTCAGCTACATGGATGCGAACGAGACGGCGCGGCGTCTGGGGTCGACGCACTATCTCGGTGGTATCCGCGATACCGGGACGGGGCACATTCACCCGCTGAAACTCGTCGTCGGCACGGCCCGCGTGGCAGCGGCGGCGGGCGCGCAAATTCACGAGAACACGCCGGCGACGAAGATCGAGAGCAACGGCAGCAAGGTGACGATCACCACGCCGCGCGGCACGATAACGGCCGCCAAGGCGCTGATCGCCGTCAACGCCTATGGCGGCAATCTGGAGGAAAAGAGCGCAGCACACATCATGCCGATCGGCTCCTTCATCGGTGCGACGGTGCCGCTGGGCGACGACAGCCCGGTCCTGCCGGGGGGCGAAAGCGTCGACGATTCGCGCTTCGTAGTGCGCTACTTCCGCAAGTCGATCGACGGGCGGCTGCTGTTTGGCGGGCGAGAGATTTACTCGACCGGCGACCCGAAGGGCATCGCCGATCATATCCGCCGTCAGATCGCCGAGGTCTATCCAGCCCTGAAGGATGTCGAGATCACCCATCAATGGGGCGGCTATGTCGGCATCACCATGTCGCGCAAGCCCTATGTCCGGGAAGTCATGCCGAACGTCATCTCGACGGGCGGCTATTCGGGCCACGGCGTGATGCTGTCGAACTTCATGGGCAAGCTTTACGCCGAGACGGTTGCGGGAAACCGCGACCGGCTGAAACTGTTCGAAGAGCTGAAGATACCGGCATTTCCCGGCGGGCGCAGCTTGCGAGCGCCGCTGATGTTCCTGGCGCTGAACTGGTATGCGCTCAGGGACAGGCTCTGAACGCGAAAAGGCCGCCCGACGAGCGGGCGGCCTTTGGTCAGTGGCGGATGACGGGCCTAACGGCCGCTCTTGTCCTCGAAGATCATCTCGCTACGGGTCTCCGGGGTCGCCATCTCGGCTTCCTCGGCGATCGAGGCGGTCGTCATCGTGTCGCGCGTGCCGAACGTGAACGGGCCCATATATTCGGTGTTGTAGTCGTACTGGCTTTGGACGCTGGCGTCGTAGTTGCCGACATTGACCGGGCCCTGCTGCATGGCGAATGCGGAGCCGGAGGCGAGGATGGCGGCGGTGGCGATCAGAATGGTCTTCATGGCGTATTCCCTTCGTTTCTCTGTTTCAAATTCGGGCTGGGTTGTGTCCCAGTCGCGAACAGTCACGAAGGTTTCGCCGACGAAGTTTCGGAAGTTTCGCGGCTTGTCAGTCACAAAGAGTTTAGCAGAAGCTGATGAACCGAATGCCCGGTTTTGCGTTGCGTGCGGTCGTTAGGGAAGTCTTTGATGGTCGAGCGAGCCCGACGACCCCTTGTGGGAAGGAATAAAGGGTGGGGGTCAACGGGTAAAAACAGGCCGCCACCGCTAGGCGACCTTTCGCACGATCACACTGCCCGCCGAATATCCCGCACCAAATGAGCAGATGACGCCGAGACTTCCCGCCGGCAGGTCCGCCGAATGGCGCGAGAAGGCGATGATGGAGCCGGCGGAGGAGGTATTCGCGAATTCCTGCAGCACGTTGGGCTGCTCATCGCGGGTCGGCTCGCGGCCCATGACCTTCGTACCGATGAGGTCGTTCATGCCCTTGTTCGCCTGATGCAGCCACAGGCGCGATAGCTGCGCCGGCTCGATGCCCTCATCGGCCAGATGGGTGAGCATGAGTTCGGCCACCATCGGCACGACCTGCTTGAAGACCTTGCGGCCTTCCTGACGAAACTGCATGTCGCGCCTATCCGCCATGTGGCCTTCGCGGGTGCGGCGCAGGAAGCCGTTGTTGTTGCGGATGTTGTTGGAGAACTCGGTCAGGCAGCGTGTCGACAGGATTTCATAGGCGTTCTTCGACGTCGCCTGGTCGAGGCGCTGGAGAATGACGGCGGTGCACACGTCGCCGAATATGAAGTGACAGTCACGGTCGCGCCATTCCTGATGGCCCGACGTGATTTCCGGATTGACCATCAGGATCGCGCGGGCCGAGCCGGAGCGGATCATGTCGGCAGCCGCCTGGATGCCGAAGGTGGCCGATGAGCAGGCCACGTTCATGTCGAACGCAAAGCCCTTGATGCCGAGCGCCTCCTGCACCTCGATCGCGATGGCCGGATAGGCACGTTCGTGGTTGGACGCGGCGCAGATGACGGCGTCGATGTCGGCAGCAGTCAGTCCGGCTTCATCCATCGCCTTTCTCGCCGCGTCGAGCGCGATCTCTGCCATGATGGAGATGTCGTCGTCGGCGCGCTCTGGCAGGCGCGGGTGCATGGTCTGCGGATCGAGGATGCCGGCCTTGTCCATCACGTAGCGCTGCTCGATGCCCGACGCCTTGACGATGAACTCCTCGCTCGACATGGGCATCGCCTCGCGCGCGCCAGCCGCGATCTCGCCGGCATGAGTGGCATTTTGCCGAGCGGCGTAGTCGTTATAGGAGGCGACCAGTTCGGCATTGGTGATAGTTTGCGGTGGCGTATAGATACCCGTGCCTGTGATGGCGACCTTGTGCATGACGTTTCCCGTATTTGCGGCAGGCTGCTCGCTGCCTTCGGCTGACAGATAGGCCAAAACGCGGGCATGGCAAAGCAAGAAGGATTATCTCGGGGGCTGGCCAACCTAAATCGATTAGAGTATACGAAAACGCAACGATAGCAGCGAGCTTTATGCGCATGACAAGCACGACCATTCCCGTCGAGCCTTTCGATTTCGTCATCTTTGGCGGCACCGGCGATCTTGCCGAGCGAAAGCTTCTTCCCGCACTCTACCAGCGCCAGAAGGCAGGGCAGTTCTCCGAGCCGACGCGGATTTTCGGCGCCTCCCGATCGGAACTGTCGGACGACGCGTTTCGCGAGTTTGCGCGCAAGGCGATTGCCGAGCATGTGCCGGCGGCGGACATCGAAGACGGTCAGGTCGAGCGGTTCCTCAAGCGCGTCGTCTATGTTCAGGTCGACGCCAGATCGGGCGAAGGTTTCAGCCAGTTGAAGGATGCAATTGGCGATACCGACCGCATCCGCGCCTTCTATTTGGCGGTCGCTCCTTCCCTCTTTGGCGACATTGCATCCAATCTGGAGAAGGCCCGGCTGGTGACGCCGGCAAGCCGCATCATCGTGGAAAAGCCGATCGGTCGCGACCTCGCCTCGGCCAGGGAACTGAACGATGCGATCGGCAGGGTTTTCGACGAGCAGCAGATCTTCCGCATCGACCACTACCTCGGCAAGGAGACGGTGCAGAACCTGATGGTGCTGCGCTTTGCCAATGCGCTTTACGAGCCGCTCTGGAACTCGGCCCATATCGACCACGTGCAGATTACGGTCGCCGAATCCGTGGGGTTGGAGGGACGGGTTTCCTATTACGACAAGGCGGGCGCGCTGCGCGACATGGTGCAGAACCACATGCTGCAGCTCTTGTGCCTCGTCGCGATGGAGGCACCCGCCGCGCTCGATGCGGACGCAGTGCGCGACGAGAAGCTGAAGGTGCTGCGCGCTCTGAAGCGCGTCAATGGCAGCGATTCCTCGAAGCTCACCGTGCGCGGGCAGTACAAGGCCGGCGCATCGGCGGGTGGCGCGGTGAAATCCTATGCCGACGAACTCGGCCAGGAGAGCGGGACCGAAACCTTCGTCGCGATCAAGGCGGAGATCGAGAACTGGCGTTGGGCAGGCGTGCCCTTCTACCTCAGGACCGGAAAGCGGCTGGCCGAACGGGTCTCGGAAATCGTCATCGAGTTCAAGCCGATCCCGCATTCGATCTTCGAGGAGAGCGCCGGCAATATCGTCGCCAACCAGCTCGTTATCCGGCTCCAGCCCGATGAGGGCGTCAAGCAGTTCATCATGATCAAGGACCCCGGTCCGGGCGGCATGCGGCTTCGCAACGTCGCGCTCGACATGAGCTTTGCGCAGGCCTTCGACGTGCGCAATCCGGACGCCTATGAGCGGCTGATCATGGACGTGGTGCGCGGCAACCAGACGCTGTTCATGCGCCGCGACGAGGTCGAGGCCGCATGGCGCTGGATCGACCCCATCCTCGAAGCCTGGGACGAAAACCAGCAGGGCGTGCAGGGCTATACGTCGGGGACATGGGGTCCGTCGGGCTCGATCGCGCTGATCGAGCGCGACGGGCGGACCTGGCACGAGAGTATCTGAGATGCTGGAATTTCCCGATTCCGATGCAGTCGCGGAGGCGCTGGCAGCCGATGTCGCGGGCAAGCTGTCGGATGCGATTGCCAAACGAGGTCGAGCGACGCTGGCGGTTTCGGGCGGGACCACGCCGGAGCGCTTCTTCGACGCCCTGTCGCGGCGCGCGCTCGACTGGCCGAAGGTGATCGTGACGCTGGTGGACGAACGCTTCGTGCCGCCGGACCATCCGCGGTCGAACGAGAAGCTGGTGCGCGAGCGGCTTCTGGTGAACGAGGCGCGTCTGGCCCGCTTCGTGCCGCTCTACGGCAAGGGCGGCGATGTGGAAAATGCGGCGCGGCAGGCTGGCGCGGGCGTAGCGCTCCTCGGCCGTCCCATCGACGTCGTCGTGCTCGGCATGGGAACGGATGGCCATACGGCGTCTTTTTTCGCCGATGCCGAAAACCTTCCGCAGTTGACCGATCCGGATCAACAGGTACCCGTCCTGCCTGTCTATGCTCCGAGCGCAGGAGAGCCGCGGCTGACGCTTTCGCTCCCCCTCATCTGCAATGCCCGCGCGATCTTCCTACATATCGAGGGCGCGCAAAAGCGCGCCGTACTGGAAACGGCCGCCGCCGAGGACCTTCCCATCGCGAAAGTGCTCGCCGCCGCCCAAACACCTGTCGTCACCTACTGGGCGCCATAGAAAGTCGAGCGATCATGAGCCTCCACCAGACCGTCGCCGCCGTCACTGACCGCATCCGCGAGCGCTCGCGGAGCGCGCGCGAGACCTATCTCGAGCGCGTCGAGGCGCAGATTTCACGCGGCGTGCATCGCTCGGTGCTGTCCTGCGGCAACCTCGCCCACGGTTTTGCCGCTTGCAGCGTCTCCGACAAGGCGGCACTCGCCGGCGACGTGGTGCCCAATCTGGGCATCATCACGTCCTACAACGACATGCTTTCGGCGCATCAACCCTTCGAGACCTATCCGCAAGTGATCAAGGATGCCGCGCACGAGGCGGGCGGCGTCGCGCAAGTGGCGGGCGGGGTGCCGGCGATGTGCGATGGCGTCACCCAGGGCCAGCCGGGAATGGAAATGTCGCTCTTCTCGCGCGACGTGATCGCCATGGCGACGGCCATCGGCCTGTCGCACAATATGTTCGACGCCGCGGTCTATCTCGGCGTCTGCGACAAGATCGTGCCCGGCCTGACGATCGCGGCCTTCACCTTCGGCCATCTGCCCGCGATCTTCGTGCCGGCCGGGCCGATGACGACGGGCCTGCCGAACGACGAAAAGGCGCGCGTGCGCCAGCTTTACGCCGAAGGCAAGGTGGGTCGCGCCGAACTGCTCGAGGCGGAATCGAAATCCTATCACGGGCCGGGCACCTGCACCTTCTACGGCACGGCCAATTCGAACCAGATGCTGATGGAGATGATGGGGCTGCACACTCCCGGCTCGTCCTTCGTCAATCCGGGCACGCCGCTGCGCGAGGCGCTGACACGCGAGGCTGCCAGGCGCGCGCTGGCGATCACCGCGCTCGGCAACGAGTTCACGCCGGTCGGGCGGATGATCGACGAGCGTTCCATCGTCAACGGCGTTGTCGGCCTGCACGCGACGGGCGGGTCGACCAATCACACGATCCATTTGATCGCGATGGCGGCTGCCGCCGGCATCAAGCTGACCTGGCAGGACATATCGGACCTTTCCGATGTCGTGCCGCTGCTTGCGCGCGTCTATCCGAACGGGCTCGCCGACGTGAACCATTTCCACGCCGCAGGCGGGCTCGGCTTCCTGATCCGCGAACTTCTCGACGCAGGTCTCGCGCATGAGGATGTGCAGACCGTCTGGGGCGAAGGGCTGCGGCCCTACGCCGTGGAAGCGAAGCTCGGGCCGGACGGAACCGTGGCGCGCGAGCCGGCGCCCGCGGTCAGCGGCAACGAAAAGGTTCTCGCCCCCTTCCCCAAGGCCTTCCAGCCGACAGGCGGGCTGAAGGTCCTGAAGGGCAATCTCGGCGCGGCGATCATCAAGACCTCCGCCGTCAAGCCCGAGCAGCGCGTCATCGAGGCGTCGGCCAAGGTCTTCGACAGTCAGGAAGCGCTCAATGCCGCCTTCAAGGCGGGCGAGCTCGACTGCGATTTTGTCGCGGTGGTGCGCTTCCAGGGGCCGAAGGCGAACGGAATGCCCGAACTTCACCGCCTGACGACCGTGCTCGGCATCCTGCAGGACCGCGGTCACAAGGTCGCGCTCGTGACCGACGGGCGCATGTCGGGCGCGTCGGGCAAGGTGCCGGCAGCGATCCACGTCACGCCCGAGGCGCTGGACGGCGGCACCATCGGCAAGATCCGCGACGGCGACATCGTGCTGGTCGACGGCGAGATCGGCGCGCTGCAGGTCGAGGTGGATGCGGCGGAGCTGGCCGCGCGGCCGGTCGAACTGCCGGATCTGTCGGCCAACGGGTTCGGGCTGGGGCGCGAACTGTTCGAGAACTTCAGGCAAGTGGCCGGACGCGCCGATCAGGGCGCGGCGGTGTTTTGATCTTTGGAGAACGTTGAAGGTAGCCGGAGCTACCCCCCACCCCTTACCCAAGGGGGAGGGATGCAGGGTGGGGGTAGCCTCGCGCGGCTCTTCGCCAGTTAGGGTAACGGCAAGTCCTTATTTTCCTCACGCCGCAGCCGTGCAGCACCGGCACCCTGCGGCGAAAGCACCGGCACGAAAACGCGGCGCGAGGCGCGCTGCGTGACGGGAAGACCCTGGTAAACGCGCTTTTGCGCCTCGACCACCAGAACACCGGCAAAGACCGGCCAGAAGCGGCGACCGGTGCGCTCGAGAAGCGAATAGAGCTGCATCATGAAACGGCGCTCCATCGGCGGGAAATGCAGCGCGTCGGACCATGGGCCGGGGGTGAAATTCGCGTCGCGCAGGAGGCTGGACAACTGGCCCCGCGAGAACGGCCGGCCGGTGCCGAAGGGCGTGTGCTCCATGCGCGCCCAAACGCCGCGCCGGTTGGGAACGACCAGCACCAGACGGCCGCCAGGCGCCAGCACGCGCCACATCTCGACCAGCATCTCGCGCGGGTTTTCGGCATGTTCCAAGGCGTGGACGAGCAGGATGCGGTCGACGGACGAGTCGTGGAGCGGCAATTCCTCTTCGAAGACCAACGCAGTCGTGCACGGCTTGCCGGGCGGCCAGGGAACGGCGCCCTGCTGGGCCGGCATGAAGGCGAAGACACGGTCGGCATCCGTGCCGAATCGCTCAAGCCAGGGCAGCGCGTACCCCAGGCCGACGAGGCGTTCGCGGCTCAGGTTCGCCCAGACCGACGAGATGCCCATCGCGATCGATCGTTCGGCGAGCTTGCCGAGCGTCGTGGCGTAAAAGGCGCGCAGATCGACGATGTCGTTTCTCATGATGTGAAAACTAGCCGCGCCTCGGTGACTTTGCAAAGCCGCCGCCCTATCGTTTGCGCCAAGACGAAGGAGAATTCGATGGGACTGCAAGTCGAGCAATTCATGTGCCGCACCGATAATTTCGGCATCCTTATCCGAGACGAGGCGACGGGGACGGTCGGGCTGATCGACGCGCCGGAGGAAGGGCCGATCCTCCAGGCCATCGAGCGGACCGGCTGGACGCCGAGCGTCCTTTTCGTCACCCATCACCACCCCGACCATGTCGAGGCCAATCTGGCGCTGAAGGCGCGGTTCAAGCTGAAGATCGTCGGGCCGAAAGCGGAGGCGGCGAAGATTCCCGGTATCGACGAGACGGTGGAGGAAGGCTCCGACCTGACCTTCGGCGAGGAGCAGGTGCGGGTGATCGAGACGCCGGGCCACACGGCGGGGCATGTCAGCTATGTCTTCGAAAAGTCGGGCGTGGCGTTCACCGCCGACACGCTGTTCGCGCTCGGCTGCGGGCGGCTTTTTGAGGGCACGCCGGCGACGATGCACGCTTCGCTCAAGAAGCTTGCCGCCATTCCCCCGGCCACCACGGTTTATTGCGGCCACGAATACACGCTCTCCAATGCGCGCTTCGCGATGAGCATCGACCCGACCAACCCGGCGCTGAAGGAGCGGGTGACGAAGATCGAGGCTCTGCGCGCTCAGGGCAAGCCGACGCTGCCGACGACGATTGGCGAGGAACTGTCGACCAATCCGTTCCTGCGCCCGCACGACCCGGCGATTCGCAAGGGGCTGGGGATGGAAAAGGCGAGCGACGCCGAGGTGTTCGCGGAGATTCGGAAGCGCAAGGACGTCTCTTAAGCCAGAACGCCAAGCAGGATCGCGATCTGGGCGGCGATGTAGATGACCCAGATTGCCGGTCCGGTGATCGCGCGCTGCGGTGCCTCCGGACGCAGCAGGAAGTGTTCGGCGGCAAGGGTGGCATCCGAGGCGATGAAGAGCAGCGCTCCGGCCATCACGGCGAGCGACTGCGTGGTAAAGGCGGCGACCCCCATGGCGACGATGGCGAGCATGTAGGCCAATACGGCCGGGCGCATCGCCCCGCGGAGGACGGGCCAGAGCCGGGCCAGCATGACGATGCCGAAGGCGCAGACGGAGAGCGCGGCGGCGAGACGCCACGGCTCGGCGACGAGGATCGCAAGGCCCCCGCTGCCGGTTGCGAACAGCACGACATAGGCGATGTGGGCGGCGAGGAAGGCGCCGAGGCCGGCGAGGAACAGACGGTCATCATCCTCCTGCGCGAGCGCCAGATCGCCGAGCGCGCTCATGGCAAGGGCGGCGGTGAGCAACCACGGTCCGCCTTCCATGAAGCTCAGCCAGGCGAGCGCGGCGAGCGGGACGGTCTTGATCGCGCTCCGCTTCCACGTGACCGGCAGAGGGCGGGCGTAGAGATAGATGATGGCGGCGAGGACCGCGAGGACCAGCGCGCCGTTTGCCTGCGCTTCGAGGCCTCCGGGAAAGGGCAGCATCAGGCCTGAACCGGACGGCGGCGAACGAGCATGTTCTTCGCCGCCAGCGCCGCGCCCGCAGTGATGAGCAGGCAGGCGGCAAGGATGTGCAGGGTGGCAGCTGCCGCGCCGGCCGCGATCAGCACCAGCGTCGACAGGAGCGGCGCGGCATAGCTCGCCGCACCCAGAACCTGGATGTTGCCGTGCTTGACGCCGTGATCCCAGGTGTAGAATGCAGCGCCGACGGGCATCAGGCCGAGGCCAAGGACGGCAAGCCACTCGCCCGTGCCTTGCGGCCAGATCGTCTCTTCCAGCGCGAGATGGCAAACGAATGAGAGGAGCGCGGTGGCGAGGCAGAACCATGTGACCATCGAGGTCGGGACGGCTGCGAAACGGCGGGACAGGAGCGAATAGCCGGACCAGAAGATGGCGCAGACGGCCGCCATCGCATAGCCGAACGCATAGGTCGCGTCGAAGGCGAGATTGCCGCCATTCGTCACGATCAGGAAAGTGCCGGCAAGACCCATCAGCGCCCCGGCGACATGGTGCCAGCCCAGCCGCTCGCCCGGCATCAGAGCCGAGCCAAGTACGATCAGGAGCGGCCACAAATAGGCGATGAGGCTCGCTTCGACGGCCGGCGCATTGCGCAGGGCGGTGAAGTAGAAGAAGTGGTAGCCGAAGAGGCCGCCAATGCCGACCACCCAGACGATCGGCGGGATGTTCATGCGTTCCCGCGGCGGCGCGGCAACGCGCATGGCAAGGCCGACGAGCGTGCCAACGGTAAAGGTGAGCCCTGAAAGCAGGAAGGGCGGCACATTGCCGGATGCGGCGGTGAAGAGCGCGAGCAGCGCCCACATGATGACCGCCGAGAATCCGATTGCCGTCGCCCGCGCCATGGTCTGTCCCCGTTTGGAGGTGGCGTAGCGCGGGGCGTGCGGCGGTGCAAGCTTACTGCGTGCGCATGGTCTGCGCGACGATGCGCACCGTGCCGATCTGGGTGCCGATGGAGGCGTCGACGGGGGCGTAGAAGCCGGTCTCGGCGAGCGGGGCGAAGGCGATGGTGATGCGCGAGCGATCGCGCAGATATTTCAGCGCCGAACGGCTGGGACGATAGCCGGCCACCGGCTCGAACTTGGCTGCACAGGTCACCTGCCCGCCAGACGAACCAGCCGGGGACAGCCGCAGATCGGCCCGCATTTCTCCGTCATAGATGCGGATCGTGCGGTTGCAGACCTCGGCGGGGCTTGCCGCGCGGACCAGCGTCGATGAGATCGGATCGACGACGGAGGTCAGGTGGTCGTCCTGAAGGTGAACCCAGTCGCCCTGGCGCGGGCGCGAGGGCGGGACGTTCTCGGTGGCCGTGACGGTGCCATCGGAAAAGCGGATGGCGGTGCGCTGCGTCTTCTTGTCGGAGCGATAGTTGAGGTCGTAGCTGCGCGGCGCGGTGCCCGTCTGCGACAGGCCACCGGAGACCGACGTGGTGCCTTGCGTGCTATCGAACAGCCGCGCTACGCCAGCGCTGGCAAGCGAGCCGTCGATGCGGAAATCGTCATCGCCGATGACGCTCGTGAAGGACGCCTTGCCGACTGGAATGCCCATCAGCGTGATCGAATAATCTGTCTGGAAGGTCTGTGCGGCGCTGGCCGAACCTGCGGCGGCCAGAATCGTCAACAGGGCGGCGTACATGGTGCGGACCATGCGGAATCTCCATGAATTTCGCAGCAGACCGCCCCTTCCCGCCTGCCTGTTTGTCGTTTCCTCTTTGATCGTGCGAATTCGGCGAATATATGTTGTCTCCAGCCGCACCCCTCGCGCTTGACCCGAACGGGAAATGCAACTAAGGAACGGCAACTTTTCCATGAGGCCGCCTGACATGACCCCGCGCGCCGACCATTTGGTGCGGGTTCGGGTCGTCGGGACGGTTTTGAGAAACTGAAGGTTTGAGACTATGTCCCGCGCATGTGAATTGACCGGCAAGGCCGTGATGACCGGCAACAATGTCAGCCACGCCAACAACAAGACCCGTCGTCGCTTCCTGCCGAATCTCGTCAATGTGACGCTGATGTCGGAAGTGCTGAACCAGAATGTGCGCCTGCGCATTTCGGCGAACGCGCTGCGTTCGGTCGAACACCGCGGCGGCCTCGACGCCTTCCTTTTGAAGGCCGGCGTCAGCGATCTTTCGCAGCGCGCGCGCCTGCTCAAGAAGCAGATCGCCAAGAAGACGCAGGAACAGGCTACCGCCTGATTTCGTCCGTCTAGCCCTATCGACGGCGGGTGTTCCTTCATCGAAGGCGCCCGCCGACTGGTTCCATAACCCAGGTTAAAAAAATGCAGACCCAGAACGTTACCGTTTGGCCCTTCGTGGCCGCGATGGCCACCATCGTCGTCGCATCCAATATCCTCGTCCAGTTTCCCTTCCCGCATTTCGGCCTCCAGGATCTTCTGACCTGGGGCGCGTTCACCTATCCGATCGCGTTCCTCGTCACGGACCTCACCAATCGTCGGTTCGGTCCGGCTGCGGCGCGCAAGGTCGTGCTCGTCGGCTTTGCCATCGCGATCGTGCTGTCGGTTTGGCTGGCGACGCCGCGCATTGCCATCGCCTCTGGTTCGGCCTTCCTTGTCGCACAGCTGCTCGACGTCGCGATCTTCGACAGGCTCCGCCGGAACGCCTGGTGGCAGGCGCCGCTGATCTCGACCGTCATCGGCTCTCTCGTCGACACCGCCCTTTTCTTCTCGCTCGCCTTCGCCGCGCGGTTCGCCATGCTGGACACGGCGTTCGGGCTGGAAGACGGATCGCTGGGCTTTCCGGTGCCGCTCCTGGGTGCGGAAGTGCCGCTCTGGCTGTCGCTGGCGCTCGGCGACCTCGTCGTGAAGATCGGGCTCGGCGTCGCGATGCTCGGGCCTTACGGGGCACTGTTGTCGGTGCTGCGTCCGGCGCCCGCGGTGCGGTAATTTCGGCGCGGCCGCGCGCAAGCCCTCATTCCTCTGCCAGTTCGAACTCTAGATAGAGATTGCGCTGGATCCACGACTGGTTGTCATCCGACATGAGCGCGACGATCAGGCGACCGTCGGTGCGGCGGAAGACGTCGAGCGCTTCCATGTTGTCGACATGGTAGGCCATATTGGCGTCGAGAAGGATGTCACCGTCGACCAACGCACCGGGGCGGATGTTGTCTACCGGTATCAGCCGCAGGCGCATCGCGACGCCGCGCGCGTAGGAGAAGCGGCGTTCGAGCAGAAGCAGGTCGCCATCGGGCAGAAAGACACCGTCCGTAACGTCGAACTCGTCGGTGCGGCGTACCTTGAAGACGCCCTTGTGCGGCCCTTCCAGAACGGCGGCGAAGATGTTGCCCTCGCGATCGATCGATTTTTCGGCGACGACGATGCGGGCTCCGGCCAGTGGGCCATCGGCCGGCGCGCGGGCAACGGTTTCGAAGCCGGCATTGTAGCGCAGCTCGCCGCTCGGGATCAGAAAATCGAGATCGCGGATCGGGCCGGACATGGCGGCCGGATTCAGGCGATATTCGGAGACGCGGGCGCGGCGTTCGAAGGTGACCGTCGCGATGCCGTCATGGACCGAGATGCCCTCTGCGTCAACGCGCTCCTTGTCGTCGATCGGGCGGCCGGCTTCATCGACCATTTGCTGCATCGAAAAGTCGCCGAGACCCACCGGCACGCCATCCTCGTCTCGCTGGACCGCGCCGGAAAACCAATAACCGTGGTCGGCGACACCAACGAATTCTGTGCCCGCCGACAGGAATCGGAAGCCCGACAACTGACCGAATTCGCGCCGGTCTCCCGTCATCGAGAAGCCGCCGATGAAGGTCAGGCGGCCGTAATCGCCCTCCGCGCCGGCGACGCGGAATTTTGAAATCCGGCTGAATTCCAGTTCCACTGGAAAGGCGCCGGATGCGTGCGATGGTCCGGCCAGGCTTGCCAGCGCGAGCGATGCCGCCAGAAGACGGGCGATCATCCCGCCCGGCGCTGCTGGCCGCGCGCGGAGCGCGCCGTTTCTTCCTCGAAGAGGCTCGCGAGCTGCTCGGTCATCGCGCCCGCCAGTTCCTCGGCGTCCACAATGGTGACGGCGCGCCGATAGTAGCGCGTGACGTCGTGACCGATGCCGATGGCGAGAAGTTCGACGGGCGAGCGGGTCTCGATCAGGTCGATCGCGGCGCGCAGATGACGCTCCAGATAGTTGCCCGGATTGACCGAAAGCGTCGAATCGTCGACCGGCGCGCCGTCGGAGATCATCATCAGGATCTTGCGTTGCTCCGGCCGCGCGATCAGGCGCTGGTGCGCCCACAACAGCGCTTCGCCGTCGATGTTCTCCTTCAGCAGCCCTTCGCGCATCATCAGGCCAAGGTTGCGGCGCGCGCGGCGCCACGGCTCATCGGCGGACTTGTAGATGATGTGGCGCAGGTCGTTGAGGCGGCCAGGATTGGCGGGCTTGCCGCCCTTCAGCCACTTCTCGCGCGCCTGCCCACCCTTCCACGCGCGCGTGGTGAAGCCGAGAATTTCGACCGAGACGCCGCAGCGCTCCAGCGTGCGGGCAAGAATGTCGGCGCAGGTGGCGGCGACCGTGATGGGGCGGCCGCGCATGGAGCCGGAATTGTCGAGCACCAGCGTGACGACCGTGTCGCGGAAATTGGTGTCGCGCTCGCGCTTGAAGGAGAGCGGCTGCATCGGGTCGATGACGACGCGCACGAGGCGGGCAGGATCGAGCGAGCCCTCTTCGAGGTCGAACTCCCACGAGCGGTTCTGCTGCGCCATCAAACGACGCTGGAGACGGTTTGCGAGGCGCCCGACGACGCCCTGCAGATTGGCGAGCTGCTTGTCCAAAAAGGCGCGCAGGCGCTCCAGTTCCTCTTCGTCGCACAACTCGGCTGCGCTTATGGTCTCGTCGAACTCGCGGGTGAAGACCTTGTAGTCGATCTCCTTCGGCAGGTTGGCGAAAGGGTCGTTCGTGCGGCGCGTTTCGCCCGGCGTTTCGGCATCGAGCTCGTCGTCGTCGGCCATGTCGTCGGCGGACGCGTCGGTCGCCTCGGTTTCGCCGGCCTCCTGATCCTCGCTCGTCTCCTGCGATTCGTCGGCCTGGGACTGGTCGGAGCCCGAATCGTCCTCGCCGCCGTCGTCGGCCGAATCCTCACCTTCGGGCTGGTCGTCCTCATTGTCTTCGGTGTCGTCGGACTGCTCGTCCTCGGCAAGGTCCTCGGCCATGTCCATCGAGGCCAGCATGTCGCGCATGACGCGGGCGAAAGCCTGCTGGTCGTCGACACTGATCGCGAGGCCATCGAGGGTTTCGCCGGCCTTGTCCTCGATCCAGTCGCGCCAGAGCGAGACGACACGCTCGCCGCTCTTCGGCGCGGGGCGGCCGGTCAAGCGCTCGCGCACCATCAGCGCGACGGCCTCTTCCAGCGGAGCCTCGGATTGCTGGGTGACGGCGGCGAGATTCGCCTTCGAGTATCTGTCCTCCAGCATCGAGCCGATATTGTCGCCGACACCGGTCATCGCGCGCGAGCCGATCGCTTCGACCCGGGCCTGCTCGACCGCATCGAAAATCGCGCGCGCCTGTTTTCCCTGCGGCGCGAGCTTCGAATGGACGGTATTGTCGTGGCAGGCGCGGCGCAGCGCCATCGAATCGCCGAGGCCGCGGGTGACGGCAATGTCGTTTGCGCTCGGCTTGCGCGGCAGATCGGGCAAGCGGGCGCGGTTGCCGGCCAGGGCCGGCTTTTCCTTGGCGAAGCTGACCTCCATCTCCGCATCGCCGGAAATGGCACGCACGCATAGCGACAGCGCGCGCTTGAAGGCGTCGGTATCGGCGCCGTTGCCGCTCTTCGCTCTGGAATTATCGCCCGGTCCGGCCATCTCGTCCCGTTATGCCAGTACGACGTTGGCAGCGGATTCGGGCAGTTCCTGGCCGAAGGCACGCTGATAGAACTCGGCGACCACGCTGCGCTCGAGTTCGTCGCACTTGTTGAGGAAGGTGAGGCGGAAGGCGAAGCCGACATCCTTGAAGATGTCCGCATTTTCGGCCCAGGTGATGACCGTACGCGGGCTCATGACCGTCGACAGGTCGCCATTGACGAAGGCCGAACGCGTCATGTCGGCAACGCGGACCATCTTGTTGACGATGTCGCGGCCCTTGTCGTTGCGGAAGTGCTTGGCCTTGGCGAGGACGATGTTCACCTCGTCGTCATGCGGCAGATAGTTCAGTGTCGAGACGATGGACCAGCGGTCCATCTGCGCCTGGTTGATCTGCTGCGTGCCGTGATAAAGGCCCGTCGTATCGCCGAGGCCGACCGTGTTGGCGGTGGCGAAGATGCGGAAGGCGGGATGCGGGCGGATGACCCGGCTCTGGTCCAGCAGCGTCAGCCGGCCGGACGATTCCAGCACGCGCTGGATGACGAACATCACGTCCGGGCGACCGGCGTCGTATTCGTCGAAGACGAGCGCGACATTGTGCTGGTAGGCCCAGGGCAGGATGCCGTCCTTGAACTCGGTGACCTGCATGCCCTCACGCACCACGATGGCATCCTTGCCGACCAGGTCGATACGGGAGACGTGGCTGTCGAGATTGATGCGCACGCAGGGCCAGTTGAGGCGGGCGGCAACCTGCTCGATATGCGTCGACTTGCCCGTGCCGTGATAGCCCGAGATCATGACGCGGCGGTTGTAGGTGAAGCCGGCGAGGATCGCGAGCGTGGTCTGTTTGTCGAACAGATAGTCGGGGTCGATGTCCGGCACATGGCTGTCGGCAATCGAATAGGCCGGCACCACCATCTCGGATTCGAAGCCGAACTTCTCGCGAACCGAAACGGTCGTGTCAGGCAGGTTTGCGATGTCGCGGTCAACCTTGTTCATCTTGTCTCCACACACGGCAGCGCGGCCACCGTTCGTCAAATCTCTTTGCTGGCCATCGTTTACCAGACGGTGCGATCAACACAAACCCGCTTGTTTGAGCATCCGGTATGCCTGGATGACATCACGAAACCGGTCTTCGGAGGCACGGTCGCCGCCATTGGCATCAGGGTGATGCCGCTTCACCAGTTCCTTATAGCGCTGCTTGATCGCCGTTCCAGTCGCGGAAGGGTCCAGGCCCAAGGTTTCCATTGCTTTGGCCTCAAGCGACTTCAGCTTGCGGGTGCGCGGCCGGTCGGACGGATCGATGCCATCGTTGAACATGCCGTAGGGATCGCGCATGCGCCCGTTCGGCCCGGACCGGCCCGATCGCTTCTGCGAGAAATCGGGAGAGGCCTGCGCGCCCTTGTTGACGCCCATCTTCCAGGTCGGGCGGTGTCCCGTCAGCGCTTCCTTCTGGAAACGCGCGATGTCGCCTTCGGCAAGGCCGGAGAAATAATTGAAGCCCTTGTTGTACTCGCGCACATGGTCGAAGCAGAATTTGAAGTACTCGCCCTCCGCCATGCGCCCGACCGGGGCGCGGTGGGTGCCGGGCGCATCGCACCCGTCCCACTGGCACACGGGCGCGCTCGTGGCACGCTCTGCCTCGGGCGAGCGGCGGACCTTGATCTTCTCGAAATATTTCGAATAGGCGTTCATGGAAACTCGTTACCGTCGAACCGGGAATTATGGGTGCTTCGGCGCGCGAAACAAGAATTGACATTCTGCGGCCAATGAACGTCCTGCCGGTGATTCAGAAATCAGCGGCATCGCGCCGCATGAAGGAGACCAAGATGACGATCCAGACTGCCATCGAAACGAAGCTTCAGGAGCGCTTTCACCCCGACCGACTCGCGGTCATCAATGAAAGCCACCTCCATGCCGGTCACCATCATCAGCATTCGGGCGAACATGAGACGTTCGACGGCTCGGGCGAGACACATTTCCGCGTACGCATCGTCGCGCCCGAGTTCGCGGGCATGAGCCGAATTGAGCGCCACCGCGCCGTCAATGCCGCGCTCGCCGCCGAACTGGAGGCCGGCGTTCATGCGCTGGCGATCGAGCCGGCCGCACCGGGCGAGGCGACGCGCTGGTAGCGCGCGTCAAGCCGACGGCGCGCGGGCCGCTTCCGGCTCGGGCTCCCGGTTGGGCGCGGGAAGCTGCAATTGCGGTGGCGCGGTCGGCGCCGCCGCGACATCGCCCAGCGGGCGAATCCGCAGCCGCGTGATGCGGTTCTTCTCGCGTTTCAGGACGACGAAGCGCATTCCGTGGAAGGTGAAGGCCTGCTTTTCCTCGGGAATCATCTGGGCCTCGTGGATGACGAGGCCGGCAATGGTGGTCGCTTCCTCATCCGGCAAGTTCCAGTCGAGCGCGCGGTTCAGGTCGCGAATCGGGACGAAGCCTTCGACGACCACGGAGCCGTCGGCCTCCTGCTTGACGCCCTGCATCTCGACATCGTGCTCGTCCGCGATCTCGCCCACGATTTCCTCGATGATGTCTTCCAGCGTCACCAGGCCTTCGACCTCGCCATACTCGTCGACGACGATGGCGAAATGGGCCTTGCGGCGCAGAAATGCGCTCAACTGGTCCTGCAGCGTCGTCGTGTCCGGCACGAACCAGGGCTTGGACGCGACCTTCATGATGTCGATGCGGCCAAAATCGTTGCCGACCTCGTTGAGCGCGCGCAACAGATCCTTGGCGTGGATGACGCCGACGATATTGTCTGTCGAGCCGCGCCAGAGCGGCAGGCGCGTATAGGGGCTTTGCAGGATCTCGCGCACCACAGCCTCCGGAGCCTCGTCGGCGTTGACCGAGCGCATCGAGGTGCGGTGGACCATGATGTCGGAGACTTCCAGTTCGTGCAGGTCAAGAAGGCCGCCGACGCGGTCGCGGTCGTGCTTCTCGAGGCCGCCCTCGCGCTGCAGCACCTCGACGGTGCCGCGGATTTCCTGGTGCGCGGAGAGGAGATTGTCGTCGCGGCCCAGATGGATGCCGAAGAGGCCGAGCATCCCCCGGACGATGTAGTTCACCGCCACCGACAGATGGCCGAAGATCAACACCACGAATTGCGCGAAGCGAGACACGGTGAGCGCGAATTGCTCGGGCTTCGACAGGGCCCAGGATTTCGGCAGGATCTCCGCGAAGATCACGAGCAGAACGGTCATGCCGACCGTGGCGTAGACGACACCGGCCGAACCGAAAACCGTCAACAGGACGCTGGTCGCGAGCGAAGACGCCAGGATGTTGACGAGGTTGTTGCCTATGAGGAGCGCGCCGACCATGCGGTCCTTGCGCTCGATCAGCTGCGCGATGACACCGGCGCGCGCATCGCCATTCTGTTCGAGCGTGTGGAGGCGCGCGCGCGACACAGCGGTCACGCTGGTCTCCGTTCCTGAGAACAGGAAGGACATCATGATCAGAAAGATGATGATGGCGATCGTCAGGATCATGCCGGCAAATTCTCCGTCAGGAACGAAAGGACGTCGGCAGGCGCAACATCTTTTGCAATGAAGGCCCGGCCGATGCCGCGGGTGAGGATGAAGGTCAGCGCGCCGCGCGATACCTTCTTGTCCTGCGCAATATAGGTCAAAAGCGCCTCGGCGCCAGGAAGGCCGCCGGGAACGTCCATCATTTTCGTCGGCAGACCGACTTCGCCCAGATGCCGCTCGACACGATCCGCATCGGCCGGATCGATCAGGCCGAGGCGCGCCGAGAAGCGATGTGCCAGCACCATGCCGATCGCAACCGCCTCGCCATGCACGAGGCGAGATCCGTCATAACCCGTCGCGCCCTCGAGGGCGTGCGCGAAAGTGTGCCCGAGATTGAGAAGCGCGCGGTCGCCGGTCTCGCGCTCGTCGCGCGCGACGACGTTAGCCTTGGACTGGCAGGAACGCCGGATCGCCTCGACGCGGGCCGCGCCGCCGGCGAAGACGTCGCGCCAGTTCTCCTCCAGCCAGGCGAAGAAGTCGGGCTGGTCGATCAGGCCATATTTCGCCATTTCAGCATAGCCGGCGCGAAACTCGCGCGGCGGAAGCGTGTCGAGCGCGGCGGTATCGGCGATGACCAGCGCCGGCTGCTGGAAGACGCCGACGAGATTCTTGCCCCGCTTCGTATTGATGCCGGTCTTCCCGCCGACCGAGGAATCCACCTGCGCCAGAAGCGAGGTCGGCACCTGGACGAACTCCATGCCGCGGCGCACGATCCCGGCGGCAAAACCGGTCAGGTCGCCGATGACCCCTCCCCCGAGCGCCAGAACGCAGTCGTTGCGTTCGAAGCGGCCGGCAAGGACGAAATCGACGACTTCCTCCAGCCTCGGAAAGCTTTTCGTGGCTTCGCCCGCCGGCAGGACAAGAATTTCGTGAGCGATGCCGGATGCCTTGAGCGAAGCTTCGAGGCGCGGCAGTTGCCGGTCGGCGACGTTGACGTCGGTGACGATGGCAACCCGGGCGCGCGGAAGACGGGCGGCAAGGGCCGCTCCTGCCTCGTCCAGCGTGCCGGGGCCGATGAGAATCGGATAGGAGCGCGAGCCAAGCTCGACATCGACACGGCTCGTCATCTCAATCGACCTTCGTCATGCTCTGGTTCAATTTTGCGTTGACCGCCTCGATGATCTCGCCGGCAATGACGGTGTGGCGCGCATCGCGGCTCGTCACGGTCAGGTCGGCCTCGGCATAGACCGGATAACGGTCCTCCATCAGCTTTCGCATCATGGCGCGTGGGTCCGGCGTTTTCAGGAGCGGCCGGTTCTGGCGCCGCGCGACGCGCTCCATCAAAGTGTCGAGATCGGCCTTGAGCCAGATCGAAATAGCGTGTGCGCGAATGGCTGCGCGGGTGTCCGCATTCATGAACGCGCCGCCGCCGGTCGCGATGACCGCCGGGCCGTCCGCAATCAGGCGGGTCACGACGCGCTGCTCGAGCGCTCGGAACTCGACCTCACCATAGGCCTCGAAAAGTTCGGGGACCGTCATGCGCGAGACGCTTTCGATCTCGTGATCGCTGTCGGCGAAGGGGAGCTGCAGGGCCTGCGCGACCTTGCGGCCGACCGAGGTCTTGCCTGCGCCCATCAGTCCAACGAGAACAAGGGTTCTCGTGCCGATGCGGGCGCGCACGTGCTCGATCAATTCCGTCATCGCTGTGGCGCCCATGCCCGACTCCTCACGAGGGGTATCGACAGGAACGCGGCGAACGTCAAGGCGCATCGACGGGCGCGGGGCTGATACGACTTATGCTTGCACTCCCGGACGCCGCGTCCCATAAAGGTACACGCGAGCGCGGCGGCCAAACGGGAGACCGATGCCTACACTTTTCCGGTTTCTGATGACGCTCCTTATCCTGGCGGGGATCGTCTATGGAGCGATGTATGCGCTGGTGCTTTTCGTTGAGCCCAATCGCGGCGAAATGAGCGTGCGGATACCGCCGGAAAGGCTGCAGCCCCCTCGTTGAACCGAACTCAGCTCAGGATATTGAAGATGAGCGTGCCGGCGACCAGTCCGGCAAATACCAGCAGCGCCAGTCGGAAGTAGCCGTATGGTCCGTAATTCGGCCCGGGCGGCAAGGGCTCAGGGTTTTCGCTGTGGTGATCGCCCATGGCGAGACGCGCCGCACGTTCCAGATTCATCATGTGAGCGACCATATCCACCTCCTGCCTTGAACAGCAAAACGGACCACCGGATTTTCAGTTCCAGCGCGACGTCGCAAAAAAGAACGAACGCAACGGAACCCGTCCGGGTCGAAACAGTTAAAATGGCACAGTAAAGAGGCCTGACGCCGCCCCCCCCCTCCAATCGCCCCCTGGCGAACGGCTCTTTGCTGAAGAAGAAGCGTGGATCCCCCGAACACGTTCTTCACCCCTATAAAGCCGGCCCGCGTGGCCGGCTTTTTTTGTGCGGAGCTCGCGGGGTTCGGTTCAGATTTCGAAATTGCCTTCGGGTATGCGCAGGCGATAGTCGAGATAGCCGTCAGCGAATTCGAGCGAGGCCTCGCCCTCGACGGAAGCGGGCACGACCCGCTCGAGCGCGACGCTGCCGAAGCGCTTGTCACCGATCGCACTTTCGGAAACGCGCGTATTTTCATGCCAGTTCAACAGGATGGCGCGCTTGCCGTCCTCATCGTCTTCCAGAGCCGCCGACAGGCCGACATAGCCGTTCGGGCGCGACAAGGCCCCGTGGCTCAACGAGTTGATGACGAGCTCGTGCAGCGCAAGGCCAATGTGAAGTGCGGCGTTGGGGTTGAGATAGGGATCGACGCCCTTGAGCCGGATCGAAAAGGCTGGGTCCTCACAATAGCGGCTCACCTGCCCGGCGACGAGCTCATTCAAGGTGGCGCCGCGCCAGTTGGACGAGGTGACGAGGTCCTGCGAGGAGGCCAGCGACTGGATGCGGCCGCGAAAGCGCGTCAGAAACACTTCGATCGTGCCCGAATAGCGACCTGTCTGGGTCGCGATGCTCTGGATGATTGCGAGCAGGTTCTTCGAGCGATGGCTCACCTCGCGCAGAAGAGTGCGCAGGGTCTGCTCGCGATGTTTCTGGCTGGTCACCTCGACGATAGTCGAGACGATGCCACTAACGATCCCGTCGGACCCGCGCTGCGGATCTAGCCAGACCGAGAACCACCGGCCGCCGTCATCTGCGCCCTGGCGGAACTCGTAATGGGAGGGCTGGCCGCTGGCCATGGCCTGGCGCTTCATGGTCATGGCGACTTCGGCGTCGGCGGGAGCCAGGAACTCATCGTCCGAAAGGCCAGTAATCGATCCGCCGCGCCAGGACGACGGGAGATTGTGCGCCCAGCGCACCTTCAATTCCAAGTCCTGGGCGATGACAGCCACGCCAGCATTTTTCAACGCGGTCGCGAGCACACGCTCCTCGTCGATCATGTCAGCGGTCTCAAAAGTCACGCCCGAAATGCCCCCGGATAATGGCCGTGGTCCGTCCTTGGTCCGCTTAGCGGCCGGGTTGATAGTCGTTCATCCATCCTCAGTTGGCGCGTCGCATGAAGCCGGCAACCAACGAGACGCACAAAAGAACGACGAAAATGACGAACAGGATCTGTGCGATGCCCGCAGAAGCGCCCGCAATGCCGCCGAATCCCAGGGTGCCCGCAATCAGCGCCACGACAAGAAATACAAGAGCCCAGTATAGCATCAGCCTTCTCCCTAGAATGCCCGCCGCCATATCGGTTTCCAACGCGGTGCGGGTCAAGCTTGTTCCCGTGCGGACAGGAACTTGCCTGTCCGCACTTCCTCAACGTCGTCAGGCCGCCGCTTGCGACTGCCGGTCGAAGAACAAAGCCTGGCTGATGAGCGCTTTGACCATGTCGGGATTGAAGGGCTTGGTGACCAGGAAGGCTGGCTCCGGGCGCTCGCCTGTCAGAAGGCGCTCCGGGAAGGCGGTAATGAAGATGACGGGAACACTGGCCGAGGCCAGAATTTCGTTGACCGCATCGATGCCGGACGAACCGTCAGCCAGCTGGATGTCGGCCAGAACCATCTTGGCGTTGCTCGTCTTGAAGAGCGCCGTCGCCTCCTTGTGGGTGCGCGCCGTGCCCACCACGCGGTGACCAAGGCTCTCGACCATCTGTTCGATATCCATCGCGATCAGCGGCTCATCCTCGATAATGAGGATGTCGGTCGCGACCTGGCGGGAGATCTCGTCGCTTGCCTGGCCGAGAAGGCGGGAGAACTCCGCGTGCTCGACGTCGAGCACCTCGGCGGCCTCGCGCTCGCCGAACCCTTCGACGGCGACGAGCAGGAATGCCTGCCGTGGCAGGGGCGCCAGCGAAGAAAGGTTGGCCACGGCGCGGCTTTCCCAAGGATTGGCAGGCGCCTCGTCAGGTACGCGCACGGCGACGGACGAGAACAGCTTCGTGAAGATCTGATAGAGGGCGATCCGGTCGGTCGAGGCGGCCGGGAAGACACTCGGATCGGCGATGATGGCCTCCAGAGTGGCCGCGACGAGCGCGTCCCCACTGGTCTGGGAGCCGGATACTGCGCGGGCAAACCGGCGCAAGAACGGCAAGTGTGGCGCGATCCTTGCGGACAAACTCATGATTGGACGTCTCCCTCAAGACATAAAGGCAGGAAATGCGGATCAGTAGCGCCCTTCAAACTCGCCCGCAGCAAAAAAGTTCCCAGTCAAGGAACGATTAGTCGATGGTTTGCGTTTAATATCGATTTTGTGCGCCAGTAACGGCGCCGTGGCGGCCCTGCTCGGCGCGTCGCAGGCAACAGATGACAGGGGAAGCGACGCATGGCAATGGCCGCACGTTGGCACGACAATTCAGGGGGAACCGAGGCAGAAATGAAGCCGAACAAGGATCAGCCGGCCGCAACGGAGCGAGCGGAGCCGCTTGGCTCCAATTCCGAGATCGGGCGAAAGCTCAAACAATATTACGACGAACTCGTGACGGAAGAAGTCCCCGACCGATTCGCCGATCTTTTGAGGCAACTCGAGGATCGCGAAGCTGGTACCAGCGCTCGCAAGGGAGACTGAGAATGGCTGCCGATATCGATTTCAAGACGGGGCTGCTCGGTGCAGTGCCGAGCCTTCGCGCGTTCGCGGTTTCGCTGTCGCAAAATTCCGACCGTGCCGACGACCTCGTCCAGGAGACGCTGGTCAAGGCGTGGGACAAGCAGTCCTCCTTCCAGCCGGGCACCAATCTCAAGGCGTGGCTCTTCACCATCTTGCGCAACGAGTTCTATTCGCAGATGCGCAAGCGCGGCCGCGAGGTGCAGGACAGCGACGGCGCAATGACCGCGCGGCTTGCCGTGCATCCCAGCCAGCACGGCTCGATGGATCTCGAGGACTTCCGCAACGCGCTCGAGCGTTTGCCAGAGGACCAGCGCGAGGCGATCATCCTGATCGGCGCGTCGGGCTTTTCCTATGAAGAGGCGGCCGAGATCTGCGAATGCGCCGTTGGCACGATCAAGAGCCGGGTCAGCCGAGCGCGCACGCGACTGCAGGAACTTCTCAAGGTCTCGGGAGAATCCGACTACGGTCCGGACTCGATCGCGGCCCAGGTGATGGGCTCAAACGCCGCCTGACGCTTCCCGGCCCTGCCTGGCATTCACCGCCTCGACGATGGCGGTGATGAGGGTGGGGCCGGCATAGGGCTTGCCAACGACACGCACGCCCGGAAAAGCCTCGAACAGGCTCTCGTTCTCGGCATAGCCCGTTGCGAAGACAAATGGGACGTTGCTCTGTTGCAGGGTCTTGGCGAATTCGACGGTGGATTCGCCCGCCAGCATCACATCGACGACGGCGACATTTATGCCGCGCTGATCGACTGGACGGTCACCCAGTTCCTTCAACGTGCGCAAAATGACTACCTCTTCGGCGCCATGGTCCTGGCACAGCTGCTCGACATCCATGGCAATGAGGAACTCGTCCTCCATGACCAGAATGCGCAGATCCTTGAGCGGCTTCTCCGACAAATTCATAGCTCCCGACATGCTGGCAATTGGCCTGCCGGACGGCGTCATGTCATTTAACTATGACATGTTCATGAGCTTTTGCGAATATATTTGAGGAGCTAATCCCTGGCCGCTGACAATGGCCGGCGGGCTCTCTATAGATCGTTTCAGGGACTGATTTTTTCCTCTACTGGAGCCGCTGGTGGCCGACATCGCAATCCGTTCGGCAAGGAAGTACCCTTGCGAGAGATGCCCGCTTCACGCACGTGAAATTTTCCGTTCCTTTACCAAGCCCGAACTCGACTTCGTCAGCCGCTTCAAGAAGGGCGAACTGACAGTCGATCGCGGCGCGACCGTGCTTGCCGAGGGCACGCGCAACCCGCATCTCTACACGGTGCTGCAGGGCTGGAGCTTCCGCTACAAGATGCTTCCGGACGGGCGCCGGCAGATCGTCAACTACGCGATGCCGGGCGACCTTCTCGGTCTCCAGGGGACCGTGACGGGCGAAATGGAGCATTCCGTCGAGGCGTTGTCGCCGATGATCCTGTGCGTGTTCGAGCGCGATGAACTGCTGACGCTCTACCGTGAGCATCCCGAGCTTGCCTACGACGTTACCTGGCTCTCCTCGCGGGAGGAGTGCATGCTCGACGAGAACATGCTGAGCATCGGTCGGCGAAACGCTTCCGAGCGGCTTGCCTACCTCATCGCCTTCATCGTTCGCCGTTCGCAGGGAACGGGACTTAATACGACGAAGGAGCCGATCGAGATTCCGATCACCCAACAGCATATTGCCGACACGCTTGGGCTCTCGCTCGTCCACACCAACAAGACGGTCCGAAAGCTCGCTGAGCGACAATTGCTGCAATGGCGCGACCGGGGCTGCGTAGTCCTTGATCTCGAAGGGCTGGAACGCCTCGCTGACTGGTCGACCGACATGCATAAAAAGCCGCGACCCTTCATCTAGGGCGCTGTCAATCCGGCAGGCGCGGCTCGGGAGGTCCCCAGCCTGGGATGAGATTGCGCGCCATCGCGTAGCCGGCGAGCAGCGCTGGAATGGCGACAAAGCCGCCGATCGGACCCCAGATCCAGATCCAGAAGGTCAGCGCGATGAGCACGATGAACGGATTGAGCGTCATCATGCGGCCGATGATCATGGGCGTAATGAACTGCGCTTCCATGAGATTGACCGCCAGATAGACCAGCGGCGGCATCAGGCTGCCGGAGATCGTGTCGAAGGTGACCAGACCGACGGCAAAGAGAATGGCGGCCATGATCGCCGGACCGATATACATGACGAAGTTCAACAGGCCCGCGAGAATGCCCCAAAGCGCGGGCGACGGCACGCCGGCAAGCCACAGCACGCAGGTGACGGCCACCGCCAGGCCCATATTGATGGCAGTGATCGACAGGAGATAGCGCGACACCAGCGTCTCGATGTCGCGGAAGATGTGGGCCGTGCGCCAGCGCAGGCGACGGCCTACGCACAGCCGCAGCACAGCGAGGCGCGTTTCGTGCCGCGTGGCGATGAAGAAATATAAGGTCGCCATGAAGATGAGAACCTGTCCGCCGATCGCTGGAGCGACGGTGATCAGGCTGTCCATCGGCGAGTTCTCGTCGACAGAGACGGTCAGGCCGGTCTCGCCGGTCGCGCTGCGTAGCCCTTCCTGGATGTCGCGCAGCGCCTCCATTGGCTCGCGAAGCTGCGACATGCGCAGTTGCAACTCCTGCCACATTTGAGGACCGCGGTCCGCCCAGTAGGAAAGCGGCCCGACCAGGGCGAGCGCGACGAGGCACACGCTGAAGATAAACAGCATGAAGACCAGCACCGCGGAGATGTAAGGCGAAATGCCCCGCGCCTCGATGCGCGCCGCGACCGGCCCGAGCATCAGGCCGATGACAAGCGCGAATGCGACCGGGGCCAGTATGTAGCGCCCCATATAGAGGGCAAAGCAAAGGCCGACTAGGCCGAGAGCGATGAGCGCCACCTGTGAGCCGCGCTGGAGCACGATTTCACTGTTGGACTTGGGTGGCAGGCGCACGATGGGCGGGCGCTTTTCATATCTCGATGGGGACACAAGTTTTCTCCGGCAACCGTCCGCAACGCGGTTCGGGATAATTTCGTTCCTGCTTATGCAAGGCTGGAACTGGACGCGCACGCACACGTTGAATGGACGGCAACACGAGTAACAGGAGAGAGATCCATGGCTTCACCCACCACGAGCGCCAAGATTCAGAACAATGATGCGAAGACGAAGGCCGAACTCGAGGCCGAGGTCGAGCGCCTGAAGGGCGACGTCACCAAGCTCAAGGACCAGCTCAGCCAGACCGGCCAGCGGACCTACCGATCGGCGCAGCGCGCCGCTTCTTCGGGACTTGAGAGCGTCAAGGCGCGCAGCGAAGCTGCAATCGAGGATATCCGGGGCCAGGCCAAGGACTATGAAGCGCAGCTTGAGGAAGCCGTTCGCGAGAAGCCGATTTCCTCGCTTGCGATCGCGGCCGGCGTTGGCTTCGTGCTCGCACTCCTGACGCGCCGCTGAGGCGCGACATGCTCGCTACACTCATCGCATCCATCGTATCGGGCGAAACCGCCGACATCGTTGGGCGCACCAAGCGCGCGGCAATCGCCTATGCGATCGCCGGGCTGATGGTGCTCTTCGCCGTAATGTTCGGGCTCATCGCGCTTTATGTTTGGGTCGCTGGCCATTGGGGGCCGATTCCGGCCGCGCTGGCGCTGGCCGGTGCGTTCATCATACTCGCCATCCTGATCATCGTCATTCACGGGTCAGCCGCCAAGCGGCAGGCGCGGGAGGCGTCCAAGCGCCGCTCCGTCGACGCGAAGGCCATCGCGACCACGGCGGCTGTTGCGGCCCTGCCGGCGCTGCTCGCCCGCCGGGGCTCGGCCGTCGCCCTGATCGTTCCCGTTCTGGGGATGGTCGGCTACCTGATCTACAAGGAAAACGCAAAGCCGGCGCGCGGGCGCCCTGGGCGTGATCCTCTCAACCGACCGTAATGGAACAAAAGGGGTATCGCCATGGATGATAAGGTCCGAAAGAATGCGACCGAAGCCCGGCAGGGGCGAAAGGGAACACATGTTCTGACGATTCTGGTCGTCGCTCTCGTACTCGCCGGCATTGTCGGCTGGGCTGTTGGCCTCTTCGGCAGCGCTATCGAGCCGGAAGAGCCCGTGGGTGGCGCACCAACGGAGCAGCCGGCCGAGGCTCCCGGCGGCGTCGACACGCCAGTGACGCCGGAACCGGCAGAGTAAAATAAAAATCTGAGAAGATGATGGAAGGGCGCCCCGTGAGGCGCCCTCCTTTATTTCGGCTCAGCGATGCCCGGCCGCAAGACCTTGAGCGCGCCGGGGTGGATCTTCACCTCCACCTTGGGCTCGAGCTTGCACAATTCGCCGTCGATCACGCAGCGGAATCTCCGGTGGGAAGACAGGATGTGCATGGTGACCGACTTCGTCTGGTGGATTTCGACCTGCGCGTTCGTTACCCACTTTCCAAGCGCCATCTTGGCCAGAAAGGCAAACATCTCGCGGCGCGAACGCGCCTTGGTTACATAGATGCCCAGCGTGCCGCCATCGGGCGTATCGGTATAGGGGATGTGGCCTTCGCCATACAGGTTGTTGGTGATGCCGATCGAGGAGGTGCGCGCATCGACTTCCGTGCCGCCTGGCATTTCAAGACGCACACGGATTCGCGGCGGGTGGAGCACGGTATCGACGGCAGCCTGAGCGGATGCCCTGATCTTGCCGAGGCGCGATGCGAATTCCCGCTTTTCACGCAGGTGAACGAGCTTGGCGTGCATGCCGACCGAATACTGATGCACGAACGGCCGTCCGTTCGCGGTCGCTATATCGACGTCCGACACTGGCGCCCTGGCAAGCGCGTCGAGCGCCTGGCTGAGGTCGAGCGGCACCTGCAGGCTGCGCGCAAAGAGGTTCATCGTGCCTGCCGGCAAGACGGCCAGAACCTTGCCCGTGTTCATCAGCTTCGCCGCAGCGCCCGACACGCTGCCGTCGCCGCCGCCGATCAGGACGCCCTCGATCTTGTTGTCGGCAACGGCCCTATCGAGTTCGGCCTCTAGGTCCTTGCCTTGCACCAGCACGATGTCGGCGGAGTGCCCGCCGGCGGAAAACTTGTCTTGGATCTCGGTCGACAACGCATCGGTGTCGGCCGTGCGGAGCGTTCCGCCCTCGGAGTTCAGGATCGCCTTGAAATGCACCGCGTTGCCTTTCGCATCGTTCAGACGGCGGGAAAATGGGCGTGTGAGCCCCTTGTTCCGTGCCGTCTTCACGGAATCGCGAGCAACCGCCGATTTCGGCGGAACCAACTGTCGAAAAGTGGCGTTGTGACAATGTGAAAGGCCGCGACGCCCGCCCCCTGCGAAAAGTTCGGACATCGCGGCCGTGCAATGGAACATGCACAAGGAGAGATTTATCATGATCCGCACCCTTTTGGCGACTACCGCAATTGCGACGCTCCTTTCTACGGGCGCATTCGCCCAGACGACCGCCCCTGCAACGACAGATCCGGCAACCGCGCCGGCGACCGAAGCAGCTCCTGCCGATGCTGCCGAAACCCCCGGTCCTGAGCCCGTCGAAGGTCACCTGGCCTCGAACATCATCGGTGAAGACGTCTATAATGGCGTGGCTGACGACGCTGAGAGCATCGGCACCGTGAACGACATCGTGCTTGGCGCAGATGGCCAGGCCGCGCTTGTCGTGGTCGGCGTTGGCGGCTTCCTGGGCCTCGGCGAAAAGGACGTGGCGCTCGAATACGAAAGCCTTGAATGGGCGCAGCGTGAGGATGGCTCGACCTGGCTGATCGCCTCGACGACTCGCGAACAGCTCGAACAGCAGGAAGCATTCGACCGTGATGCCTACGATCCGGACGATGCAGACAGCATGGCTGCGACAGGTGCCGCAACGGGTGGCGCTGCGGCGACCGCGACGGCGCCAGCCGATGACGACGCTGCCGACACTGCCGGCGAGATGGCCGACGACGCGGGCGACAGCATCGCTGAAACCGCGGATGATGCCGAAGACGCCATGACGGACGACACGGCTGCGACCGACGACGCCGCACAGACCGACGGCATGGCTGCCGCTCCGGCTGACGGCGAAGACGATGCCGCGATGACCGACGATACGGCCATGGACGACGACGCTGCTGCGGCGGACGGCACGGCGACCGCCGCGATCGATCGCACGACGCTGACGGAAGTCGACGCCGCTGGCCTGAGCGCCGACGATCTGATCGGCACGACTGTCTACGGCGCCAATGACGAGAACGTCGGTTCGATCGAAGATGTCATCCTCGACGGGGACACTGTCGACGTCGTGACGCTCGAAGTGGGCGGATTCCTCGGTCTTGGTGACAAGGAAGTTGCCGTATCGATGGAAAACCTCGCCTTCATGACGGACGAAGACGGCGAGCTGTATCTCTACACCTCGTTCACGGAAGAGCAGCTCGAAGCTCAGCCGGAATATGACGAAGCGACGTTCGCCGAAGCACGCGACGAGCAGCTTCTGATCAGCCCCGCGAACTGATCGCTGGACGGCGAGCGATCGCCGGACTTCGAGACGGAAAGGCCCGGGATTTCCCGGGCCTTTTTCCGTTGCGCGCATATTACGGATGCGGCAGGGGCGCGAAGGGGCCGCGTGGTCCCTCATCGCTCAGTTCGCCGAGCGCCAGCGACTGGTCGAGATGCACCGCCCGCCAAGCGAGAAGCCGTTCAAGCATGTCGACCAAGATGTCACGATAGTTTGGGTCACGCGAGCGGTCGACGGTTTCGGTCGGATCGTCTTCCAGATCGAACAGGAGCGAAGGTCCGGCTGCGAAATGGACCAGCTTGTATCGCTCGCCGCGCAGGACCGCGAGATTGGCCGCGCGTTGGTATTCCGGCATGCGTTTCGGCGAGCCGCCCGGTCCGGAGCGAAAATCGAACTCCACATGCGCTTCGCAGCGCCAGCCATCGGGAGCCTTTCCATCCAGGAACGGAACGAGGCTCATCCCATCTAGCCAGGGCTGCGCCGGCAAGCCCATCAGGTCGAGAAGGGTAGGCAAAAGATCGACGGCCTCCGTAAATTGTGTGACCCCTGCTCTGTTCGGCTTGCGGCGCGGATCGCGGATGATCAGCGGCACGTGGTAGCTGCCGTCGAAATAGCCGCCCTTGCCAAGCAGATGATGGTCGCCCATCAGTTCGGCATGGTCGCTGGTCAGAACGACGATCGTGTCGTCCCACAGGCCAGTCGCCGTCAGATGATCGAACAGGCGGCCGAGCTGCGCGTCGACCTCCGAGATCATGCCGTAATAAAGCGCCTTGATCTGGCGGAAATCGGCGTCCGAAAGTTTGCGCACCTTGCCCTTGCGGCCGGGCAGGAACTTGGCCGTCTTCGTGCGGGCCAGCTCGGCGGCGACGAAGGGGTGAACATCCGCCTCGCACCCCGCATCGGCGGCGCGCGCGAAGCCGCCGCACTCAGCCGGATCGTACATGGTGTTGTAGGGCGCCGGGACGGCAAAGGGTGGATGCGGGCGGATGAAGGAAAGATGCGCGAACCAGCCATCCTCCTGCGCGCCATGCCAGCGCATGAAGGCTTCCACCATGAATGCCGTCTCGGTCTGTTCGGCCGAATAGACCGGCGGCGACGTGTCGATCGTCTTCGATCCGTTCGCGGGACAGTGGATGTCGGGCGATCCCATCGAAACGTCGATGCCCTGGGCGGCCAGCCAGGCGAGCCGCGGTCGCTGGTGCTCGGGCAGCAGCTGCCCGACCGAAAACCCCGGCAAGATTCCCTCATAGCCCCTCAGCGCCGGATCGTTCGCGTCCTGCATGCGCGGGTCGGGGGCGACGTCGGTGTAGCCGAACAGGGTCGGCTCGTAGCCGGCGCGGCGGGCGGCGCGCGCGAGGTTGTCGTGCCGGTTGTCGAGCGGCGTGCCGTTGCGGCAGACGCGGTTGTTCATCTGGTAGAGCCCGGTATAGATGCAGGCCCGTGCCGGCGCGCAGGGCGCGGCATTGGCAAAATGGCGCAGGAACACCGTGCCCTCGCCGGCAAGCCGGTCGACATTCGGCGTCTTCACGACCTGGTTCCCGGCGACCCCGAGCGCGTCGCCCCGCCATTGGTCGCAAGTGATGAACAGGATGTTGGGACGCGACTTCCGTTTGGCCATGAAGCTCTCCGATTGAACAATCTGGGAATGATTGTTCGACAATAGAGAACGGTCCATTCTGCCGAACGGTCTTCCAATCCGCCCCCGATGGCCGACATATGACCCATGGATAACGCACGGCGCAATCGCCGCTCAAGCCAGGGAAGGGAATCGACATGATCGACCAGATCAAGGGGCTCCACCACGTTACCGCGATGGCGCGCGACGCCCGCGAGAACAATCGCTTCTACACGGACACGCTCGGCCTTCGCAGGGTCAAGAAGACCGTCAATTTCGACGCGCCGGACGTCTATCATCTCTATTACGCCGATGGCGCCGGCACGCCGGGTACGGTGATGACCTATTTCCCCTTCCCCAACGCCGCGCGCGGCCGGCCGGGAACGGGAGAAGTCGGCACGACCGTATTTTCGGTGCCCGAGGGTTCCCTGCCCTTCTGGGAAAAGCGGCTGGCCGAGCAAGGCGTCGCCGGCATCAAGCCGTCGAACCGCTTTGGCGAGAACGTGCTGCGCTTCGAGGGTCCGGACGGTGACGGCCTGGCGCTGGTCGAGACGAGCGGCGATGGCCGTGCCCCATGGACCGGCAACGGCATTGGCGCCGACCATGCCATTCGCGGCTTCCGCTCGGTCTCCATGCGTCTGCAGGACACGGAACGTCAGGCCGAGCTCCTGACAGCGATGGGCTACAAGGAAACCGGCAAGGAAGGCGCGGTGCGCCGCTTCGTCGTCGAGGGCGGTAACGAGGCCAATGTCGTCGATCTCGAGGCCCATCCGCTGATGAATCCGGGACAGCAAGGCGCCGGCTCGGTGCATCATGTCGCCTTCGCGGTCGACAACCGCGACGCGCAGCTTGCCGTGCGCAAGGCCTTGATGGAAACGGGCCAGCAGATCACGCCGGTGATCGACCGCGACTACTTCTACGCGATCTATTTCCGCACGCCGGGCGGCGTCCTGTTCGAGGTCGCGACCAACGAGCCGGGCTTCGACCGCGACGAGGATGCCGCGCATCTGGGCGAAACGCTGAAGCTGCCAAAGCAGCATGAGCACCTGCGGCCCTACCTGGAACAGAATCTGCAGCCGATCGACGCGTGAGGCCAATATGACCACCGACAGCTACAAGCACCGCATCGAAGAGGGGCAAGCGAATGCCCCTCTCCTCTTCACCTTCCACGGCACGGGCGGCGACGAGCACCAGTTTCCCGACCTTGCCCGCGACCTGATGCCGTCGGCGACCATCGTCTCGCCGCGCGGCGACGTTTCGGAAGGTGGGGCGCTGCGCTTCTTCCGCCGAACCGCCGAGGGCGTCTACGACATGGAGGACCTTGCCGCGCGCACCGAACGCATGGCCGCCTTCATCGAGGCGATCGTCGCCGAGCGGCAACCGAAAGCGGTGCTCGGGCTCGGCTATTCGAACGGCGCGAACATCCTCGCTTCGGTCATCTTCGCACGGCCCCACCTTTTCGACGGCGCGGTGCTGATGCATCCGCTGATCCCGTTCCAGCCGCAGGTGGAGGGCTCACTTTCCGGCACCTCGATTCTGATCACGGCCGGACGCAAGGACCCGATCTGCCCGCCCAACCTCACGAACCGGCTGGAAAGCTATCTGCAAGGGCTTGACGCAAGCGTCGAGACGGTCTGGCACGACGGGGCGCATGAAGTGCGGCCGGCCGAAATCGACGCGGCGCGTCAGTTCCTGCGCCAGTGGCAGACCGATTGATGAGCGAGATCCAACGCGAGGATGCCGGCTCGAAGGGGCGCTATTTCTTCCGCGGCGCCAATGGCGCCGTGGCCGAGATGACCTATTCCAAGGTCGGCGCCAGCCAGATCATCATCGACCATACGGAAGTGCCCGAAGCCTTTCGCGGACAGGGCGTCGGGCTGAAGCTTGTCGAGCGCGCCGTCGCTGATGCGCGGGACGACGGCAGAACCATCATCCCGCTTTGCCCGTTCGCGGCGGCGCAATTCCGCAAGCATCCCGAATGGGCGGACACATTGCGGCGCTGATCGGCCTTTCCTTCGCACGAGAGCGCCATAGCTGATGAAGGCACAGACTGCGAAGGAGACCATCATGGAAAACGTCTACAAGAAGATCGAGATCGTCGGCTCGTCCAAGAATTCGATCGAGGATGCCATTCAGGGCGCCGTAGCGCGCGCCAGTTCGACGCTGACCAATGTCGACTGGTTCGAGGTCAGCGAAATTCGCGGCCATGTCGAAAACGGCAAGATCGCGCATTATCAGGTCGGACTGAAGATCGGCTTCAAGCTCGAATAGTCCCTGCCCGCCGTCTCGACGGGCGGGTCGCCATGACTGCTGCGATTGACCTTGGGAGCGTTTCACCGGGATCGCCGCTTCTGATACTGGGAATAAGCGGCACCTGAAAACGTTCGGCGAGAACACATATGCCTGTGCGGCGATCCTTTCTCGAGAAGACGGGCGATGATGGGCGTATCCAACGATATCGGCGACGAGCTCATCGCATTCCTGCCCAACATGCGCCGGTTCGCCCTGTCGCTTGCGCGCGCGCCGGACATCGCCGACGACCTGGTACAACAGGCCTGCGAGCGGGCGCTGGCGAACGCGGCGAGCTTCGAGCCCGGCACCCGCTTCGACGCCTGGATGTTCCGTATCATCCGCAACCTGTGGATCGACCGGACCCGCCGGCAAAAGACCGCCGGTCCGAGCGAGGACGTCCATGAGCGCCACGACCTCGTCGGCGAAGACGGCCAAAAGGTTGTCGATGCACGCCAGGCGCTGTCGTCGGTCAAGGACGCACTCGACACGATGCCAGGCGAACAGCGCGAGATCATCATGCTCGTGTGCGTCGATGACCTCTCCTACAAGGAGGCCGCCGAGGTTCTCGGTGTGCCGATCGGCACCGTGATGAGCCGGCTGGCGCGGGCGCGCAAACGACTTGCCGAATTGACGGGAATAAGCCCGGCGCCAGGTCGTTCTTCCAGTGCGACGGAAGCAAACCCATGAACGAGCCGATGACTTTCGATGACGCGACATTGATGGCGTTCGCCGATGGCGAACTGGACGAGGCGACGGCCACGGCGGTCGAGCGCGCCATGGAAGCCGACGACGCGCTGATGATGCGCGTTGCCGAATTCACGGAAATGCGCGCGGCAACACGCGACGCGTTCACGCCGCCCGAGCCCGTTCCCCCGGCGCTCGAAGCGGCGGTCCATGGCATGGTCGAGCGACATCGCGCGTCGCAGGCACAACCGGCGTCGAACGTCGTCTCGCTTGCAAAAGCACGCACCAAGCGCCTCGGCTTTGCGCAGCGGTCCTGGCAATTGCCGCTCGCCGCCTCGCTAGTAATCGCGCTCGGAGCTGGCTTCATCGCCTACCAGCTCGGCCAGACGCCCGGCACGGCGCCCGAGGGCTCGGACATTGCCGGCTTCTCCAGCGCCGAGATCGACGGCGTGCTCGACAACGCCGCATCGGGCGAGGAGATCGCTATCGCCGACGGCGCGGGCCGCGTGCGGCTGATCTCCTCCTTCAACGACCAGAGCGGCGCGCTGTGCCGCGAATACGAGGTGGACCGGAGCGCCAGTGCATCCGTGGTCGCCGTCTCGTGCCGCCAGGCAGGCGAATGGGCGATGCGGTTTGCGGTAGCGGCTCCCGCTGGCGGCGACGGCTATGCGCCGGCCTCCTCGCTCGATGCGCTCGAAGCCTATCTTGGCGCCATCGAAGCCGGGCCGGCGCTGACGGCAGAAGAAGAACGCGCCGCCCTCGACGAGGCGACGCGCTAGAGCGTCCGCGCAAGCCCCGTTTCCACCAGTCGCGCAATGAGGCCGGCAAGATCGGCCTCGATGCGCGTGCGCGCGACATCGGGATATGCCTCGGCAAGTTCGTCGGCGAGGTCGAGCGGCGCGACCGGCGCCGCAAGCGCCTCCCAGATCGCCGCGCCGAGCGCATCGAGCGCGAAGATGCCGCCACCCAGACGGTCGGCGAGAAACGCGCCGCCATCCCCCATTGGCTGGAGGACGACGTCTTCGGCGCGCACGATGCGACCGGCGGGCAGGCTTGAAGGCGTCTGCGCACTGTCGTGCGATGAGACACGCGGCGTGCCGTGCCGAAGTTCGGACTGGGTCGTTGCTACATCGCGCGCGGCAAGATGCGCCAGCAATTCGCGGGCATCGGCAAGGGCTTCGTAGCGCAGGAGGAAGGCCGGGCAGTGGCTGGCCAGCCGGTTCATGCGCCGCAGGACGATGTCGGAAGGGGCGGCGTTGCCGAAATTCTGGACGAGCAGGACTTTCATCGCCTGATCCGGCGCGACCGCAAGAAGCTCCGACCGCACGCCACGAGCGTGCTCGAGAAACACGAAAGCATCTGCTTCCCGCCGTTCCCCGAACGGGGCAAGCCGCCCGGGCGGCAGCGTCAGGTAGCGATAGTGGCCGTCGTCCGGTCCCTTGTGGCGCCAGGCATGGAAGGCGAAGCGGCGGCCGAGCGCGCGCGGCAATGGCAGGCGAAGGCGCGGGCGCACACCAGAGGCGACGATCGCACCGAGTTGATCGCCCCCACAATCGACCGGCACGATGTCGTCAGCCAGAATCTGCGCGCCGTCGAAGGCGAGCGCTGCGGCCAGCGTGCTCTTTCCGGCGCGGTGGGAGGACGGGAAGATGAAATTGCGACCGGCGATCGACACCGCGCCGGCATGAAGGCAAAGCATCGAGGGATCCGTCTCGACCATTCGGTTCAGCAGGATGACCACGAGGCTGCAGGCGGCGCTCACCGCGCTCGGTTCGCTGAAGCGTCGTCGTCCCGGCTCGTCGATCATGAAGCCCGCCCCGGTTCGACGCACTTCGAGGAACGGTTTGCAGGCGTCCGAAACGGCGGTCCACGACCAGCCGCGGGTCACGCGTCTCAGGATCGCCAGTACGGGTTCGGAATCGACGAAACGCAGCGGGCGATCCACCAGCGCGCAGGAATGATTGGCAGGCATCGTGACGTCCCTCACGGATGACGACCGACCGGAGTGTACCGGCCGGCCGTATGTCGGTCATTGATCGCCTATCTGAAGCCGAACGCGCGGCCGATGCTGCGGCCCATGTCCTGCCTTCCGCGGCCGAATGAATCGATCGCCTGGCCGGCGCCACGGCCGAAAGATCCGCCGCGTCCGCCCGACCCGCGACCACCTGAGCCGCGACCGCCCGAGCCGCCGAAGCTGCCGCCCCCAAAGCCGCCAGAGCCGCCGCCGAAGCCGCCCCCGCCTGAACCGGCACCACCGCCGGAGCCGCCACCGCCGCCACCGGAGCCTGCCCCACCCCCGGACCCGGCGCCCGAGGCGCGAGCCTGGCTCAATTGCAGCAGCGCCGGTGCGCTGTAGGCAGCGGCGGCCAAAAGGCCGATCCGGCCAAGCGCGCGGCGACGGCCGAGCGATACGGTTTCGGCCTGCAGGCCGGGATTCCTTGAAGCGTCTTTCATCTTGACCTCCTGTTTCGTGGAAGCCGGCCGCACGTGGCGTCGCTGGCCGGTCACCATCGGCAAACGGCACGGTCACCGCTTTATTCCGCACGACAATTTTTGCGGCCAAGGGAGGAGGCCGTCGCGCGACGTTTGCCGACAAACAGCAGGACGGACCTGCAACGGCCGACACCGCCGCCCACAAGAAAGCCTCCCAGCCGCCACTGACCGCGTTCGCGCCGCGATGGCACGCGGCAGCGGCATTTCCTCGACGTCGCCTCGCCGGCGGACGGCTTTTTCTGGCCCGCAAAGGCGGGCGCGAAA
The DNA here is from genome assembly GCF_024105655.1 of Aliihoeflea sp. 40Bstr573. Taxonomy (GTDB): domain Bacteria; phylum Pseudomonadota; class Alphaproteobacteria; order Rhizobiales; family Rhizobiaceae; genus Aliihoeflea. Next base: position 311,001 of record NZ_JAAAMH010000002.1, read on the forward strand.
TTCCGGTCGCCGTTCAACTTGCCCGATTGCTGCCCTTGCGGAAAAGTAGTTAAGTCTAACTTGCCGCGGGCGAGATTGCGCGTTTCGTCATGTCACTGTCACGCAACGGCAGTAGCCGCATCGCAGGCGTCAAGAACGGCGTCTTTTCTCAGGGAGAACGGGTATGACGAAATTGGGGCGCATCCTGTCGGCAGTCGCCGCCGGGCTGATGGTGACAACGTCGATCTCATCGGCGCAGGACCTTGCCGAACTCGAAGCCGCGGCCAAGGAAGAAGGCATGCTGACGACCATAGCCCTGCCGCATGACTGGTGCGGCTATGGCGAAGTCATCGCCGGCTTCAAGGCGAGGTATCCCGAGATCACGGTCAACGAGCTCAACCCTGATGCCGGCTCGGCCGACGAGCTCGAAGCCGTGCGCGCCAACAAGGACAATACCGGTCCGCAGGCCCCCGACGTTCTGGACATCGGCTTCGCTTTCGGCCCACAGGCCAAGGAAGAGGGTCTGACGATGCCCTACAAGGTGTCGACCTGGGATTCGATCCCCGACAACGTCAAGGACGCCGACGGCCACTGGTATGGTGACTATTACGGCGTGCTTTCCTTCGCGGTGAACACCGATATCGTCGAGAACGTGCCGGCCGACTGGGCCGACCTGCTTAGCGACGAATACGCCAACTCGGTCGCGCTTGCGGGCGACCCGCGCGCCTCCAACCAGGCAATCCTGGGCGTACAGGCCGCAGGCATGGCGACCGGCGCCGAAGCGGGCGAAGCTTCCGGCAGGGCCGGCCTCGACTTCTTCAAGCAGCTCAACGAGAAGGGCAATTTCGTGCCCACCATCGGTAAGTCGGGCACCTTGGCGCAGGGCGCGACGCCGATCGTCATCTGGTGGGACTATAACGCCCTTTCCGGCCGCGATGCGCTCAATGGCAACCCGCCCGTGGAAGTTGTCGTGCCGGCCTCCGGTGTCCTCGCCGGCGTCTACGTCCAGGCAATCAGCGCCTACGCGCCGCACCCCAACGCCGCCAAGCTGTGGATGGAATATCTGTATTCCGACGAAGGCCAGCTTGGCTGGCTGAAGGGCTACTGCCACCCGATCCGCTTCAACGACATGGTCGAACGTGGCGTGATCCCGCAGGAACTGCTCGACGCCCTGCCGCCGGCCGAATCCTACGAGAAGGCCTATTTTCCGACCCTCGAAGAGCAGGAAGCGGCCAAGAACGTGATCACCTCGGGGTGGGACTCCACCGTCGGCGCGAACGTCCAGTAAAAGACCGAGAACATGCGTCCCCTGCGCCAAGGCAGGGGACGTTTCAACGAAAGCGCTCCAGCCTGCCGGCCTTCCATGACTGATCCGTCCGCACTGGCCTCGCCCGCGCCCCCACGGCGCTCGCTGTCCTTTGCCTGGCTGGGCGTCGTGCCATTTCTCGCCTTCGCACTCCTGTTCCTGATCCTGCCGACGCTGCAGATCATCACCGGCGCGTTCCGCAATCCGGCGGGCGAGTTCACGCTCGAAAACATCGCCAACCTCTTTCAGCCGTCGATCATGTCGGCCTACTGGATCTCGATCCGCATCTCCTTCGCCTCGGCATTCCTCGGCTGCCTGATCGGCTTCCTGATGGCGGTGGCGATCACGATCGGCGGGCTGCCCGTCTGGCTGCGCTCGCCGCTTTTGACCTTTTCAGGTGTCGCCTCCAATTTTGCCGGCGTTCCGCTCGCCTTTGCGTTTCTCGCCACCTTCGGCCGGCTCGGCCTCGTCACGCTGATCCTGCGCGACTGGTTCGGCATCAATATTTACGGGATGGGATTCAACATCCTGTCCTTCTCCGGCCTGACGCTGACCTATCTCTTCTTCCAGATTCCGCTGATGATCCTGATCGTCACGCCTGCGCTCGACGGGCTGAAGCGCGAATGGGGCGAGGCGGCGGCGATCCTCGGCGCCTCGCGCTTTCAATACTGGCGCATGGTGGCGCTGCCGATCCTGTGGCCGACGCTTCTCGGCACCTTCGCGCTGCTCTTCGCCAACGCCTTCGGCGCGGTCGCGACCGCCTATGCGCTGACCGGGTCGTCGCTCTCCATCGTGCCGATCCTGCTCTTCGCGCAGATCCGCGGCGACGTCTTGCAGGACCCGCATCTGGGCTACGCGCTCGCCTTTGGCATGATCGTCATCACCGGGATCGCCAATTTCGTCTATATCTGGCTGCGCGGACGCGCGGAGCGGTGGATCAAATGAAGGCGAACCGCTTCTGGTCCTGGGCATTCCTGATCCTCGGCATCGCCTATTTCGTGCTGCCGCTGCTCGGGACGGTCGAATTCTCGCTGAAGATGCGTCGCGGCGAATATTCGCTCGACGCCTATTGGGCGGTGCTGGCCGATCCACGCTTTCAGGCGACATTCGGCTATTCGGTCATGATGGCGGTGGCGACGATTATCGCCGGCGTGGTGCTGATCGTGCCGACCGCCTACTGGATCCGGCTGAAGCTGCCCCACTGGCGGCCCTTCATCGAGTTCGTCACGCTCCTGCCGCTGGTCATCCCGCCCATCGTCATCGTGTTCGGCTATATCCGGCTCTACAACACCTCGTCCTGGCTGCCGCTGACGGGCACCGCGGCGGGGACGAACCTGCTCTTGATGTTCGGCTACATGACGCTTTCCCTGCCCTACATGTATCGCGCGGTCGATACCGGGCTTCGCGCCATCGACGTGGCGACCCTGACCGAGGCGGCCGAAAGCCTGGGCGCTGGATGGCTGACGATCATGTGGCGCGTGATCCTGCCCAACGTGCTCGTCGCCGTCCTGTCCGGCGCATTTTTGACCTTCGCCATCGTGATCGGCGAGTTCGTGCTCGCCGCACTTTTGAACCGACCCGCCTTCGGGCCCTATCTGCAGCTCATCGGCGCCAACCGCGCCTATGAGCCCGCCGCGCTCGCCGTCATCGCCTTCGCGATCACATGGGCCTGCATGGGGCTGATCCAGCTCGTCACCCGCTTCCAGAAACACACGATGGCCCGCCGATGAGCTTTCTCGAAATCGCCAGCCTGCAGAAGGACTTCGGCGGCATCCGCGTCGTCAAGGATTTCGATCTTGCGGTCGAGAAGGGCGAGTTCGTTTCCTTTCTCGGCCCGTCGGGCTGCGGCAAGACGACGACGCTGCGCATGGTCGCCGGCTTCGAGCAGCCGAGTTCCGGCGTCATCCGCATCGACGGGCGCGACGTCGTCAACTTGAAGCCCAACCAGCGCAATATCGGCATGGTGTTCCAGGCGTACGCGCTGTTTCCCAACATGACCGTGGCGCAAAATGTCGGCTTCGGCTTGAAGGTCGCGGGCAGGCCGAAGGCGGAGATCGACGCGCGCGTTGGCGAAATGCTCGAGATCATCAAGCTGCCGCACCTGGCCGAGCGCTACCCGTTCCAGCTTTCGGGCGGCCAGCAGCAGCGCGTGGCGCTCGCGCGCGCGCTTGCCGTGCGCCCGCAGGTGTTGCTGCTCGACGAGCCGCTGTCGGCGCTCGACGCCAAGATCCGCGTGTCGCTGCGCGAGGAAATCCGCGCCATCCAGAAGACGCTCGGCATCACCACGATCTACGTCACCCACGACCAGGAAGAAGCGCTCTCCATGTCGGACCGGATCGTGGTCATGAACGAGGGCCGCGCAGACCAGGTCGGCACGCCGTTCGAGATCTACAACCGCCCGACGACGCGCTTCGTCGCCTCCTTTGTCGGCACGCTGAGTACGCTCGAGGCCCGCGTGCTCGACCCGGCTACCGGCTCGGTGACGATTGGCGATTCGACCGTTTCCCTCGGCTACCGCCTCGCTGCGCGGCAGGCCGGAGATGCAATCACGCTCGCGCTGCGCCCCGAGGCGGTGACGCTCGGCCGCAACGAGGCGCGCGACGTGCATCTTTCCGGCACGATCAAGGATGTCTCCTTCCTCGGCTCGGTCATCCGCGTGCGCGTCGCGGTCGGTTCGGGCACCGTCTCGCTCGACACGTTCAACAGCCCGTCCGCCCCGCCGCCGCAGCCGGGCGATCAGGCGACGGTGAGCTTCGCGCCGGGCGATCTCCTGGTGATGGAAGACTAGAGCCGGGCGAGCCCTGCCGCGATCATCGCAATGCCGAAGACGACATAGACCGAAGCCCAGATGCGCCACGAGCCCGCGAGCCCGATGCGCTGCGCCAGTGCTACAAAGGTGCCTGAACCGATCAGGAAGCCGAGCCCCTCGATCATCGCGCCGGCGGCGAAGAGCGTGACGACCGCCGCCAGCCAGTCATCCAAGCGGTGGTGCAAGACGAGCAGAAACGCACCGAGAAAATAGCAGACGAGGCCGGTCATGAAGGCGGCGGCCGAACTGTCGCGCATGCCGTCGAACATGCGCGAAAAGCGCGCCGGCGCACGCCACCAGCCGACGCCGGCAGCAAGCGCGTAGCCGCCAATGGCGATGGCAAGATGTTCGGTCAGCGCTTCGTTCATGTCTGCTTCTCCGCGATTGCCGTTCCCGCCGCCCAGCCGGACGACCAGGCCCATTGGAAATTGTAGCCGCCGAGCCAGCCGGTCACGTCGACCACCTCGCCGATGAAATAGAGCCCGCCGACGGATTTCGTCTCCATCGTCCGCGAATTGAGCCCGGCCGTGTCGACGCCCCCGAGCGTCACCTCTGCGGTGCGGTAGCCTTCCGAGCCGATCGGAAATACCTCCCAGCCCTGCAGCGTCCCGGCGATGGTGGCCAGCTTCCTGTCACTCGCCTCGCCGATCGGGCCTGTCCAGCAATGGGCCTCAGCGAGATGAGCCGCCAGCCGCTTGGGGAGGATTTCCGCGAGCACAGTGGCGATCGCCCGGCGGCCGTTTTCACGCTTGGCGGACAAGAGCGCAGCCTGAATATCGTCGCCGGGCAGAAAAGCGATGCGGATCGGCTCCCTCTCGCGCCAGTAGGACGAGATCTGCAGGATCGCCGGTCCCGAAAGGCCGCGATGGGTGAAGAGCAGCGCCTCTTCGAATGCCGTCCTGCCGCACGACACGCGCGCATCCGCCGCGACGCCCGCGATTTCGCGGAAGCCAGCAAGCACGTCCTCCCCGAAGGTGAGCGGGACGAGCGCGGGGCGGGTTTCGGTGACTGCCAGTCCGAACTTTTCGGCGATCTGGTAGCCGAGCCCGGTCGCGCCCATTTTCGGGATCGACTTGCCGCCGCAAGCGACGACGAAATGGCGGCAGCGTATCTTGGCTGCACCGTCGCCGCCGAGCGTGACGGCAAAACCGTTTTCGTCGCGCTCGACCGAATCGAGCGTCGTCGCCAAGCGCAGTTCGCAACCGGCCCGGTCCATCTCGTCCAGCAGCATCGCGATGATGTCCTTGGCGGAACTGTCGCAAAAAAGCTGCCCGAGCGTCTTCTCGTGCCAGGCGATGCCGTGCTTTTCGACGAGCGCCAGAAAATCGTGCTGCGTATAGCGGCCAAGCGCGGATTTGGCGAAATGCGGATTGGCTGAGAGAAAATTCTTTGCGCCGGTGCCGATATTGGTGAAGTTGCAGCGCCCGCCGCCCGAGATGCGGATCTTCTCCCCCGGGGCCTTCGCGTGGTCGACCACCAGCACCCGTCCGCCGCGCGCGGCAGCGTGGATTGCGCACATCATCCCGGCAGCGCCAGCGCCAAGGATGACGGTGTCGAAGATTTCCGTGCGCATAAGTTGTCCTGGCTGGCTCACACCCAGTCATCCTCGGATTGGAGCGAACCGCGAGGTTGAGCTGGCAATCGTTTCGCGTATGATCGCCCACCCGTTACCGAAACATGGGCCGCGCGGCAAATTGCGAAATGGTTCTGCGATGATTGCTACTCGCGAAAGGCGAGCGTGACCATGTCGATCATCGGACGCCGAACCATGCCCCAGCGCTCGAACGAGGTGTGGAAAATGCGGTGGCGCGCCAGCTCCGTAACGCGGAAATGTCGTTCATCCTGTTTGATCGAGACGTATAGAAAGTCGACCGCGTGGGCCGGCCCCTCCAGAATCTGGCAAATCCGGCGGTCTTCCAGGGCCAGCATGCCGTTATTTCCTGCTCTCGGTTGAACAAGGCGGCGCGTTCGACGATGGCGTCGATCTCTCGTGCCGTCGTGTGTTCGCTGAGAGTGGAGAGATAGACGATACGCGTTAGCACGAAGGACTTTCTGATTCGGTAGATGTCCAAATGTTAAACCAACCGGGATCACGGCGAATTACCATTTGACATACCTACCCCTGCTTCAGGACGCTTGAACTGTCCATCGCGCCGCCAAGCCCCGGTCGCCCTATCGACCAGATGTCTCTCGCGTCGTCTGGCTTCGTTGGAACACTGATCTTCCGGTTCAGTTCTCCTCAAGAAGGAGATACCTCATGACGGAAGACCGCAACGACTGGACAAGCCCTGACGACGAGCGCGAGGCCGCGATCAAGTACCTCGTGGAAAACACCGATCTGTCGCCCAACCAGGCCAAGGAACTCGTGGCCATGCGAGGAACCGATCACCAACGCCTGCTGGACATTGCGAAGACGATGAAAGCGGAAGGATGACTCAGTGGTGATCCCGACTGTATTGCGGCGATTTCCGCCAATTTACTGAAATCGCTCGTCAAAATTCGGACGACGCCCGCACCGGGTTTCGAAATCGGTCCCTTGAAACCATTGGGAAATCCCGTGGCCTGCCCGCACCAGTTCAGGCCTTCTGCTTGCCCTTCACGATCGCCGGCCGCCAGACCACATATTCGCGCTCGAACAGCTCGTCGGGATGGACGAGACGTATCTCGTGGTCGCGGCCATCACACTGCTGGCAATGGAAGCGCACCGAATCGATCCGCCGGTCGGTGACGTACATGACCATCAGGTCGCGCGCGACGAACAGCGCCTCGCGACCGCAGCCGCGGCACCTTGGCCGCAGCAGGTAGCCCTGCCTTGCGGCGTGGCTCAGCATGTTCATCCGGTAATGCGCCATGAGAACGGAATAGGAACAAAACCCTTGCACGGGTCAAGCCGTCCATGCAGATTGCCGCCCCATGAAAGACGATCCTCGATACCCCCTCGCCCTCACGTGGCGCCGGTCGTGGCCCGGCTGCGATACGCATTTCAACGCGATTGACCCGGACCGATGCGGGCTGTCCACCGTCGCCAACATCCACCTCGTGACGAACCACACGCCGGGCGTGCCCGACGAGTGGATGTGGCAATGCATTGCGCCGGGCTCGGACAAGGGCTCCGTGAGGCCGAAGATGGGCGCCTGGCGCGGATATTGCCCGGCGCCGCGCGAGGCGGCATGGAAGGCCGAGGAAGCCTATCGCCGGTTTCTCGACGTGGTGCCGGCCGATGTGCTTGCGAGCGCCGTCGAAGCTGCAGAGTATTGGCGCCAGTCGCGCGAGCGAATCTACGCCGAGAAGGGAATGCCATGATCAGAGCGCTTGACCCCAGGCGGATCGAAATCACCCGGCACATCATGGATGCCCGCAGGCTGGCGAAGGAGCTGAATGACGAAATGCTCGACTATCTGCTCGAGCTGGCGCTGAACGAGAACCTTGGCCACGACGCTGCCGCCCGCGCCGCCGTCCTAGAACGGTTCCCCGACCCCGAATCCTGAACGTTGAAAAAGGCCCGCCATCTCCGAAGAGACAGCGGGCCAGTCATATCATGGCGAATGTTGGAACATGGGAGCCGGGGAGCTCCCTCGCAACGAACCGCGATGGATCGCGAATGTTCCTATGGCGTCTCGTCAGTCGAGCCGATCGTTCACATGGTCGATCTTCTCGATGACGCGGTCGAGCTGCCTTTCCATACGGCGCGTGCGCGCGGCGGTCTCTCGCAGCATCTCAAGCTCCGGCTCGTTCAGGTGAACCTTTGCTGAAACGAGCAGCGGATGGTCGGGAAGGTCGCGTGCGTCATAGGCAGCTGGCGGCGGCACTGGCCCATGGCGATGGAAGAACTTGCCCAGGAAATCGAAGAGTGGAATGAACAGGGCCATCCCCAGCGCGGTAACGAGCGCGGTGACGGCGGCGGTGTTGTTTACGAACCAGTCCCACATCCATCGGACCTCTTGCGCGCAATGTCGATCGTGGAGCGAATGATCGCCATGCCCTCAAGGGCGGTCCACAGCAGATAGCCAATCGCGATGACGGACAACCCGATCTGCCAGAAGAAGAAGCAGTGCAGGCCCTGATAGCCAAAAGCGAGTGCCCCGACAGCCCAGCGAAGGCGGGGAGATCGTTTCCATCGGCCATTGATGATTGTGCCGGCGATGCGTGCGAGACCGATGCCGAGGGTCAGGAGACCCCATGCCAGCGCATGGTCCACAAACGGGAACGTCGCATAGTAGCTGGCGGCCATCCCACCGAGAAACAGAATAGCCAGTGCGCGGAAGACGATCTGAAGACCGAGGATGATTTCCACGAGGCGCCACCCGTCGCCGTAGAGATATTCGACCCACAGCCCTTCGACCGAGCTGCGGAGCGAATGGTGGCGAACCTTCTGGCCGTCCATCACGTGCCGCCTCCACCAGGCAGCCGCTCGCCGCGAATGACGACACCGTTGACCGTGGGCGGCGCGCTGAATAGGGTCGCGACCCCGGCCGGAGCCTGGTCAGCGACTACGGCGCAGATTGCGCGGGCGACAGCCGACGCGGTTGTCAGTCGCGTATCGCCGGATGCGAGGATCTCGGCAACGGTCTCGGCCGCCGGCAGGAACCGGCAGGCAGCAGCGGTGGCAGACTGGACGTTCTCGATCGGCGACGGTTCGCCGGTGACGGGATCGGTCGTGGAACAGCTGGCAAGCGCAAGGCTTGCCGCCGATGCAAGGATCAGCATGCGCATGGTGATGGTTCCTTGTGAGGGTGCCCGGCGACCGGCCGGGGGCGGGTCAATCGTGGAACGGCTTCAGCGGGACGGTTTGCCCGGCGAGTGCATGGCTGCAGTCGCCAAGGAACTGGATTTGTCCATCGCGGACGAAGGAATGGCACTGCTTGCAGGAGAAGCCGGGTGTACCGTCTTCATCGTCCTCGGCACAGTAGGTGCACCAGCATCCGTCAGCTGGCTTATGGCCCGGCACGAAGTGCCCAGAGCGCACCAGCACCGAGGGCGTGAAGGTCGGTCGGTCATAGTCGCGGTTGAAGCCCCAGCGCGGACCCCGGCCCTCACCAATCTTCACCTGGTGAGCTTCCTCACACCCCGGACACCAGAACATCAGTCCGCCGCCCTCAAGCGTGCGTAGAACTCCGCGCGCGCCCATCAGCTCGGCTCCGCATTTTTGGGGGCGCGGTAACTCCCGACAGCGCCGGCAACCGCCGTGATCATCGCCGTGACGGCCGCGACGAATTCAGGCGTGGTGAAAGCCGGTGGGAGGACGTCCACCGAAACGACTGCCGTCCACAGCGCGCCGGCAATGGCCGCCCATTTGCCGGCACCGACAGCCTTGGCCGACTGCTCGACCGGCGACGGCTTGGGATTGCGCGGATGGACGGGCTCGAGCGGCGGGCCGCCATTGTGACCGATCGGCGGATAGATCGGCTCTGGCTCGGGACGCGGCAGCGGGACAGGAGCGGCGACAGGCGCGCGCGCAAGAGCCAGAGCCTCGTCGATCACAGCCTCGAACCGCTCAGGCGACACCAGTGCCTTGTTCAGCCTGTCGCCGGCATAGTAGCTCTGCCCGCGCGCAAGCTGCTGGTGGGCGCCCCGTACCGCCGCAAGAACTGGGAACGACGCCCACTCCTGCGCCAGCCGCTTGCCGAACTCTGTGCGGTCGATCGAGCCGGCGATGAACTGCTCATAGCCGCGCCGCTTGAGAAGGTGGTAGGCGAGCCGATCCTGCAGGTTCGCATCCATGATCTGCCCGCCGCGCAGATTAAGCTCGCGCTTCAGATCCCCGAGCGTGGCGCGCATGAACTGATAGGCGCCGGCTGCGGACGAACCGAAGCGGCTCGACCAGGAGGATTGCTGCGCCAGCACCTCGTCGACGCTCATCTGCGTCACCGGCTTGGCAAGCTTGTCCTGGTTGAAGCCGTAGATGACGTCATAGCCACGAGGTTCCTCAGTGCCGACCTCGGTCTGGCGAGCGAAGTCGAGCAGCCGGGCAGCGCCGGCCGGTACGGTCGGGTCCATAGGATAAGCCTTTCCCCCGGTGCTGCCGGGTGATTGAAGGTTTCAGTTATGGGGAGATTGCGAAGAGACGTCTTCGGCAAATCCAAATACGCCGCTCTTCTCAAAGCGCCCTTGCGCGGCTATGAGGCAATGCGCCAGGAAATAGGGGGAACGCCGCGTGGATAGGATCAGTCTCGAAGGGTTCTACAAGGCGTTTGAAGATCGATTCCGGGGTTCCAGAGACCTGATAAAGTCCCGACTGAAAACTTATCTGCAGTTCACGCGGGCCATCGAAGCTCGCGTATCGCTCGACTTGGGTTGCGGACGCGGCGAGTGGCTAGAGTTGATGACCGAAGAAGGTCTGGATGCGCGCGGCGTTGATCTGGACGACGGTATGCTCGCGGTCTCCACCCGTTTGGGACTTCAAGCGATCAAGCAAGATGCCCTCACGAGCATCTCCGACGCAAAAGATGCAAGTCTCGATGTCGTCTCAGCCTTTCATCTTGTCGAGCATCTACCGTTTGAGGCCGTCCTCCAGTTGATTGGAGAAGCGCAACGCGCTCTACGGCCCGGCGGATTGCTTATTCTCGAAACACCCAATCCTGACAACATCCGCGTTTCAAGTCTCAGCTTCTTCCTCGATGCGACCCACAACAGGCCTATCCCTTCAACTCTGCTCCAATTCGCCGCGGAATTTTCCGGCTTCGCAGACTGCGCGATAATCGGTCTCCACGAAGACGATAGGATTGAAAAAACCTCAATACGACATGTTCTTCAGGGCCCCAGCCAAGACTATGCTTTAGTCGCACAGAAGGCCGGCGGAATATCAATATCCAGTCTATTGAGCGGGCCGACCGGTCTGTCATACGAGTTGGCTGTTGAACAATTCGATCGAAGCATATCCCAACGCCTAGACGAAAAGGCCTCCCGGCTAGAGATGGACGATCTGGCTAAAGGACTTTCGCGATTGAGCGAGGGCGTAAATCATATATGGGCAGAGCGACTTCCGGCCATTGCAAAAGACCACGCAGCGCTCGCCGAAGATCATGCAGCCCTTACGAGTCGGTCGGAACAAGCGGACGCCAGGATCACTACCGTCGAAGCGTCAATATCCGGTGGAATTTTAGGTGCATTGGCACGGCTTGGACGACACAGATAGCTCAGCTTGACTTCCACAGCTCAACCTATCTGAACGGATTTTCAGATTGTCAGCATTAGGCAATGTGCAATATACGCCGGCTTCACTAACTTTTCCGGGGCAACGAATTGACGATAACTCAAGCAGACCTGAAAGCACGGTGGCCGGCACTGGCGTGTTTTTTTGCTCGAAAGGGACTTGGGCCGAGCAACATCGCCGCCATCGTTATCCGCAGCGAACGTGAAGTCGAAAAACTGTTGAGTGACGTTCGCTCTGGCCGCGTCACGGAACCGATGGATCAGTGGACGATCGAAAGCGGTCACGAAAAGCTGCCGCCGTTTTAGGTTCGCAATGTTTCCTATTCTTTCAGTCATCGTGCACAGGTAGTCCTGCGTCCAAGAGGCCCGCAGTGGTGTTGATGTCATTGCTGTCTCGCTCGAAGAACCAAAACGTGTTGGTTCGAGCTTTTCAATAACACTGGTCAAGGGCACCATATGGAGCGAATTGCGAGCCGCGCAGTTTCAGTTGTCTCGATAGCCGCTGGACTAGCCACCGTTCTCTATTGGTCGTCAGGCGTACTGTGGTCGGGATCGGTTGACATTGCCCACCATTACGCACTGATTCGCGTCCTTACCGAACATGGGCCATTTCGCCCTGACTGGCTCCCGAACCTCGGCGAGATGAACCACTACCCGCCCCTGGCGCACTACCTCGCCGCATGGCTATCGCCGATATGGGATTCTGGTCTGGTCTCCATGTTCAACCTTGGCATGGCCTCGCTGTTTGTCGTGTACGTCGCATTGTTTTCGATGGGGGCACTGGTTTCCAAGTCCGCGGCTATCGTCGCAGTATGCATTCTCGCCGGTCTCGCGCTCTTGGATTGGCCGATCCATGGCTTTGAACTGAGGGGCAATTACTTCTACAGCCAAGCTGTAGCGACAGCTTTGGCGTACTGTGCGTTCTTGGCGGCGATGGCATCTCAGAGCCATTTGCGCCGAGATGCACTTTTCCTGGCGGCTACGATCACCATCGGCTTCGCTCATATGATCGCCGCCCTTCAACTCATAGCCGCATACGGAGTGCTTCTATGCTTTGAGGGGGTCACATCAAAATCGGGCCGCTGGCGCGTCGGATACTGGGCGATTGCGAGTCTCGGTTTCCTTGCATTCCACCCGTCCGTGAGAGCAATGCTGGACATTGGCACCCACGAAGGCGGTTTAGACTTGCTCGCGGTCGACCAACCCGTCATGCAGGCCGTTCTTGTTGCTGCCACCGGCCTCATTGGAGCGGGATGCGCCCTGATGGGGGCGCGGCGGAATGATCCGACCATTGTGGCTATCGGCTGCCTTATCTTCGCGTCCTTCGCTTTGTCGGCATCATTATGGGGAGCACACACAGTAGCCGGACTTGGCAGCTACTATGGCTTCAAGAAAACCCTCTTTTCCCTCACTACCTTGGCGCCGTTTGGGCTCTGCATATTGCTAGTTCGCGACATCCACATAAAGGGGGCTACAGTGCCAATCATCGCCTCTGCAGGATCCGTTGCGGTTCTCTTCGCTGTATTGATCGGCTCATCACCTATCGATGCGACCCGCCTAGAAGTTTTGCGGGAGGCTGTAGAGCACAGCGGTTATCAGGCTGAATCTAACCGGCGCGAAAATTCTGCCACCATCGTCAATTTTCCGGAGTTAACACCAATTTTCAACTACCTGCTGACAATTGGGGAACTGCATGTGCCGCGCGATGAACGAGCCGCAGCCGTTTACACGAACGACTTCACTGGCGTTCAACGCATCGACGCGGTCCTAACCGACCGGATGGAACAATGCTCATCCGAGCCGGTCGGGCCGATTTTTCGGGTTCCGTTCGATTGCTGGGTGGCTAATCGCTAGACCTACTGACTAACGCGCCACCAGTTGGTCCCATCGCATTCAAATTCGAGGATCATTCCGGCGGCTGTCACCACAGTGCTTTGCTGGAGAATGTTGCCGCCATTGTCCACCGTCAAGATGCCAGTGAACCTGATCTTGATCCGATGGCCTTTGAAGGTCGGGGCGATGTTGTAGAGGTTTGCCGTGCCAGTCAGCGTGACACGCCGCGCCCACGGCGCAACCGTGATATCGCTCGCGCTGGCAATCGACGGATCAGACAGGTTTTTGTACTCTCCAGTCCACTGATGGTTGGCAACAGCGGCAAAGAAAGCCGCGCGCAAATCTGACTGCCCCAAAGAGGTAACGCAATCGCCCGTGTTGATCGCCAAGTCGGTCGTCTGGCTGGTCGATCCCTTATGCGCTTCGGTGTAAAGTTCCTGAATGTGAACCCGGGCCGCGTTCTGAATGCCGATGCCGACGCGATCTGCGCCCGAACCGCCGCCGGTCCCGTTGTTGATGACCTTGGAAATGCCCGATAACTGGACATCAGCGGCATCGATAAGGATGCCCTGTCCGCGACAATTCAAAACTTCAATATCGCCGCCAGCAATCTTTTCGACGTTCGGCCCTGTGAGGGTAATCCCCTTGGCGCCGGTGTACACTGTAAAATCTGGCTTGAAATTGACGGCATACCCAGCGTACTCAACAAAGAGCTTGTCCCAAAGAAACTGAATAATCGGCTTGTCAGAATAGATGCCGCCGCGCCCGTCGAAGGACGACGAGAACCGGCCGATTAGCCAAATGTTCGCGCCGCTTACGCCACTGGCTGCGTCAGCTTGCAGACCGAACTCTTGATTGCCGAACGTGCCGCAATTGATGAGGCGAACCCCGGTCTCGCCAGAGTTCTCCGCAAAAATGTAATAGCCGTTGCCTTCACCGTACTCGGCATGACACTCGACCAATTCGCCACGAGGATTAACACCGAAAAAGTTGTGCCGTTTGGCCTCGTAGCAACGGACGGCATGGATGGTGCTGACAGTGCCACCCTTCCATTTGAAGTTGTCGTATTGCCCGACGATGGTGATGTCGCCGATGTCCCCGCGTCCGCCCCAAGGACCGGCAAGACCAATCTCCAGACCGTTGTCATTGACGGCAACGCTTTGGCCGAGATTGTTGGTGATCGAGAAGCGGCGGAACCAAGGTTGCTGCCCGACGTCGCCACCGTCGCCCGTGTATTCGATAACAGGACGGCCGGACGAGAACGCACGGATGAAATTCGTATTCTCACCCACCCCCACAATGCCACCGCCGTTCGGGACCTGGATGGTCGCCGAGACGCGATAGTCGCCACGAGGGAAAAAGACCGGCGTTCCTAGCCCCAACACAAAGTTGATCAACGCGGTTTGGTCTGTGCCGTCCCCCTTGATCCCGTACGACTTGGCAGAAGCAATGCCGGCATATGTCAGGTTCTCGACAACACGCTGTGGCGTTATCGCCTTTGTGTTGTCCGTGCCCGCCTCAGCTTCTGCCTGAGACGCAAAGTCGATGGTGTCGATGGGCTGCCAGACCGAGCCGTCATAGACACGAAGCTGGCTAGAGGTGCTGTTGTAATAAAGCGCGCCCTCCTGCAGCGCGGCACCCCCCGGGCCAGTCGTCGGGTCATCCGCACGCACACCAAGGAATAGCGTCTGGAAGTCCTCAAGCAACTCCTCCATTTCGGTCAGGAGCGCCGCGCTCGCCTGATCGGAGAACAGTTGGAAGTTCGTGCCGACACGGATCCCGAGGACGTTCGTCCCTCCGGGAAGCGCACCGGGCTCAACATTGTTCCCGGCCACCGTCTTGATGGTAAGAGCCGCGCCGCCGTTGAACGACACCGTGACGGGTGAGCCGGTGTTCATCTCGAAGATGTTGAGCGCGATCAGCGCTGTCGCATCGCCGGCCGGCAGCGTGAGGTTCGTCGTCGCCTGAATGGCGTTCGGCGTGCCAGCCCCGGTGTCCGTCGCGCGGATGAGCAGGTTGGGCAGCGTGAGGCCCGGATCGGCATCTGCCAGCAGCGCGATGACCGCCTGGCGAAGCGCCGAAAGGCTCTGCCTGATCTCGACCTTTCGCGGGTCATGTGCGCCCGATGCCGGGATGCCATCGGTCGTGAAGTCGCGCCAAATCACGCTCGGATCGAGGTCAAGGCTCATTGAATGCTCCATGCAAAAGCGCCGCGCCAAGGCACGGTTGGGAAGGACTGATTTTCGGGGGTGGCGCCGGCGCGCCGCGCGGTTGCGCTTGCTAGGCGGGCGTCGTCGCTACGGTGCCGGTGGACCAATCACCGGTACGGCCCTTTTCAGTGATGAACCGAAGCTGGAATTCGTATTCCGTGTCAGCCGTCAGTGTGCCGGTCGTGAAGCTCGTAGCGTCGTTCGCTAGATTGCCGCTCGTCGTCCATTCAGTGCCGGACGTCGTCTTGTAGCGGACTTGATAGAACAGCAGGATTGACGGCGAAGGACTGAACGTCAGATCCGCGGCGCCGCCGACGAAATCGACCGTGGGAGCGCCCGGCACAGGGACGCCGTCGCTGCCTTCCGACTCGTTGTAGACGGGCGCTGTTCCTTCCTGCGAGGTATCCCAGTCGTATGCAGCACTCGGCATCGACTGAACCTGAAGTGTCACGCCGGTCAGCAAGCCACCCTCGCCAATATTGAAGCGCAGATCCTGCACCTCAAAGACAGAGTTGATGCCGAACAGCGGATACTGAATGCGGACGAAGCGCTGATCGATCGCGGCGAGTGCGCGAAGATTGCACTGGAACGTGCCAACCCAATTTGGATTAGCCCTAAAGGCCGCGAGCTTCATCAGCCGCCGAGCCTGGCTGTGCGAGGGGGCCATGTTGAATTGGACGTCAGACGCGATTTCGCCGCGCTCGCTTACGTCCACCTCGTCCGCCCATGGGTCGGCCTCTGCGGCTTGGTAGTCCTGATTTGGTTCGAGGTAAGTGGCGCGGATCGTGTTGGCCGTCGTCAGAACATCGCGGCGACGCCCGAGCTCGGAAAAGCCCGTAATGGTTTCCGGCCCGATCGTGACGGTCGGTTCTGCCCAGTTGCCGATATCCAATGTAAGGCCGCCATCAGGCGTCGGCACGAGCCGACCGTCGCAAGCCTGCAGCATGCGGCCAAGCACGTCCGCAGGACGCTCGTTAAGCTGGTAGGAGCCCCAGAGGCGATAGCGAGGCTCATCTCCGCCGGCGGCAAGTGGGATCGCTTCAATCGACCGATAATATGCAACTTCCCATCCGTAGGCGGCGAGCGGCGTGGAGATAATCGACGCCGGCAACCGCATGCCGTCGGGGTGTGTCAGGTAATCACGAATGACTGCAGCGGCGTTGTCGCTCCATTCCGTCACGGATGTGACTGGATTGACGACGCGCGAACCACGCAGAACAACGCGATAATTCGTGTTGATGCCATTCGGGAAGATAGAGAGAAATTCCGAATCCGGAGTGGGAGCCTGGAAGATCTGAAGTGATGCGACACCATTGCCGCTATGGTCGGCCGTCCACTCGGGGAAGTTGGACAGAATTCGCGTGTAGGCGGCCTCGGTGGATTGCCCTAGCCGGGACTCGATGGCAGCGGCACCCGCTGCCTTTCCGTTCGTGACTTCGCCGGCGCCGTCAAGTGTGACGGCCTCATCGTCAATCCAGTATTCTTCGATGGCATCTATCGGACCCTGCCCAAGGGCAAGAACCTTGTAGAATGCTCCTCCTTTGGATTCCGCAAACACCCATGGGCCGGACGCCTTGACGCGACCGTAGTGGCGCATGCGGGGTGCGGTCGCCTGCCTGACGGACTGCTGCACGTCTTCCGGCTTCGGAGCCGACGGGCGAAATAGCGATTGCGCAAGAAAGCTGAGGCCGGTCGAAAGGCCGATGCTGACGGCGCCGGCAAGAAGCGTTGTGCCGATGGCGAGCGCAGATCCGGTAACGCCGGCAGACGTGAACGCCAGAAGGATGGCGCCCTCGATGAAGCCGGTTCGGGCCATGCCGGGACCGTAAAGCGCTGTCGTGTTTTCCAGGTGTAGCGTGTTGCCGATGTACCGAGTTCTCATACCGCCCACGCCTTCCAGAAGTTGTCGAGCGGCGCGCCGATGAGCCCGTCTTCGTGACGGCTGAACCAGATGCCGCCTGCATGGATTGCGATACACATGCGGCCGTCGAAGATGACCAGGCCGAGATCGCCGGGTTGTGGGTTTTTGGTGCGCCGGAAACCGTTCGCCCGCATGACGCGATTGACCGCAACAGCGACGCCGCCGGGTTCGGAAAGCCACTTTAGGGCAGCCTCGCGGTTGGTGTGGCGCCGACCGTAGGTCTCAAGAGGTGAGCGGCCAGCCTTGAGTGCTATCCACCTGTCGGCAATCGATCCGCAGTCGTTTTTTCCCCACGCGAAAGGCTCCGCGGCGATGGCGGTTACGAACTCTTTGGGGTCCAAAATCAGTAATCCGGATATACGAAAGTCTTGAAGAGCAGCGAGGACATGAACTGAAAGAACTTGTCGCCGGGGTATCGCTTCTGCTGGTCGCGGTCGGTGTAGCGGCCATAGGGCGGCCGGCTGCGGTTGAAGAACGCATTCTCCGCCACGACCGACACGGCCTGCTGTGCGCCCTCGATGCCCTGCATTTGGCTGCGCTCGACACGCGGCGGCTGCATGAAGCCCCACCAGATGCCAATAGGCGCCCCGATTGGCTGCCAGTCGTCGCCGAACAACTGCACGTAGATCGTCACGGACTGCTGTGCGACGTCCGGACTTTCCTCAAGCGCCAGCGCAAGTAGGTCGGTCTGCTGTTCCGGAAGGCCCGAGAGGGTCAGCGTCACCGCTTCCGAAACAGTGCCGCTGGAAATCCCGATGCCGTCGATCGTGCCGCGACCATGCATCGGTCGCCACGTCTGCCCTCCGGTCTCGAGATCGGTGTTGCCGTTCCAGACGTAGACCGTGCCGCTCTTGAACTCCATCTTGACGAGAATATCGAGGCGGACAGTGGAGGACGAAAGGGCGCTAAGTTGATCGGTTGTGAAAAAGGCCATCAGACGTCCTCCACGAACGACACGGTTGGCGCGCCGAAGCGGCGCAGCGCCAATTCGAGATCCATCTCGGAATCGCTGGCGAGCCGCATCCGACAGACTGGATCGTCGAACTCAAGCCGCGCGCCGATCGCCGCCGCCTCACGAAGCGGCGGGCGGAACGTGATTGCGGCCGTGTTTTCGCTCGTGTAGCTGACGGTGCGCAGGCGATAGAGCCGCTCGCCGATCGAAAAGTGCTGACCAGGCTGCAGAGTGTCGGCGATGGCAACATGCACATTGGCGGACACCGCACGAGCCGCCACAGACCCGGCCAGCGTTACGCTAGTGACTTGGCTAACATAGCCCGCGCCATCGCTGAAGAATGCATCGTCGGCATGCGGCACCGGCTCATAGAGCGGCTGCCACGCCGGCAAAAGCGGCTGATACCCCCGACAGAGTGGGACGAGGATCCTGCCGAGCCGGCCCTCGAGGAGGTTGGCGATGCCGCGAAAAGCCAGCACGTGATCACGACCACGAACCAGCACATTGCCGAACGTCGCTTTCCAGATGCCGGCATCGGACGAGACGACCTGCACCGCGCCGCTCATCGACGCGGGCGCGGACAGAGAACGCGAGGCTATATCGAACGCGACATTCTGCGGCCGCAACACCTGCTCGGGCCATCTGATCGTCATTCACATGTCCCTCGTCTGAGCGTTTGCGATCATGCCGGCCAAGTTTCGTTTGACGGCCCGCGTGCTCTGCTCGACCGACACCTGGACGATAGTCCCAGCCGACGTCTGAATGCGCTGATCGGCGATCTCGGCCATGCGGCCGCTGTCGTCCTGAAGAACGACGCGGATGGTTTCCGTCGATGCACGCCCGGCCGCACCGGGCGACTGGATCTGCACCGGCACCTTGCCGCCAGCCGGCAATGGGATGACCGCCTCCTGGCCATGAACCACGCCCCGCGCCTGCCCGCGCCGGCCGCCCGTGTTTGCTGTCCCCTGCGAGAATCCGAAGAACTTGCCGACCGAACCCAGAAGACCGCCGAGAAATCCACCGCCGCCACCTGCTGCGGGTTTGGCGTCGAAGATACTGTTGAGCGCGACGTCAAGCAGTTTGTCGGCCACCTTGTTGAGTGCGTTCGCCAACGCTTCGCTGGCGGACTTGCCAGCGCGAAGATCGGAGATGAACCCGCCCATCACGTCCTTGCCGAGCTCGCGCATCTCCTCGGCCGAACGTCGGGCATTGTCCTGCGCATACGCGAGCTGGTTCGCTTCGACGGTCGCGCGGGCATATCCTTCCGCGAGTTCATCGATGCTCGCCTGCAACTGCGGGGTCACCGCCAGCCCGGCCTTCTTGGCGCCGTTTAGCAGCTCCTGCGAAGCGCGCGCCTTGGTGATCGCATAGTCGAAATCGTCGATCAGTGGATTGACGCCCGCCATCGCAGCAGTTTCGGCGCGAAGAGCTTCGGTGCGCTCGCGGATCTGCTCGACCTCACGCTGATAGCCGTCTGCACCCGAACGACCCCCGCGCCCACCGCCGCCGCCCCGGCGCCGGCTGCCACTGCCGCCACCTCCCGCGCCGCCGCTGACGGGATAGTCCGCGATGCTGATCGGCTTCGGCGTAGCCTTGACCTCGATCGCCGGCAACGCCGTTGGCCGGTCGCCCTTGGCTGCCGCCCCATTGTCACCGAAGGCGCGGTTGAGACGATCGTTGATGTCGGACTGCTGGATGCGTCCACGGGCGTACTCGCCGACCTGATCGAGGCCCGTCAGGCGCCCGAGCGCCGAGCCGATCGCGTCGATCCAGCCGACGACCTCGGCCGCCGTGTCGGCCACGCGACCAAGGCCGCTGACTATCGGCCCGAAATCGGCTCCGGCGACGACATCGGTCAGCCAGTTGATGGCACCGACGAGCGTCTCGCTCGCTTCCGTTCCCTCATTCAACCTGCCGGCAGCGTCCTGCAGTACGTTCTGGAAGCGAACGAACGCCTGGCTGACGGTCGATTCCGCACCCGCGAGTTGATCTTCCAGGACGTGGGCGCCTGCTTCGATACCGCGGAAGAACGCCTGCGACGACAGTTCGCCGTCAAGCATGATCTGCCGGAGCTTCGCGACCGACCCATCGGCCTCGGCAATGCCAGCTGCGGCGGCTCGAAGGATCGCCGGGGCACCCTCGATGATCGAGTTGAACTCTTCGGCCCGCACCACGCCGCCGCCGAGCGACTGGGAGAGCTGCGTCAGCGCGCCTGCCGCCTCCGTTGCCGATGCGCCCTGTACACGCAGGGCCATGCCGATGGTTTCGGAGAACGTGACGATCTCCGCGCTTGAGACGCCAAGCTCGTTTTGCGACAGCGCGATGCGGCTGTAGAGGTTGACGAGGCTTTCGAGCGGTGCCGACTGGCGCTGCGCCGCGGCGAAGAGGTCGTCATAGACGGTCTTCAGGGCCTCGCCTTCAAGGCCAGTCACCTTGAGCGCGTTCTGGATGCGCGTCGCGTCGTCGACAAGCCGCTGTGCCCCACGAGCCGACACGCCGGCGAGGAAGGCCGCAGCAAGGCCCCGGTTCAGCCCGACGAAGCTCGACGTGATGTTCCGGTTCATGGTGGCGAATCGCTTCTCGATCGCCGTGGCACGGCGATTGGCGACGCCGTTAGCCCGGTTCATCGCGTTCTCAAAGGCGCGAGTCCTCGCTTCAAGCGCAACGATCAGCCGCTCGACGTCTGTTGCCATCAGAAGCCCTCGATACCCAGATCAGCCAGACGCTTGTCGTCCATGGCCGGAGTTCCGGCCTCTTCCGTCGAATGCGCCCGCGCGTAGCCTTCGACCGCGCAGGCGAATTCCCAAACAGTCATGCGGCCGATG
The DNA here is from genome assembly GCF_024105655.1 of Aliihoeflea sp. 40Bstr573. Lineage (GTDB taxonomy): Bacteria > Pseudomonadota > Alphaproteobacteria > Rhizobiales > Rhizobiaceae > Aliihoeflea. The sequence continues at coordinate 331,988 of NZ_JAAAMH010000002.1, forward strand.
TCGCGATGGAGGATGCCGGCCCACTGGTAGAAGTCGGCGAAGCGCCATTTGCCTCGTGGCCGCGGGGAGCGGTCGGCTCGTCCGTCCCCGCGTCGGCTTCCCCCGGCTGGTCGTCCGGATCGCCGTACAGCGCGAGCATCAGGACGGCACGGGCCGTCAGCACGGACAGCGTCAGCGGCCGATCTTCGACATAGCGCTTGACCAGCTTGCGAGCGTCTTCCTTTTCCATCCCGCCGCCTTCGAGGCCGAGACGAATGGTAGAGACGACGTCGTCGACAAACCATTGCTTCGACGAAAGCCGCGCCAGAATCCATTCTGGGCCGGCGTCGCATCTCTCTTGGAGCGCGCGCAGGTGCTCGATTTCCATGTGGAAGCGATGCTCGCCACCGGCCCAGGTGATATCCTTGCCCATCAGGGAGCGACCTTCGCCGTCCGGGTCGGCATGCCATCGAACTGGATTTCCATTTCGGCGGTGACCTTCGTGCCGCGCTCTGCGACGTTGCCGAGGTTGGCGAGATAGGCCGGTCCGGTCTCATACTCGGTGTCGCCGACGGCAGCGGTGGCATGGAATATCCGGATGTTCTTGGTCTGGCCGGAATACCACCAGTCCTCCAGCATCTGCTTGCTCTGGCGCGCATAGACACCGGATGCCGAGATCGTCACCTCGGACGACTGCACCGCGCGCTCGACAGCGGCGGGCAGGCTCTCGTCGTCGCAGGGCGGAACTTCGGACGTGTTCATGTTGTGCGCGCGCGTGACGCCGCGCGACGTCAGACCGCAGATGCGGGCGAAGGTCCCCTCGGTCTCGGTTTCGACCTCGAGCACCATCTCGTGGAAATTGGCTGTCTCGGCGTATTCAGGCATTTCCTGTCTCCATGACAAAGAGGCCGGTCACGACCAGCCGATGACGAAGGGCCGAAGCCCGATTGACGGATGGGCTAGCGCGCCCGCTTGCGGCCGGTTATGGCCTTCTTTTCCTCGCGCGAGGGCGATGGAACTTCCTCGGCCGCGCCGGCGGCGATAGCGGCGTCGACGACATCACGCGGGCGCTGCTGTGGCTCGGGCGACGGCTTGACGTTGAAGGAATAGACGGAGCGTTTGCGGCGCCAGTTGAACTCGCGATTGAAGATCGCCCAGGCCATGGTCATGTCTCCACCTCCTCGATCATTGCCCTGATCATGACGATGCCGTGCGACGTCAGCCCGTCGGGGTCTGCAACGACGCGCCGCATCGTCACGCGCATGTCGACCAGCGCGCTTTCGGCCAGGGTCAGTTCCTGCTCGTGCAGCGCCGCCTTCACCGCATCGACCATCCGCTTCGCATGGACCATGCCGACCTGCCGTGACCAGCAATCGATCTGGACGGTATGCTCGCCACTGATGATGCAGTCGGCGTCGTCCTCGACAACGTCGGTCGGGCCGAAGCTGATGTAGCCGTTGATCGAATCCGGACCCCATGGTGAGGACGGCACGCGGTCATAGGCGCCATTCGCAAGCGCCATGACCGCCGCATCCGCCTTCAGCGTGTCGAGGATCAGTTTCTGCAGCTCCGCCTGCGCGCTCATGCAGCACCTTCCTTGATGCCCTTGCGCATCTGCCGGCTGATCCGCGATTTCGCGCGACGACGAAGAGCGCGCCAGGAGACGAAGAAAAATGGCTGTGCGTCCATGTCCTGCGTTCCATGCTCAATCAGTCGCGCGAGCTGGAACAACTGGCTGCGGCCTTGAACCATGGTTCGTTCGTTGCCGGCGTAGATCGTGATCCGCAGACCATCAGCCCGACGGCTGCTCCTGCCGATCACCATGGCTCCAGCAGGCGCATCACCCCACGTCCAGTCTATGGTTTCAAGAATTGCCGGACGCCCGGCCTTGCGATCCTCACTTCGGCCGACCGGAACAAGGCGCTTCATCATCGCGACGATCTCGTCTGCGCTCTGCTCCATGGCTTTGCGAGTGAACGCGATCGCCTTCGCAGGAATGGTTCTCTTGAGCTTGCGCTCCAGCCTTTTCAGCCCCTCGACCATCAGGCCGCACTCCCGCTTTCGACCGTCAGGTAGACCCAGCGGCGATCGGTGATGCTGTCGACGACGTCGATGGCGTATTCGGTGCCGCGCTCGTCCTGCATCCGCCAGTCGGGCGTGATCCGGCGCGTGTTCTCGCTTGAACGCACATACACGCCAAGAATCTGCCGCCCTTCCAGCCGCGCCGCCATGACCGCTTCCGACCCGCCGCGATGCCGCAGCGCCGCCCGGCACGAGAACTCGACCGCGAAATCGCCGACCGTGTTGCCGTAACCATCATCGATCTCGACCCGCTTGCCGAAGCTGACGCGATGGCGAAGATCGGTGGCCGTGACAGGACCCGACGCCATCAGATGCTCCAACGCCGGTATTTGGACACCAGGTCGTTCTCCATGCGCTCAAGGTTCTTCGCACCGTCGCGAGCCGCCTCGTCATAGGCGGCGACGACGCGCAGCTTGATCGCGGCCTTGATGTCCGCAGGCACGGTTCCCGCACCCTCGACCACCGGCCAACCGGCCCGATATTCAACCGTCACGGCGCGCCGCTCATAGACATCGGACGGTAGGGTGTAGGCATTGCGAAACCGCAGCCACGAGCGCCCGCCGGCATCGGTCTCCAGCGAATATTCCGCCTGGTTGACCGTTGCGACCTGCCCTGCCCTGTTACGCCACGTGACGCTCACTGGCGCGATCACCGGCCCGAGCGGCAGGTGCAGACCACGGCAAAACGCGTCGAAGTCCTGCCGCCAGGTCTGGTCGACGAGGCAAATGCCCAGAACGCCGGTCCAGCCCTCGTAGTGCGCCGCGGCCGACTGGATCTCATCGGTGACGAGATCGTCGTCTTCATGCGGCAACACATTGCCCGCGCCATCCCGCTCAAGGATGCGCAGCGCCTGCTTCATCTCTTCGAGCGAGACTGGCAGGACGGTCGGGGCCGTGACGAGAACCGGACGGTGCATTCACATCTCCATTGGTTCATAGAGCGGGCGACAGCGCCGCCCGCCTTGATGAGCCAATCGGTTAGCGGCCCTTCTTGGCCTTCGACTTCTTGGGTTCGGCCTTCTTGCCGTAGGGCGTCGGGTCAATCCCCTGCCCCGCGAAGTCGCGGTCGTTCGGACGTCGACGGCGTGGATCATTCATGTCGCGGGTATTCTGGCCCACGGTTGTGCCTTCGCGCGGATTGTTGTCGATCGCCGGGTGGGTCGTGTCGACGCCCTGTGTGACGGCGGGTTCGATGATCGCGCCCGATGCGCCGTCCATACCCTGAGCTGGCGGAAGATTGGCCGGCGTGCCCGAAGCGGCAGCCGTTTCCGCTGCCTTGTCCTTTGCTGCTGTCATGATTTTTGGTCTCCTGAAGAGATGGGCGGAGGCGGCGCGGACGCCGCCTGGTTTCATGAGCCGGTTAGGCAGCCGCCATACGCAGCAGCCGGATCACGGTCGGATCCTGCACACCGCCGCCCACGCGCTTCGTGGTGTAGAAGTGGACGTAGGGCTTGTTGGTGTAGGGATCGCGCAGGACGCGAACGCCGATCCGATCGACAATCAGATAGCCGCGGCGGAAGTCGCCGAACGCGATCGGAATGGCCGCCGCCGCGACATCCGGCATTGCCGGCATTTCGGTGACGGGGTAGCCGGCCAGCGTCGAGGGCTGGCCCGCGACCATGGTCGGCTGCCAGAGATAGTTGCCCTGGCCGTCCTTCAGCTTCCGGATGCTGCCCTGCGTCGACCGGTTCATCGTGAACCGGGCGTTGGCGGTATATTCGCTCGGCAGATCATAGATCATGTCGAGGATTTCGTCGGGATTGATCGCGGCGACAGCGGCTGCATCGATCACCGGGATATTGCCCCAGGGATGAATGTCGTCGCTGGCACCACCGTCGATATAGGTGAGGAAGCCGCGCGGCTTGTTCACGCCATCAGCTGCGACGAAGGCGAGGCCCTCCTGATAGGCGAACTCGGTCTGCACCTCGCCCGCCATCCACTGCTCGAGGTTGATCTCAGCATCATCGAGCAGCTGCTGGGTAGCTGCCGGGTTCGCATAGATCTCGCCAGGACGGAATGTGAGGGGCGAGAACTTCGGCGTCGTGGTCTGCGGGCGTGCGGCCGTTTCCCCGACCCAGCCGGAGCCGGTACCGCGATCGGCGAGAAGGCGGGTGAAGCCGGCCGTCGAGATATTCTGCACCTGCGCGATCTGGCGCATCGGCGAGATCTGGATCAGCTCACTGGTGATCGTGCGATCCCATTCGACCGGCGCCAGATAGCCGCCCTCGTCGTCGGCGCCCTTGTTGAGTGCCGCCTGGACGTCACCCTTGCGGAAGTGCGCACGGAAGGCATCGGTATACTCGCGATCGCGAACTTCGCCACCGTCGCCGCTCGCACCGAGCGACATGGAAGCCAGCTTCGTGTTGGCCTGGTCGACCGCCGCCTGCAGTTCGGAAATGCTCGAGTTGACACGTTCGAGCTTCTCGGTCGTGACGACATCATCGAAGCGCTTGGCGATTTCCCTATCCTTCTCGGCCATCGTCGCCTTGAAGGTTTCGACATCGCTGTTGAGCGCGCGGATGAGGCTGGTCAGCTCGCCGCCGTCAGCACGAATGCCGATGACGCCGCGCATCTGGGCAGCAGGGACGGCCAGGCCCATCGCGGTCAGCACGTCGCCGGCCGAGAAAAGGTGAGCGTGGGCAAGAGTGAAATCGGGAACGCTGGTGCCGGCATACGCTGCGCAGACGCCGACGACCAGCATGGCGCAGAAGGCGCCAGCCAGGGAAAAGACTTTCATGTGAGTGCCCTCTGTTAGGCGTTGATCGTGGAACGGAGCTGCTCGATAGCCGCCCGAAGATCGTCAGCGTCGCGCGTGACGGTGATGACCGGAGCGTCGCGCGTACCGGTCTTCATCTCGGCAACGAAGGCCTTGGCCTGCTGCGGAGACATGTTGGCCGCAGCCATCAGCGCGTTCTCGAGAACACGCTCGTGCGGCACAATTTTTGGCGCCTCTGCTTTCACCTTGATCGCGGAGGCGTTGAGTTTGCGGTCGGCCAATCCATGCTGGATTGCCGAGGAAGCGCTGAACATCGTTCCGTCGCCGCGGCGGCGCTCCATCCAGGAGGCGGCAATCTTGCGGTCGACCCCCGCGCGGGCGGCATAGACTTCCGCCATCGACGCATCGACCTCGGCCAGGAGTTCGGCCGCGTCCTGCATGTCGAATTCGTTGCCCATGCTGATGGCGGAGGCCTTGTGGACCATGATGAACGATCCATCGGCCATCTGGATGTCGTCACCGGCCATGGCGATGACCGATGCCGCCGACCCCGCCATGGCGATGACCTGGACCGTCACTTTCGCCGGGTGCGCGCGAAGGAGGTTGTAGATGGCAAGGCCTGACAGAAAGCTTCCACCGGGGGAATTGATGCTGACGGTGACTTCGCGATTGCCGATCGCGCGAAGCGCGGCGGCAATGCGCCGTTCGGTATTGTCGACCGCCGTGAAGGGATCAAGGCCGATCTGGCCGTAGATCGTAATGGTGGTTTCATCGTCACCAGACGCTGAGACCACTGCGGGGTCGAATGCCTCAACGTTCTCGTGTGGAGCATCGAAGTTCAGCCATTCCGGCTTCTGGAACGCCCTTACTTCAGGCAGGTTGCGAAGGCTCATTGCCGCTGCTCCTATTCGAAAGTGGATTTGGCGCGATTTCGCTTTCCGGCAGATCCATGATGTTCCGTACTTCGCCATAGTTCATCCATGGCTGATGACCGCCGGACCCCAGGGCCTTGGCGAAGAAGTCCGCCTGATCCTTCATCGAGCCGCGCAGCAGCGCGCCCTCATTGAACTTGGCTTCGAGCAGCTCGGTTTCGGCTTCCGTCAAAAGCGATCGCTCGATCGCCTGCTCCCAAGAACCGAACCAGGGCGAGAGACCGTAGCGAACGAAGAACTGGCCGAGCACGTCGATGCCGGAACCCCAGGATGTGTCATCGACGCCGAGCAGCGGTCGCGGAACGCCAAATGGACGGGCGATCTCCTCGATCTGATGCTTGCGCTGCTCGATCGCCTGGTTGTCGCGGCCGGACTGAGAGAACGGCTTGGCCTCAAGCCCTTCCTCGCCGATGATCCACTTGTGCGCCATCTCGGCGCCTTCGCGCTCATCCATCTGAGCCTTGAGGCGCTCGAAGGCTTCCGGCGACAGTCGATCCTTCACCGACATCATGCCGCCGACCATTATACCGTTCCGGAACAACCGCGCCGCGGCCCGCTCGGTCTGAAGCGCGAGGCCGATCGCCTCGGCCGCCTGTTTGACCAGCGACAGTCCGCGGATGCCGTCTTCCGACAACCCGTAGCGCAGATGGAAGATTTCCTGCTGCGGCAGAAGTCGGGTCGCGCCTTTCCCGTCCCGGTACTCGTAGTCCAAGGCCCAGTCGCTGCGCTGGCGCGGGGTCACGCGCTCGGTTGGAATCGGCACCAGCTGCAGGATGCGGTTGCCGCTGCGCACGATCAGCGCATAAGCATCACCATCGACCAGTGCGCGCTGCTGCATGAGCGAGCGAAACTCGAATGCCGTTTGCCAGGCGTTCGGGCGACGGTGCAGGATGCGAAACAGCGGATGCTGGTCTGCTTTTTCCTTCGTCCCCTTGTAGCGAAGGTGCAGCGGCAACGTGCCGATGGCGAACGAGATCAGCGAGACGCACCGCACGACGGTCGTGTTCTTCAGCGCCGCCTTCGTCGACACGCTGATGCCGGACTGGGTCAGGCCGCCATAGCCGCCGCGGATGAATTCCAGCATGCGCGGATCGTCGAGACCGTTGAAAGCGGCAACCTCGCCACCCATTGCATTGATCGCCGACAAGCCCGCCGAGCGCGGCACGATCGGCACGGCAGCAGCAGGACGTTCCGCCGGCACGCTCGCTGTCGGTGATCCAAACAGACGGTCGATAAAGCTCATCCGGTCACACCATCAGAAGGCCGCGAGACTCGTAGACCGAAGTCCCGGCTGCCTCCGGATTTAGGAACATCAGCATGGCAGCGTTGAACAGCGCCATGAGCGGATCGATCTTCGCGGCGCCCGAAACCTCCTTGGTCACCACGTAATTGCTTCCCCGCAAGGTCTGCTTCGCGTTGCCGACGGCCCAGGCCATGATTGGCTGCCCGCCATGGAGGAACCGCCGATCTTCGAGTTTGAGGGGAACCGACGAGACAGCGGTCTGCAGCTTCCACCCCTGCGTGACCGCCTGGACGATCGGGTCTTCGAGACCAGCCTCTTCCAGGGCATCGACCAGCAATGCAACGCCTGCGCTATCGAGGCCGATTCCGCCCGTGGCCGGAAGCAACCCCGCCTCGTACACCTTCTTGCAAACCGCTGCGGCCGATTCTGCCTGGTCTTCACCCGACTTTGCGACGATCAGGTCGCCGCATTCCTCGAACTGCCGTAGGAGGTGAGCAATCCCTTTCCGCTGCTCGAATACCGTGGCACGCGCCCAGGCCTGCCCCCACCCCAGCCAGCGCTTCGTGAACCTCTCTCGGCCGATGACGTAAAGCGCGGCGAGATCGTCCGCGCCGCCCCAGTCGATGCCGATGGTGCAGACCTCACACCGTTTCAACAGGTCATCGAGATCTGCGATCTTCAGGTCGATGCACGATTCCCAGTGCGGCGCGCCGGACCATCCGTCGCCGCCGATGCCGACGCCGATCTCAATGTTGAGATGCTGCGACGTCCATATCTGCTCGGCCTCCTTCGAGACCTTGCCATTGTTCTCATAATCATCGGCGAGCCGCTGGGGGTCGATCGACCGGCCCAGATTGGGCAACAGATACTTCCAGTTCTGCATGTCGCGCCAGAATTCCTGATCGCGCTGCTTCTCGACTGGAAACTCGTAGAGAACGGGCAGCATGATCGGCGACTTTCCACCCTTCCCGTCCCTGATCGCCCTCGCCTTCTTCAGCTCGGTCGCCCAGATTCCCGCGGGCGGCTCGTCGGACTGCGTCGTGATCATGAGGACCTGGCCACCCTGCATGGTGATACCGCCACCGCGAATCTGCTGCATAACCGCTGCAGCCTTGGCTTTCTTCCCCAGCTCATGAACCTCATCGATGATCGTGAGGATCGGAATTTCGCCCGTGACGATCGACGTGTCGAACGTCTTCACATCGAGCATGGTGCCGGTCTTGCGACGGGTGATGCACTTCAGGTGATCCTGCACCTTGAAGATTGCATCGAGGCGACTATCCAGCCGGATCATCCCTTGTGCCTGGTTGAAGCAGCGCTCCGAGATGTTCTGACTGGGCGCGACAAGAAGCATCTGACGGTTGGGCGCCTCTTCCATGAACAGCGCGGTCAGGCCCAGCGCCGCGACGTATGTGGTCTTCGAGTTCTTCTTCGGGACCATGCACAGCAGCTCCCAGACGAGCCGCTGCTTGGTTTCAGGGTCTTCGCTGGCGAGGAACGCGCAGAGGATGTCCCGAAACCAGTCGCCGCAAGCTTCTGACAGGGGCGGCGTGCCCGGCACATCCGGGAGCTTCAGTCGATTGAAGAACGCAAGAGCCTTGGCAGCCTTCGCCTCGTTTAGCGGAACGTCCGCCATCGGGATCTGGCCGGCCTGAAGGCGGTCCCACCAGTCGGGACATGCGAACCGGGGCTGAGCCTCAGTGGTGGGCATTCTGCGCAGCTTCCTGCTCGAGCTCGGCCATCAGATCGGCGTCGGCAGCCATGGCGCGCTGCGCGTCGGTCGCCTTCTTTCCCGGTCGTTCGCTCGTCTGGCTTTCCGCAGGAGGACGCGACGCCATGGCCCGCTCGATCTCCATCTGGTCACTGCGATCGAGGAGCCTGCCGAACTCACGCAAGGCGCCGACGTTGCCTGCTTCGGCCATTTCCCAAGCAAGTTCCAGACGGCGAACTTCCAGCTGATCGCGCGCGCCCTCTCGTTGGCGAAGCTCATAAAAATAATGCTTGTGCAAAGTCGGCAGTGTGATGCCGAGAACGGTTGCGATGCGTGGATTGGCCCAGCCCAGAGCGACTAACATACTGACGCGATTGCGGTTTCTCTGCGAAACCTCATGCACGGGACGTCCGCGACGCTTCGGCTTCTCAACCCAGGGATTGCCGAAGAGGTCAAAAACAGCATCGGCCATAAAAAAATCTCTAAATGGGGGGGGCGCGGGTCTGGCGGTTTTGCCGGCCCCGACTTTCGACCCCCCCCTCCCGATGTGACATTTCGGTCACATCGAGGCAGGTCGAGGTCACTCGGTCGGGGTCGGTCCGACTTCGACCATGACGGGCGGGTGTGCGACCCCGAGGATGCGCAGGTGCACCGAGGCACCAGCGTTCAATCGCTCCAGCTCGTCAGGTGTGGGCTGCCAAGCCGTCACCATGGCAGGCGTGCCCTCACCATTGACCGAGCAGACAATCATCTCGTCGCGAAGAGGCAGGCCCAGGTAGCCTTGGCTCTTGCCGATGATGCGCGTGGCGTTCTCGATCATAGCGATCTGCATGCGTCAGCCTCCGCGCCGCTCTTCCGCCTGCTTCACCTTGTCGTGGCAGGGCTTACATAGACACTGCAGGTTGTTCTCATCCCAGAACAGAGCCTCGTCGCCACGATGAGCGGTGCGGTGATCCGCCACGAGCTGCGACGTATCCGCCTCAACCCGACCGCATCCGACCATCTGGCATGTGAAGAGATCGCGGACGAGCACCTTCCAGCGCAGCTTCTGCCATCGGCTTGTCTTGTACCAGGCGCGCCATGCGATGGTCGCATCGCGCATCCGCGACCGCGCCGGCTCGTCTCCGCCAGCATAGCCGATGCGAGGCGCGAGCTTGCCCACACGCGGGGCGATGCTCTTCAGCCTGCCCATGCGACGGTTCCCATCGATGTCGTGAGTGTCCGGAAAAGCAAAAGCCCGGTCGCGTGTGCGCCGGGCTTCGAACCTTTTCCGTTGTGCAAGGTGTATGTCAACTTTCTGCTGCACGTCAACATCAATCTCATACGACCGCAGCAGCGGCCTGCCAGGGCGCCATACGGCAGCGCCACGGTTCGAGGCGGTGCGCGACGAGACTGCCCGCCAGCGCCGCTTCCATGCGCCGAAGCGCACCGACCCAAAGCTGATAGTCGAGCCGCCCGAGAATATCGGACAGCGGATCGCGCGACAATTCGAGCTTTCGATACGCGCCTTGGTGCGGCCGATGCGATCGGCCATTCATGCCCTGCACCTCAATCACGCTCTTGCGCCCAAACGTGTCCGTCACTTCCCGCGCCACGAACCATGCCGGCTTGCCTCCACGCATCACCATGCGCAGCTTCGGCGCATCGGCCTCCCACTCCGGCCGCTGGGCAAGCACCGCGCAGCGCGTCACGAGGCTGACGACGAGCGCGCCCTGCTTTGCCTCGGTGCGGCTGCGATACTGTGCCCGCGCCCGCTCGACATGCGGCGCAAGATGATGCGCCATCAGTTCGTCATCCGCGATCCAGTCGGCCATCGGGTTCCAATCGTCGGGGATGATGATGAAGGCGCTGCGCCCGATCTCAGCGACCGCGCGGCCAACCGCCAACGCATCCGGGTGCGCCGGTCCCTGCTCGACATGGAAGTCGCTTCCGCCGCGATCCATGTCGACCAGCGTCAAAAGTTCGGCGAACTCTGCCATCTTGCCCCAGCTGGAGGCGAACAGCATCCGCCAGGCCGAATTCGCATTCGCCAACCCGTCAACGCCGCCGCCTTTCGGAAGCTCTTCCGTGAAGGCCCACTGCAACAGCTTCTCAATCGTCAGGCTCGTCATCTTATCCTCTGCACCACTTGCGATACTTTTTCGATAGTTTGGCGATAGTTTCAGGAGAGAGTATTTCGTTACTTTTCAATGTCTTGGGATGGAAATGCACCAGTTGCACTAGTTGAAGCCGGCCCAATACACGCAACGTTTTCCCCACTCCCCCGAACCCCCAATCCCTATAGGCGCGCAAAACTGGTGCAAACTATCGCAATACATTGATTTCGCTCATCTTTTCGCTGTATTGCAAGTGTCGCCAAGTCTCGCAAACTGTCGCGACTATCGCGCAAGACAGCGAAATGCAGGCGCAAACGACGCGGCTGGAAGGGGTTGCGGGGAGCGGTTCGCATCATCGCACATGGCTTTCATAGTCGTCCGCGCCATGGTTGGCGGGCGGGCGCGGGACCTCCTGCAGGCGGATGCCGTGGTAGAGCACGATGCGGCCATCCTCGCGGGTGAACTTCTTCTTCATGATCAGGCCGAACCGCGTCAGCGAAATCGGCTTACCGCCCTGGTCGATCGTGAAGTCGACATAGGCCTGGTAGAAGTCCTTCGCGCTGACGGGTGGCGCCGTCGCCTCCGCGACGATGCAGCGAGCGCAGAAGGCCGATGTCGGGTCCATCTCGTCGCGATATTCCTGCGTCTTCGCCTTCACGCTCTCGGGGATCACCAGCCCCTCGGACAGGAAGATCTTCACCCCATCGATCAGCCAGTTGAGGATACCGGGATATTCGGGCGCGAACTGCGCCAGAACCTCTTCGAAGGGCAGCTGGTCGGCCTCCGCGATAGTCTTCGGCCAGTGCACCACGGCCATGCGCCGCCAGATGCCGTTATCCGTGCCGCTGATGCGCGGATAGGCGTTGCCGGACATGTGGCCGACGAAGATGGGCTTGAAGTCGAAATAGCCCTGGAAGAGGTCGCGGACGGTGAAATCCTCACCGCCGGTCAGGTCCTTCACGAGGTTCTCGCGCAGGTCCTCGCCTTCGGGCATTTCCTTCACGCGCAGGAGCCGGCGGCCATAGAGCCGCGCCATGTCCGGATTTGCAGCGCCACCACCCTTGCCCTCGCCGGTGAATGATTCGGACGGCAGCGTCACGGCAATCTCACCGAGCAGCCGGCACAGCGTCTCCATGTAGACCGACTTGCCGTTTGCGCCGAAACCGTAGTGGAAGAACAGTTTTTGAACCGTCAGGCCGACGAGGCCGAGACCGGAAGCCACCTGCACCATGCGCCGAACGTCAGCCAGCGGCAGCTTGTCATCCATGAAGTCGAGCCAGCGCGGGCACGTCGCCTTGGCGTCGTAATCGACGGGCACGATCTGCGTGATCAGGTCCTCGCGGGCGTGCCCCTTGCGGACGAGCAGCTGCACGTCCTTCTGCATGACGAATTGCGCGATCTTGCTGCGGTCGATGGTCGGGTCATCGCCATCTGCGCCCCAAACGGGGTTGGGCACGCGCTTTTCCTTCACCCGGAAGGCGAGCGTGTGCCCCTTCACGGCAACCTTCAGCGCGTCGGCGTTGAACTCGTCAGGGCCGCGCATGACATGCGGCGCGGCGCATGCCAGCATCGCTTCCAGTCGCCCCTTGTTCTTCGACGACACGGCATGGCTATGCCGGCGCTGCACGCGCTTGCGATAGGCCTCAACGGCCTTTTCGGCCTTTGCGATGACGAGCCGCTCGACCTGCGTCAAATCGTTCGAAGCCTTGGCTTCCGCCGCCTTGGCGCGGTCGACAAGCTCCTGGTCTTCCTTCGTCATCTTCAGGACGCCCGCCTCGAGCGCAATACGCCCGCCGAGCTTCTGCGCGATTGCAAGCGCCCGGGGGTCGCCGGTGTCAATGTCCCAGTGATCGCCCGCCCATACGGCGAACGCAGCCTTGCGCGCTTTCGATTGCGCGAGCACGAGCAGATCCTCGCCGAAATGGGCAAGCAGCCGCTCCGCATTGTCGGTGTCCGAATGGTCGAGTGCAGCGCAGCGCGCCACGGTGTCCATGTCGACGCGCTCGCCGTCACGATGCGAAATGCCGGCCTCGCCTTCGTCGGCATCATCCGCGACAGTTCGATCCTGGCCTGAAGGGGTTGCGGGGCCAAGCAGCGCCGCCTGCCGCTCCGCCTCGGCAAGGATCGCGCCGACCTGGTCGGGCAGTTTCTTCTTGGTCACGCGCGGTCCTCATAGGCTTGGTCGGCATTTGCCAGCATGGCCGCGAAGTCGGTCCCTGGCCGCGGCCACACGACGGGGATCAGCCGCCCTTCGCGCGCATGCCGCGCTTTTGCGCGCGCCATGGCGGACGCGGTAAAGACCCGCTCCGAATCTGCATCGGCCAGCAGCACCAGTTCGCCGACATGGTCGGGCACGACCATCGCGTCGGGCTCGTCGTCCTTTTGCGCAGCAGGAACAGGGCCGGGGATCATCACCGGCCGCTCGACGCCATTGCGGTCGGGCTTGGTCAGGGTCGGATGTGCGAAGCGTGATTTGGGTTCGGCCGGCCCGGCGAGATTGCCGAGATCGCCGGCCGCGAAATAGAACGTGTCGGCACGCACCTCTTCCCAGCGCGCGAAGGCGAGTGTGTTTTCGATCCCTTCGGCGCCCAGCCAGCGCTCGGCCGAGGGGTCGCCAGCCAGAGGAATGACGCCGCCCTTCTTCGATCCGCGCATTTTCTTGGTTGGCAGAGCCGCGCGCGTTTCCGGGTCGACGAGGCGCGGCCGAAATTTCGGCCCCTGTCGCAAATCGATCCATGTCTGGTGGCAGCCGATGACAATGCCGGCGGCATCGATGAATGGCGCGACCATGCCGGGGCCGCTGTAGAGCTCGAGCGAATGGCCGCGCTCGTCATTGCCGTGCCAGTAGGACAAGGCAACTTGGAAACGTAGCCAGCCGCCTGGCGCCATTCCGCATCCACGCGCACGCAGATAATCGGACGCCAGAGTGCCTTCAATCGGCCCGGCCGCGCGATAGATCCCGCGCGCCCGTTCCCGCTCGCGCTCGCGATAATCGCGTTGGGAGGCATGCCGCGCCGCGACCTCTTCATAGTGCTGCATGCGCAGATCCTCGAGCCGCTTCAGGCGCGCTTCGCGCTCGGCAGGCTCTTCGCGCTCGGCGATATCCGGCACCGCTAGGCCGGTCACGGCCGAGCACGCCTCAAGGAACGTCGCGCGCCGCTTCAGGTCGAGTTCGAGAATGTGCCCGGCCAGCCCGAGCGCATCCCCGCCGCCGACTCCGCCGGCGCGGCAGTTCCATTTGTTCTTCTGCGTGTTGAACGCGAAGGTGTCAGTCCCGCCGCAGACGGGGCACGGCTGCGCATGCTCGAACCGCTTGCCCGAGAATTTGAGCCCCAGAAGCGGCGCTGCATCCTCGATCGAAACGCCCCGCGCACGCTCGACCAGCTCGTCCACCGCGGCGTTCACTTGCGCGCTCCTGGCATGCGTCCGTTCAACTCGGCAATCTTGCGATCTACCTCACGCCAGCATTCGGAAGGCGAGCGGCCTTGGCGAACCTCGTCGGCAAGTTTCACGACGGCACTGACAAAATTCTTGCGTGCGCCGCCCGTATATCGGCGCGCGTCCACGCGGTCGCGTTCGCAATCCCGGTTCATTCGGCCGACTCCGTCTGGAGCGGTGCCAAGCTGTGGCGAGCCGGCACATGGCTGGCGAGATCGCCGATGTCGGCGAGGCGCAGCCCGGTGCAAGCGCCGATCTCCGAGACGCCTTTGTCAGCCTCGAACATCAGCAGCACCGCTTCGCGCTGCATGGCGGGTGGCAGGGCCGAAAACCCGGCGCGCTGGATGGTTGGAAAGCTCATGATCGACCCCCTGTTTCAGTGCGCATCACGTGAGACGTCGTCGCCTTGCTTCGCGCCGGGCGGGCGGTAGAAGGCGCGGAAGGAGACGGCGAGCCAGTCGCACACCGCGATCACCTTGGCCGCCGAGACGTGCTGTCCGCTCGACAGGCGCGACAGGTCAGACGCCGTCACGCCGATCTCGGCCGCGCAGACGCGCCAGCCGCGCCCGTCGGCCGAAAGGCGGTCGCGCAGGATCAGCCCAAGGCCGCGATAGTCGTAGGAGGCCCGCGGCTCCATCAGCGTGCCTCCGCCTTCAGGAACCGGTTGGCCGGTTCGCCCATCCAGGCGGCGAGCGCTATGAACTCGTCTTCGCCGGGGTTACGCCCTGCGGTGGCGCGCGACACGGCATCCGGCGTCACCTCGGCAAGCCGGGCAAGCGCGCCGACGCTCACGCCGCGGTGCACCCGCCGCGCCTCAAGGAACAGCGCGAACATCTGGAAATCGTAGCGCTTCGGATCGAACCCGCTCATTGCGCCGCCTCGGTCTGGGGCGTCTCGCGCAGGTCGAGATAGTCGAACAGCGACGGGATCGACATCGAGGCCTCGGCGGCCTTGCAATGCGCGACGCCGTCGAGGAAGTAGCCAGGGTTGAGTTCGACGCCGAGACCGCGGCGGCCGAGTTTGACCGCGCAGTACGGCACGGTCATCAGCCCGCCGAAGGGATCGAAGACCAGGTCGCCCGGATTGGAGAGCTGCGCGATCGCCCGCTCGACGATGTCGAACTGAAGCGGGCAAAGATGCATCTCCTTGCCCTTGGCCGACTGCACGCCGTTGAGCGTGCGCATGCGCGCGACGTCGGTCCACACGTCGTCATGACGCGAGTGTGGTGGCAACAACATGAAGGTGGGCGGCAGCGCGCCGCGCATCTCCAGCGCCTCGCCGATCGCTACATGGTGCTCGAAATCGTAGATCGCATCGAGATTGAACGCCTTCCAGATCTTGTAGACCTGGTCGGCCGGCAGCCCCTGAAACTCCTCCGGCTTCATCGGCCGGTCGCCGGACGAGCGCGAGAACGCGTGCGCATCGATCTGCCAGCGGGCACGGCTGTAACCGTCCTCGTTGATCCAGGCGTCGGCCTTGCCGTCCCATTCCTTCTTGGCCTTGACGACCGGTACGTCGGCATAGGAGCGCGCGTCGTCGCTCTGCGGCTTGCGGAACATCAGGAGATATTCCGGCACGCCCGCGCCCATCTTGGTCGCGTCCTTGCACTGCTCGGTCCATCCGAGGCGATAGGTCTGGTTGTTCTCACGCACGACATCCGTCGTGATTGTCTTCATGCCCATGAAGGCGAAGCCGTGCCGCTTGAAATGGTAGATGCAGTCGGCATGGAAGGTGGAGAGCGTCTGGAAACCGAAGCCCGTCAATCCGCCCGGAACGACCCGGTCCTTCACATGGATGCAGGCCCATCGGCCAGGCTGCAGCACGCGCAGGAGCTGCGGCGTCAGGAAGTCCATCTGCGCCCAGAAGTGGTCGTCGTCGTCGGTGTGGCCGAAATCGTTGTAGCTGGGCGTATATTCGTACTGGGTGGAGAACGGGATCGAGGTGACGATCAGGCCGCAGGAGTTCTCGGCCATGGTCGACGTCTCGAGCACGTTGTCGTTGTTGACGGCAGTGAAGGTCTCGCCCTTCACTTCGATGCGCTCCACGCCGATCGAACGCTCCAGGGCTTGCGCCATGGCCTGTTCGTTCAGCCGGTATTTCCGGATGATCTCGCTCATTTTCTCGACCTGTCGGAGGTGCTGGTTCCACTTGCGCTCGATGATGCGGCGCGTGCCGCGCTCGGCGGCGGTGTAGATGATGTCGACGCGGACCTGCCGGGTCTGGAGGAATCGAACCAGGCGGTGCCACGATTGGATGAAGTCGTTGAACTTCGCGGTGATGCCGACATAGACGGCGCGATGGCAGTGGCGCTGGAAGTTGCATCCCGAGCCGAGCATCACCGGCTTGCCGGCGAGGCGCCGGATGTGTCCGTCGGAAAAGTCCGCGATCGATTGCTCGCGCGCTTCGAGGTCCTGGCTGCCGTAGACCGAGACGAGGTCAGGGATCGCCCGTTCGAGGGCTTCCCGCTCGGCCTCGAGGTCATGCCAGAATATGAAATGATCGTCGGCATCGGCGGCGCAGATCTCTGCAGCCTTGCCGACGCGCGCCGAAATGCTGTCCCGCTTCTCGCGCGCAGCGCCGATGATGTCGTTGCCTGGATCGCGGATCAGGATGCCCTGCCCGCTCCGCTCGGTCTCGCGCGTCGACAGGTCGGCTGGCAACTCGTGCCAGTGCAGGTCGACGGGCGGCAGGTCGTAGCCGTCGTCGCTGTAGCCGAGGTCGGAGGGATTCTGCAGGAAGATCGCCCAGGACGAGACCCACAGCCAGAACTCATCCTCCTTGTGCGGGTGGAGCGTGAGTTGGTCGGCCTTTTCCGAGTTCCGCTTGAAGAAGCGGGTCTTCGCCTCGCTCACTTCCATGATGCCGAGATAGGCGGCATAGGCGAGCAGCTCGATATAGTCGTTCGGGCTCGGCGTCGCGGTGGCGACGAAGCGGTAGCGCACGCCCTCCGTGCGAATGCCGGTCTGGCGATCGTCGCCAGCGAAGAGCTTCATGAACTCGCGAAAGGTCTTCGACCCGCCAAAGCCGCGCAGGCAGGACGCCTCGTCCAGCGACGTCGCGGCGAAGTTGCGCGGATCAAGCTTTCCGTCCCGAACGGTCTCATAATTGGTCAGGAAGATCCTGCAGCCGGTCTCGGCGAAGATCGCGCGCGCTTCCTCGATCGTCCGCACGAAGGCGATCGCAATGCCGAGCGTCTTGGCATCGCGCAGGAACTCGCCGCGCACGCCGAGCGGTGCCACGATCAGGCCAAGCGCGTCGGCTTCGAGATTGTCCAGCGTGCACCGGATCGTCTCGAGCTGCATGAAAGTCTTGCCCAGACCGAAGGCGGCAAAGATCGCGCGACGGCCCCCGCGCACACACCATTCGATGATCGCGCGCTGATGATCTTTGCAGATCGGGTTGACGCGTCCGGCCTCGATGACGATGCCGACGGGTGCAGCCGTGGCCGTCTTGGCATCGAGGAACTGGCGATAGGCTTCAAGGCTCATCGCCGCCCCCTCGGCTCTTCCGATGCAGCCTGCTCGCCGCGCGTGCCGGCGCCGGCCACGCGACGGCGATGATGGTCGCACCAGGAGCCGCGCATGGTCGGTAGGCCGCAGAAAAGATGCGGCTCGCCTGGCGCCGCTTCGTTCACTGGAAACTTGCAATCGCCCCGAAGGCGCAGCTTGCCGATCGGCAGCGCGCGGCTGGCGGCGTCGAAGGCGTAGGCCTCCGCCGTCGTGATCGGCTGGTGAAAGACCGGATCGCCACTACGCCCTTCCCGCTTGCCGCGCAGGTTGCCTGGATGGACGGGCGCCGCCTTTTTCGGTTTGGTACTGGGAATGCCCTTCGCCGTGCCGAGGGCAACGGTCGTCTTGACGCTGCGCCCTGTCAGATGAAGGTCGGTCGAGCGATGCACGCGGCCGATGATGGCGGAGCGCGACACGCCGAGAACCTTGGAAATCTCGCCTGCGCTTTTGCCCGCATGCACGAGGCGGGTCAGCGTCGCCTGGCGCTCTTCTGTCCAGCCGCCGGTCATGACGCCCTCCGCAGCCGGCGCTCGCGCAGCGCGAGCTTGCGATAGACGTCCTGCTTGGCTGCGATGCCCTCGCGAACCTCCCGCCGCGCGGTCCCGATCGTGTCGAGGCAGTCACGCTTGGCAGGATCGGCCGCCGCGAGAACCGCCGGCCCGGCCTCACCCGATTCCTTGATCATGCGTGTGGCGTCGTCATAGGTGAGCTCATCACCCTCGCCGCCATCCATCGGCACCAGCTTCATGCCGACGAGCCCGGCGATGGTCGACAGAACGTCGTGCGAACCGGTGTCGCGGATCAGGTCGACGAGGACGTCGATGGGCATGAAGTGCCCCAGCTCCGATGGGCTACCATACTTCGACAGCACAGGCGCATCGACGCGGGTGATCAGGGCGAAGGCATTGGCGCGCGCCAGAGACAGGTCGCGACGGGTCGCGGCCTTGAGGTCCAGAAGCTCTTCGGGCTGTGTCGGGCGGGGAAGCTTGTTCACGGGTCGAACTTTCGGCAAGGCTTCGCCGTCAAGGAAATTTCGAGCCTCGAAATTTCCATGCCAGGCAAGGGATTGGGGGTCATGTTGCGGGTATGAAAACCCGCAGCGAAAACATCACATCACGGCGGCGCCCGCTCGGCGCAGTAAAGGCCACGCCGGCCGGCGCAGGAGAGGTGCGGCAGCCGGTCGGCGTGGCAGGAACCCGCTACCAGGGGGAGCAGCGGGGAGACGAAAACGAAACGGGCGGCGCTCATTCGGCAGCCTCGCTTGGTGCGATGGTGCGAGCACCGAGATTGGCTTCATACAATTCAGCAGGGTTGGAGCCAGCCAGCTCAATCAGAAGTGTCCAGTGCCGATCCGGAATGCCGATCGATGTCCACTTGTAGACAGCGTCCCGCTGCAGAGCGCCCGCGCTCCGATCAGCAATCGCTTTAGCGCCACCTGCATCTTTTATAATTTCGGCCACTGTTCTCATGAGGCACACCATATGGAATTAAATTCCATGTTTCAAGCGCCATATTCCGACCCTTCGGAATTATTTTCAAACTACTCTTCAGCCATGAGCTGGGATCAAAGACTGCGCGATGCGCTGGAGCAGAAGGGCTGGTCGAAGCGCGAGCTATCTCGTCGCGCAGACGTGCCCTATGACAACGTCACAAAATACGTTGCTGGTGAGGTCAAGCAGCCGCGAGGCGACACCCTTGATCGCCTTGCCCATGCGCTGGAGATTGACCCCATCTTCCTTGCCCGAGGCATTAGCCCGACTACGGGCGACACTGAAGTGCCTATTATGGGGTATCTGGGAGCTGGCGCAGAAGTGGAGCCGGATTACGAGCAGATCCCGCCCGAAGGCCTCGAGCAAGTAACTATACCGTTTCCCCTGCCTGATGACATGATCGCGTTCCGCGTGAAAGGGGATTCGATGCTTCCTCAGTTCAGAGACGATACAATCGTCGTAGTGTTTAGGGAGCAGCGGCGCGCCATCGAAAGCTTCTACGGCGAAGAAGCAGCCGTCCGCACACGTGACGGGCGACGCTTCATCAAGACCATCTTTAGAGGGGAGCGCGGCGTTAATCTGATCTCCTGGAACGCACAGCCAATCGAGAACGTGCAGCTCGAGTGGATCGGCGAAATATTCGCTGTCATCCCGCCCTCCACCTTTCGCAGGGCCATGAGGCAAGGCGGCGTCCAGGGACGCCTCAATCTGAAAATCGCGTAGTCGGAATTTAATTCAGTTATTTCTTGACGCTGGAATTTAATTCCATATGATTGGCCTTCATCCCCCGATGGAGGCACGATCATGCATCCCCATTCGACACATCTCGGCACCTTCCAAGGCCGCCGCGCGCATCGCCAGCCCGATGGTCCGGCCCGTCCGGCCACGCCGGTTCAGGATGCCTGCGGGCTGTTTGTCGCCTGCGGCCTGATCGTCGTCCTCCTCTTCCTGCCCTGGTGAGGAGCCGACCATGCAGCAGCAGACCTATTCCGCCACGCGCGCCGCTTCCGACATCCGCGCGTCCCTCACCGGAAAGCCCGGCGCCCGCGTGAGCGAGCAGCTTCGCCCCGGCCATCCCGAAGAACCCGGTACGCCGCACCCGCGCGCCGTCGACATGTGCGAGGCAATCCGCGAAGTCGTCGGCTCCGAAGGCGGGTGCAGCGAAACCGAGCTGATCGCCAGGGGCTTTTCGCTACCCGAGATCGTCGAGCACTGCCCCGAAGCTCGTCGCCTCCTGCGCGCCGGCTTCGTGCGACAGCTTGCGCCCGAGTATGATCGGGTGCCCGAGATCATCGAGAAAGCGCTCGTCGCCGCCGCGCACATCATGCCCCGCATGGCAGGGGTCGAGCCACTCGCCGGTGCTGCCGAGGCCTGGTCGCGTTATTGCGGAGCGCGCGCGGCCTGCAAGCTCGACGACTGGATTGCCCAGCGCGAGCGGTGCGTTGCCCTGCTCGACACCTTCCTGCGCGTCGGCACGCCGCTTTTGCAGCGCGAGAAGAATCGCGTCCTGTTCGCCATTGCCGCCGAACTCAAGGTGAGCAAGGCGCGGGGTCACGCATGAACCTCGAGCCGCTCGTTCCTTCCTTCCGGCCCGACGGTTCGGTCTTCGATCTCGCCAACGTCCAGCAGCACGACATCGTCTGGACGGAGATCGCCGGCGCCCTGTCGCGCATCGCCCGCTTCAATGGCCGATGCAGCGGTATCGGCTTTTCGGTCGCACAGCACTGCGTCATGGGCGCGGATGCCCTGTTCGTCGAGACCGGCGACGCCGTCCTGTCGGGCATCTTCCTGCTGCACGACGCTGAGGAAGGGCTGACGGGCGACGTCACGCGACCGACGATGAGCCTTCTCGGCGTCTATCTCTCACGCACGCACGGCGTCGCCGCCCGCGCGGTCAGCGCTGCGATGAGCGCAGCCAAGGCCGACCTGCATCGCGCTATCCACGAGCGCGCAGGCCTGCCCCCGCTCGAAAACCTGCCGGACTACGCGCGCCAGGTGAAGGACATGGACGATCGCATGTTGCGCGCCGAGGCCATCGCGCTCTTCGGCTCGCAGGCCGCGCTCCACTGTCCCGCTGCCGACCGCCCTGCCCCGCGTCTCACCGGTGCAATCCGCGCCTGGGCAGCGATGAAGGCCGAAGAAGCGTGGCTCGAACGGCTCAACCGCTATCTCGGCATCGAATGGAGGGGCGCATGAGTTCGCTCAACAAGGTTCAGATCATGGGTCGCCTCGGCGCGGACCCGGAGATCCGCCGCATGAACAGCGGCGACCCGATCGTCAACATGCGCCTCGCTACGTCCGAGACTTGGCGCGACAAGCAGACCGGCGAGAAGCGCGAGCGCACCGAGTGGCACACGGTCGTCATCTTCAACAAGGCGCTGTGCGACATCGCCGAGAAGTACCTGAAGAAGGGCAATCTGGTGTTTGTCGAGGGCATGCTGGCCACCCGTTCGTGGGAGGACACGGCCGGCGTCAAGCGCTATTCGACCGAGGTCGTCCTGAAGGCGTTCAACGGCGAGCTGATCCTGATGCCGAACGGCCAGGGCACCGGCCGACCGGGGGCCGCGGGGCCCGACGACTACGGCCAGACCGGCACCCGATCCTCGTCTTCCAGTTCCTATGCCGACCAGTCGGGCACGTCGCAGTCACGCGGCGAGCGCGACCTCGACGACGAAATCCCCTTCTGAGAGAGGCCAAAATGAAGCGCATTCGGGATTCGCAGACCATCATCGGCTCGCTCGAGTCCGGCGAAACCGCCGCCGAGCTGACCCGCATGATCACCAAGACCCTTGCCGAGTTGAAGGAACTCGCCGGCAACCGGCCGAAGAACAAGGTCAAGGGCTCGGTCACCCTCAAGATCAATATGGAGGTCGAGGCCGGCACTGCGACAATCACGGCCGACATCGATGCCAAGACACCGAAGCCGCTGCGCGGTTCTTCGTTCTTCTGGGTTCTCGACGACGGCTCGCTTTCGACCGAGCACCCCCAGCAGCAAGACATGTTCTCCGGCCCGCGCGAGGCCGGCGATCGCACGCATCCCGGCGTCCAAAGCGCCTGATAGCCTGAGCCCCGAAAGGAACCTTCCGTGAAAGACGAGACCGATTTCCAGAACGAGGTCGATACCATCGCCCAGCTGGCCGAGCGCGCCGGCGGTGTCGAGATTGAGAACGTGACGCTGCCGAAGGGCTTCGTCGGCCTGCCGGCCGAAGTTCCTTTGGCTTTGATCCGTGGCGACAATCCGCAGGTCAAGGCGATCGACAATGTGCTGGAGCAGTACCGCATCCATCCTGCACGCAAGAAGGGCACCGCGATCGCGCAGACCTTCGCCAGCTTCTGCGAGTTGACGAACCGGCACAAGACGGACGACAGCGCCATCTTTGCCGACATGGACTGGCGGAAACCCTCGCTGACGACCGTCGTCGACTATCACCAGGACGAAAGCGACGGCGAGGCCGACTGGCTCCAGCATCGCATCCACTACGCCTATCCACTGTCCGAGGAATGGAAGGCGTGGATGGAGAGTGACAAGACCCCGATGGAGCAGAAGGACTTCGCCTGGTTCCTCGAGGATCGCATCCCAGAACTGTCGGCGCCGACCGAAGAAGAGAAGATTCGCTACGAGCGCGACTTCGCCACGACGATCGCGACGCCCAGCCAGGTCGTGGAACTGTCGCGCGGCCTGCAGGTGAACGTCGCCGCGCAGGTGAAGGCGGCGACGACGCTCCAGTCGGGCGAAGGCGAGATCCGCTTCGTCGAGGAGCATCAGGGTGCCGATGGCAAGCCGCTGAAGGTGCCGGGCATCTTCATCCTGTCGATCGCGCCCTTCTTCATGGGCGAGAAGGTTCGCATCCCGGTCAGGCTGCGCTACCGGATCACCGGCGGCAAGACGGTCTGGTTCTACCAGGTCTATCGGCCCGACCAGTTCATCACCGAGCACGTCCGCGCGACGCTCTTCGACGCGGCGACCAAGACCGAGCTGCCGACCTTCGAAGGCAAGCCCGAGGCCTGAGCCCATAGCGGGCGGCCGATGATGGCCGCCCGCCCCTGATCCCGATCGAGCGCGAGACCTGACGCATGACGCAATTCACCATCCACCGCTCCGCGCTTCTGCCCGCGCTCGATCGCGTCGGTCGCATCGTCGAGCGTCGCAACACCATCCCGATTCTCGCCAACATGCGCATGACGGTCGAGGGTGACCAGCTGCGCATGACGGCCACCGATCTCGACATGGAGATCACCGCGACCGCGGAATTGCAGAGTGCCGGCGAAGGCGACGTCACCTTGCCGGCGGCGCTGCTGGGCGACTTCATCAAGAAGCTTCCCGAATCGGCGATCATCGAGTTCACGGCAGGCGAGACAGGGCGCATCCGCGTCGCGGCCGGCCGTACCCGCGCCCATCTTCCGTTCCTGCCGCCGCAGGATTTCCCCGAGCTGGCGGGCGGCGAGTTCGTCACGCGCATGGAGATCGCGCCGCAGGCCCTCGCGCGCATCCTGTCGACGGTCCAGTTTGCGATCTCGAGCGAGGAGACGCGCTACTATTTGAACGGCATCTATCTCCACCGGGCAGCGAGCGATGGGGAAGCCGCCTTGCGCGCCGTCGCGACGGACGGCCACCGCCTGGCGCGCAGCGAAATGCCTGCGCCCACGGATAGCGGCGAGATGCCCGCGATCATCATCCCCCGCAAGACCGTCGCGGAGATGCTGAAGCTGACGAAGGGCATCGACGATGCCGAACGGCTCGTACTGGAAGTGTCCGCGGCCAAGGTCCGCCTGTCGATGCCGGACGGCACCGTCCTGACGTCGAAGCTGATCGACGGCACCTATCCCGACTATCAGCGCGTCATCCCGGCTAGCAATCCAAAGCGCTACACGCTCAAGGTCGCAGCGCTCGCATCCGCTGTCGATCGCGTGTCGACGATCTCGGCCGAGCGCGGGCGGGCCGTGAAGTTCCGGTTCGGCGGCGAAGAGGTGCAGCTTGAATGCATGCATCCGGATATGGGCGAGGCCAGCGACAGTGTCGTTGTCGATGGCACTGAGGGTGAGGGAGAAACCGAGATCGGTTTCAACGGCCGCTATTGCCACGACGCGCTCGGCGCAGTGGTCGGCGAGAACGTCACCTTTGCCCTCGCCGATCCCGGATCGCCCGCCGTCATCACCGGCGCCAACAGCGCCGATCTCTTCGTTCTCATGCCGATGAGGGTCTGACCCATGAAGATTGCAATCGCCTTGGCGCTTTGCGCCACCGTCGGCCTCGCCTTCATGGCGATCGTCGCCCGCCTGACGCCCGATCGCGTCCTGATCTACGGCTTCCCGCTCCTGTTTTTGATCCTGCTCGCCCTGCTCCTGTTCATCCTGAAGCGGATCGACAGGCAGGTCGACGAGGACTTCCTGCAGGACGAGCAGCACTGGGGCGGCCAATGACCGTTCAAGAAAATCGCGCATCGATCGATGCCCTCACGTCCGAGATCGACCGGCTCCGCGCTGCCGATGCCGAATGGAGCCGGCTGCACCAGCAAGTCATAGAGGAGCGCGCCGCCGCACTGCGCGAGGTCGCGACCTTGAAGCTGGGACTGACATTCCGCGCGCTTCAGAAGGCGCATGTCGATCGGCAGGAAGAATGGTGTCCTGAGCAGAAGCCAGACCTGTCGTTTCGCGGCAATGAGATGGCCGGTGAAGTTGGAGAGGCCTGCAACATCATCAAGAAGCTCGAACGCGAGCGGCACGGCTGGCGCGGCTCGCGAGCATCCGTGTCCGATCTCGGCGAAGAGCTTGCGGACGTCATCCACACAGCCGTCCTGTGCGCAATAACAGCGGGCATCGACCTGCAGAAATGCGTCGTCGCCAAATTCAATGCGACATCAGAAAAGAACCGCCTCAGCGTCAGCTTGCAGGAGTTGCGCAATGGCTGAAACATCTCTCATCGAATGGACGGATGCGACGTGGAACCCGATCACTGGTTGTTCCGTCGTCTCGCCCGGCTGCACAAATTGCTACGCCATGAAGTTGGCCGGATCCCGCCTGCGTCACATTTCAAGCCGCGCAGGTTTAACAGTCGATTCGAAGAACGGCCCGGTTTGGAACGGGAAGGTCCGCCTTAACGAGGAATCGCTCAGCGATCCGTTAAGATGGAAACGCCCGCGATTGATCTTCGTCTGCGCGCACGGAGACCTGTTTCACGAGAGCGTTCCTGATGCCTGGATCGACCAGGTCTTTGCTATCATGGCAATCACCCCTTGGCATACATATCAGGTGCTGACGAAGCGCGCTGGTCGCATGCGCGCGTACTTCGAGGAAACATGGCAGCGTCCGGCTCGTGAAGGCTTCCACATCGGCGATCTCAGCATACCGGCACAGCCTGCGGGTATTGATGACCGCTGGCACCAAGTCGAATCGGCCATCGATGCGCTTTCGATTCCTGACGATGCGCGCTTTTGGACCGAAGACGGCAAGCTGCTCGGCAGACCTGCTTGGCCTCGCGCACCGCTTCCCAATGTTTGGCTCGGCGTCTCAGCCGAGGATCAAGTCCGCGCCAACGAGCGAATTCCTGATTTGCTGGCGACGCCGGCAGCGGTGAGATTTCTTTCGGCAGAGCCGTTAATCGGCTCTATCAATCTGCGGCGAGTTCGCATCTCCCCCGATCATCATACGATCATTGACGCCCTTGATGGCTACGCGGTTGCCGACAGGTCTGGTGTCGAGCGCTCAATGCTCGACTGGGTCATCGTCGGCGGTGAGAGCGGAGCCAATGCGCGACCTATGCATCCGGACTGGGCTCGTTCCTTGCGCGACCAGTGCCGAGATGCGGGAACACCATTCTTTTTCAAGCAATGGGGTGAATGGGAAACGGCAATCGACCGTGATCGAGATGACGCTGATTGGCGCGCAGACTACTCCAGAGACTTTATTGATCGAGGCAAATCGCGCTGGATAAATTTAGCCGGAGGACGTGGATTCCACGGCGAGAGATTCCACGTGATGCGTAGAGTCGGAAAGAAGGCCGCTGGCAGGCTCTTGGATGGAGTAGAGCACAGCGCTCTGCCAAAGGAGCGATAGCCATGACCAAGCCTCTCGCCCTCACACGTCGGCAGGTCACCGCGCTATGCGAAGGCGCGAAGCAGGCCGGCTATGCACCTGTTGTCCAGATCGGCAATGTCTTCGTGCGCCTTATCCCCGAACAACACGCAATTCCTCCACAGGACAGCCGACGGATTGACGAGGAAGAGAAGGGCTATCTTTGATGGCCGCGATGCCCCGCCCTCGCAAGCCCTACATCCAGCGCGAAGTCACGCGCCATGGTCGCACCGTCTGGTACTTCCGCCGGGGCAAGGAAAAGCGCATCCGGCTCGACGGCGACTATGGCTCGACAGAGTTCGAGGCGAGCTACCATGCCGCGCTGACGGGACTGCCGATCAAACCGCACATCTCGACGCCGCGCACGACACTGCGCTGGCTCGTCGATCGCTACATGGAAAGCGGCCGGTTCGTCCGCCTTGCGCCCGGGACGCAGAAGATGCGCCGTGCGATTCTGCTCAACGTCTGCTCGACGGGCGGCGAGAGATCCTTCGCGACCATCACCACGAAGGACATCATGAAGGGCAAGGTGCGCCGCGAGGCAACGCCCTTCGCCGCGCAGAACTACGTCAAGGTGATGAACCAGCTCTTCGCCTTCGCGGTCGACGCCGGCTATCTCGAGGAGAACCCGGCGACGAAAGCGGACAAGTCCGCGCCGGCGACCGACGGCCATCACACATGGACGATCGAGGAAGTCGAGCAGTTCCGCGAGGCGCATCCGATCGGCACGCAGGCGCACCTGGCACTCGACGTGCTGCTCTACACCGGCCTGCGCCGTGGTGACGCGGCGAAAATCGGTCACCAGCACATCCGCAACGGCCTTATTCGCTATCGCGCGACGAAGAACGGCATGGAGATCGCCATCCCGCTTCTGCCGCCGTTGGCGGCGTCGATCGCAGCGACGAAGACGGGTGACCTTGCCCTACTGTGCAACAGCAGAGGCGGGCCATGGACAACGGAATCGTTCGGCAACTGGTTTGCCGATCAATGCATCGCCGCAGGCGTTCCCGGCCGCGCGCACGGCCTGCGCAAGGCAGGCGCCACCTTCGCCGCGCAGAACGGTGCCAACGAACTCGACCTCGCTGCGATGTACGGCTGGAAGAACACCCGCATGGCGGAAGTCTACATCCGCAAGGCCAACCGGATGGCGGGAGCGGAACGGGCCGCGAACGCTCTATACCCGCACCAGCAATCCGGGTGCGGGGATCAGTCCAGAAAGATCAGCAAAAACAGCGCCTAAGAAAAGGCTTGGTGATCCCGACTGGATTCGAACCAGTGACCCTCAGATTAGGAATCTGATGCTCTATCCTACTGAGCTACGGGACCACGGCTGGGAGTCATAGACCCGGCGTGCGCGTTCGCCAAGTGCAAACGGCCCGCGGCTGCGGGCCGTTGTTGTCAACGCGCGGCCGATCAGGCGGCGAGTGCCGTTTCGGCAAGGCGCACCCAGTAGCTGACGCCGTGCGGGATGACCTCGTCGTTGAAGTCGTAGGCGGGGTTGTGAAGGTTCGCCGTGTCGCCATTGCCGATGAAGATGAAGGCGCCGGGACGGGATTCCAGCATGTAGGAGAAATCCTCCCCGCCCATCACCGGATTGATCTTGTCGTTGACGTTCGGCTCACCCGCGACGCCCTTGGCAATGCCGGTGGCGAAGACGGTTTCCTCTGGATCGTTGAAGGTGACGGGGTAATTGACGTCGATGTCGACATCGGCGACGGCGCCGCCGGCAAGAGCGATTCCCTGGCAGATCGCGCGCATGCGCTCGATCGCCTTTTCGGCAACCTCGCGCTTCAACGTGCGGATCGTCCCGGCAAACTCGATCTCCTCCGGGATGACGTTGTAGGCGTCGCCGCCGTGGAACTTGGTGATCGAGACGACAACCGATTCGATCGGGTCGACCGAGCGCGAGGCGATGGTCTGGATCGCCAGAACCATCTGGCTGCCGGTGACGATGGGGTCGATGGTGCCGTGCGGCATGGCCGCGTGGCCGCCCTTGCCCTTGACCTTGATGGTGAACTCCGCCGTCGCCGCCATCATCGGGCCGGGGCGCAGCGCGAACTGGCCGACGGGCAGCCCGGGCATGTTGTGCATGCCGAAGACGCGCGCAATGTCGAAACGCTCCATCATGCCGTCCTTGACCATGGCGAGGCCGCCGGCCCCACCCTCTTCGGCCGGCTGGAAGATGACCGCGACCGCGCCCTTGAAATTGCGCGTTTCGGCAAGATACTTCGCCGCGCCCAGAAGCATTGCCGTGTGCCCGTCATGGCCGCAGGCGTGCATCTTGCCTTCCGTCGTCGAGGCATATGGCTTGCCGGTTATCTCGGTCAGGGGCAGCGCGTCCATGTCGGCGCGCATGCCGATCGTGGGGCCGTCACCGAGATTGCCCTTGATCAGCCCCACCACGCCGGTCTGGCCGATGCCCGTCGCGACCTCGTCGACGCCGAATTCCTTCAGCCGTTCGGCGACGAAGGCCGCCGTCTGGTGACAGTCGTAGAGGATTTCGGGGTTGGAATGGATGTGACGCCGCCAACCGGCGACTTCTTCCTGCATCTCGGCAGCTCGGTTCAAAATCGGCATGTGGGAGGAGTTCCTTGTCCGGTCGACCTGCCATTTTGGCGTCACATAGTCTAAATAGTCGAGAGACGACGGTGGCGGGGTCCGCTGTTCTTCACGGGTGGCGGGCGAGCGTTCCTCGACCCGCCCGGTCATGAGACTAAATACCGGACGATGGCGACGGCAAGAGGCAATTGGTCAATGATGCGCAATAGGCTTGTTCTGGCGACGCTGGCGGCGGCGCTCACAGTGGCGGCGTGGCATGGACCCGCGCTCGCCGGCCCCTCGATCCTGGTCGACCTCAACACCGGGCAGGTGCTGGCGCAGGAAGACGCATTCAAGCCGTCCTACCCAGCCTCACTCACCAAGCTGATGACGACCTATGTCGCGTTCCGCGCGGTGCAGGCCGGCGAATTGCAACTCGACAGCCCGATCGAAATCACCACCGAAGCGACCAAGGAGCCGCCCTCCAAGATGGGTTATGCCGCCGGTTCGGTGCTGACGCTCGACAATGCGATCAAGATCCTGATGGTGAAGTCCGCGAACGACATCGCCACCGCGCTCGCCATCAACATCGGCGGCTCCGAATCCGCTTTCGCGCAGCGCATGAATGCCGAGGCAAAAAGGCTCGGCATGACGCAGTCGCATTTCGTCAATGCGCATGGCCTGCATTCGGATCAGCAATACACGTCGGCGCGCGACCTTGCCGTGCTCGCGATCGCCCTTCGCCGCGATTTTCCGCAGCATGCGCACTATTTCAAGCTCGATGCGCTGGCCGACGGCCAGAACATCATGGAGAACCACAACACGCTGATGGGCCGGTTCGAGGGCGCTGACGGCATGAAGACGGGCTATACGTGCCCGGCGGGGTTCAACCTCGTCGCCTCCGCCACCCAGCAGGGACGCTCGCTGCTCGCCGTCGTTATCGGCGAATTCTCCCCCGAGGAACGCGCCGACAAGGCCGCCGACCTGATGGGCAACGCCTTTGCAAAACCGGCCGGCGATGCTCCGCTTCTCGCCAATCTCCAGCCCGCCGCCAATGTCGACCCCCAGGCGACCAATCTGCGACCGGTCGTGTGCACAGAAGAGGCCTGGCGCGAGCGTGCCAAACGGCGCGACGCGGAAGGCAAGCCGATCTACCATTCGAAATTCCTCACCGAGCGCGTTGGCGAGCCCGTCGCGATGGCGATTAGCCTTGGCGGCGCCACCGGTCCGCGCTCGACGCAGCCGCGCTACGCCAACGTGCCGATCCCGACGCCCCGCCCCGCCTACTCACCGGAATCCGTCCAGGCGCAGGGCGGCTAGTAGAAATGCGCACGGACCCGATTGCCGTTTCCATCCTCACCGGATTCCTCGGTTCAGGAAAAACCACGCTGCTCAACCGGCTCCTGAAGGACCCGGCACTGACCAACACCGCCGTCATCATCAACGAGTTCGGCGAGGTCGCGATCGACCATCTACTGGTCGAACAGTCGGGCGACGGGATTATCGAGCTTTCCGACGGGTGCCTTTGCTGCACGGTGCGCGGCGAACTCGTCGACACGCTGGCCGATCTCGTCGACCGGGTGCAGACCGGCAAGGTCGCCGCGCTCGACCGGATCGTGATCGAGACCACCGGCCTTGCCGATCCCGTTCCGGTGCTGCAATCCGTGATGGGCCATCCGGCGCTGATGCACGCCTTCCGTCTCGACGGGGTCGTCACCGTCGTCGATGCCGTCAATGGCGGCGCAACGCTCCTGGAGCATGAGGAGGCGCGGCGTCAGGTGGCGGTCGCGGACCGCATCGTCCTGTCGAAGACGGACCTGGCTGATGGGCACGAGGTTTCCGAGCTGACGGCGAAGCTGCGCGGGCTCAATCCGGGCGCCGAGATCGTCGAGGCCGCAGACGCGACATCGGGCACGGCGGCGCTGATCGCCTGCGGGCTCTACGACCCCGCGACGAAGACGGCAGACGTCGCGCGTTGGCTGGGCGAGAGCGATCACGACCATCACCATGATCACGATCACGCGCACGACCATGCGCATTCGCACCATGACGCTTCGATCCGCACCTTCTCGCTCGTTCACGACCGGCCGGTGTCATGGTCGACCATCGAAATGTTTCTCGACCTCCTGCGCTCCACGCAGGGCGAGCGGCTCTTGCGCATGAAGGGCATCATCGAGATCGCCGAGGACCCGGACCGGCCTTTGGTGATTCATGGCGTCCAGAAGCTGCTGCATCCACCCGCACGGCTTCCTGCCTGGCCAGACGGCCAGCGCGGGACGCGGCTGGTGCTGATCACCCACGATCTGCCGGAGGATTACGTCCGGCGACTTTTCGGTGCGTTCGTGGGGCAACCGGCGGTGGACGCGCCGGACCGCGCGGCGATGGTGGATAACCCGCTGGCGATCGCGGGATTTCGCGCCGGGTAGTTGGTCGCTGACCGGATCGGTCAGCGCGGGAACTACCCCCATCTGACACGAGCCGCAGGTCGTACCGGCAACCTGGCTCCGCGCTTCGGGCGGTCTCGCGACTAATACGTCGTGCGGCGTTCCTCACTTGGGGGGCGGCCGAAGAGCAGACGGTAGCTTTGCGCAAAATAGGAGTGCGAGGTGAAGCCGGTGGCGATGGCGACGTCTAGGATCGGCAGGTTGGTTTGGCGCAGGAGTTCGCGGGCGCGCTCGAGGCGCAGGCGCATGTAATAGCGGCCGGGCGTCACGTTGAGGTGGCGCAGGAAGAGCCGTTCGACCTGGCGCACGGACAGCCCGGCTGATTTTGCCAGCTCGACCGCGGAATATGGTTCGTCCAGATTGTCGGCCATCAGTTCGACGATCTTCTTCAGCTTCTCCGACTTGCCCGTCAGGTCGCGTTCCGGCCCGACGCGCTGGCGGTCGCCGGCCGAACGGATACGCTCGTACTGGAACTGGTTGGCCACCTCGTTGGCAAGGTTCTGCCCGAAATCGGCGCGGACGATCTCCAGCATCAGGTCGATCGAGGTGGTGCCGCCGGCGCAGGTGTAGCGCTTGCGGTCGATCTCGAAGACGTTGCCTGTGCATTCGATGTCGGGGAAGCGCTCCTTGAAGCCGGCGCGGTTTTCCCAGTGGATGGTGCAGCGGTGGCCGTCGAGCTGGCCGGCCTCGGCCAAGAGGTATGATCCAACGGAGAGCGCGCCCAGCGTCGCGCCGCGACGGCCGAGATTGCGCAGGGCGGCAAGCGCCTTGCTCTTGCCCGGAAACTCCGTCGTCAGCCCGACGCAAACGAAGAAGATGTCGACCGGCGGGGCGTCGGCGATCGCATAGTCGATCTTGATCGGCA
Source organism: Aliihoeflea sp. 40Bstr573 (assembly GCF_024105655.1). Lineage (GTDB taxonomy): Bacteria > Pseudomonadota > Alphaproteobacteria > Rhizobiales > Rhizobiaceae > Aliihoeflea. The sequence goes on from NZ_JAAAMH010000002.1 coordinate 364,101, forward strand.
GACCGTTCGAGGCCGAGACCGCCTCGCCATCGGCCGAAACCGTGGTCCAGGAATAGACGTCGCGACCGAGCAGGCGGTTGGCCGAACGCACCGTGTCGATGGCCGCGGCGAGCGAGAACATCGAGAAGCGGTCCACCAGCAGAAAGGCGAACTGGCGGCCGTTGGGCGACGGTTCGGGCATGATGGTGGATGCCCCCTTAAAAGCGCGGCGGCTCGCGCCCGGCGGCGCGGCAGGCGGAGGCAAGCGTATTGGCCATCAGCATGGCGATCGTCATCGGACCGACGCCGCCGGGGACCGGCGTGATGGCACCGGCGACTTGTGCCGCCTCGTCATAGGCGACGTCGCCGACAAGCCGGGACTTGCCCTCGCCCTTCTCGGGCGCGGGAATGCGGTTGATGCCGACATCGATCACCGTCGCGCCGGGCTTGACCCAGTCGCCCTTGACGATTTCCGGGCGGCCGACGGCAGCGACGAGGATGTCGGCCGTGCGGGAGAGCGCGGCGATGTCCCTGGTGCGGCTGTGCGCGATGGTGACGGTGCAATTGGCGGCCAGAAGCAGGTTGGCCATCGGCTTGCCGACGATGTTTGATCGGCCGATGACGACTGCGGAAAGGCCGGACAGATCGCGGCCGCGGACTTTTTCCACCAGCAGCATCGAGCCGGCCGGGGTGCAGGGGACAAAGGCCGTGTCGATTTCGCCGGTGCCCAGCTTGCCGACATTGACGAAGTGAAAGCCGTCGACGTCCTTTTCCGGCGCGATCGCCTGGATGACCTTGCCGGAGTCGATGTGGCCGGGGAGCGGGAGCTGGACGAGGATGCCGTGAACGCGCTCGTCGGCGTTGAGCTTTTCGATCAACGCGAGAAGATCGGCCTCGGACGTGTCTTCGGGCAGCGTGTGCTGATCGGAGAAGAAGCCGCATTCCTTGGCCTTCTTCGACTTCGACGAGACGTAGACCTGGCTTGCCGGGTCCTCGCCGACAATCACCACCGCCAGACCTGGCGTGACGCCGGTCTCAGCGACGAGATCGCTCGCGGCCGCCTTGACCTTCGCGACCACTTCCTCGGCCACCTGCTTGCCGTCGATCCGTTCTGCCATTCTTAGCTCCCCTGCCCTTCAAGCCGTATCGCATCGTCACCAAAACGCCGCGGCGCGCTTTTGCCTGCGCGTCCTTCTTTGACGCGATAAAGCCAGAACCGCCAGCCGGTTTTCGGCGACGCGACATCGGTTGCACGGAATCGATTGCCGGTCCATGAGCAATGAAACTTCAAGGGAGAACAAAGATGGGTATCAGAGTCATTCTCGTCGGATGCGGCAATATGGGCTTTGCGATGCTGTCGGGATGGCTCGCCTCGGGACGGCTCGAGGCCGGCGAGGTCGGCGTGGTGGAACCGAACGACGTGCTGCGGCTGCGGGCCGACGAACTTGGCACCCATGCGCACGAATCCGTTGCAGAACTGGCCGACGCACGGCCCGAACTCGTCATCTTCGCCGTCAAGCCGCAGGTGATGGGAGAGGTCGTGCCGGCCTACCGGCATTTGGCCGATGGCGGCACAACGTTTCTGAGCGTCGCGGCAGGGACGAGCATCGCGACCTTCGAGGCGCTCCTGGGCGGCAGCGTCCCGATCATCCGCTGCATGCCGAACACGCCGGCCTCGATCGGGCGCGGGATGATGGTGACGGTTGCGAACGAGAAGGTTTCCGATGCGACGAAGGATTTCGTGGCCGGGCTGCTTTCGGCGAGCGGCAAGGTGGCACAGATCGACGACGAGGCGCTGATGGACGCCGTGACCGCGGTGTCGGGCTCCGGGCCGGCCTATGTGTTTCACTTCATCGAATGCCTGACCAAGGCGGGCGAGACGGCCGGGCTACCGAGCGATGTCGCAAAGCTGCTCGCCATGCAGACGGTCTATGGCGCGGGGTGTCTGGCGGCCGAGAGCGCCGAGGAACCGGCCGAACTGCGCCGGCAGGTGACGAGCCCGAACGGCACCACCGCCGCCGCGCTGGCCGTGTTCATGGATGAGGGCCGGCTGGAAAAACTGGTTGGCAAGGCCGTCGAGGCAGCGCGCGCGCGGTCCGTGGAACTAGGCCGGTCGTAAGGCGCGGAAGATCGGCGCCGCGCCTGCCTTTCGGCATCCGGCCATTGTCAAAGAACGGGAAGCGGGGCGCGCGGGCCGTGCCTTCCTATGGTTTTGTGAGTGGCGCGAACCCGCGCACCCCGCCGATGGCTGTCTGGCTTTCGGCCGGTCACAGCGGAACGATCCGAAGATCACCTCCGCCGCGGCTTTTCCCGCATCCTTCGGGGCGCTTTCGCGCTCCAGCGGACGCCGGCCTGTTCCCAGCCCTCACGTGCCCGACAGGTTCCGACGCCCGTCAGGGGGAGGTCATCGCCGCCCTCCCGACACCCGGTGCGCACCGGTTCCCACGAGGGCGATGGGGGGATTATGGGTGAGGTTGAGGGGACGGGGATAAATTTTTGTGAGAGTGGGTGGAAGGTAGATCTGCCGCCTGCTCCTACGCCTTGGCAGGAGCCAGTTCGGGTTGCGCTGGGCTGGTGGTTCGTTGGTGGTTTTTGTGAAGGGGACCCCCACCCTGTATCCCTCCCCACAAGGGGGAGGGAGGGCGTCGGCGTGGCGCCTTTCATCTGGTGTGAGAGCCGTGTTGACGGGCAGACCAAGGCCTTGTGGTTCCTCGGGGGAGCCAATTCGGGTTGCGCTGGGCTGGTGGTTCGTTGGTGGTTTTTGTGAAGGAGACCCCCACCCTTTATCCCTCCCCACAAGGGGGAGGGAGGGCATTCGCGCGGCGATACATTCGTCGGCATTCTTGCCAAGCTTGAGGACAAGAGAGCGACGCTGGCGACCTCCCTCCCCCTTGTGGGGAGGGATAGAGGGTGGGGGTGTTCGTAGAGCGCAGACCGTCGCCGCTAGCCGAGGGTGGCGACCATCCCTTCTTGCTTTTGGCGGAGGGCCCAGAGGCGGGTGGTGGTGTCGGGGGTCGCGTTTTCGAAGGTGAGGAGGTCGCCCTTTTTGACCGGCTTCAGGACCTTGCCGCCTTCGAGAAGCCCGACCGGGACGGCACGGGCGTTGGCGGCCTCGCCGGCCGTCATAGTCCAGGAGCGGTAGCAGGTCTCGCCGATGGCGTCGAAGGTTTCGCCGGCGGCGAGGTCGCGCTTGGCGACGGCGGCGACTTCGGCGAAGGGCCGTGCCAGGGGCACCATGTCGGCCTTGCCATAAAGAACCGCGCGGGCACAGGAGAGCGGGACTTCCAGACTGGTCAGATGGTAGGGCCGGTGGAAGGCATAGTATGGCCCCTTGCCGACATGGAGGTCGTCCATGCGCTCGATGACGCGCGGGTGCGTCGCCTCGACGACGACGAAGACGCCGGGCGCGACGCCCTTGCCGATCGTGTAGTCGACCACGCCCTTCTTCGACAGAACGCCGCCATCTTCGCGCGGGATCAGGATGCGGGCGAGATCTTCGCGCCCGGCGTTCGGGCCGTGCATGCCCGGCTTGTCCGGCACAAGACCGGTCGCGTTGGCGATGGCGGCCATCTCGACCATGGTCTTGGAGCCGTCGATGAACTCGACCAGCATGCGCGGGTTCATGTTCCGGCGCTCGGCTTCCTCGCGATACTGGTCGGGGACGGCGTCGTGATTGAGCGGATTGTTCTTGCCCTTGCCGGCGGAGACGACCCGCAGGCCGAGGGCGGTCGCGAATTCGATGAGTTCCATGCACGACGACGGCTCGTCGCCGGCGCCGACCGTGTAGACGACGCCGAGCCTGTCGGCCTCGCGCTTCAACCACGCGCCGATCGTCACGTCCGCCTCGACATTCATCATGACGAGATGCTTGCCGTGCTCCATCGCCATGAGGTCGTAGTCGGCGGCAACGCCCGGCTTGCCCGTCGCGTCGATGACGACATCGATCAGCGGGTTCGTGACCATCGTCTCGACCGAGGTGATGGCGATGCGGCCGGCCTCGATGGCCGCCGTGACCTTCGACGGGGTGTCGGCCTCCGCCGCGCGCGACTCGTCGCCATAGGCGATCTTGATGGCGGCGCGGGCCGTCCAGGGCCGGCGGGTCGCGATCGCCGCCACCTCGATACCGGGCATCAGCATGCCCTGCGTGACCAGGTCCGTGCCCATTTCGCCCGAGCCGATGACGCCGATGCGTACCGGGTGGCCGCTTTCGGCGCGGCGGGCAAGATCGCGGGCGAGCCCCGTCAGGGCGACATTCGACATCAGGCAGTTCCTCAGGGCGCAAAAGTCGCGGCAGATGACTGACCGGCCATCGGCTTGTCAACCAAGCGGGCGATATTCGACCCTTCGGCTCACTGCGGCAAATGACGATTTTCCGCTTTGGCCTTGGGCGTGACTGGCCTATCTACGAGCGGAATTGCGAAGTAGAGGGCCGAGAATGAGCGCACCGGTGGTATTGACGATCCTCGATGGCTGGGGCCTCAGCGACCGGGCGGAGGGCAATGCGGTGGCGCTGGCAGCGACGCCGAACTTCAACCGGCTATGGGCGACCTGGCCGCATGCCACGCTGACAACCTTCGGCCCGAGCGTCGGCCTGCCGGAAGGCCAGATGGGCAATTCGGAAGTCGGACACCTGAACATCGGCGCGGGCCGCATCGTCTACCAGGAACTGCCCCGCATCAACCATGCGGCCCAAGGCGCGGAGCTTGCCGAGCGTCTGGCCGCGACCGGGCTCATCGATGCGCTCAAGGCTTCGGGCGGGACCTGCCACCTTGCCGGACTCGTCTCGGATGGCGGTGTTCATGCCCATGTGGCACACGCGCTGGCGCTCGCCGGCCTTATTGCCGGGGCAGGCATTCCGGTCGCGTTCCACGCCTTCACCGACGGGCGTGACACGGCGCCGGTTTCGGCGCCGCAATTCCTCGCCGATCTGGAACGCCGGCGGCCCGAAGGCGCCTTCATCGCGACGGTAAGCGGCCGCTATTTCGCGATGGACCGCGACAAGCGCTGGGAGCGGGTGAAGCTTGCCCATGACGCGATGGTGGAGGCGACGGGCGAGCGCGCGGCAACGGCCAGCGCGGCATTGGCCGAAGCGCAGGCGCGCGGCGAGACCGACGAGTTCGTCACGCCGACCGTGATCGGCAGCTATGGCGGCATGCAGGACGGCGACGGGCTCGTCTTCTTCAATTTCCGCTCCGACCGCGCGCGCGAGATCCTGGCTGCGCTCGTCGATCCCGCCTTCGACGGATTCGCGCGGCCACGTCGCATCGATTTTGCCGCGCGTGTCGGCATGGTTTCCTATGGCGGCGGTCTCGACGCACATATGAAGGTGCTGTTCGAGCCGCAGACGCTTGCCGAAGGCCTGAGCGAAACCGTCTCCAAGGCGGGGTTGCGCCAGGTACACCTGGCCGAGACCGAGAAATATCCGCATGTCACCTATTTCCTCAATGGGGGCGAGGAAGCGCCCTTCCCCGGCGAAGAGCGCGTCATGGTGCCTTCGCCCAAGGTCGCGACCTATGATCTGAAGCCGGAAATGTCCGCGCCGGAACTGTCCGAGCGCGTGCTGGAGGCGATCGACGGCGGCAGCTACGAATTCGTCGTCGTCAATTTCGCCAATCCGGACATGGTCGGCCACACCGGCGACCTCGACGCGGCGATCCGCGCCGTGGAGACCGTGGACGCAGCGCTGGGGCGCATCGCGGCGGCGGTGGAACGGCGCGGAGGCAAGCTGATGATCATCGCCGACCACGGCAATTGCGAGGAAATGATAGACCGCGTGACGGGCGAGCCGCACACGGCGCACACGACGAACCCCGTGCCCGTCATCGTGGGGCCGTGGGACGGGACGGTTCAGGACGGCATCCTCGCCGACGTCGCGCCGACGCTGCTGCAACTGATGGGCATCGCGCAGCCAAAGGCGATGACGGGAAGGTCGCTGCTGAGGTGATTGGAGCCGCGAGGATCGACCTTTCTACCGGCTCAAGTCGAGCGGATGAAAGACGGCCTGAGGCCTGATTGGCGCAAGTGAAGCGCAACCTGGAAGATCGGTCGCCAGTCTAGATCGATCGGTCTATTCGCCAGTCCCCCTCGATATACTAAAGTATGATCGGGAGGGATCGACATGAACGAACAGCTATCGCCATCGAACGCGGCGGCGGTTTTGCCGTTCCCGCTACGCGCGCGCACAGCAGCGGTTCGTCATGCTGTCAAAGCTCTCACCGTGCGATGCTTGACCGAGGACATGGCGGTGAGACGTTGGATTCGCGTCACGGATGCCCTTGCTAGTGAGCTGCAGCGCGTTGGCATAGATCCGGTCGTCATCGCCACAGAACTCTACATGTTCGAGGATGCAGTGCGAGATGAGCTCGTGCGCCTCGGCAAAATGCGCGATGGCCCGATTTACTGAAGTCGATCGACACCTTTCCTTCGCTCGTTCTCACCGGGGAGATCTGTCTGGATACGTCTCGTCGGCGTGCCGCTTCAAACGGGCCAAGGCGCGCCGACATGAGAGTTCGTCACTCGCCACCACACTGAAAGCGCTGCGCCGCCCGAAGACGGCGCAGCGGCGCATGTTCACTGCGCTGAAGGGGTCAGCTTGTGGATCATGCCTTCATCGACAGCCGTGTAGAGGCTTCCGTCAGGACCTTGCACGACCGAGCGGAAGCGACCGGCTTCCATGGGCAACGTCATCTCGGTCACGTCGACGACTTCCGTCCCCTCCTCATTCAGCTGAACGACATCGATGCGCTGACCGATCGGCGTGCCGCCGAAGCCGATCCCCATGACGCCGACCACCATCGCACCGTCCCAGTCGCCCCATTGTTCCCCCGTCAGGAACTCGGCCGAGCCGGAACCCTGCGACCATCCGTTGTTGTCCCAGATGGGTTTCATGGCATCCGGGTAGGTTTGAAGGTCGGTCATCGGCATGAATGCCGCGCGTTCATAGCGGTTCATGCCTTCCATCTGGTTGGGGGAATAGCCGCAATAATCATCCGGACAATCTTCGCGTCCGGCCATGTTCGGCCGCGGGTCCCAGCCGCCATTGCCACCATTGACGAGCACGGTGATCTCGTCCGAGTGCCAGGGCCCGTGTTCGACGATGATTGGCGTATTGGTCTGGGGGTGGAACGCGATCCCCTGCACATTGCGGTGCCCGTAAGTATAGGTGCGCTGGTCGAACCCCTCGGGCGGGGCATTGTCGGGAGCGGCATTGCCGTCCGTGTCGATGCGGAGCACCTTGCTGCCCATGATGGTTGGGCTCTGGGGGATTTCGCTGTTGTGATTGTCGCCGGTCGTCACATATAGGAAACCGTCTCCCGGGTTGAACCGGATGCGCCCACCATTGTGCGCGCCGGGGCCGCCGAACGGATGGTCGGATTCAGCGACCTTGTACGGAATGTCGTCGACGATATCGGTTCGGTTCGAAACGTCGCTCAAATCCTCGTTGACCTCGAGGCGCAGGACCCTGTTGGTCCGCGGTTCGGACATGCTGGAGGTCGAATAGACATAGATCCGGCGATTTTCCTCAAAGTCTGGATCGACCGCCACGCCGTTCATGCCCGCCTGCCCTTCGCAAACGAGATCGTCGGCCGTCGTGGCATAGCCTTCCGCTCCGCCCATTCCGAGCAGCTTGTTGACCTCGCCCGAAGGCAGCAGAACTGAGAGACCGTGACACTTTTCGGTAAAGAACATCGTCCCATCCGGGAGGAACGCCATATCCCAGGGTGCCTGCAGCCCTTCCAGCACGACACTGTGCTGCAGGCTGGTGGTATTCGCAGCAAGCGCTACCGCAGGAACCGCGAATGCCAGCGAACCCGCCAGCGCGGCCGCATACGGCAAAGTCTTTGAAATAAGAGATCTTTCCAACATTCACTCCTCCCAGTGCTGTTGAGGCTGCAGCCTCAAACGTTGGTACAATTCTCCCCCATTCCTGGAGGGGGTCACGAAGCTAACTCCGGCGTCTTGCTACATCAAGCCATACTTAGTGAGGCCGGCGACCGGCAGCCCACAAGGCAGCGGCAACGATCCATCCGCGCGCAAGCTCCAGATCGCACGCATGGCCGCGCAGAAAAACTTACGGAAACGACGTCGTAATATAGGCTGCGATGTTCTCGATATCCTCGTCTGTCAGTTTAGTCGCATGGGGGATCATCAATGCGGAATTGGGACCAACCTTCTCACCCTCGCGATAGGTCTGCAGCCGCTCGACCAGAAGTTCTGCGGGTTTGCCCGACAGCTTGGGGAAGCTGGCCATGCCTTGAGCGCTGGGACCATGGCACGCCCGGCAACTACCTTGATAAAGCTTCTCGCCAGCAGCCAAATCCTGCGCAAAGGCGGAGCATTGCCCCGATACCAGGACCGCAGCGACAGTTCGGAAGAGTATGTTTTTCATCGGAGAATCCGGCTCTGATTGATTGTGGCCCGGCCAGTATCCGACGATAAGTCGGTTTCGTCTACGGCTGGTCAGAGCGCTTGAGGCAGAGACATGCATGCCTGCACACGCGGTGCGGGTAGCCCGAAGAGTTGAGTGCCATAGTCGCGTATCCGACTTGCCGGCATTTCGCCGCGGGCGCACGATGGCCCTGGCGGTGGGCGGATCCAGTCACCTGGAGGAGCGGGTCATGCGCGACACGAAAATCGCCAATCTCGAAAACGGGACAACCACGGTCGGCGCCAGCGAGATCGAAGCTTTTGCGGCCAGATTGCGCGGAAGCGTCCTCGAACCGGGGGATCCGTCCTATGACGAGGCGCGCTCGATCTGGAACGCCATGATCGACAGGCGGCCGGGACTGATAGTGCGCTGTGCCGGTGCGTCCGACGTCATCCACACGGTCCGCTTTGCGCGCGAGCACGGCCTGCTCGTCTCGGTGCGCGGCGGCGGACACAACATTGCCGGCAACGCCGTCTGCGAAGGCGGCCTGCTGATCGACCTGTCGCAGATGCGTTCGGTTCGCGTCGATCCGTCGATCCGGCGCGCATGGGTCGAACCCGGTGCGCTCCTTGCCGATCTCGACAAGGAAACCCAGGCATTCGCCCTCGCGGTGCCCACGGGGATCAACTCGACGACCGGCGTCGCCGGGCTCACGCTCGGCGGAGGCTTTGGATGGCTGACACGCAAGTTCGGCCTTACCATCGACAGTTTGATGAGCGCCGATGTGGTGACTGCCAACGGCGAACTGTTGAAAGCCAGCCTTTCGGAAAATTCGGACCTGTTCTGGGCAATCCGCGGCGGCGGCGGCAATTTCGGTATCGTCACCGCCTTCGAATTCCAGCTTCATCAGGTCGGTCCGCAGGTCCTGTCGGGCCTCGTGGTGCATCCATTCACCGAGGCGCGCTCCGTCCTGAAGGCGTATCGCAAGGCGCTCGAAACCGCCCCCGACGAACTCACCTGCTGGGCCGTCATGCGCCAGGCGCCGCCCCTGCCCTTCCTGCCCGCCGAATGGCATGGCAAGGAGGTGATCGTCCTCGCCATTTGCCATTGCGGCGACCTCGAAGAGGGCGAGAAGGCGACGGCGCAATTGCGTTCGATCGGAACGCCGATCGCCGACGTGGTGGGCCCGACCCCGTTCGTCGCCTGGCAGCAGGCTTTCGACCCGCTCCTCACTCCCGGCGCCCGCAACTACTGGAAGAGCCACGACTTCACCGAACTGCCGGACAAGGCGATCGATGTCCTCACCGACGCGATCGGGCGCCTGCCCGGTCCCGAATGCGAAGTCTTCCTCGGCCATGTCGGCGGCGCCGCGGGCCGCGTCGCGACCGACGCGACGGCCTTCCCGCAGCGAAACGCGCACTATGTCATGAACGTCCACGCCCGCTGGCGCGAAAGCCGCATGGACCGGCCCTGCATCGACTGGGCGCGCGAGTTGTTCAATGCCGCACGGCCCTATGCGGCCGGAACGGCCTACATCAACTTCATGCCCGAGGACGAAATGGACCGGGTCGAGGCAGCCTATGGCGCCAACTACAAGCGCCTCGTCGAGGTGAAGCGCAAATATGATCCATTGAACGTGTTCCGGATGAACCAGAACATACGGCCGATGGCAGAGGTGCGCGCGGCATGAGGACCAGGCAATGCGGCGCAATCAGTGAAGAAACGGTATCGGTTCGACCAGTGGATGTGCACGACTTGCCAGCCAGGCTCGGATGATCGGGGCCGAACTCATCTCGCATTCGAGTTTGAGGCGACGTTGCGGTTGGCCGTGGCCTTCGCAAATTCCCGTTGGGCGACCCCACCCGATCGGATAAAGGCCGCCCAGACAGTCAATCAAGCCTTACTGCGCCGGTTGCGGCATATCGATATTGTAGATGTGGCGGGTGATCACATAGTTTCCATCAGCCCCTGGCTCGGCCAGGACAAGCCAATCCCCGGCAACAGGCATTTCTCCGTTCGGCCCGTTGACGGTCATCGAGTAGGTGCCAGACTGATAGATCGCGTCACCCACTTGCCGCGTTTCATCCACCGTCAGGTCGAGATTTTTCGCGCCCGCCTGTTCAAATTGAGCTGCATGACGCTGAGCAACGGCCTCCCTGCTGATCAGCCCCCACTGACGGGTCCGGCTGGAATGTTAGTGCATTGACGGTCTTGTTGCCAGCGCGGGCGGCATCGCTGGTTGGGTTTGCAGGGCCGTCCGCGCGGCGAAGGCTGGGATGAAGACCTCCGGTGCTGGCGGC
>NZ_JAAAMH010000020.1 GCF_024105655.1 Aliihoeflea sp. 40Bstr573
GCTCAGCCGTACATAACGCTCGTCAATATCCCAGAACCCAACCTGTCCCCGCATCTGCAGCCTCCCGCAAATCACCGGAAGATTGAATCATGAAACGGGCGAGATGGGGAGGTTCTTCGAGGTCTCCGGCTGCAGGATCGGAATTGCGGACCCCGTCACTTGTCATCATCGATCCACGCGCGCTGGATCGGGAGTGTCTGGCCAGCAGCATTCGCTCGCAAGACGGCGAGTGGAACGTCCAAGGCTACGGATCGATCCAGGAGTGGAAATCCAAGCGCGATCGCAAAGGGTCCATCGCCGCCATCCTGCTGAGCTTCGGGGGTAGAAAGTTCGGCGAAGCTTCCCTCTCCGAAGAAATTCGTACCCTCGCTAGCGAATTCCCTGTGGTACCGGTTGTCGTACTGGCCGACAGCGACAATCTGAACAACGTCCTGAAGGCGCTCGAACTTGGTGCGCGCAGCTACATTCCCACTTCGGTCGGAGTCGAAATTTGCGTGAAGGCCATCAAGCTCGCCATCGCAGGCGGCACGTTCGTTCCTGTAACCAGCGCCAAATCGCTGCGGCAAGCTCTCGAGTCCGGTGAGGGGGTCGTCAGCCCGGTTGCCGACATATTTACTTTGCGGCAGGCAGAGGTCGCCGATGCATTGCGCCGTGGCAAGGCCAACAAGATCATAGCTTTCGAGCTCAATTTGCGCGAGAGCACCGTCAAGGTGCACGTGCGAAACATCATGAAAAAGCTGAAGGCGACCAATCGGACGGAAGTGGCCTTCAAGATCAACGATCTTTATCTCGAGCGCAGCGTCGCCGATTGATCGCCGAGCCAGATTCAGGCCTCGAAAAACCGCCTCTGGCGGTTTTTCAGTATCCTTTGCGTCCAGCGCGAATGCCCAGCCAGTTACGCACCCGTGCCTCGCAGCATGACGATCGGCGTCAGGATGAGGATCCTCACATCGGTGGCCGCTGACAGTCGGTGCGCGTACTCGCTGTCATAGATGGCACGCTCGGCAAATGAGGACTTGTTGCGCGCCGTCACTTGCCAAAGCCCGGTGATCCCTGGCCGCAGAGAGAAATAGTCGCTGCCGGGGTAGATTGACCGCTGTTCGGGAAACATCGGGCGTGGACCGACAAGGCTCATGTCCCCCCGCAGCACATTCCACAATTGCGGCAGTTCATCGAGCGAGTACTTCCGCATCAGTCTGCCGACCGGAGTGATGCGGGGATCATGCTGCAGCTTTTGCGTGCGGTCCCACTCCTCCCTGGCTGTGGGGTTGGCCGCGAGGTAGTCGGACAGCTTCCCCTCAGCGCCCTGAACCATCGAGCGCAGCTTCCACAATCGAAAGTGTCTGCCGGCCTTGCCGAGGCGCGGCTGACAGTAGAACGGCGCATGCCCGTCGAGGGCAACGACGGCGGCGAGAAGCAGCACGATGAGAAGCGCGATTGGACCAACTGCGATGGTCAGAGCGATGTCGAGCGTGCGCTTGATCGGCAGATAGATTTGCGGCAGCGCGAATTCAGCAAGTGAAGGGTCCGCGATGCCAGATTGAAAGGGCAACACCGACGCATTGAAGTCTTCGTGCATGGACGCCTCCAGCAGGCGCCAAGGCGCCAGCAGTTTCATGTGAGGGGCGGCCTGGCATCGGCGCGAGACGAGCCGTCCAGGAGCATAAGAATTGAGAGAAAATATTCTGCGACTGGAATTATGCGCGAAATCTAGAATGAATAAATAATCAAAAACTAGCTATAAAGTACAATCAAAATCGATCAGTGTAGAAGATGATGAACTATCATAAGTAGGAAATAGTTGTATGTTGCGCGCTGGCGCCAAGATTTGCGATGGGCCAAACGATGTCGGCCCCTGATCACTTTGACAGTGACCCGCCTTGCAAAGGTGACCAGTTCGACCCGTTGTCACACCAGGGTCCGTCATTCGGCGTAGGCAGTGGACCGCCAGGCGCCAGTCTACGGCTGTCGACCGATAACTAGGCTCAGGTTGCGGCGTGAGCATCATCACAACGGCCACGATGCTTCGGACCATAATCCAGGTCCTCCGAATGATGCATTCGACCTATGGTTTATTGGATGCGGGCGGTGCCGCCGAACGGTCGACTCCTATGGGCGGCACTCCATCGGCTACCTTCGAGCTTTGCTGACAACGGTGCCTCATGAGCGACTCCGATATTCGATACTATCTGGCTCTTGCGTGGCGGCGGTTGCCCTACCTCGTATTGTCGGCGTTGGTCGGTGCCGGGATCGGTATCGGGGCCGCGTTGCTCATCGTGCCAATGTACCGCGCGACAACGCGCATCCTGATCGAGAACCCGCCGATACCAGCGCAACTCGCACCTCCGACGGCGTCCAGCACCGCACGCGAGCAGCTGCAGGTTGTTCGCGAGAGGCTCACGACCCGCAACAGCCTGCTGGACATGGCGGATAGGCTGGGGATCTACGAAGGCGCTGACCCGACACCCGCGCCCGCGGACATGATCGAGGATCTGCGCCAGCGCATTCAGTTTGATCATTTCGTGCTGAACCCCGACAGCTCGGGTGCAAGCATCGTCAGCATCTCCTTCGATGCGCAGACGCCTTCGCTGGCGGCCGCCGTCGCAAACAGTCTCGCCTCACAGCTGCTCGAGGTCAGTACCGATGCCCGTGCTGCCCGCGCCGGTGAAACGATCCGATTCTTCGACACCGAGAGAACCAGGTTGGGCCGTGCGCTCGCAAAGGCGGAGACTGCTATTCTGGAGTTCAAGAACGCCAATCAAGAAAGTCTTCCCGACAGCCTCGAATTTCGTCGCACACAGCTGGCGGCAGCGCAGGAACAACTTACCCAGCTCACAAGGGAGGAGGCAATGCTTTACAATCGCCAGATCAATCTTGGCCGGATTGGAAATCAGCTGCTTCAAGGCGGCAATGCGGTGGCCGCTTCACCCGCCAGGCAAATGCTTGTCGAACTCGAACGCGCGCTCATTCAGCAGCGTTCGATCTATGTCGAGGACAGTGACACGATTGCCTCGTTGAAGACGCGGATCAGTGCCTTGCGGGAAGGGCTGCGGGCAGACATGGTTTCCGCGTCACCGTCCGATCCCGCGGTCGAAATGGACCGTACTGAGATCCAGGACCGATTGGATGCGATCGCCGAGGAGAAGAAGCAGATCGCCGAGCATGTCGACACGCTTAGCGCGTCGATTGCGCAAACGCCCGCCAGCGAACGTGCCTTGAGCGCGCTCATGCGCGATCGGGACAACCTGCAGCTACAGTACAATGCGGTCGTCGCAAAGCTTGGCGACGCGCTGATCGGACAGCGGATCGAAAACGGAGCAGGGCTAGAGACTGTATCCATCATCGAGCGAGCGACGCCGCCCGTGTACGGGCTGGGAACGAAGCGAAGGTTGATCGCCGCGGGCGGTCTTTTCACGGGTGGAGCTGTCGGCGCCGCCATCATTCTTCTTATCGAATTTCTCAACCGCACGATCCGGCGTCCGTCCCAGGTCGCAGCTACGCTCCAATCGCCTTTGCTCGGGACGATTCCGGTCTTGCCTAAGCCTCGCCGCCGCGTCCTGCCAGGAATGCCCAAGTTGGGCGCGACATGAACTTCATCCACGCCCTGGATCCCAAGATGCTTCATCGCAGCGCTGCTGTCGTCGAGCAATCCGTCCATTCGCACGAAGGATCGGCCATTCCAGCATCGCAGATGGGCTGTGCCACTCCGGCTGCGGATGCAGTCTGGAACGCTCTGCCCGTCGCCGTGCCAGACCGCTATCATCTGGCGGCAAATCGCATTGTCACCTGGGATCAGAACGACCCGCTGAGCGCCGGCTACGACTTGATACGGACGCGCATCATGCACAGGATGCTACAAAACGGTTGGCGCTCGCTTGCAATAACCGCCCCCGGCGCTGGCTCCGGCAAGACGCTCACAAGCATCAACCTCGCCTTCAGCATCGCCCGGCGGCACAGCATGCGCAGCCTCCTCGTCGAACTCGATTCCAGGCGGCCGAAAGTCGCAAACTACATCGGCCTCCCGAGACAGCGTTCCGTCGTGTCCTACATGCGCGATGACAGCAGTGAGGAGCAACCCTTCCTGCGCTGTTCCTCCAACCTCGCGGTCGGAACATGCCGCATCGGCGATTCCGGTGATCAATTGTTTGATGAAGCGACGCCGGATGTGGTGGAGCGGCTCGTCGGGCGGCTAGGCCTCGACGTCGTCATATTCGATCTGCCGCCCATGCTCGAGCATGACGATGCTTTGTCATTCGCTCCCGGCGTGGACTGTGCCTTGCTGGTTCTGGAGGCCGGGGTAACGACCTCCGAAGAAGCAAGCTTTTGCGAGAGGGAGCTTTCGCAGGTCACCAACATCGTCGGGATCGTGCTGAACAAGTGTCGTTGAGCAGCGACACCCGGCACGCGACATCCGCGGCTTGCCGGCCTCGCGCTCGGCGGTCGCCATCGTCCACTCGACGGCATTCTCAAAGAGGTGGTCGAACGCAACTTGAGCGATGCCAAATACCGAAGCGTGCTGCAATCGATGTCAGGCCGGGGCCACGAGACTCGCCAGGGTCCCAGCGATGCGAACGACATCGGCCTCCGACATCTGGGTGTAAAGCGGGAGCATGATGGCCCGGTCCTGGGCGGCCTCGCTGCGTTCCAGCTTCGAGCCTTGCCGGTGCGATTGCGGATCGGCATAGGCAAGCTCGCGATGAATGTTCATGACGCCGCGCCGTGTTGAAATGCCCGCGTCGAGGAGACCCTGCATCACCTGTTGCTGAACGGCCCATTCGGGAAGAGCGATGCAGAAGCTTTGCCAGTTGCTGCGCGCCCATTGCGGCTCGTTTGGCACGGCAATGCCCGGCACCGCTGCAAGCTCAACCCGGTAGAGATCGGCCAGGCGCCGCCGCCGTTCAACGATCTGAGGCAAGCGACCAAGCTGGACCCGCCCGATGGCTGCCTGGACATCGGTCATTCGATAATTGTAGCCAACTTCCGGATATTCCTCGAACAGGACGGTCGCGGATCCGTGCCGTACCGTGTCCGAAACGCTCATGGAATGCTGTCGCCACAAACGGAAGTTCCGGTCGTAATGCGGGTTCGATGTGATGAGCATGCCGCCATCGCCGGTGGTGATCACCTTTCGGGGATGAAATGAGAAGCACGCAATATCGGCATGCGGCTTGCCGATCGGCTCCCACGAACTGCCCCACAAGATCTCGCTGCCGATCGCACATGCGGCGTCCTCGATGACGGGAACGCCATTTCTTATGCCGATGTCGACGATCGCCTGAAGATCACACGGCATTCCGAGTTGATGGACGCACAAGATCGCCCTTGTGCGCGCCGTGATCGCATTGGCAATCAGTTCCGGATCGATGTTGAAGCTGCCGGGGGCGATATCGACGAACACTGGCACGGCACCGCAGTGACGAACCGCATTGGCGGTCGCTACGAAGGTGTGGCTGACCGTGACGACCTCGTCGCCGGCCTCGACGCCGACAGCTTTCAGCGCCAGATGCAGCGCGGTGGTGCAATTCGAGACGGCACAGGCGTGCGGGGCGCCGACCAGCGCGGCAAACTCCCGTTCGAACGCTGCGACTTCCGGCCCCTGGGTGACCCAACCCGACAGTATGACCCGCCGTGCCGCATCCGCCTCGGCTTCCTCGAGAACAGGTCTTGCGACGGGAATGACTGTTCGCTGGACGTTCATTCTGCCGCCACCGAATGCGCGCGTTCCGATCGCCACCAGTCGACGAGATCGCGAAGCCCCTCCTCAAGTTCGATCTGTGCGACAAATCCAAGCTGCTCGCGCGCCTTGCTGATGTCGGCCAGTCGCCGTGTCACCGCATTGACCTTGCGAGCCGGAAGATGCTCGGGAAGAGCTTGCGACCCCATCACCTTGGCGAGCATGGCCGCCAGTTCGGCCAGACTTGTCTCAGCCCCGCTTGCGACGTTGTAGACCTCGTCGGTGCGACTGGACTTCGCCGCCAGGATGTTCGCCCGCGCGACATCGCGCACATGGACGAAATCCATGGTCTGGAGGCCGTCGCCGTAAATGAGTGGCGGCAACCCGGCCGACAGGCGTTCCATCCACCGGATCAGCACCTCGGTGTAGGCGCCGTGGACGTCCATTCGCGGACCGTAGACGTTGAAGTATCGCAGCGCCACGTAGTTCAGTCCGTACATCTCCGCGAAGGAGCTCAGCAACGCCTCGTTGAAGGCCTTCGCCGCTCCGTAGATCGTTCGGTTGTTGTAGGGGTGATGCTTCTCCGTGGTCGGAAACTGTTCGGCCAGCCCGATCACCGACGCCGAAGAAGCGGCGACGACCTTGGCCACGCCCGCATTCACCGCGGCTTCCAGTACGTTGAACGTACCGGTTCCGAGAACTTCGAAGGCGAGGCGAGGGTCTTCGGCGCATTGCGTGATCCGGATCGCCGCCTGGTGAAAGACAA
The DNA here is from genome assembly GCF_024105655.1 of Aliihoeflea sp. 40Bstr573. Classification (GTDB taxonomy): domain Bacteria; phylum Pseudomonadota; class Alphaproteobacteria; order Rhizobiales; family Rhizobiaceae; genus Aliihoeflea. The sequence goes on from NZ_JAAAMH010000020.1 coordinate 6,441, forward strand.
TGTCGACGCCCTCGAACAACTCTGCCAGCAGTTCCGTATCGAGAATGTCGCCGTCCGCTATGACCATGGGCACGCGGTCCAGACAGTGCCGCAGGTTTTCGCGGCGCCCTCGCACGAAATTGTCGATGACGATGATCTTCTCAGGCTGTTCGAGCGCAGCCAGGTCGGCGATGTGCGAGCCGACAAGGCCGGCGCCGCCCGTGATCAGGATACGCTTGCCCTTCAACATTGTGCCTCCTCCGAGCCCAGTTGCCGACGCGATGCGCCCGATCCCTTCCGCCAGTAGAGGAATCTGGCCGGCACCCCGGCGACGACGGCGAATGGCGCGACGTCGTCGACCACGACGGCACCGGCGCCGACGATCGCACCTTTGCCGACCGTGACGCCGGGAAGGACGGTCGCGTTCGTGCCGATGTCGGCCCAGTCGCCGATTCTGACAGGACGGATGCTCAGGTCGGTCGCGATGACCGGAATTTCGGCCGGAATGCCGGTATGCGATGATCCCAGGACCTTGGCGCCAGGTCCCCAGCCGACCGAATGACCGATGACAATATCACGGGCATCGAAATAGGCTTGTGGGCCGATCCAGACATTGTCTCCGATGATGCATCTGCCGTCGAAGCGCCCCTGAATGTAGCTCTGCGCGCCCAAGAAGACTCCTGAGCCGATCTCGAAGGTTTCAGGATGCTTGAAGCCGACGCCCGTACCGATGGTGACCCCCGTTCCGCACCTGTGAGCCAGCGCGATCAGGATCGTCCGGCGCATCATCGCGTCGAGCGCGCCGTCGCTGGTGGCAAAGCGGGCATAAAGCTCAATCAGTCCGGCGCGATCATAGCTGCCAGTCAGCGTCGTGGCGAACTCCCGCTCGAAACCATGGTCCTGCTTCGCCGGATTGCGGCCATGTACCGCTCCAACGATGCGACCGGTGTAAGGAGATTCATGCAACATATGCCGAGTGCTCCACCGCCTGGACGATTTCCATGATCTGGGAAGTCGTCAACTCGGGATAGATCGGCAGCGACAGCACTTGCTGGGCCGCGGCCTCCGCCTGGGGAAAGTCGCCTTGCCGGTAGCCCAGGTCGGCGTGTGCGGGCTGGAGGTGTACGGGCACGGGGTAATGAAGCCCGGTTTGAATGCCTGCCGCCAGAAGTCCGCGCTGCAGCGCATCGCGATCCTGGGCTCGAACGGCGAAGACGTGATAGACGTGGCGGCGACCATGCGCTTCTGTCGGAACGGTGACCCGCCTCGACCCCTGGAGCAGTGAACGATACGTGTCGACCCGGTCCCGGCGCGCCTCTGTCCAGCTATCGAGATGCCGCAGCTTGATGCGCAGCACTGCCGCCTGAATGTTGTCGAGCCGATAATTGAAGCCCTTGAGTATGTGGTGATACCGCTTGCTCTGACCCCAGTCGCGCAGCATCCGCATGGTGCGCATTTGTTCGTCGTCGTCCGTCACGACGATGCCGCCTTCCCCGCAGCCGCCGAGATTCTTGCCCGGGTAGAAGCTGAAGCATGCAGACGCGCCGAAGCTGCCGGTGCGCTGCCCGTAATATTCGGCGCCGTGTGCCTGGCAGGCATCCTCGATGACCGTCAGGCCGTGACGGGCGGCAACGTCGAGGATGGCATCCATGTCGGCCATCTGTCCGTAAAGATGGACAGGCAGGATCGCTTTGGTACGCGGCGTGATCGCGGCTTCAATCAACGCCGGATCCATATTGAACGTTTCCGGATCGATATCGACAAATACCGGCACTGCGCCGGTGTAGCAGATCGCGGACGTGGTCGCGACGAAGGTGAATGGTACGGTGATGACTTCGTCGCCGGGCTGTATGCCTGCCGCCAGCAGCGCCAGATGCAATGCGCTCGTGCCCGAGTTTGTCGCGACCGCGTGTGCCGCTCCGCAATAGTCTGCGAATTCGCTCTCGAGCCTGGCAACTTCCTCGCCCTGAACGTAGTTGCCCGACGCCAGCACGGCGAGGACCGCAGGCTCGATTTCCTCACGCAGGTCCTGATATTGCGCCTTGAGATCGAGGAAGGGGATCATGCTACCTTCCTTGCATCTTCGAGATCGATCATGCGTCCGCGCTGGGAAAGTGACTGCGTCGCGGATTCCAGAATGCGAACGATGCGCAGGCCGCACTCGCCATCGGAAACGGGTGTCGCCCCCCTCTCGATGCAGTCCGCAAACTCGCGCAATTCCGTCGCCAAAGCTTCCGAGACGTCGATCTTCGGCGCCCACATGTCGCCCGTACGGTATCCAACGAGTGCCTGGTAGAGCTCGCTGCCGGTCTCGGCCTCGGACAGCACAACCCCCTTGTCGTACACCTTGATCTTCTCGCTGGGCTCGAGGTCGTCATAGACGATCATCTTGCTGCTGCCCCCGATCAGCGTTCGCCTGACCTTGACCGGCGCGAGCCAGTTGACGTGGATGTGCGCGATCAGGCGGCTTGGAAACATCAAGGTGAGATAGGCGATGGTTTCCGGCCTGCCGGCGATATGGCTCATGCCCGTCGCCGATACGGCGACCGGCCGCTCCCGCAGCACGTGGTCCATGATCGACAGGTCATGTACGGCCAGATCCCAAAGGACGTTCACGTCGCGTTGGATCAAGCCCAGGTTCACGCGGACGGAATCGTAGTAGTAGACCTCGCCGAGGCTCTCTTCGACGATCTGGCGCATCCTTCGGACCGCGCCCGTGTGCATGAACGTGTGGTCGACCGCGATGACCAGCCCACGGCGAGCGGCCTCGTCGACGAGCCTTTGCGCTTCCTCCACCGACGCTGCCATCGGCTTCTCGACGAAGACGTGCTTGCCCGCCATCAAGGCGCCCATCGCCAGGCGGTAGTGCGAAGCCACGGGCGTTGCGATCGCCACCGCATCCACCGCCGGGTCGGCGAGAATGTCGTCGAAATTGTCCGTAATCCTGACACCGGGATAGCGCGCCTGCACCTGAAGCAGCCGGTCGACCTGAAGATCACAGACCGCGACCAGCTTCGTCGATGCGATGTCGGCCAGATTGCGCACGAGGTTCGGGCCCCAGTATCCGTAGCCCACGACTGCGATCCCGATCATGGTGCGCTCCTCGCAAGCTGCCGACGCGTTTGCACATGTTCGTTCCATCCGACGACAACGGCGGGAACTCCGGCGACGATTGCCTGGTCTGGCACGTCTCTCGTGACGACCGCGCCTGCGCCAACCAGCGCGTCGACGCCAATGGTGATGCCGGCAAGGATCGTGGCGTTGCTGCCGATCGATGCACGGCTGCCGACATTCGTGGGAATGACCTGCCAGTCCTTGTCGGTCTGCTGGGAACCATCCGCGTTGACTGCGCGCGGGTAGCGATCGTTGGTGAACATCACCCCATGGCCGATGAACACGCCATCTCCTATCGTCACACCCTCGCAGACGAAGCTGTGGCTGGAGATCTTGCAGTCCTCACCGATGGATGAGTTGCGCTGGATTTCGACGAACGTACCGACTTTGGTTCGGGCTCCGATGCGGCACCCGTACATGTTGACCAGATCGGGATGGTGGATCACGACGCCGTCGCCGAGTTCGACGGAGACCATCATTGCGAGAAGCCCGCGTCGGTGCGATTGCAGACGTGAAACATGGCGCGGCTCCTGGTTGATCCGGGCTTATCGTCATCCAGAGCTCAGCAGCCGTAAATCACTGCAAATGCGTTAGCGCCTACGTCGAAGTGGTGAGGAGATCTGTGCGAAGGCCATGTGCCGGCCCAGCTCGTGTGCTGCGCAAGACGATGATCGTGCAGATTGACCGCGGTGCGTGGCTTGCACTTGGCTTCTTGGACAGCGCTTGCATTCTGGAGTCGGCCTCGCTCCCTCCCCTTTTGGGGGAATGGCGTGATGGCCAGAAAGCTTTCACATTGAGCGCAACAAGGATGTTGGCGATATCGTCGTTGAAGTCGACGATCTGTTCGAGCGGGAACCGTCCAGCAGCGACAGCGAGAAATTCCGTCATGACTGCATCACGCCTTGAAGACGCAGCTGAATTCTTCTCGCCAGGCTATGCGCGTGGCACCCGAGCTGGACTTGCTGCCTGTTCCGCGGAATCGAGACTGCCATCCGACGATGCTTCGCTGGCAAGTGATCGGCTGTGATGACCGACGCTGTTGCACGCTCCGCCAACTTGCACGGAGCGCCGACGAAGACGCAGAGCGGATCGTGTGAGCAGATCGTGAAATCGACGGCGCTGATCGGAGCGTCGTCCTTGATCAGTATCGTCTTCTCGATAATCCGCTACAAGGCTTTTGCGATCCTGCTCGGGCCAGCTGGCGTCGGCCTGTTCGGCCTCTACAACTCCATGCTCGATCTTGGCCAGACGCTGAGCGGACTTGGGGTTCAGACCAGCGGCGTGCGCCAGATCGCCAACGCAGAAGGCGGCGGCGACTCACGCCAGATCGCGCTGACGACAATCGTGGTGCGGCGCATCTCGCTCGTCCTTGCCTTGTTGGGTGGAGCCGGATTCGCGCTCATCGCTCCATTGATATCCGGCATGACCGTGGGGGAGGGATTGCAGGGGGCTACCGTCCTGCTTGGCCTCGCGATAGCCTTTCGTCTCATCGCCGGCGGGCAGCTTGCCGTCGTGCAAGGCCACCGGAGGATCGCGGACCTTGCCTGGATGAACACGATCGGGGCCGCAGCAAGCACCCTTATCGGCGTTCCACTCATCTACTGGTGGGGCAGCGACGGCATCGCGCCTGCGCTGGTTCTGATGGCCGTGGTGCAGGTGGCGGCGTCGTGGTGGTACAGCCGCAAGATCGTGGTCGCATCCCTGGCCATCGGATGGCCAGAGATGCGTAAGGAAACCCTGGCTCTGCTGCGGCTGGGATTCGTCTTCATGGTCAGTGGCGTGCTGACGCTCGGCAGCGCCTACGTTATCAGGCTCATCGTTCTCCATCATGACGGTCTGCTTGCAGCCGGCTTGTATCAGGCAGCGTGGACCGTTGGCGGCCTCTATGCGAGCTTCATCCTGCAGGCCATGGCTGCCGACTTCTACCCGCGCCTGACTGCTGTCTGCGACGATGACGAGGCATGCAATCGCCTGGTCAACGAACAGGTACAGGTCAGCATTTTGCTGGCGGGTCCGGGAGTTCTGGCGACCCTCACGCTAGCCCCGGTGATCCTTTCCCTTCTCTACTCCGGCGAGTTCCTGTCCGCGGTCGATCTGCTCCGCTGGATTTGCCTTGGGATGATGTTGCGAATTCTGGCCTGGCCGCTGGGGTTCATCATCGTCGCACGCGCCGCCAACCGGACATTCTTCTGGACTGAAGTGGCTGCCACCGTCGTCCACGTCGGACTGGCCTGGTTTCTCGTCATGCAGATTGGGATCATGGGGGCCGGCATCGCCTTTTTCGGCCTTTATGTCTGGCATTGCGGCCTCGTGTACGTGATCGTCCGCATCATGTGCGGCTTCCGCTGGTCGCCGGACAACCTCAGGCTCATCGGACTGTTCACGGGAGCATCGACGCTGCTTCTCCTGGCGTTCGCGCTGCTGCCTGTCATGGTCGCCAGCCTGCTGGGATTGGCCTGCACATGCGCGTGCGGCCTGTACTCGCTGAAGCTGCTGGCCGGTCTGTTGTCCGTGCAGTCGCTGCCGGCTCGGCTCAGGCCGATCGCGAGCAGGTACTTTTCCCACTGACGCGGAGGGGCCATGGGGCCGGTTTCCATGGGCGTCCTGGGCCACATTGCCTGCCGCCGCAGCGGAGCAGGATTTGCGCAGATCCGGTGAAATTTAGGGGTGCATGGGTCCGTGCACTAACGCCAAAGTCTAAGGGGCATTCACGCTCCGTGCGAGGCCCATCGCCATTTGACTGATTTGCGTCGTTTGGCTCCCAGGCACGATAAAGATCCTGCCGGACAAGAAGGCCCGTGGTGGTATGCTCATGGCAATTGTGAATTCCTGGTCTGCACAAAGTGGCCCGCGCGCCTTCTGCCGCAGGATCGCCAACGCTATCGAGGTTCATCGCCGCCAGCGGCTTAGCCTGCCGATCGGCGATGCAGCCACACCCCGTCCTTCCATCTATTTCCTTACGCCCGACTACCGGCGGCCGGCCGGCGGCATACGCGTCATCTACCGCCATGTGGACATCCTGAACAGTGCGGGTCTGCGTGCGTTCGTGCTCCACCAGCAGCCAGGTTTCCGCTGCGACTGGTTCGACAACCAAACCTGCGTGACAGACGTCCAAAGTGCGAAGGTGCAGCGCGGCGATCTTCTTGTCGTACCCGAGGTCGATGCCGACCTTCTGGCGAACGTGCCGAAAAGCGCCCGGTACGTTTTGTTCAACCAGAACGTGCATCTGACCTGGCAACATGTATCGGCTTCAGAGATGAAGGCGCTCGCGCAGAGCCCGGGTCTGGCGGGGATGCTGACCGTATCGGCCCATAACAAGGAACTGCTTGAGTATGCATTCCCCGGCGCACCGGTAAAGCGTGTCCACATTGGTATCGATGCGGCGCTGTTCAATCGCGGATCCGACGCGCGACGGGCTGCCAGGATCACCTACATGCCCCGTCGCGGCAAGGATGATGCGCAGCAGGTCCTGAACGTGCTGCATTCTCGCGGGACGCTTGATGGCTGGGACGTCGTGGCGCTTGACGGGCTCTCGCATCAGGCCGTTGCCGACCAGTTGCGGATGTCCCGCATCTTTCTTGCCTTCACGCATCAGGAAGGTTTTGGACTGCCAGCGGCCGAAGCAATGGCCTGCGGAAACTATGTGATCGGCAGTTCGGGGTTCGGCGGCAGTGAATTCTTTCGAGCCGAGTTTAGCAAGCCTGTGGAATCCGGCGATGTTCTGGGTTTTGCAAGAGCTGTCGAGGAGGCAATTGGACGTGAGCGGGCTCAACCCGGCTGGTGCGCGCAGCGAGGTGCGCGCGCATCGCAGTTCGTGCTGGAGAACTACACGCTCGAACGGGAGAGGACGGACGTCCTTGCCTTCTACCGCGAAGCGATCTCTGCCGGGGCAAGGAAGGCTGCTGCATGAACATTCTTGTCTATCCACACGAACTCGCCATGGGCGGCAGCCAGCTCAATGCGATCGAAGCTGCCGCCGCGGTCCGCGATCGTGGGCACGAGGTCACGATCACGGCTCCAACTGGTGAACTCGTCACGGTGATCGAGGAACTGGGGCTTCCTTTCGTGCCGACACCGGTCAAGTCGTACTATCCCTCAGCGCGCACGGCAGGTCATCTGATGGAACTGACACGACGCCTGCATGTCGATGTGATCCACGCTTATGAGTGGCGCCCAAGCATCGAAGCCGCTTTTGGCACGCATCTTCGCAATGGGACACCTGTCGTCATGACTGTCCTATCAATGGAAGTGATGACGTCTCTGCCTCGGCATATCCCCTTGTTCGTGGGCACGCACCAACTCGCCGACAGCGCGGTGCGCCGGGCAAACGCCATGGTGATGGAGCCACCGATCGACGTCAGGAAGAACGCTGTCCGCGATGTTGCGAAGGCACGACGACGATGGGGATTTACCGAAGACGAGCTCGTGATCTCGGTCGTTTGCCGTCTGGCGCTCGAACACGAGAAGCTCGAGGGCGTCTTGCAAGCCGTTGCCGTTGCGGGCGATTTGGCCGAAAGGCTGCCGGTGCGCATGCTGATCGTCGGTGATGGCGAGGGGCGCGCGGATGTCGAGAGGGCAGCAGAAGTGGTCAATCGCCGCCTCGGCAGAGAGGTCATCATCGTGACCGGGTCGCTGAGCGATCCGCGGGATGCTTACGAAGCCGCCGATGTCGTTTTCGGAATGGGCAGCTCCGCGTTGAAGGGACTGGCATTCTCCAAGCCGCTCGTCGTGCAGGGCAAAAGAGGCTTCTGGAAACTCTTCGATCCGCAAACCAGCAGTCTTTTTCTCTATCAGGGTTGGTTCGGCGACGGGGGAGGCGGGGCGGCGGAGTTGAAGGCAATCCTGGAACCACTGCTTCACGACGCCGCAAAGCGCCTGGAACTTGGCCAGTTGGGTCGGCACCTTGCCGAAGAACGATACAACCTCGACCGTGCTGCCGAGCGTCTCATCGATGTATATGCTGATACGATCGCCAATCCGGCACCTTTGGCAAGCTGGCTGCCGTCACTCGGATCGTCTGTGGTCGAGGAGGCAAAGTTCAGGCTGGTGATGGGCATGGCTTCGGCCCGACGTGCCTTTTCGCGTGCGCTGCCATGAGCGTATCGCACCCCTCATCTTCGAGCGTGGTCGATCGGGAAACGGATGCCGCGCTTGCCGAGCGCGAGCCCGCCATAGCTCGCAAGACCCGGGTGCAAGCGGTTCCGACAGCTTTGCCGGAGGGCACGGTCACTGTCGTCATCCCGTGCTTCAACTACGCGCGCTATCTTCCCGGTGCGGTCGCGAGCGTGCTTGGACAGGAAGAAGCGATCGTCGATGTCATCATTGTCGACGACGCCTCGACAGATGACAGCCTGGCGGTTGCCCGCCAGCTTGCGCGACAGGACTCAAGGATCGTGGTCCTGTCCCATCCAAGAAACTGCGGGCCGGTACAGACTTTTAACGACGGGCTCGCACGGGCGAAAGGCGAGTTTCTCGTACGGCTCGACGCCGACGACCTTTTGACGCCCGGCTCGCTCAAGCGCGCCATAGCGGTCATGCGCCGCTATCCGTCGGTCGGCCTGGTCTATGGACGCCCTTTGCATTTCCGAGATGGTGAAGCACTTCCAGCGGCGCGCGAAAGGCCGACCAGCTGGACGATCTGGCCCGGCCTTCTCTGGCTTTCGGATCGATGCCGCACGTCGACGAATGTCATCACCTCACCGGAAGCCTTGATGCGCCGATCGGTGGTCGATCGGGTCGGCGGACAGAAGCAACTCGCCCATGCGCATGACATGGAGATGTGGTTGCGAATGTCTGCCTTCAGCGACGTGGCATATATCCATGGAGCGGATCAGGCGTGGCATCGCGATCACGCAGAAAGCCTGTCGTCCAGGGAGGTCGATTGCCTGTGCGATGTCACTGAACGTCGGGACGTTTTCACCATTCTGTTCGCCGGTTTGGCAGGACAATTGCCAGAAGCGCCAATTCTCGAGCAAAGCGCACGCGCAGGGCTGGCTGCAAACGTCGTGGAGATCGCGAAGAGACAGTTCGATCGGCCTGGGCCAGGTCGCGCTCAGGTGCCCGTCCTGCAGGAGGTTGTTCGTGGCCTTGTCGCAGATGTTCATAGCGTGCCGGGCTGGTCCGGGCTGGAACGCCGTATCGCGATGAAGCCGGGATGGTCGCACACCCGTCTGGTATTTCTGCTGGAACGCTTGGTCAGAAGCCTTCGCGGGCGCTATTCAATCTGGAAGTGGAACCGCTACGGGGAGTGGTAGGCCGGTCGGCAAACACTCTCGCGCTTTCTCATGACATTCGCAACGGGCTCCCGGCGTCGATGAATCTTGCCGAGGTCGTGGACAGGGCACCGTCATCGGCCGTTGGCTTTCGTAGCCTCGTGACTGCGTCGGCCAAGGCGGTCGCCTGCCAGTTTCCAACCGCGCTTCAGACGATCAAGGCCCTCGACGCCGAAGACTCCATGAACAGTTGCCTTTGTCATGCGGCGCACGGCTTCGCGGACCATCCTTGCTGGGCGAGCGGCTGCGGCGTCGAAGACCTTGTCAAGAGTCGATGGCGTTCGGGCCTCGTCGAGAAGACCTGGAAAGCTCTCCCTGTACAGTGCAGGGGAAGTCAACTTCCCATGCACCCTGTTGCTCACATTCCGACTATGGACCACCTGCAACCAGGCGGGCGCTCCGGAAACGACCTGCGTTGGCATGATCTCCTGGAGCCGGTTGTGTGGGGCTGCCCAGCAGAAGATCGGGTCTTCCCAGCTCTCCCGAACCGAGCAAAACGCGTTGCAGCGATCCTCATGCGTAAACACCCGGGATTCGTGCTTGATGAGGCCGTTCGCCAGATAAATGGCGGTCCGAACTCCTGAGTAGGGTGCCGCCTGCAACCTATCCACGAAATCGCTTGCCAGACCATCGTCATTGTCGAGATTGGTCGTCAGGAGATCGCCTCCTCGCTGCCCGATGGCGCCGAGGATATCGCCGTGCATCTCGCTGCGAACGACAGTGGCCCGGTAAATTGGCGTTAGGACGCTGTTCCTCCGCCATTCACTTATGCGTTGGCGAAGCCAGTCGGGACTTTGCGGATCGAAATAGACGATCCAGTGAAAGTTCGACGAGGTCTGGGTCAGAACGGAGGGCAAACAGTACTTTTCGAACAGTTCAACCCGCTGTTGCAGCCATCCTTCCTGCGCACGAACAAGGCTTTCATGTCCACCCGACGGGAGATTGAATCTGGTGAGGAAGATGTGGTCGAGATCACGCATGTCGGTGAGCGCTCCTTGCAGGAGAGACGGATTCGAGCCGGTTGAGACGTTGGCTGGGTGTTGCCGGCATGGCTTCAATCAAGGCTGCCGATGAAGCCTGTCGTTTCGCAGGCCGCGGCGATTCCAGTAGCCAGCTGCCGCTACCCAGCAGGAACATGAACCAAGCGTAGACCGAGCCCCAGAAATGTACGGTCCAGCCGACCAGCATGAAGGCCACGACAGTCGCAATATATACGAACCGGTAATGCCGCAGCTCCCCATCGAGGTCATGGCGGAAAGCCACGGAACCCAGCGCCCAGAGGCAGGATCCCATCAGAAGGATTACGGCCGGCAGGCCGTGTCTCATCGCTGTTATAAGCCAGAAATTGTCGACACTCGCCGAGTACATCCAGGAAGGGCGCAGCCAGTCTTCAAAGCCGATCCCGAACATGGGATGGTTCCGCACCGACGCCGATCCGTACTCCCAGATCGCCAGGCGCCACCAGCCGGTCCACGGATCGAAGGTGAAGCGAGAGATGTAGAACTGGACGGGCGTCTGGTTCGACCCGAATTCGACGACCAGATAGGCCATGAAGATGAGGGCGCCCAGAAGCTTCCAGCGGGCTGCGAGAGTGCGCAAGATCCGATCCCATCCCAGAAGGCCGATCTGCAATATGAGGATGGCCGTGGCCGCCGACGACATCGACAACAGGGCACATCCGGCCACGCATGCGGCTGCAACGAAGCTGGAACGAGCCCTGCCACGGCGCGCAGCTGACAGGACCGACAACAGGAGCACGCTGGAGCAGAAGACCCCAAACTCGATCGAATGCGAAAAGGGACCCTGTACCCGCGTGAAGCCATGGCGCGTTTCAGAAAGGGCGGCAGGCGTCGGGAAAATATAGCCGAAACCGACGAGAATCAGGTTTTTGGACGTCAGCCATTCATAGATGGCAAAGGGCGCCAGCAACATCACGAGCACGGTCATCAACCGTGCCATTGCGTGGAAGTCAGCTGCATTTCTGATGAAGCAGCGGCCGAGCAGGTAAGCCCCCATCGTCTCGATGAAGAGCATCCCGGCAGGCTGAATTGCCGGTCCGGGCCCATACGTTACTGCAAGGCCAGCGGCAGCCCAGGCGCAGAAGCAAACCAAGCCGATGTCGGCTGGCAGGATTCGAAGCGCGGAGCCGGTCAGCAATCGGATGATGCACGGGACCATCGACACCAGAAGGATGAAGCGACACACCGACATGCTCATCGTGCCGACGGGGATGATCCAGGGTACGATCAGCGCGCAGAGAAATATGCCGATCGGCCAGGCAAGACCGCCAGCGCTCTCGTTCTTCCTGATTTGGGCCGCAAGCGCCGAGCGGTGCGGGCTGCCGGGTTCAGCCGCCGCAGCAAGGTCATGGCTGGGATATTGAAGTCCTGAAGATACGCGGGCGGAGGCCGTTGCCTCGGGTGCAAGGACGTTGTCCGAAGAGTCTATATGAGCCGTGTTGAAACCCACTTCCGAGCGCGGAACGCCGGCGCTCCTTTGCCTGCCAGGAAGCGGTTGTCGCTGGATCGCCAACGCCTGGCCTGTGGGAGATTTGGGAAGGAACACGGGTCTCCCCTTCCTGCTTCTTCGTCGCTTCGATTCAACCAGCGCGTCTTTCCGACAGCAATGGATCGTTCTTCATCCGTTGGGCCGTTTCAGCACCGCATAATGAGGTAGATTTTCACCGGCTCCAGGCTGCTTCGCGGCTCAAGACGGAATGAGCGCTCGTGGCGTAGCGGATACTCCTCGGAGGGATGGTCGGCATGCACCTTCGGGGAGATACCCCTACTTAGCCCCCGCGCATACATTGCGAGAATCTTGCGAGACGATGTGCGGTCTGGGGGTGGCTCCAATATCGCCCGGCGGGCCGTTGCGGAGCGAGGCGGTCGCCGCATGCGCCCGCCATCCTTCCGCGTCGCGCGCCCATGCCGCTGCGTCCAGCGTCGTGGCGGGGTAAGGAGACGGCTTGATGCTTGCCTATGCGATCGTGGTAGCCACCCGGAACCGTCTCAGTGCACTGAGGATCTCGATCCCTCTGTTTCTCGAGCAGCGAGCCCGACCCGCTCGGATCGTGGTGGTCGATTGCAGCGATGATCACGCAGCGGTGCGCGCATTCTGTCTGTCCCTGTCCGCCGATACGCCGGTGCCGATTGAAGTCATCCAGTCGGATGCAGCAAATCTCGCAAATCAGCGGAACAGGGGCACGGAACGCGTCAAGGAACCGATCGTGATGTTTCCGGATGATGACGCGTTCTGGTTTTCCGATACGGCCGAGAAGGTTCTGGCCGTCTACGCCCACGATTCTCATGAACTCATCGGAGGCGTTACCGCCATTGAGGTTGAACATTCCCCTGTGGAAACCGGCGAGGTCGTACCGCGAAAGGCCGTTCGCTTCGTAGAGCAGCGCCACGTTCACCGCATCCGCAACGTGATCGAAGACAAACTCTTCCCTGAGCCCTTCCACATTTATGGGCGTCTTCGCACAGCCATCTTGGAAAGACGGGCGCGCGCCCTGGGGATCGGCGTGCCCTTCGTGCCGACCATGGGAGGTTATCGCATGAGCTTCAGAACGGAGGTCGCTCGGGATTTGCGCTTCGATGAAACGCTTGGTTCGCGCGTCGGGTACTCACAACATGAGGACAAGGATATTTCGCTAAGGACCCTGAAGACCGGCAGACTTCTTGCAGTGGCGCCTGGAGCCCGTGTTCACCACCATGTTTTTCCAGGTCGCCGAGCAGGCGGTTTTGCATATGGCTTCTGTCACATATTCAACTACGCCTACATCTGCTTCAAGGTTTTTGGAGATGATCCGAACGCAATCAGCGGCCTGAAGCGCTACTGCGAATACAAGAAATTTCTCTACGGGCTGCGCCGCGCCAGCCGGTACCACCGGGAAATCGCGCAAGGGGCCAAGGCGGCCATGCAGGAATATCACCAGCTTGCAAGGGCTGGCCGGGAAGACTTGGCCTTCGTCTACGGTGAGGCCAGCGACCGTTGGTTGAAGTGAACCCCAGATCCTGCGACAGCTGAACGCGGTTTGAACTGATTCAAGCCGCATGAGGTACCCGCAGGCAGGCACTGCGCCCGTGATCAGAACGAGTCGCGTTCTTTCGTCCGTTCAGTTCGAATCCATCCGCGACCGAGACCGGTGGTGGCAAACTTCCAGTACCCTCCTGCTCTTTGCAGGATGAACAGGGGCACAGCTCCGACCAGAGAAATCGGCAGTATCTGCGTTCCACGTGCAACCCACACCAAGAACGTTGTCCCAAGGAAAAACATCAGGCTGCTCAGTGAGACCGCGAGGGGCCCGCTGCCGGCGCCGGCAAATGCCAGGAGAGCCGTCAGCAGCGTGAGCCCAGCGAGCATCATGAACAGAAGGGTTATGGGTGGAACCATCCGGTCGAGGAGAAGGAAGAACGCGGGCCATGTCTTGATCGAGCTCGGCTTGAGAAAGTGCATCAAAGCCGTTCCCACCATCTTCAGGTGCCCACCTTCCCATCGTTGACGTTGCGAGAAAGTGCCGCCGCTTGAGCGAGGAAAGTAGCTTACGATGCCGTAGGCCGGACAGAAGACGGGGGAATGTCCTTCCTGGGTGACGTCGATGCTGAACTTGATGTCCTCTGTGATATGTCCGTGTGCCAGATCCGCCTTGTTCATGATATGCCAGGGGAGGACCATGCCTGTCCCCATCAGCGGGGAGGGAAGGCCAAGCCGGCTCATGCCGACCGGTCTCACCATGTTTTTTATCAGGTATGCGAACTCCGCAACGCGGGTCTCCAAAGGGGCATCGCATGGCGCCTTCATAAGGTTCCTGCCCTGGACTGGTTCGCCGGTGGCTGCGGCCATCGAAACCAGATGGTCGATCGCTCCTTCGTCAAGTTCGCAATCTGCGTCAATGATCATGACGTGGTCACGGGGAGACGCCGCAAGGAAGCGCATGCCGGCATCCAGAGCGTATCCCTTGCCTCGACGCACGGGGTCCGTGCGTTCAAGCACTTCCGCCCCGCCTTCGGCAGCCAGCGCTGCGGTCCGGTCCGTACAGTTGTCGGAAACGACCAGGAGGCGGTCGCCGGGTCGCAGTTGCGGACGAACCGACGCGAGCGTCTGCGCGATCACGACCTCCTCATTGTGAGCCGGCACGATGATTGCCACCGTCGGCCGGGGACCGCTGTACCGGGGATGGACGGCGCGGTCCGGCAGCAGCCCAGCGACGCATTGGACACAGTAGACCAGTGTTGGAACCGCCAATGCCGCGCTTGCCAGGTAGGCTGCGGACAGAGAGAGGGTGCAAAGCATTTCCGGTAGCTCCTGCCTCGGATTGCAGCTTGTCGCAGTTTAACGGAACCCGTGGATGCGCCAATCGGCCGGACACCCGAAATGGGGGTGGTCCGCAGATCAACAATGGACAATCCCGGCGTACCTCATCCCCTCCTTTGGACAGAGCGTTGAACCTTTTGGGCAGATGTCTTTGCTGCCTGTGCAGCCATACATTCGAATCGCGTCCAGGCAGCTGATGGTCCGGGCGTCGCTGGCGCGGCTTGGCCGCCGGGAGGCTCCAATGCATGGCAGCACTGAGACTTCAGGGATTTTCAGCGTAGACGCGCTTGCAGGCAAGGCGAGACGACGTTTCATGGGCACGCCCTTCGACGTCGTGACGCACCAGGCGGTCGTGCGCATGCTTTCATGCAGCGAAGACGCAAGCCCATTCCGCTACATCGTTACGCCGAATGTCGATCATGTCGTGCGACTGAACAAGAACCCGGCGCTTCTTCCCCTATACACCGACGCATGGATGTCTCTGTGCGACAGCAGGCCGATCCGCCTGTTGGCGCGCCTCCTCTCACTCGAACTGCCGCTGGTGACGGGCTCGGACCTCACTCAGTCCCTGTTTCGGTCGGTCGTCCGGCGCGGCGACCGGGTCACTCTGATTGCAGCGGATGGGGGGGTCGTCGCGGACATGGCAAAAGCATTCCCGGAGCTGCGCTTTCGTTCGCATGTCCCACCATCGAGAGTGTGGTCCAACCCGGCGGCCCTGCAAGAATGTGTCGACTTCGTTGCCCAAGAACCTGCGCGGTTCACGCTGATTGCCATCGGTGCACCGCAGTCGGAGAAGATCGCGAGTATGCTGGCCTGCGACCCACGCGCACACGGCGTCGGACTGTGCATCGGGGCCGGGTTGGAATTTCTCACCGGCCGCAAGAAACGCGCGCCGGCCTTGATGCGTGTCATGGCCATTGAGTGGCTACACCGGTTGGCGTCTGATCCGAAACGCCTTTGGAGACGGTATCTGTATTCGGCGATGCCGCTGTTGGTCCTCTTCGTCAAGGAGGTCGGCGGCAAGACGGGCGGAATGGGCTCCAGGCCAAGGGCGACATCCGGAGGTTCTCCTCGGTGAGCAAGCGTGGCTCGACAGACGAATTCTCCCCTATCGTACCGGGAAGAGGACAGGGGGAATTTTCGCCGCCCAGGGCCAGGGTCGACGCCAGGGCAGCGACAGAGCGGGCACGACAAGCCGATCCTTGCCCGCCTGGCGTCACGCCGCTCGCAGTCGTGATCGTCACTTACAACAGCGCTGCCGTATTGCCTCAGCTCTTGTCTTCGCTTCAGTTTGGACTGGTAGACGTGCCCGACTGCAATGTCATCGTCGTGGACAATGCCTCCTCGGACGATTCAGTTGAGATAGCCGCACGCCATCAGTTGCAGCCCCGCATCATCGAAACCGGGCGAAACGGGGGATATGCAGCTGGAATCAACGCTGCGCTCGCGACTGTTGGCACAGAGTCGGATGTGCTTCTGCTCAATCCCGATATCCGCGTCTCACGCAGCGCCATCAGCTGTCTGCAGCATCGTCTGGGCCCCGAAACAGGGGTGGTGGCGCCGCGCATTCTCAACGAAGACGGCACTTTGTCATTGTCTGTCCGGCGCGAGCCGAGCCTCATGGCGGCTTGGGCGGAAGCCATCCTTGGTGGCACGCTTTCCGCTCGGCTCGATATTGGTGAAGTCGTCTCCGGGACGCGGGTCTACAACCGAGGCGGTGCCGTGGACTGGACGACGGGCGCCATCTTGATGATTTCCGGCCGAGCGCGGGAGCTCGTGCCTCAATGGGATGAGTCGTTCTTTCTCTACAGCGAGGAGGTCGACTTCATGCGGCGCGTGAGGCAAGCGGGGCTCAAGATCGCATATGTCCCTGAAGCCACCGCTACGCATATTGGTGGTGACACCCGTGCGAACCCGTTCCTCTTTGCATTGTGCGCCACCAACAGGGTCGTCGACTTTGCACGCCATCACGGGCGCGCTGCTACGGTACTGTTTCACCTGGCCGTCCTGGTAGGCGAGGGGATCCGCTGCTGGCGAGGGCCCGAACATCGAGCCGCTTTCAAGGCTCTTCGCACGATGAGCAGAACTTTCCCCGCCTTCTCCGAACAAAGATCGCAGCAATGTCCGTCGTGAATTTGGCTCTTGCCGACTGTGAACGCACGAAGGTCGCAACGCAGATATGCGTCATCGGTGGCGGAATGGCAGGTCTTCTCGCTGCCTGTCGTCTGGCGCAGAACGGCCATCGTGTGATCGTCGTCGAAAGCGGCGAAGAGCAGCTTGACCCCGCGGCTCAAGCCTTGAGTGAGATCGACGATCCGTCTGGTCGATATGTGAGAGCGATGACCGGCCGCTATCGCGGACTAGGAGGGTCGTCGAGCCAATGGGGTGGACGAACGATCCCGCTGAGGGATGAAGACACCGGCGAGAGGAGCTACATCGGACAGCCCGCCTGGCCGTTTGATGTTGCGAAACTCCAACCTTATCGCGAACAGATCGAGCGCCTTTTCGGCCTCAGTTCGGATAATTTCGAAGACATACCGATGCCCGCCTGGCAGAGAATTCTGGCAGGTGGCGCGTCTTCGCTCACACCGCGCTGGGCCAAATGCGCAGCTTTCAGAAAACGGAATGTAGCCGCCCTGCTGAAGAAGGAGCTGAAGCGGAAGACGGGCATCGAGATTTGGCTCGGCGCCACGGTCTGCAGCCTCGAGACTGATCGCGAGATCGGACGACTGCAGGCGGTCGTTGCACGCAGCGTCAACGGCAAGACACTCGAGGTCAGGGCCGATCAGTTCATCCTTGCGGCCGGCACCATCGAAACGACCCGGCTCCTTTTGCATCTCGACGCCCAGGCCGACGACCAGGTGTTTGCACGGTGCAACGCCCTTGGTCGGTATTTCCAGGATCACCTCGAGAGGCAGGTGGCCGATATCGATCGCAGCGATCCGGCGGCAACGAACGGTCTGTTCGCGTTTCGGTGGGTCCATGCGACGCGACGAGATCTGCATCTCGAGCTTTCCGTTGCTGCTCAGCAATCGGATCGCGTGGCCAGCGCATATTTCTTCGTGTCGATGGACATGAATGGGAGCCCTTTGAGCGAAATGCGGCGCGTTGCCAGTGCGTTTCAAAGCGGCGTTGTCCGCCCCTCGGACCTCAAGGGGCTCGCCTCTGGCCTTGGCTTTGCAGCGCGTACGGGTCTGTCCTACGCACGACATCGCCAACTCTACGTTCCTGCCGACGTGGGATTTCAGCTGAACGTGCGCATCGAGCAGTTACCCGACGAAACGAACAGGATATCGTTATCGCGAATTCGCGACCGACTCGGGAGCCCGATGGCGTCCTTCAGCTGGAAACCGACAATCCGCGATGAAAATTGCATGCGGTCGGCGGTGAACAACCTGGACCGCTACTGGAAGACGACCAGATTGCAGGAACTGTGTCCGCTGATCTGGCGTCCAGGCGTGCAGAATGCCCGAGCCAATCTCGTCGATTCCGCGGTGGACTGCGCTCATCCCTCGGGTTCGACCCGAATGGGCACAAACCTGAGGGAGTCCGTGGTCGGCCCGGATTTGAGGTGCCACCTCGTCCCCAATGTCGCCATTGCCAGCGCATCAGTCTTTCCGACGGCCGGCAGCTCCAATCCCACGTTCATGATCTTGAAACTGGCACTCTGGCTGGCTGATTCATACGGCGTCCGAAACTAGTCCGGTTGCCAACCTTCTGACCGGACACGACCGGACCGGGATAGCGCCCCTTGATATCTCCGACATGGACACGCCGGCTTTGAAGCCCCGATCAGCAGCGTTATTGCCGATGGCCAGGCGATCCGGGTCAGTGGCGGCAAGAGCGCTCTGGCCAGTTCGGTGACCGGCCAGTATTCCGTTCGTCGTTTCGTTCGGAAGTGGCGCACCCGACAGGATTCGAACCTGTGACCTTTGGCTTCGGAGGCCAACACTCTATCCAGCTGAGCTACGGGTGCATCGCCATGTCGACCTAGCCTGACTGACCCTGAAAGGTCAATGGATCGATCGTCTCCAAACTTCGCCTTCATCGATGAAACACGTCCCGCTGTAGCGCGAGCGTCGCGCCGGTCATAGCCGAGCCCGCCGCGCGCTTCAACAATCGATGGGCTGTCTCGTCGATCGTCACCGTGCCGGACGCACGACAAGGGACGGGGGGCCGCGCGGCAGGCCGCGTCGAATCACCGCGTTCTCATGGCTGATCGTCACGGTTTCGTCACCGCACCTCCGGATTGCGGACGCATTGCGCTGACACAAGCGCCGCGTCATTAACGATCCCAGAGCGACCATGCACCGACCGTTAGCCGCGGCGATTCTCTTCGCCTTCGCCGCCCTTTCCGCGTTCGCGCCCGCGATGGCGGCGCCTCTTCCGCAGAAGCCGGAAATCACGTCCGACAAACCCGTCTATCGGAGCTACAACAAGGAGATCGAATGCCTGACGGCGGCGATCTATTTTGAAGCACGCGGTGAGCCCGTACGCGGACAGAGCATGGTCGCGCAGGTCGTGCTGAACCGCGTCGACAGCGCCTATTATCCCGATACCGTCTGCGATGTCGTCTACCAGAACGCCCACCGCAAGAATGCCTGCCAGTTCTCCTTCGCTTGCGACGATCTGCCGGACGAGTTCGCTGAACGGTCAGCGCACCGCATGGCGCGCAAGATCGCGATCTTCGCATTCAATTGCGACGATGACTGCAAGGCCTCGCGCGGCGAGATCGCCCAATCGACGCACTATCATGCCGACTACGTCGCGCCGTTCTGGTCGACGAAGCTGCGAAAGACCGGCAAGGTCGGCAGTCACATCTTCTACTACACCGCCTCGATGTAACGCGCTGGCCGCGCGAAGGTGACTGGAGTTTCGCGCCGCATTCGTCCACCTTCGCGGCGCAGCGACGGGGGAGGCAATGGTGAAACGGCAGATCGTGCTGGTCGGCGGCGGGCATACGCATCTGCAGATCGTCGAGGCGTTCGGCCGGCGACCGCTCGACGGCTGGCACGTCCTCCTCGTTTCGTCCGAGCGAACCACCGCCTATTCCGGCATGGCGCCAGGCGTCATAGCTGGCCACTATCATCCAGATGAACTCGAAATCGACCTTGAGAAGCTCTGCGCTGTGCACGCCATCCCGTTTCGCCGCGGCCGGGCCATCGGTATCGACCGACGCGCGCGGCGGGTCGAGCTGGAGGACGGCTCGGTCGTCCCATATGATCTCCTGTCGCTCGATGTCGGCAGCGTGCCTGCGACGGCCCGCATTCGGAGAGCGTGCGAACACGCGCTGCCGGTGAAGCCGATCGGCACGTTCCTTGGGCGTCTCGAGCCCGCCCTCCAGGCGCGAGCCGACCATGCCCGCGTTACGATCGTCGGCGGTGGGCCGGCAGGCGTCGAGATCGCACTCGCGCTCCACCATCGCCTCGGCGCGCGAGCCGCCTTGTCGCTCGTCGCTGCAGGCGCGATTCTGGAAAACCATCCGCCGCGTCTGGGCAACCATTTCCGCGAGTTGCTTGAACGACGACGCATTGCCTTGATCGAAAACGCGGCCGTCGATTCCGTCCGGTCCGACGCCGTCTGCCTTACGGACGGGCGAAGTCTGGCCTCCGACCTGACCCTTCTGGCGACCGGTGCCGCCCCGCCCGCCTGGCTTGCGCGGACCGGCCTCCAGCTTGCGAACGGCTTCCTCGCGGTTCGCCCAACGCTGCAATCCCTGTCCGACCCCGATATTTTCGCTGCTGGAGACTGTGCCGAGATCGCGGGTTATCCGCGGCCCAAGGCGGGCGTTTTTGCCGTGCATGCCGGGCGGCCGCTTGCGCGCAATCTGCGCGCCCGCGCTGAAGGCCGGCCGCTGCTTGCGTGGTCACCGCAGAAGAATTATCTCGCACTCCTTGCCACCGGCGCGAAACATGCAGTGGCCGTGCGCGGCCGATTCTTCGTCGCTGGCCGTTGGGTCTGGTTCCTGAAGAACTGGATCGATCGAAGCTGGGTTCGCCGCTTTACACCTTGATCCACTGAACGCGCGCCCCCTCTTGACGCGGCTTCTGGTTCGCGCCAGAAGTGGTATGACCACTGTAAGGCCACTGGGAGGACGAATTGCTTTCGGAGGGAGCGGAGGAGCTGCTCGGCACGGAAAAGGTGTTCGCGTATTTTCGCGAACAGCTACTGTCCGGCGCGCTTAACGCCGGCGACCGGCTGCTCGGCGAGCGCGAACTGGCGCTGCGCCTCGGCGTGTCGCGGCCGGTTCTGCGCGAGACGCTGCGCTCGCTTGCAATGCTCGGCTTCCTCGATATCCGCCACGGCAAGGGTGCCTATGTTCGCCATGCAGACGTGTCGGTTCTCACCGACTTCTTCACCTTTTGCCTCGCCCAACAGCCGGACATTCTCGACGATGTCATGGAGGCGCGCGTCGCGATCGAATGCCAGGCGATCCGCCTTGCCTGCGACCGCGCCAGCGCCAGCGACATCGAGCGGATCGGTGGACTGTTGCAGACGCTTCGCGAGACCCTGCATGACCCGGTGGCCGGCGCCGAGGCGGATTTCGCCTTTCACATGGCGCTGGTCGAGGCCGGCCGCAGCCCTGCTCTGATCATGCTCTACCAGTCCATCTCCGAGCTCTTGCGCCGCAGCCACGTGCAGCGCCGCCGTCAGACGACGGTCGTGCCGGACATCCGCGATTCCCTTTTCGAGGCGCACCGCGAGGTGTTCCTCTCGATCGTCGAGCGCGACGGCGATGCCGCCGACCGCCGCCTGCGCGATCACTTCGCCATCGGCGATGAGCTCCGCCGCAAGAGCTACATCGCTGAGTTCACGCAGACTGCGGCGATCAATCGAGACCAGTCCATCTAGGGAGGAAATTCAAATGTTCCATTCGCGCATCCTGAAACTGCTTGCCGCGACTGCGGTTGCCGTCGGCGTTGCTGCCGGCGCCCATGCTGCCGAACTGCGCTATGCCCATGTCGGCGCCGAAGGCGACATCCAGACCATTTTCGCCGCCGAAGCGGCTGAGGGCATTGCCGAGGCGACGGACGACGCCGTGACGGTACAGGTATACCCTGCCAGCCAGCTCGGCGGTGTCGCCGAGATGGTCGACGGTGTGCGCATGGGTTCCATTTCGATGGGCCATCATGACTTCGCTTCGCTCGCTCGCATCGTGCCCGAGGTCGCCGCATTCAACGCCCCGTTCATCTATCGCGACGGCGCGCACGCGCTCGCCGCGACCGATCCGGAAACATCGCCCGCCTTGCAGGCCATCAACGAGAAGCTGGTCGCTGAAGGCGGCGTGCGGATCATTGGCCGCATCTATCGCGGCGCGCGTCACATCTCGTCGAATTTCGAGGTCAAGTCGCCGGAGGATCTGGCTGGCAAGCCTTTCCGCGCCGTCCCGCTCGATCTGTGGGTATCGATGGTCAAGGGCTTCGGCGCAACGCCGACGCCGGTCGAGGTCGCCGAACTGCCCACCGCGCTGATGACGGGTCTCGTGGTCGGCCAGGAAAACCCGCTGACGATGATCACTGCAAACAAGCTTTATGAAGTGCAGTCGCACATCGCCATGACGGGCCATATGCAGGCCGTCCTCGCCGTCTTCGTGAATGAGGAAGTCTGGCAGGGACTGGAAGAAGAGCAGCGTCAGGCCATCACCGACGTGCTCGAGCGTGAGGCGCAGGAATCGCTCGCCCTGGCGACCGAGTCCGAGGCCCAGTTGGTCGAGGAAGTGAAGGGACACGGAATGACCGTCATCACCGAAGCCGAAGGCCTCGATCTCGAAGCCTTCCGCAGCCAGGTGCTGGAGCAGATCCGTGCCGATTTCCCGTCCTACCAGACGTATATCGAACAGATCGCAGCCGTCGAGTAAGGCAGGCTGAAGTCTTGCTTGCCGGTGGCGGCGCCGACCGCCGCCGGCCCTTCGGGAGGGTTGAGAAAATGGTCATCGTCAAGCGCGCATTGGGCGCGTTCTGCGTGCTCGTGCTTGTCGCGCTGGTCGCCGTGCCGTTCACGCAGGTCATCATGCGAGACGTGTTCGGCGCCGCAATCATCGGCGCGGAGGAGTTCACACGGTTTCTGCTGATCGTGCTGGTCTTTACCGCCTTCCCGCTGGTCGTGCTCGATCACGAGAACATCGTCATGGCCGAGTTTCTGGATGCGATGCCAACAGTGCTCCGCAAGGTGCTCACCTTTGTCATCACAGCGGTCGCAGTCATTGCAGCGGGCTTCGTCGCTTATGTCGCCTGGCAGACCATCTTCCGGAACCTCAACAACGCGACGCCGACCCTCAAGATTCCTTTTTGGCTGTTCCTCGGCGCGACCTTCTTCGGCTTCGCGGCCGCGACACTCGGCCATCTGATCGACCTGCGCCATCCGCCGCGCGAACAAACCAAGGTGCTTTGACATGGGTCTTGCAGTCATCGGCGCCTTTCTGGTCCTGTTCATCGCCGGCTTTCCGGTCGTCTATGCCATTCTCGTTCCCTCGATCGCCTATGTGCTGATCGAAGGCCTGCCCTACGGTTTGCTCGTCCAGCGTATCACCTACGCGCTCGACTCCTTTCCCCTGGTCGCCGTTCCGATCTTCATATTCGTCGGCAATCTGATGAACTCGGCCGGCATCACCGACCGCATCTTCCGCTTTGCCGACACTGCCGTCGGCCGGTTCCCGGGCGGCCTCGCACAGGTCAACATCTTTTCCAGCCTGATCTTCTCCGGCATGTCAGGTGCGGCGCTCGCCGATGTCGGCGGGCTTGGCCGTATCGAGATCGCGGCAATGAAGAAGAAGGGGTTCACGGGGCCGTTCTCGGCGGCCGTCACCGGCGCGTCCGCGGTCGTCGGGCCGATCTTTCCCCCATCGATCCCGCTGATCGTCTACGGCTCGGTCACCAGCGTCTCGATCGTTCAGCTTCTTCTTGCAGGCATTGTGCCGGCGCTGATCTGCGTCGCGCTTCTGATGCTGACGACCGTGTTCCTGTCCTACCGCTACAACCTGCCCCGCGCCGAGCGCTGGCCGACCTTGCGAGAACTGGGGGGCGATCTGCTGCCGGCGCTTCCGGCACTGCTGGCCCCGGTTCTGATGATCGCCGGAATGCTGCTCGGACTGTTCACCCCGACCGAAGCTGCTGCGGTGACAGTTGTTTACGTTCTCGCGATCAGTGCGATTTTCTATCGCGACCTTACCCTCGAACACCTTTGGCAGGCCCTGATTCTGACCGTCAAGAGCACGAGCGCGATCCTGATAATCGTTGCGGTCGCAGCCCTGTTCGGTTGGATCCTCGCCGTGGAGCAAATACCGCAGGATTTCGCGCGTTGGATCCTTCAGTTCTCGACCAATCCGATCGTGCTTCTGATCATCGTGAACCTGATCTTTTTCATTGCCGGCATGTTCCTTGATTCAACGACCGCGACCTTGCTTGTAGTTCCGGTCATCGCGCCGCCGATGATACTGGCAGGCATCGATCCGGTTCACCTCGGCATCATCACCATCTTCAATCTGATGTTCGGCCTGCTCACGCCGCCCATGGGGCTGTCGTTGTTCCTGTTGTCGAGCATTGCCAACGTCTCGCTCAGGCAGTTGCTGCGTGCATTGGTGCCCTTCTACGTGCCGCTTCTTGCCACGCTCGTCATCATCACCTTCTGGGAAGGCCTCGTCCTGTGGCTTCCCTCGATGCTTCGCTAAGATCAAAGAACTGGAGTCCAAATGCGCATCGTAATCGGTTCTGACCATGCCGGCTTCCCATTGAAGTCCACCATCGTCGAATATGTGAAATCCCTCGGTCACGAGGTCGAGGACGTCGGATCGTTCGATCCCAACCCGGTGGACTTCCCCGACATCGCCCGCCAGGTCACCGACAAGATCACCGCCGGTGAAGCCGAGCGCGGGTTGATGGTCTGCGGCACCGGCGTCGGCGCCTCGATTGCCGCCAACAAGGTCAAGGGCATCCGCGCTGCCGTCTGCCACGATGTCCATTCTGCGCATCAGTCGGTCGAGCATGACGACGTCAATGTCATGTGCATCGGTGCGCAGATCGTCGGGCCCTGGCTCGCCAAGGATCTGGTCGAATCCTACCTCAAGGCCGAATTCTCGACCGACGAGGACTTTCGCCGTCGTGTCGCCAAGCTTGCCGACATGGACGCCGGCCGCTGAAGGCAGATCGAGCGCCATCGATGCGGTGACGCTCCGATGCGGCGGCGCGAATTGGGGCCGCGCCGCCGCATCGTGCGTTTGAGGCCTCGAAAGCTCAGCGCATCGGCGCGAGCAGCGCCTGCTGCGGCACCGGGCGCGGTGCGGCAGTGGCCGTCACGGATCCGGCCATCGGCATGTACTGCTCGATGAGCTGTTCCATGTGCGAGTTGCGGCTCTTGGCCGTCTCGCCGCCCATCACCACCGCCACCAGTCTGCGCCCCCCGCGCTCCACCGAGGTCGCAAGGTTGAAGCCCGAAGCGCGGATATAGCCCGTCTTCAGCCCATCGACGCCCGCCACGCGGCCAAGCAGGTCGTTGTGCCCGCGAATGGTCTTGCCGGCATAGCTGAATTCGCGATTGGCGAAATAGTGGTAGTGGTGCGCAAAGCGCTTGTTGAGCGCGATCGACAGCAACGCCATATCGCGCGCCGTCGTCTGCTGACCGGCATCGGGCAGGCCCGACGCGTTTCGGAACGTGGTCGAACTCATGCCCATCTGTCGTGCGCGCTGTGTCATCATCGCCGCGAAATTGGATTCGGTCCCGCCGAGAAACTCGGCCGTCGCCACCGCCACGTCGTTCGCCGAGCGAATGATCAGCGCGCGGATCGCAGTGTCGACGTCGATCGTCTCGCCCTTGCGAAAGCCGATCTTGGTTGGCACCTGCCCGCGAGCATGGTCGGAGACGGGAATGAGCGTCTGCTTGTCGATACGCCCTGAATCCAGCGCCTCGAACATCATGAAGATGGTCATCATCTTCGTCAGCGAGGCAGGATAGCGCAACTGGTCGGCGTGGACGGAGTAGAGGGCACGGCCTGAACCGACGTCGACCACGATGGCCGCGTATTTCTCCGACGGAATCGGCGGCGGCGGTTCGGGCAGAACCGAGGTCGAGCATGCGGACGCAAGCACCGCAAGCGCGAGGAGCGCCGCAACGGGCGACCCCAACGCACGCCTCAAAAACCCGCCCATCCGCAAAGCTCCCGCAAAACCATGTCCCCGTACCATCGTTCTGCACGAGGCATGGTTAAGCGGCAATGAAGAACGACGTTACTTCGCGACCCCGCCCCAGATCGCCTCGGCTGTCTTGACGACGAGGTCGAGCTTGCGGCGCTGGTTGTCGAACGAGATGGAATTGCCTTCTTCGGTGGAGGCAAAGCCGCATTGCGGCGCGATGCCGAGCTGTTCGAGATCGGCATATTTCGCCGCCTCGTCGAACTTGCGCTTCAGTTCGTCGAGCGTCTCCATCTCCCCGGTCTTGGTGGTGATGAAGCCCGGCAGCACGCGCTTGCGTCCCTTCGGCAGAAGGCGCAGCGGCTCGAGCCCGCCGGCGCGCTCGCTGTCATATTCCATGAAGTAGATGTCGACGCCGGTCTGGTTGAAGACCGCGTCCGCCGCCGGGTCGTATGCGCCTTCAGCCGCGTGGGTGGAGCGGAAGTTGCCCCGGCACATATGCATGCCGATGACCATGTCGTCCGGCCGGTCCTTGATCGCGTCGTGCATCATCTTCGCATATTGCTCGATCAGCCAATCGGGATCGGTGCCCTGTTCCTTCTGCGCCGCCCGGTGCTTCGGGTCGCACAGATAGGCGAAGAAGATGTCGTCCATCTGCAGATAGCGGCAGCCGGCATCGTAGAACGCATTCACCGCCTTGGCATAGGTCTTCGACAGGTCCGCGAAGAGCGCTTCGGGATCGTCGCGATATTCCTTGGGGTGGATGTCGTCCTTGGCCGTGCGGAAATGGCAGCAGCTCGGACCGGGGATCGAGATCTTCGGCATCACCTTCGTCTTTGAGGCGACGTAGCGAAAATGGTCGAGCATCGGGTGATCGTCGGGAAAGTCGAGCTTGCCGGTGATCGTCGGGAAGACCGGCCGCAGCTTGACGCCGGCGAAGGCGACGCCCTTTTCGGGCGCACGCTCTTCCATGTCGAAGCCGTCGAGCCCGCCCATGAAATCATAGTGCCAGAAGGAGCGGCGGATTTCGCCGTCGGTGACGGTCGGCAGGCCGGCCTCCTCCTGCATGCGGATCGCCTCGTCGATCGCAGCGTTCTCGATCTCCTCGAGTTCCTCGGCGGCGATCGCCTTGTCCTCGTAGAACCGCTTGCGCGCATCCTTGACCGATTGGGGCCTCAAGAGGCTCCCGACATGGTCGGCGCGGAAGGGCGGTTTGGCTGTCGCGGTCATAGCAGTCCTCTAAACAAAAATCCTGGCGCGTGTGGCTACCATGCGAAAGTGGCGTCGGCCAGCGGCTTCCAAGCCGGAAAGTTCTATCGTATAACAATCATAGGACATGTTTAGGGAGGAACCCATGTTTAGCTTGAAAGCCTTGACTGCCGGCTTTGTCGCCGTTGCAGCTTTCACCAGCGTCGCCGGCGCGCAGGAAATCACGCTCCGCCTTCACCAGATGCTGCCGCCGCAGGCCACCATTCCGGCCGAGGCGCTGAAGCCCTGGGGCGCCAAGGTTATGGAAGAATCCGGCGGTCGCCTGAAGATCGAGCAGTATGACGCGATGGCGCTCGGTGGCACCCCGCCGCAACTCGTAGATCAGGTCGCCGACGGTGTGGTCGACATGATCTGGACGGTCATCGGCTACACGCCGGGCCGCTACCCGACAACGGAAGCCTTCGAGCTGCCTTTCATGGTGACGACGGGCGAGGCGACCTCGAAGGCCTTCCATGAATATTGCGAAAAATACTGCATGGAAGAGTTTGCGGGCATGAAGGTCATCGCCTTCCACACCCACGGCCCGGGCCTCATCCATTCGAAAAACCCGATCGAGAAGCTGGAGGACATGCAGGGCGTCAAGATCCGCGGAGGCTCGCGCACGATCAACCAGATGCTCGAAGCGCTGGGTTCGACGCCGGTCGGAATGCCCGTCCCGGCCGTCTCCGAGGCGCTGTCGAAGGGCGTGATCGGCGCGACGACCATTCCTTGGGAAGTGACACCATCGCTGCGCGTTTCCGAACTCGTCAAGAACCACACCGGCTTCACCGGCGACGAGGGCCTCTACACGCAGACCTTCGTCTTCGCGATGAACCAGGCGTCCTACGACGCGCTGCCCGACGACATGAAGGCCGTGATCGACGCCAATTCCGGTATCGAGGCCGCCGCCATGTTCGGCCGCGTGATGGATTCGGGCGATGCGCGGGGCCTGAAGATCGCGCAGGATCTTGGCAACAACATCATCACCCTCGACGAGGCCGAAACCCAGCGCTGGAAGGATACTGCCGCGCCGCTGATCGACGCCTGGATCGAGGAGATGAATGGCAAGGGCATGGACGCCAACGCCATGGTCGAAGACGCCCGCGCGATGATCGCCAAGCATCTCGGCTCCTGATAGCCGACATTGAAAAAGCCGGCCGCGAATGATCGCGGCCGGCTTTTCGATTCTTAGACTAGTTGCGGAAGTTGGAGCCTTCCTCGTCCAGGATCGCCTTCAATTCGTCGAGATGGCGCTTGGCGGATGCCACCGGATAATTGTCCATCTGCGTCGCCACGCGCTCGGCGATCTCGTCGGAGAGGTGGCGGATCGGCTGGCCGGTCCACAGCGCCTTGATGTAAGTCTCGCAAGCGCGCTCGAAATAGTAGAGCCGGTCGAACGTGTCACCCACCGTCTCGCCGATGATCATCACGCCGTGGTTCCCCATCACCATCACCTTGGCCTTCGGATCGGCGAACAGGCGGGAACAGCGTTCGCCCTCTTCCTCGAAGGCGAGCCCGCCATAATGTGCGTCGACCACCTGCCGGCCGTGAAACATCGCCGAGTTCTGGTCGATCGCCGGCAGCAGCGAATTCTCCAGCGAGGCGAGCACGGTCGCATGAACGGAATGGACATGCATGACGCAGCGCGCGTGCGGCACGTTGCGGTGGATCGCTCCGTGCAGGCCCCACGCGGTCGGGTCGGGTGCATCGGGCCGCTTCATCGTGTCGGGATCATTGGCGTCGATCAACAGCAGATCGCTCGCCTTGATGCGCGAGAAATGCATCAGGTTCGGATTGATCAGGATCTGCGTCCCGCCCTCGTCGACGGCGAGCGAGAAATGGTTCGCGACCGCCTCATGCATGTTCAGCCGCGCCGTCCAGCGGAAGGCGGCGGCAAGGTCGCAGCGCTCCTCGTAGAAGGGCAGGTTCGGGCGGCGCGTGTCGGCCAGTTGGGTGACGCTCATCGGGCGCTCTCCTGATCGGCAAATCTGGCCCAGCATGTCGCGCCCGGCCGGCCGGCGCAACCCTCAGCTTGCCTGGCGCAATTGATCCAATCCGCCATGCTCGACGAGGAAGTCGACGATTTCGGCGACACCCTTGCCGCGCGACAGGTCGGTGAAGGCGAAGGGCTTTCCCGCGCGCGCCTTCTTCGCGTCGCGCTCCATCTGGTCGAGATCGACGTTCACGTAAGGCGCGAGATCAGCCTTGTTGACCACCAGAAAGTCCGAGCGCGTGATGCCGGGCCCGCCCTTGCGCGGAATGTCG
The DNA here is from genome assembly GCF_024105655.1 of Aliihoeflea sp. 40Bstr573. Taxonomy (GTDB): domain Bacteria; phylum Pseudomonadota; class Alphaproteobacteria; order Rhizobiales; family Rhizobiaceae; genus Aliihoeflea. The sequence goes on from NZ_JAAAMH010000020.1 coordinate 35,758, forward strand.
CCGCCCTGGCAGACCGAAATGACGTAAAGCGTCAGATCGGCGAGGTCGGGCGAAAAGGTCGCTGCCAGATTGTCGCCCCCCGATTCGATGAAGACGATGTCGAGACCGGGAATGCGCGCGGTGAGCTGGTCGATCGCCTGCAGGTTGATCGATGCGTCCTCGCGGATGGCGGTGTGCGGGCACCCGCCCGTCTCCACCCCGAGGATGCGGTCTTCCGAAAGCGCCTGCAGGCGCACCAGAGCCATCGCGTCTTCCTTGGTGTAGATGTCGTTGGTCACGACCGCGACGGAATAGCGCTCGCGCATCGCCTTGCACAGCTTTTCGGTCAGCGTCGTCTTGCCAGAGCCGACCGGCCCGCCGATGCCGACTCGCAAGGGTCCGTTGGAAGAAGTCATGAGCGGAACAGCCTCGAATATTGGGTTTCGTGGTTCATGGCGGCGATTTCGGCGATAAAGGCCGCGCCGCCGAGATCGTCGATGGTGGAGCCGGCCGCCAGCGCAGCGATGTCGAGGATCGTCGTCTCCATCTCGCGCAAGAGGGCCACGCCGCGCTCCTGGCCGAGAAGAGAGAGGCGGATTCCGGCCTGAATCTGGTTCGAGACAAAGGCCTGCAGATAGGCCGCGATCGCCTGATCGAGCGCAAGTCCGTTGAATCCTGCCGAAGCGCCGAAGAAGACGGGGTAGGGAGCTTTTGCCGGCAGCGCGAGCCCTTCGGTCCATCCGGCGACCGCCTTCGCAAAGGCCTGCCCCTGCGCCATCGTCTCCAGATGCCGTTCCGCCGAACCTGCCATCGCCTCGCCGAGTTCGGCAAGGTCACCGAGCTCGCAGCCGTCGCGCCCGCGCCGCCAGGCCTCGGCCACCAGCACCGCGTCGTTCCACCCGGTGCCATGCCGCATCAGCCCGTCGAGCCATGCGCCGAAATCATCGACATGGCCGTCCGCCACCGCCCGCTCCAGCCCATGGCTGTAGCTGAACGAGCCGACCGGAAAGGCCGGCGACAGCCACGCCATCAGCCGCAGCGCGTGAAGCGGCTCAGCCATCGTCGTGGCTGTGCGAATGATGATGGTCGTGCCCGTGGGCCTTGCCGGAATAGGCGCCGCGCACCGGCTCGAACCCGGCCCGCACGTGGCGAACGCCCGCTCCCAACCCCTCCAGCATCGTCTCGATCACGTGGTCGCGCAGGATGAGGATGCGGTCCTCGTCGATCTGCGCTGCGAGATGTCGGTTGCCGATATGCCAGGCGAGTTCGACGAGATGAAGCCGGTCCCGCGGGCGGATTTCGATGAGGTCTTCCTCAGCGGCCGCAACCTGCGCCAGCGCACCATTGTCGAGAAGCAGGCTGTCGCCGGCATGGAGCGCAACGGGCTGGGGAAGGTCGACCAGCACGCGCGCGCCATTGTCGAGGATCAGCAGTTTGCGGCGCAGGTGCCGCTCGTCATGGGCAAGCGTGACCGTGCCGGCGATCTTGCGGTCGCCGCGCGCGTTCGTCTCCACCACGCTGTTTGCGCGAAACATCATGCGGCGGAAGCCTCCTTCTCGCGCTCCTTGGCGCGCGCGAGCGCCGGCCTCGCGAGGACCCGGTCGAAATAGGCGTTGATCCGGTCCGAACCGATTTCGAACTTCGCCCCGCGCGCCCATTGCCCGCAATGGCCGAGGATCACGTCGGCGGCGGTGAAGCGGTCGCCCGTCGCGAACGCGCGGTCGCCGAGACGCTTCTCGAAATTGCCGATCTCCTGCGCGAATTCCGCCTTGCACCAGGGGCCGACTTCGGCGCGCTGATCGTCGGGCAGGCGGAAGGCGTGTTTCAGCCTGTTCCACAGCGGAGCTTCGAGTTCGGCCTGGGCGAAAAACATCCAGGAGGCGATTTCGGCCCGTTCAGCCGGCGTCGTGCCGCCCATGCCTTGCTGTGCGTGCTTGTCGGCGAGGTAGAAGACGATCGCGGCGGAATCCGTGACGACCACGTCGCCATCGGCCAGCGCCGGCATCTTCCCGCTCGGATTGTAGCGAAGCATCGTCTCCGTGTGCATCTTCGCCTTGATGACTTCGTAGGACTGGCCGAGTTCTTCAAGCATCCAGGTGACCCGCGTCAGCCGCGAGCCGGGTGATCCGACGGCCTGGTACATCAGTGGTTCTCCACCTTTTCGGGATGGACGATCTCGATCCTGCGCTCGACCAGGTACGGCGCACTCGCCTCCCGCCAGGCGGCGACATGGGCGGACTTCGAATGCGCCGTCAGCGCTTCGCGCGTCTCCCATTTCTCCACGAACACAAGCCGCTCAGGGTTCGCTATGTCCAGGTGAAGGTCGTAGGCCATGCACCCATCCTCATTCAAAGTTGCCTCGCGGCAGATGCGCGCCGGTTCGCGCAGATGCTCGAGCGTGTCGGGCTTGATGGTGAGCGTGGCGAAAACGTAGATCATGATACCTCCCGTGGGTGCCGGGGCACGCTAGAACAGAAAGTAGCGTTGCGCCATCGGCAGCACGGTCGCCGGCTCGCAGGTCAGGAGTTCTCCATCGGCGCGCACTTCGTAGGTCTCCGGATCGACGTCGATATGCGGCGTCGCGTCGTTGAGGATCATCGAGCGCTTGCCGATCCCCCCGCGCGTATTCTCGACCGCGACCATCGATTTCTCGACGCCGAGGCGATCCTTGAGTCCATAGTCGAGCGCGGCCCTCGAGACGAAGGTGACGGAGGAATTGGTGATCGCCTTGCCGAAGGCGCCGAACATCGGCCGGTAGTGCACCGGCTGCGGCGTCGGGATCGAGGCGTTCGGGTCGCCCATCGGCGCCGCTGCGATCGTCCCGCCGACGAGCACCATGTCCGGCTTCACGCCGAAGAAGGCCGGGTTCCAGAGAACCAGGTCCGCGCGCTTGCCGACCTCGACCGAACCGATCTCCTTCGACAGTCCGTGCGCGATGGCCGGGTTGATCGTGTATTTCGCGATGTAGCGGCGCACGCGGAAATTGTCGTTGTCTCCCGCCTCCTCCTTCAGCCGCCCGCGCTGGCGCTTCATCTTGTCGGCCGTCTGCCAGGTGCGGATCGGCACTTCACCGACGCGGCCCATGGCTTGGCTGTCAGATGAGATGATCGAGAACGCGCCCATGTCGTGCAGGATGTCCTCGGCCGCGATGGTCTCCTTGCGGATGCGGCTTTCGGCGAAGGCGACGTCCTCGGGAATCGACGGCGACAGGTGATGGCACACCATCAGCATGTCGAGATGCTCGGCGATCGTGTTCACCGTATAGGGCCGCGTGGGATTGGTGGAGGAAGGGATGAAATTGTCGAACCCGCACACCTTGATGATGTCCGGTGCATGGCCGCCGCCTGCCCCTTCGGTGTGGAAAGCGTGGATCGTCCGTCCTTTGATCGCGTCGATCGTGTTCTCCACGAACCCGCTTTCGTTCAGCGTGTCCGTGTGGATCATGATCTGGATGTCGTGATCGTCCGCGACGGTCAGGCAGCAGTCGATCGCCGCCGGGGTCGTACCCCAGTCTTCGTGCAGCTTGAGCGCGCAGGCGCCGCCAAGCACCATCTCCTCAAGCGCCTTCGGCCGCGAGGCGTTGCCCTTGCCCGAGAGGCCGATATTCATCGGAAACGCGTCGAAGGACTGGATCATCCGCGCCATGTGCCAAGGCCCGGGCGTGCAGGTGGTGGCGAGCGTGCCGTGCGCCGGCCCGGTGCCGCCGCCCAGCATAGTCGTCATGCCGGCCGTCAGGGCCTCGTCGATCTGCTGCGGGCAGATGAAATGGATATGTGCGTCGAAACCGCCAGCGGTGAGGATCTTGCCTTCGCCTGCAATGGCCTCGGTGCCCGGACCGACGATGATCGTCACCCCGTCTTGCGTATCGGGATTGCCGGCCTTGCCGATCGAATGGATGCGCCCGTCCTTCAGCCCGATATCGGCCTTGAAGATGCCGGTATGGTCGACGACGAGCACATTCGTGATGACGGTGTCGACAGCGCCTTCGCTACGCGCGGCCTGACTTTGCCCCATGCCGTCGCGGATCACCTTGCCGCCGCCGAACTTCACCTCCTCGCCGTAAACGGTAAAGTCGCGCTCAACCTCCACGAACAGTTCCGTGTCGGCCAGCCGAACCTTGTCGCCGGTGGTTGGTCCGAACATGCGGGCATAGGCAGCACGGGAGAGGCGGCTAGGCATGGAAGGCTCCTGCAGATTCAATGATGCCAAGGGCTTGGGGCTGGCTCGACACGCTCGCGCCACATTGCACAACGTGCTGCCACGAAATCACCAGCGAATGACCCCGATCCGCCTGCAACCGGTCGCCTGGTTCGACATTTCCCTTCCAGCCGCTTCCAAGCGGTGATCGTGAGCAAGGGACAGATTTCAAATCGAACCAAAGAGGACTTTCACGATGAAACGGATTATTGGACTGACGACCGCCGCCCTGATGGGCGCATCCATGATGGTTGCCCCCGCGCTCGCCCAGACGGGGGTCGGCGGTGGAGTGACCGGCGGCGTCAACGCCGAGACGGGCGTGACCGGAGGCGTCAACGGTGGTGCGGGCGTCGATACGGATGTCGAGGCGGGCGCGAGCGGCAGTGCCGGCACGGATACGACCACGGGCACGATGACCGACACCGAAACCGATGCCGGCACGACCGCCGCAATCGGTTCGCAAGCCACCTTTGACAGTGCATTGTCGGCGATCGAAAGCAACGCGTCCAGCACGACGGCCATCGAAGCGATGTCCGAGGTGGGCAGCGTCGAGGTGATCAAGATCGGCGAACTCGAAGGTGCCGACATGTCGGCCCTCGCGACGGCCAAGACCGAGAGCGAGGCGGAGATCACCGAGCTTCAGGCCGCGCTCGAGGCCAATACGGCCGTAACCACCGCGCTCGAGGCCGAGGACGTCGCCGCCGACGATGTGGTCGCGACCGAAATGGGCGCCGACGGCGGACTGATCGTCTATGTCGAGTAACGTGTTTTTCGAGTAGCGACAAAGCGGCGCGGGCTTGGACCCGCGCCGTTTTTTTATGTTAGGGAGAACGTGCTTCGCAGTTGCGGCACGGGTGGCCGTCCACCAGATCCCCGCGATAGAACCATGGCGAAAAGCTCGACCGAAGGACCCATTGAAATGGCTCAGACCAAGTTCCGCAATCGCACGCCCCTGGCGGTCATCCTGGCCGGCGCGCTGGCGATTGGTGCCCACCCGGCCTTGGCGCAGGGCCTCGACAGCGAAGGGGCCATCGACACCATCGTGGGCAGCGACGTGAAGACCGAGGAGAAGAGTGCCGTCGACGAGAGCGAGCGCGTCATCGCCGCGATCGAGGCGACGATGGACAATGCGCGCATCGTCCGCCGCGCCTTCAACATCGACGAGGTCGAAATCGTCTTCCTGCCCGAAGTCGGAGAGGGAGATAGCGGCATCACGGAAAAGCGGGAGGAATTCGCCGACCAGATCGTCGAACTGCAACAGTCCATCGAAGGCAGCGCCATCTTCTTTCATGCGGTGGATTCCCGCCAGATCCTGGTGCGCGACATCGTCGCCATCGAATTTGCCAACGAGAACCGCGCGGCGACGATTTTTGTCGCAGGCGCAGCACCGGCTGGCGCTACGCCCGAGACGACTGCGGACGAGACGACTGCGGACGAAGAAGAGCCCGCGGACGCCGACGCGACGGACTGAAGCCATGGGCATCTAGAGCGCGCCCATGATCTTTTGCTGGAACCCGAAGATGCGGCGGGCTCCGCCGATAGGCACCAGCGTCACATCGCGTTCCTGACCAGGTTCAAAACGTACGGCGGTGCCGGCTGCGATGTCGAGCCGCATGCCGCGCGCGGCTTCGCGATCGAACGCCAAGCCTTCGTTGACCTCGAAGAAATGGTAATGGCTGCCGACCTGGATCGGCCGGTCGCCAGTGTTCGCAACCTTGACGCGGACTGCGGCCTTGCCCGAATTGAGCTCGATCTCGCCCGCTGCTGGGATGATTTCTCCGGGGATCATCGCGCCGTCATCCCGCGACCATCAGCCAGACGCCCGCGAGCGCGGTTGCCCCACCCGCCATGCGGCTGATCGACCGGCCCGCCTTGCTGCCGGAAGCGCGACCCAGCCCCAGGCCGGCAGCGACGCCGGCGGCGTGTAGCAGGGCTGTGGCGAGCGCAAAGCCGAAGGCGTAGCCGATGGCCGCCGCTTCGCCGATCTCGCCGCCATGCGCATGGCCGTGGAAGAGTGCAAAAAAGCCGACGATCGCCATGCCGAGCGGCACGGGGACCGGAACGGCGAACGCGACAAGGATGCCGATGGCAACGACCGATGCGAGGATCGTCGGCTCGACGAAAAGCAGCGGCATGCCGACCATGGCGGCAAGGAAGCCGATCCCCATGACGGCAACAAACGATGCCGGAACGGCCCAGATCGCCCGACCGCCCAGCATCGCGGCCCACAGACCGACGGCGGCCATCGCCAGCACGTGATCGGTGCCGAACAGCGGATGTGTGAAACCGGCCATGAACGAGCCGTGATCGGCCGGGTCGAGATGCGCGAAGGCGGGCGTGGCGCTTGCTGCCAGCATTGCAAGCGCAGGGGTCAGAAGTCGTCTCAATCGCATCGTTTCAATGCTCCTTCGCAAAATTTAGCGGATCGGCTCGTGGACGGTCACGAGCTTGGTCCCGTCGGGAAAGGTGGCCTCCACCTGTACGTCGTGGATCATCTCGGCAATACCGTCCATGACCTGGTCGCGGCCGATCACATGCGCGCCCGCTTCCATCAGGTCGGCAACCGAGCGCCCGTCGCGTGCGCCTTCGACAACGAAGTCGGTGATGAGCGCGATGGCCTCGGGATGGTTGAGCTTGACCCCGCGCTCGAGCCGCTTTCGGGCCACGATCGCCGCCATGGCGATCAAGAGCTTGTCCTTTTCCCGAGGCGTCAAATTCATTGCGTCACTCTCAGCTTGTCCAAATTTTGGGCAGTCCTGCCTGTCCGTTGAGCAGGCCAACTAGGGGGATCAGCTGCGCCCGCAGGGCGTAGCCGTCCGTTGCGACAAGTCTGGCAAGAAGCTTGCCAGTCGGACCGATGCGCCAGAAACTCGCTCCGCCGTTCGTTCCGATGATCGCGCGCGCCGGTTCGAGCAGTCCTTCGGCCCCATCGCCGGTCATCAGCAGCGTGGCCACGGCTCGCCCCCCGCTCGCAACCACCGGGCTGCCGAGTTGTCCCGCGATGTCTGGTCCGATACGAAAGTCCTCGGCATGGATCAGCCTGCCGTCGACGCGTACCCGCCAGCGATCGTGGAACAGCGCCTCTCCAACGACTTCGCCCATCGCCCGACGGCCGAAAATCGTTGCCTCCAGAAGAAGCGCCTCGCTGCCCTCGGCCAGTTCTATATCGAGACGGCGCCGAAGCGCCGAGCGGTCAAACAGGATCGTTTCCTGCGGCAGCCAGGCGATCCGCGCCCGCGTTCCGGCCGTGATCGAAACGGCGACACCCGCATGTCCGCTGCCGGCACGGTAGATCTTTTCGCAAGCCTGCGTCGTCAGGGTCAGGCGGGTTTCCGGCGCTGCCTCGACGGTCCAGGCGACCCGGTCGCCGCCGGTCAGCCCGCCGGCCGTATTGATCAGCACCGCTTCCAGCGCCTCACTTTCGGGCGCGGGAAAGCGGATTTTCGCCGCGCCTTCCTGGAAGAGGCGGTCGAGCCGTGTCTTGCCTGCCGAATATTTCACCGAAAGCCGCCCGGTCGCGCGCACGCGCTGCAGGATCGGCTGGCCAGTGCGGATCATGTTCAAGTCATGTGCCTCGGTGAAGATCGCTGTTCGCCGCGAGCGGAGCAACCCGCATGCCAATCCCCGCGATCGTCAGTGCGGCGACATGCCCCGCATCCGCTCCGACCTGCGGCGCAGCAGCTCGATCGTCGTCAGGAGCGCGATCGAGAAGAGCACCAGCACGGTGGCGACCGCAAGAATCGTCGGGCTGATCTGCTCGCGTATGCCCGACCACATCTCGCGGGGGATGGTGCGCTGCTCGACGCCGGCGAGGAAGAGGACGATGACGATCTCGTCGAAGGAGGTGATGAAGGCGAAGAGTGCGCCGGAGATCACGCCGGGCAGGATCAGCGGCATGGTGATCTTGCGGAACGCCGTCGCCGGCGAGGCGCCAAGGCCGGCTGCCGCACGCGTCAGCGAATGGTCGAAGCCCACCAGCGTCGCCGTCACGGTGATGATGACGAAGGGCGTGCCGAGCGCGGCGTGGGCCATGATCACCCCCGGGAGTGTTCCCGCGAGACCGATGCTCGAATAGAAGAAGAACATGCCGGCGGCCGAGATGATGAGCGGCACGATCATCGGCGAGATCAACAGCCCCATGATCAGGCCCCGGAACGGCATCTCGCGGCGCGACAGGCCGAGCGCGGCGAGCGTTCCGAGCACAGTCGCGATCAGCGTTGCGAACACGCCGATTATCAGCGAGTTGCGGATCGAGTTCATCCACGCTGTCGAGTTCCAGAATTCCTGGTACCAGCGCAACGAATAGCCGTCCGGATCGAACGTCAGCATCTCGCGCGTATAGGTGAAATAGGGCTGCACGTTGAAGGATAGCGGAATGATTACCAGGATCGGTGCGATCAAAAAGAAGAGTACCAGTCCGCAGAAGATGCGGAACGCATAGTACCAGGTGCGTTCGAGCGGGCCGGCATAGGTGGGAAGCGCCATGGTCTCGTCCTCAGCCCAGCTTGACGTTGTCGATGCCGACGATGCGGTTGTAGACCCAGTAGAGGATCAGGACGCCGGCAAGCAGGATCGTGCCGAGCGCGGCGGCGAGGCCCCAGTTCAGCGAATTCTGCATGTGGAAGGCGATCAGGTTCGAGATCATCTGGCCGCTTTGCCCGCCCACGAGCGCCGGGGTGATGTAGTAGCCGATCGAGATGATGAAGACGAGGATCGCGCCGGCGCCGATGCCCGGAACGGTCAGCGGTACATAGACCTTCCAGAATGCCGTCCAGTTGTTCGCACCGAGCGAACGCGCCGCGCGCATATAGGAGGGCGAGATGCCCTTCATCACGCTGTAAAGCGGCAGCACCATGAAGGGCAAAAGCACATGCGTCATGGCGATGACCGTGCCGACGGCATTGTGGATCATCGGCAGCCGGCCGCTGTTGGAAATGATGCCGGACCAGACCAGCAAGTCGTTGATGACGCCCTGCTGCTGCAACAGAACGATCCAGGCCGTCGTCCGCACCAGGAGCGAAGTCCAGAACGGCAGTAGGACGAAGATCATCAGGAGGTTCGACGTACGCATCGGCAGCGATGCGAGCAGGAAGGCGATGGGATAGCCGAGCAGGAGGGTCGTGCAGGTGATGGCGACCGAAAGGGCGAGCGTGCGCAGGAAGAGCTGGACGTAGACGCGCTGCGTTGCCGGTTGCCTGACGAGTTCGCCGTCGGCGTTGTACCGCATGTCGACGGCCGAGATGTAGTGGGCGGTCGTGTAGGGGCGACCCTCGCGCTTGAGGATGTGCCAGATCTGCATCTCGCCCCAGCGGCGGTTGTCGTCGATCACCGCCTCACGGAACGGCGCCTCGAGTTCGTCGGCTTCCCGCGCCAGACCTGCGACGAGGCTGCGCGCGCCGGAGAGTTCGTAGTTGAGGCGAATGGCGAGTTGACCGACCGAGCGGTTTTCCTGCGCGGCCGCGAGGTCGGAGACGAGCGCGGCGTAGGTTTCCTCGGAGGGAAGGTCTTCCCCGTCCCAATCGGAGAGCGTTTCGATCGTCTGCGGCAGGACGGTGCCGATCACCGGATTGTCGACGCTCCGCCACATCATCTGGCCGATGGGAATGACGAAGGTGATGAGGATGAAGGCGAGCAGTGGCGCAACGAGCAGGAAGGCCGTGATCTTGCGCCGGCGTTCGGCGCGCTTGAGCGAGAGTTTGAGCGGCACGCCGTCGGCGGTGACCATGTCCCGCGGGCCGGGGTCGGCGGAAGAAGCGGCCGGGTCGAGCGCTGCGTGTGCCATCGGCTGAAAACTCCTCGCAGGGCGCGTCCTGCGGTACCGTCGAATGATTGAGGGATGCGGGCGCCGGGACGCCCGCATCCGTTCCGGGTCTACTGGAGCATCCAGCTCGCGTAGCGCTCGCGCAGCTCGTCGCCGTAGTCGGTCCAGAAATCGTTGTTGAGGACGATTGGCGCCGCGTAGTTGTCCGGGTTGGTCGGCATGTGCGGTGCCATGTCGATGCCGAGGTCCTCATGCTGACCGACGAGCGGAGCCGAAGAGGCGCGGGCCGGGCCGTAGGAGATGTACTTGGCCTGGTCGGCAAGACGCTGCGTGTCGGTCGCCCAGTGCAGGAACTCCTTCACGGCTTCGACATTGCTGCCGCCTGCCGGCACGACCCATCCATCCCATTCGACGAGCTGGCCGTCCCAGATGATCTCGAAGGGCTGGTTTTCCGTCTCGGCGGCGGCGAAGAGACGGCCGTTATAGCTCGTCGCAAAGGCTGCTTCCTTGTCTGCGAGGAGCTGCGGGCCCTGCGCGCCTTCGGTCCAGAAGATCAGTTCACTCTTGATCGTGTCGAGCTTGGCGAAGGCACGCTCCACGCCTTCGGGCGTCTCGAGCGTTTCGTAGATTTCGTCGAGCGGCACGCCGTCGGCGTAAAGCGCCCATTCGAGATTGCCGGCCGGGCGGTCCTGGATCGCGCGCTTGCCGGGGAAGTCTTCGATGTTGAAGAAGTCCTCGATGCTGTCCGGCTTCTCGCCTTCGAACATCTCGGTGTTGTAGCCAATGACCGTCGAATAGACGATCTGGGGGATGAAGCAGTCGCCGAGCGAGCCGGGCAGGAAGTCTTCGGAGGCAGGCGTGCCGTCGGGTGCCGGCGCGAGCCATTCGTCGGCATCGATCTCCATGATGATGCCTTCGTCGCAGGCCAGCTGCGCATCGGACGGCAGCATGTCGACGAGATCCCAGGTCACGTTGTTGGCCTGCGACTGGGCCCGCAGCGAGGCGAGCGCGTTGGCCGATCCATCATCGTTCAGGAACCGGATATTCGGGTTCTCTTCCATGTAGGGGTCGAGATAGGCACGCTGCTGGCTTTCCGAATAGGCGCCGCCCCACGAGACGACGGTAATCGAAGTCGGGTCCTGGGCATAGGCACCTAGTGCGAGCAGGCTGACTGCCGCGCCCGCACCGATCACCTTGAGACGTATATGCTTCATGACGTTCTCCTCTGGTTTCGCCGATGGTTCCTGCATCGGCTTCGTGCTCTTCCTAGCCGCTCGAAACGACGATTCTTGTCAGGCGTCGAGCGCCCTGCAATCCTCCGCCGACCACCCCACGCGCACGGTCTCGCCTGCTGCCAGCCACGCGCTGGTGTCGGCATTCGGCACCTTGATGATGAAATCAGGATTGCCGCAAACGCTGACCCGGGTGCGGATGTGGTCGCCGAGATAGATCAGTTCCTCGACGCGCGCCTCGAAGCTGTTGGCCGTCCCGTCTGGCGGGGCGATCCGCACGCGCTCGGGCCGCAGCGATAGCGTCGTCTTCTCGCCGGCGCCTGAAACGTTGACCGGCAGCGCCTGGATCAGCGATCCGTCCGTCAGCCGCACCGCGCAGCTGCTGCCGTTCATCGCCTCGACCTTGCCAGCAAGCTTGTTGTTCTCGCCGATGAAGGAGGCGACGAAGGCATTGTCCGGCCGCTCGTAAAGGTCGGCCGGAGCCGCGAGCTGCTGGATCACGCCGTCCTCGAACACCGCGATGCGATCCGACATCGTCAGCGCTTCCGTCTGGTCGTGCGTGACATAGACGACCGTGACGCCGAGATCGTCGTGAATGTGCTTGATCTCGTACTGCATCTGCTCGCGCAGATTCTTGTCGAGTGCGCCGAGCGGCTCGTCCATCAGCACCAGCATCGGCTCGAAGACGAGCGCGCGCGCGACCGCGACGCGCTGCTGCTGGCCGCCCGAAAGCTGTGCGGGCATCCGGTTGCCGAGTTGTCCAAGCTTGACCATGTCGAGCGCGCGCTTGACGCGGCTCTCGATCTCCGCTTTCGGCTTCGATCGCACCTTAAGCGGAAAGGCAAGGTTCTCCGAAACCGTCATGTGCGGGAAGAGAGCATAGTTCTGGAAGACCATGCCGATGTCGCGTTTGTGCGGCGGCACGTTGTCGATGCGCTCGCCCTTGATGCGGATTTCGCCATAGGTCGCGTTTTCGAAGCCGGCGAGCATCATCAGGCAGGTCGTCTTGCCAGAGCCGGACGGCCCCAGCATCGTCAGGAATTCGCCCTGCGCAATGTCGAGGTTCAAGTTCTTGACGACCAGTGTCTCGCCGTCATAGCTCTTCTGGACGTTTTGAAAGCGAACGAATCCGGGTCCGTCCGCGCCATTGCTGACGCTTACCATGAATTCAACTGTTCCCCTGTTGTCCTTGGCGTCTTGGCCGGACATTCTTTGCTTTGGCCGTAAGGATCACCATATCCGGGCAAATTGCAACAGTGGCCGACAGTGATTGGTCCAGTTTGCCTGTTTGCGTCGTGCGCTTGCCGTTTTGCGCTGCAATATACGTCGCGCCAATTCGCTTTGGGGGTCTATCGCCGTGCCCTGTCCGCACGCTATCTGGACCTGCAAAATCCGCCGCATCGAAGGACACCGACATGATCGAGAAGACAGAATTCTACATCGCCGGACGCTGGGTTGCGCCGAGCGCGCCGAATACCTTCGAGGTGATCAATCCCGCCGACGAGCAGCCTTTTGCCGTCATCTCGCTCGGCTCCGCCGCCGATGTCGACAAAGCCGTCGAAGCGGCCCGCCGCGCCTTCCCGTCCTGGAGCGGCACCTCCAAGGATGAGCGCATCGCCGCCCTGGTGCGCCTGCTCGAAGCCTACAAGGCTCGCGTCGCGGACATGGCGAAGGCCATCTCCGACGAGATGGGCGCGCCAATGAAGCTCGCCATGGAAAGCCAGGCGGCGGTCGGCGTCAGCCACATCAAGACCTTCATTCGCACGCTCAAGAATTTCGAGTTCGAGCATCCGCTCGACGAACGCAATCCCCAGGAGCGCATCGTCCATGAACCGATCGGCGTCTGCGGCCTCATCACGCCGTGGAACTGGCCGATGAACCAGGTGACGCTGAAGGTCGTGCCGGCGATCGCGGCCGGCTGCACGGTGGTCCTGAAGCCCTCCGAGGTCGCACCGCTTTCCTCCATCGTCTTCGCCGAGATCATGGATGCGGCCGGGTTCCCCGCCGGCGTCTTCAACATGATCAATGGCGACGGCCCGACGGTCGGAGAGGCGATGTCGCGCCATCCGGGCATCGACATGATGTCGTTCACCGGTTCGACCCGCGCCGGCATCGCCGTGACCAAGGCTGCGGCCGACACGGTCAAGCGCGTGACGCTGGAACTGGGCGGCAAGTCACCCAACATCGTCTTCGCCGACAGCGACCTCGAAGCCGCAATCGTGCGCGGCCTCGATCACTGCTTCGAGAATACGGGCCAGTCCTGCAACGCCCCGACCCGCATGCTCGTCGAACGTTCCGTCTACGACCGCGCCGTCGAACTCGCCGGCGAACACGCCAGGACGGTCAAGGTCGGCAATCCGGCCGAGGATGGCGACCATATCGGCCCGCTCGTCTCGCAGGCACAGTTCGACAAGGTGCAGGGCCTGATCGATATCGCCATCAAGGAGGGGGCAAAGGTCGTCGCTGGCGGCGCGGGCAGGCCGGAAGGCTTCAACCGCGGCTATTACGTCCGCCCAACCATATTCGCCGACGTCACCAACGAGATGACGATCGCCCGCGAGGAAGTGTTCGGCCCAGTGCTGGCGATGATCCCGTTCGAAGGCGAGGAAGAGGCCGTCGCCATCGCCAACGACACGCCCTATGGGCTGTCGAGCTACGTGCAGACAGGCGATGCCGAGCGCGCCCGCCGCGTTGCCCGCCAGCTGCGCGCCGGCATGGTGCAGGTTAACGGCGCCAGCCGCGCGCCGGGTTCGCCCTTCGGTGGATACAAGCAATCCGGCCTCGGCCGCGAAGGCGGCAAGTATGGCCTCGAGGACTTTCTCGAAGTCAAGGCCGTCGCCGGCTGGCCGCAGTAGACGGAATTTCGGCGCGGTCGGCCGCCCATGGCTGGCCGAAGCCGGTTGCGGCCCCAGCACGCGTAAGCTGGCGAGAACGCCCCGGCCGAATCAGACGGCGCGTCAGGAGGGCGCGGCGTTCGCTGTGTCGGCACCCGTAGCGCATAGGGGGAACGCAGCGCCGTGACGCTGGCCCCCGACAGCCGTTTCGGCTAGTCTCGGCCTGACAATCCAAACCAAGCAATCATCTCATATGGTTAATACCCGCGAGCCCGTGCGAATGACCGGTTTGCGGGCAAAATTGTGTGTGCGGATTGTCACAGCGGCCTTCTCACGCGTGTGGGCAACGTGCCGCTCGATTGACACCGCCGATCACCCGACCTTAACCTTTTGTTAACGACACGAAAATCGTGCGAAGTCGGGGATTGGGCGAATGGGTGGTTCTTCGAGATCACTGCGATTGCTTGCGGTCGCGATCCTGGCAGGCGCTTTCGCGCAGGCCCTGCCGGCGGCTGCCATGCCCACGACCGGCGCGGCGATGGAAGCCGGCGGGCTGACGTCGCAGCCGATCGGCCATTACGACCTCTGCCAGCGCAGCCCGGGGGAATGCTCGATCCGTCCTATCGACCGCGGGCCGCTCCCCATCGATAATGCTCTCTGGCGCAAGATCGACAGCGTCAATCGATCGGTCAATGACGCCGTCTCGCCACGCAGCGACCTCGAAATCTATGGCCGCGACGAGTGGTGGGCCTATCCGGTCAATGGCGTCGGCGATTGTGAGGACTATGCGCTCGAAAAGCGCAAGCGTCTTGCGGAAGCCGGAATCCCTCTTTCCAACATTCTCCTGACGGTCGTGCGCAAGCCGGATGGGGAAGGCCACGCGGTCCTGACATTACGCACCGATCGCGGCGATTTCATCCTCGACAATCTGAACAATGATCTGCGCCCCTGGTATTCGACCGGATACAAGTTCCTGAAGCGCCAGGCATCGAACCACACCGGTCATTGGGTCACGCTGCGCGAAGACCGCAACATGCTGGTCGGCGCGCTGCAATAAGGCGATTTCTCGCGCCTGGCTCAGCGACCTTGGCGCGGTGTTGCAGGCCTGGGCGGGGTCCGGCCCGACGCAGGAAATTCTGCGATGAGATGGCGTTTGATGGCTGCGCGCAGCAGTCGATCTATGCAACGGGAAGAAATTCGCCCGCGTCGCACAAACAAGGCCCGACCATTAGCGGCGTTGGCGGATACGCCGTACCCGAACCCGCTTTCTTGGCGGCCGATGGATCCAGCCGCCCGCGCATCATTGACCCCCGTCGATGCCAAGCGCGATCCGCTTGAAGCGAAAATCGCAACGTACCTGCCTACGATTGGGCTCTGTTGCCGGTCACTCGTAGCTGCGTCGCAGGTCTGACTGGCGAAAGAACCGATCATTTGCCAAGCCGGGCACATACAATGCCAGCTTTGCGCGATAGACGTATTCGTCCGGTTCGGAGCGGAACGACCCGAGGGCATCGCATCGCAAGTTCAGTCCCTGCGCCTGAAAGGACCGACCGCTGGGCCCTATCAGCGCCGCGAGCGACGCCAGCGCCGCATCCGATCGTCGCTCCGCCAATCATGCCTGGCTATGTTCGGTTTGCGAATGGTCCCAAACTCTTCTCCTCCTTCGCCCCTCCGCAGCGTCGCTGCGGATGAGAGCTACGCTGCCGCGGCCAACCGCTCGCCGGCCATCCGGTACGAAATCGCCTCGGCAAGGTGAATGCGCGCTACCGTCTCCGCTTCGTCGAGATCGGCCAGCGTGCGTGCAACCTTGAGGACCCGGTGATAGGCGCGGGCCGACAGGTTCAGCTTGTCGCTTGCATCGCGCAGGAGTGCTGCACCGGCTTCGTCGGGAGCGGCGACGGTCTCGATCAGGCCGGCACTGCAATGCGCGTTGGTCGTCGCCGGCGAAAGGCCGAGCGCGGCATAGCGTTGCGCCTGCAATCGGCGTGCGGCGGCAACGCGAGCCCTGACCGTTTCGCTCTTCTCGGCCCGACCCGGGGCAATGAGGTCCGCGGCGCTGACTGCGGGTACCTCGATGCGAAGGTCGATGCGGTCGAGGAGCGGTCCCGAGATTCGCGCCTGGTAGTCGGATTGGCAGCGCGGCCCGCGCGCGCAACGATGCCCCGGCTCGCCCGCCATTCCGCACCGACAAGGGTTCATCGCCGCGACGAGCTGGATACGCGCCGGATAGGAGACACGGTGATTGGCGCGGGCGATGACGCTCTCGCCGTTCTCGATCGGCTGGCGCAGGGAGTCGAGCACGACCGGCTGGAATTCAGGAAACTCGTCGAGGAAGAGGACGCCATTATGCGCCAGCGACACCTCGCCGGGCCGCGCCCTGAGGCCACCGCCGACCATCGCCGCCATCGAGGCCGAATGATGCGGACTGCGAAAGGGCCGCCGGTCCGAGAGCTTACCGCCGGCGAGCTCGCCTGCGATGGAGGCGATCATCGAGACCTCGAGCAGTTCCCTGGGAGCCAGCGGCGGCAGGATCGATGGCAGGCGCTGCGCCAGCATCGACTTGCCCGATCCGGGCGGCCCGATCATCAGCATGTTATGGACAGAAGACCCCTAACCCATTACGAGCTGATCCATGACCACGCTGACCAATCGCCCCAAGGCTTACTCCTACGTTCGTTTCTCAACGCCCGAGCAGATGAAGGGCGACAGCTTCCGCCGTCAGCTTGAGGCAGGAGAGCGGTACGCCGCGACCCACGGGCTCGACCTGGACACCTCGTTCAACTTCCACGACCTCGGGATGTCGGCTTGGCAGGGGCGCAACAAGACCGATGGAATGTTGGGCGAGTTCCTGTCGTTCGTCCAATCCGGCGACATCGCGAAAGGTTCTTATCTCCTCGTGGAGAACCTGGATCGCGTGTCGCGCGAGAACGCACTGGATGCGCTCGACACTCTGAAGGACATAGCCCGAGCAGGGGTTGCCGTCGTCACACTCAGTGACGGCAAGGTCTACACCCACGAGAGCCTTCGGATGAACCCGATGGACCTCATCTTGGCCGTCATGACCTTCATGCGGGCGAACGAGGAGAGCGAGGTGAAGGCGCGCCGTCTGAGGGAAGCATGGGGCGCAAAGCGTCGTGCCGCGTCCACCAAGCCGATGTCTGCCATCAGTCCCGGCTGGGTGCGCCTTAGGGACGACCGCAGCGGGTTCGACGCTGTCAATGACCACGGAATCGGGACCCTGTATTTTCGCGCAAAAGGGACCCCGGTTTAGAGCTGGTGAAGGGCGCGCCGGTTAGCGCCCGATCAGGCGAAGCTGGTCGGGGTTTGCACAGCCTGATCG
>NZ_JAAAMH010000021.1 GCF_024105655.1 Aliihoeflea sp. 40Bstr573
CTCAGCCGTACATAACGCTCGTCAATATCCCAGAACCCAACCTGTCCCCGCATCTGCAGCCTCCCGCAAATCACCG
Organism: Aliihoeflea sp. 40Bstr573; assembly: GCF_024105655.1. GTDB lineage: Bacteria > Pseudomonadota > Alphaproteobacteria > Rhizobiales > Rhizobiaceae > Aliihoeflea. Next base: position 77 of record NZ_JAAAMH010000021.1, read on the forward strand.
GAAGATTGAATCATGAAACGGGCGAGATGGGGAGGTTCTTCGAGGTCTCCAGCTGACGAAGTGGGAACGTACCTGTCGGATTTGCTAGAGCTTAACTGGTCAACCGCGTCGTGTCGCCGCTACGGCGTCTCGCTACGCGATTGGGGGATTTGGATCGAGGCTCAGAATCTTCAGGATTTGAGCGACAACTCAGTTGTCTGACATCTTCAGCGCCTCGATAAACGCCGCCTGCGGAATCTCCACCTTGCCGAACTGGCGCATGCGCTTTTTGCCTTCCTTCTGCTTTTCCAGAAGCTTGCGCTTGCGGGTCACGTCGCCGCCGTAGCACTTGGCCGTCACGTCCTTGCGCAGCGCCGAGATCGTCTCGCGGGCGATCACTTTCCCGCCGATGGCCGCCTGGATCGGGATCTTGAACATGTGCTTGGGGATCAGATCCTTCAACTTCTCGCACATGGCGCGGCCGCGCTTTTCGGCGGCGGAGCGGTGGACGAGCATGGAGAGGGCGTCGACGGGTTCGTCGTTGACGAGGATCGACATCTTGACGAGATCGCCCTCGCGGTAGTCGGTCAGCTGGTAGTCGAACGAGGCGTAGCCTTTGGAGATCGACTTCAGGCGGTCGTAGAAGTCGAACACGACCTCGTTCAGCGGCAGGTCGTAGGTGACCATGGCGCGCTTGCCGACATAGGACAGATCGACCTGAAGGCCGCGCCGCTCCTGGCACAGCTTCAGGATCGAGCCGAGATAGTCGTCCGGCGTCAGGATCGTGGCGCGGATCCACGGCTCCTCGATCGTGTCGATCTTCATCACGTCCGGCATGTCGGCCGGGTTGTGGAGCTCGATTTCCGAGCCGTCATTCATGGCGAGCTTGTAGACGACCGACGGCGCGGTCGCGATCAGGTCGAGGTCGAACTCGCGCTCCAGCCGCTCCTGGATGATTTCCAGGTGCAAAAGGCCGAGGAAGCCGCAGCGGAAGCCGAAGCCGAGCGCGGCGCTGGTTTCCATTTCGAAGGAAAACGACGCGTCGTTGAGGCGCAGCTTGCCCATGGCGGCGCGCAGATCCTCGAAATCGGCCGCGTCGACGGGGAAGAGGCCGCAGAAGACCACCGGCTGCGCCGGCTTGAAGCCCGGCAGGGCGTGGGCGGTCGGCTTGCGGTCGTCGGTGATGGTGTCGCCGACGCGGGTGTCGGCCACTTCCTTGATCGAGGCGGTGATGAAGCCGAGCTCGCCGGGGCCAAGATCATCCACCATCACCATCTTGGGCGTGATGACGCCGACGCGGTCCACCGTGTAGCGCGCGTTGGTGCCCATCATGCGGATCTGCTGGCCTTTCCTCAGCCGGCCGTCGATGATGCGCACCAGGACGATGACGCCGAGATAGGCGTCGTACCAGCTATCGACGAGCATCGCCTTCAGCGGCGCGGTCTCGTCGCCCTCCTTCGGCGGCGGGAGCTTCGTGACGATGGCTTCCAGCACGTCCTCGATGCCGATGCCGGTCTTGGCCGAGATCATCACCGCGTCGGATGCGTCGAGGCCGATCACCTCCTCGACCTGCTCCTTGATGCGCTCGGGCTCGGCGGCGGGCAGGTCGATCTTGTTGAGGACCACGACGATTTCGTGGTCGGCGTCGATGGCCTGATAGACGTTGGCCAGCGTCTGCGCCTCAACGCCCTGTGAGGCGTCGACCACGAGCAGCGAGCCCTCGCAGGCGCGCAGGGAGCGCGAGACCTCATAGGCGAAGTCGACATGGCCGGGCGTGTCGATCAGGTTCAGCACATAGTGCTCGCCGTCCTTGGCGTCGTATTCGAGCCGGACGGTGTTGGCCTTGATGGTGATGCCGCGCTCGCGCTCGATGTCCATCGCGTCGAGCACCTGCTCCTTCATCTCGCGAACCTCGAGCGAACCGGTCATCTGGATCAGCCGGTCGGCAAGCGTCGACTTGCCATGGTCGATATGGGCGACGATGGAGAAATTGCGGATCTTGGAAAGGGGCGTCTTCATGAGCCGCGCTTTAGCAGGGCGGCGGGGGGTTCACAAGCGCGGGCGATGACGCGGGAGGCCGCAGCGCGACGCGTTCAACGCTCTTATGGCGCGCGCGCGGCGACAGGCGGAAGACTACGTATTCCTGCTCGAGGCCAGTCATCCGGCTCCGCCCTTCCTGCTTGTTTGCGACGTCGGCCGCGTGATCGAGATCTACTCGGATTTTTCGGGCACCGGCCGTGCCTATACGCAGTTTCGCGGGCGCACAGGGTTCAGGATCACGCTCGAAGACCTGCGCAGGCCGCAATGCCGCGAACTGCTCAGGACGATCTGGACGGATCCCCACAGCCTGAACCCGGCGCGGGAAAGCGCGCGGGTCACGCGGCAGATCGCTGACAGGCTCGCCAAGGTCAGCCGCTCGCTGGAAAGCAACTACCAGCCCGAAGAGGTGGCGCTGTTCATGATGCGCGCGATCTTCTGCATGTTCGCGGAAGACGTCGATCTGTTGCCACGAGGCAAATTCACCCAACTTCTGCAGGAGTGCGTTGCCGCACCGCGCTCGTTCGTACCTCTGGTTGAGCAGCTCTGGTCGAAAATGGATACGCGCGCTTCCTCAGAACGCTACTTCCCGTATTTCGATGCCGACATCCGCTACTTCAACGGCAATCTCTACCGCGACGCGCGCGCATTCCCGCTTCAAGCGGAAGAGATCGGCGAGCTTGTCGCTGCGGCGAAGCACAAATGGACCGACGTCGATCCGGCGATCTTCGGCACGCTTCTGGAACAGGCGCTGGAACCTTCCGAACGACGCAAGCTCGGCGCTCACTACACACCGCGTGCTTACGTCGTCAGGCTGGTCGAGGCGACGGTCATGGAGCCGCTGCGCGCCGACTGGCGGCGGGCCTTGAAACAAGCGGACGGCGAACGGGATGCCGGCAACGAGCGCGGCGCGGCCGCAATCCTACGCGCGTTTCATCACCGGCTCTGCACAACGCGGGTGCTCGATCCGGCCTGCGGAACCGGCAATTTCCTCTACGTATGCCTGCAACTGATGAAGACTCTGGAAGGCGAAGTGCTGGAAGCGCTCGTCGGCCATGGCGAAACCGGCTTGCTCGGGCTCGATGCGGAGACCGTCGGCCCGCAGCAGTTTCTCGGTCTGGAACTCAATCCCCGCGCCGCCGCGATCGCCGAACTCGTCATCTGGATCGGCTTCCTTCAGGAACATTACCGCACCCACAGCGGTCATCCGGGCGAGCCGATCCTGCGCGCGTTCCAGAACATCAATTTCGGAATGAAGGACGGCTATGACGCAGTGCTTGCGCGGGATGCGAATGCGCAGGGCGAGCGAATCTTCGACGCCCCAAGCCGGCCGGACTGGCCCGAAGCCGAGTTCATCGTCGGCAACCCTCCGTTCATCGGCAAGGGTGCCGCCATGCGCAGCGCACTTGGAGGCGATTATGTCGATGCTTTGTGGGCCGCGCATCGGCACATGAACGAGAGCGCCGATTTCGTGATGTATTGGTGGGACCGCGCCGCCGAACTCCTGACGCGAAAGGGCACGGTCCTGCGGCGGTTCGGGCTTGTGACAACCAATTCGATAAGCCAGGTCTTCAATCGAAGGACGATCGAACGGCACATCGCCGCCAACAGGCCGGTCAGCCTGATCTATGCCATTCCCGACCATCCATGGACAAAAGCGACCAAGGACAGTGCCGCCGTGCGGATCGCGATGACCGTCTGCGAGGCGGGAAAACAAATGGGGACACTGCTTGAAATCAGCGACGAGGCTGATTTGCAAACTGACGAGCCGCATTTGGGTTTCGTGCGCCGAATGGGAATGATCCACGCCGATTTAACGACAGGCCCGGCCATCAGCACTGCCTCCAGCCTGACCGCCAATTCGGGAATTGCATGTAACGGAATGATGCTTGCGGGCCGTGGATTCGTTCTGACTCCCAAGGAAGCATCCTACCTGTGTGGCTCCCAACCACCGCAAGACCAGCTGATCAAACCTTACCAAAACGGAGGCGAGTTGGTCGGTCATCCGAAACGAAATTTCGTTATCGACGCGTTTGGGTTTGCCGATGCCGAATTGCGGCAACGGCATCCAGCGATATATCAACATCTTCTCGCCACCGTAAAACCTGGACGATCACAGAACAGGCGAAAAGCATTCCGCGAGCGATGGTGGATTTTCGGCGAGCCGCGTAAAACCTTTCGTCCTGCTCTACGCGGCCTCGGCCGCTATATCGGAACGACGGAAACGGCGAAGCACCGCATCTTCCAGTTTCTGGACGAAAGCGTCGTTCCCGACCACATGATCATCGCGATTGCGTCGAACGATGCTGCGCATCTGGCCGTCCTGTCCAGTCGCGTTCACAGGACGTGGGCTCTTGCGGCTGGCGGATGGCTCGGAATTGGCAACGATCCGCGATATTCGAAATCCCGCTGCTTCGATCCGTTCCCCTTTCCAGACCCCTCACTTGAAGTTCAACGAGCGTTGCGCGATGCAGGCGATGAACTCGACGCAACCCGCAGACGCGTGCTCGAGGAGCATGTCGACCTGACCATGACCGGTCTCTACAACATCCTCGAAAAGCTGAGAGCCGGGACAGCCCTTTCCCAGAAGGATGATGACGTCAAGACACGGGGTCTGGTGCTCATACTCGAGGAAATCCACGAAGCGATCGACCGGCTGACGGCGGAAGCGTTGGCTGGCCGAGAGCGATGACGGATGGCGAAATTCTTGCACGGCTAGTCGACTTGAACACGGAGCGGGCACGGGAGGAAGCTCGTGGCCGCGTGCGTTGGCTGCGACCGGCATATCAGGAGTCGCGACTTGGCGGCACGAAGATCGAACGCACCGAAGAACTCCCGCTTCCAGCCAGCGTCGTATCGATCGACAGGGCGATGCCTGCCTTTCCAACCCGTCGCGAAGAACAGATTCTCGCCGTCGCCGACCTTCTGGCGTCGAGTAGCGTGCCGATGCAGGCAGCAGAGATTGCCCGCGCCTTCAAGCGCGGGGGCAAGCGCCTCCAACCGAGGATCGAGCAACTTCTCAGCGCCCTCGCCCGCTTCGGCCATATTGTTGAGGTTTCCGGCGGTTCCTTCCAGGCGCGCGAGCGAGAGCGGATTGCGGCTTGATTCGAGGCGCGCCGGGCGCCCGAAAGCCCATTTCTGAAACAAGCCGCTGAGTATTTCGAAAGTAACGATCCGATATATTTCGTGCCTTTTGGGGTTGCCCTGAGGCATATGGTGCGTTAGGTTTCGATCAACCAAGCCGCAGGAACGAACTCGTTTCGCCGTGATCTTGCCCAGATCGCGGACTGTGGCCGTTTTGTCTGGTCCTGGACCGACGCCGGCGATCCCGGCAGAAAGTGATGTTTTGCAAGATCGGAAGACAATCAAGGTAGCGGCCAAATCCATCTTCAAGGTATTTGGCGACACGCCCGACGCAGCATTGCGCCTTTTGCGCGACGGGCAGACGAAGGAAGAGATTTTCGAAACGACGGGCAACACGATCGGGGTGCAGGACGCATCCTTCGATGTCGGCGAAGGTCAGATCTTTGTCGTTATGGGCCTGTCGGGCTCCGGCAAGTCGACGCTGGTGCGGATGATCAACGGGCTGATCGCGCCGACATCCGGGCAGATGCTGATCGACGGCACGGACGTCGCCAATTGCTCGGACAAGGTGCTGCGCGACGTGCGCCGGTCCAAGATCGCGATGGTGTTCCAGCATTTCGCACTGTTTCCGCACATGACGGTTGCCGACAACGTCGCCTACGGGCTCAAGATCAAGGGGCTGGGCGCCGCTGAACGGCGCAAGAAGGCCGAAGAGGCGCTGGGCCAGGTCAGCCTCGCCGCCTATGCCGACAGCTACCCGGACGAATTGTCCGGCGGCATGCAGCAGCGCGTTGGCCTTGCTCGCGGCCTCGCATCGGATGCGGAAATCCTGCTCATGGACGAGCCGTTTTCCGCGCTCGACCCGCTGATCCGCCGCGACATGCAGGAAGAGTTGCTGGAGCTCCAGCGCTCGCTCAAGAAGACCATCATCTTCATCACGCACGACCTCAACGAGGCGCTCATCCTCGGCGACCGGATCGCCATCATGAAGGATGGCCGCTTCGTCCAGGTCGGCACGGCGGAAGAAATCGTCGATCAGCCGGCAGACGATTACGTCGCCGCCTTCACCGCCGACATCGACCGCTCCCGCGTCTTCACCGCCGGCAGCGTGGCGGTGCCTGCCGAAGCGCTCGACATCCGCACCGACACGGCCGAAACGGCCATCGCGAGGATGGAAGCGCTGGGCCGCGACGCGCTGCACGTCACCGAAGGCGATGCGATCCTCGGGGTCGTCGCCTATCGCGACCTCTCCGCATCGCTGCGCGAGGGCGCCGATGACGCTGTGCTGAAGGATTCCATGGTCACCGACTTTCCAAAGGTCGGCCGCACGACGCAGCTCTTCGAGCTCTACGCGCTCGCCGAAAGCGGCCTGCCGATCGCCGTCACCGACCGCAAGGGCAAGCTGATGGGTGTCGTCGCTCCGCAGGACGTCTTTGCCAAGCTCGCCACGCCAGTCGCGGCCTGAGCCCTTCCCCGTTCGCTTAATCGAAAGGAGGCGCTGTGTTCAGTCCTTCGGACATACTCACCATTCCGCTGGCCGACTGGGTCAACACCCTCGTTCGCGACTGGCTCGTTCCCAATTTCCGGCCATTCTTCCGCTCGCTTCAATGGCCGATCACGCAGGTTCTGAACGCGCTCGACGGCTTCCTGAATGCCGTGCCGATGCTGCTGTTCACAGCGGTTCTGGCGTTCGTCGCGTGGCGTACGGCCGGTCGGGGCGTCGCGATCTTCACGGTCATCGCGCTCGCCTTCATCGACATGATCGGGCTTTGGCCCGAGACGATGACGACGCTTTCCATGGTGGTGACCGCGGTGCTGTTCTGCACCGTGATCGGCGTGCCGATCGGCATCCTCGCCGCGGGAAGCGACCGATTCCAGGCCGTGCTGCGACCCGTGCTCGACATCATGCAGACGATCCCGTCATTCGTCTATCTGGTGCCGATCGTCATGCTGTTCGGCGTCGGCATGGTGCCGGGCATCATCGCCACCATCATCTTCGCGCTGCCGCCGATCGTACGGCTGACCAATCTTGGCATTCGCAACGTGCGCGAGGACCTGGTGGAAGCGGCGCAATCATTCGGCTCGACGCGCTGGCAGATGCTGCGGGACGTTCAGTTTCCGCTCGCGCTGCGCACGATCATGGCGGGGCTCAACCAGACGCTGATGCTGGCGCTCTCCATGGTGGTCATCACCGCGCTGATCGGCGCGGGGGGCCTTGGCCTCACCGTCTTTACCGGCCTCGGCAGGCTCGATGTCGGCGGCGCGACGGCCGGCGGGATCGGCATCGTTCTCCTGGCGATCATTCTCGACCGCATCACGCAGTCGCTCGGCGAGCCGCAGCGCATGAAGAAGACGTCGCTGCGGGCGACCTTCGCCAACCTCTTTTCCGGCGGCCGCGCGACGCGGCCGACGGAAGCCTGACGGCCGGCCCGATCCAGGGCCGGTTCGCAAAGTCCTGCCTACGCAGGCATACCTGAAATGCAAAAGGAGACTTCACCCATGAAGACATCCACCTTGAAGACAATGCTCATCGGCACCGTTTCGGCCGCCGCGATCTTCGCCAGCCCGCTCGCCGCTTCCGCGCAGGACATGCCCGGCGAAGGCACGACCGTGCGCATGGCGCAGGCGACCTGGGACACCGGCTGGTTCCATGCGGCGATTTACAAGCAGCTCATCGAGGAGCTGGGCTACACGGTCGAAGGCCCGACCACGCTCGACAACCCGCCCTTCTACCAGGCGGTCGCGCAGGGCGACGTCGACCTTTGGGTCAATGGCTGGTTCCCGCTGCACAACACCTACCGGCCGACCTTCGAAGGCTCGGCCGAAATCACCGGTGCGGTGGCCGAGGGCGGCGCGCTCGAGGGCTATCTGGTCTCGAAGGCGGCAGCCGAGGAATTCGACATCACCACGCTCGACGACTTCAAGCGCGACGAAGTTAAGGAAGCGTTCGACCGCGACGGCGACGGCAAGGCCGACCTCGTCGCCTGCCCGCCCGGCTGGGGCTGCGAGATCATGATCGAGCATCACCTGGAGGCCTATGAGCTGGGCGACCACGTCAACCCGATCAAGGCCGGCTATGCCGCCTCGATGGCCGACGCGATCGCCGCGCATGGGCAGGACGAGCCGATCCTGTTCTACACCTGGACCCCGAACTGGACGGTCAACGAGCTCGTCCCGGGCGAGGACGTCGTGTGGGTCGAGGTGCCGGAGGTGAACCTGCCCGAGGACATGGCAGACCTCGCCGATGCCGCGACGCGCGAAGGCGTGACGGGCTGCGTCGCCGATCCGTGCACGCTCGGCTTCCCGGCCAACGACATCGTGCCGGTCGCCAATACGGCGTTCCTCGACGAGAACCCGGCCGTGCGCGCCCTGCTCGACGAGGCAAGCATTCCGCTCGAGGCCATCTTCGAGCAGAACGCGGCGATGAACGACGGCGACGACGATGTCGAGGCGCAGGCCGCGGCGTGGATCGAAGAGAACCGCGAGACGGTCGACGCCTGGCTCGAGACGGCACGCAACGCATCGTAACGATCGACGTTACGACCAAAATGAAGAAGGCGGGCCGCAAGGCCCGCCTTTTTTGCTGTCAGCCGCCCTGTGCGAGCCTTGGCGGGCCGCGCAGCGCGTCCTCGTCGACATAGGCCTTGGGCAGATTGGCCTCCGCCTCCTTCTCGGTCGTGTACCACTGCTCGTAGCGGTAAAGCACGAGGTGGTCGCGCGACAGGCCGCGCAAGAGGCCGTACATCATCACCATGATGACGAAGGCGAAGGGGAAACCGGCCACGACCGCCGCCGCCTGCAACGCCGACAAGCCGCCCGCGAGCAGCAGCACGGCCGCGATCGCGCCCTCGCTGATCGCCCAGAACAGGCGCTGGATCTTCGGCGGATCGGCCTCGCCTCCGGCCGTCAGCATGTCGATGACGAAGCTGGCGCTGTCCGACGACGTGACGAACCACATCACGATCATGACGACGAGAAGACCGGTGACGAGATCGGTCAGGGGGTAGAAGTCCATCAGGCGGAAGATGGCGTTGCCATAGGCCTCCTGCGTCACCGCGATCAGCCCCGGATCGCCCGCGAGTTCCATCTGGATCGCGACACCGCCGAACGCCGTGAACCAGAAGAACATGATCGTGGCCGGGACGAACAGCACGCCGAGAATGAATTCGCGCACCGTTCGGCCGCGCGAGATGCGGGCGATGAAGATGCCGACGAAGGGCGACCAGGAAATCCACCAGGCCCAGTAGAAGATCGTCCAGCCGACCTGCCAGTTGGTGCCCGAATAGGCCTCCGACCAGAAGGAGAAATAGACGAACTCGTTGATGTAGTTGCCCATGTTCTCGACGAAGGAATCGAAGATGTAGAGCGTCGGACCGGCAATGACCATGAAGGCCAGGAGCACGAAGGAAAGCTGGATGTTGAGGTTCGACAGCCGCTTGATGCCGCCGTCGAGGCCCAGCAGCACAGAGATCGTGGCGAGCAGGGTGATGAAGGCGATCAGGCCGATCTGGATGAAGACGCTGTCGGCGACGCCGAACAACATGCCCAGTCCCGAATTGATCTGCATGACGCCGAGCCCGAGCGAGGTGACGACGCCGAACATGGTGCCGAAGACGGCCAGGATGTCGACCGCATGGCCCCACGGGCCGTAGATGCGCTCGCCGATGATCGGATAGAGCGCCGAACGGATCGAAAGCGGCAGGCCCTTGCGGTAGTGGAAATAGGCCAGCGCACAGCCGACGACGCAGTAGATCGCCCAGCCATGAAAGCCCCAATGCAGGAAGGTCAGCACCATGGCCTGTTCGGCGGCGGCGACGCTTTCCGGGTCCTGGAGCGGCGGGGCGTAGAAATGGGTGAGCGGTTCGGCGACGCCCCAATAGATGAGCCCGATGCCGATGCCGGCCGAGAACATCATCGCGATCCAGGAGAACAGGCCGTACTGCGCCTTTTCCGTCTGCGCGCCGAGGCGGATCGAACCGTACGGCCCGAGCGCCAGGTAGAGGCTGAGCGCGACGGCGATATTGGTGACGAGTATCAGAAACCAGCCGAAATAGTCCGCGATGCTGTTCTGCGCGCCGAGAAAAATGGTGCTAGCGGTCTCCGGAAGCAATGCTCCGAAAAGGATGAAACCGACGATCAAGAGCGCCGATATCGAAAAGACCGGTATCGACACGTGGGGAAACGGCCCCAGCCTCCCGGTTGCGACTTTTTCTGCCATTCTGCTTGTCCCCCGAGCCCCGCGGCCCCCTCTTGCTTGATACCATGGCGCGCGGAATCCCCGCCCGCGCGCCGCTCCACAGCAGAATGTGGCAAAAGCGCGTTAGTTCCGGGTTCGCTAAACAAGGACCGCCAAAAGAGAGGCCGGCAGCAGCCCGACATGGAAGCCGGCATGGGCCAGCATTGCCGCTTCGAGGTCGTGGCGGGCGAAAAGCGTGCCGAAGAGGATGCCGAGCGTCGCATTCCAGAAGAGGGTTCGAAAGACCAGCGCTTGTGTCAGCTCTGCGCCGCTGGACGCCAAGGCGGGCAGATGGCCGAGCGCGAAGAGGATGGCGGCGATGGCAATGCCGATCCAGACCTGGTTCACCGAGGGGCGCGGGGCATTGCGGCCAAACGCCTTCCAGACGACGAGGACGGCGAGGCTCATGACGCCCCAGCGAAGCGTGAGTTCTTCGACCACGCCGCCATAGAAGATGCCGACCCTGAGACTGGTGAGGCGCCAATTGTCTGTGAGCGCCGGGGTCAGGCCATGCGGGTCCTGCCAGAGCGGCCGGGTCCCGTGATCAGCGAGACCGACGACGATGCCGGCCGCAATGCCGGCGAGAACGAAGAGAGCCGCGCCCGGCGGCAATAGCGACACGGCATGGCCAGAAACGCGTTCGGCGATTCGCGATCGAAACCCGCAGACCGGTGCGATGAACGTGCCCGCGACGACGAACACGGCGAGCATGATCGTCGGATTGACGACATAGGCCCAGCGGGGAAACTCGGTGACCGGGGGCAGCGCCAAATAGAGCGCGGCGATGCCCGTGAGGCCGAATGCGAACAACGCGATCGCGGTGCGCAGGCGGCGGATCTTCGGGGCCGGAGCCTGCGCGTTCATGGGTCGATGCAGCCTGTCAGTCGTAGGTCAGGTCCGTCGCCTTACCACCGAAGATCCGGTAGGCATAGAACGAATAGCCGATGATGACGGGCAGCACGAAACAGGTGCCGATCAGAATGATCGCCAGGCTCTCGGGCGCCGATGCCGCCTCCCAGATCGTTATCCGGTCGGGCACGACATAAGGGTAGAAGGAATAGGCGAGGCCGGCAAAGCCGAGCGCGAAGATGCCGGCGAGCACGAGGAACGGCGTGATCGAATGGCGGTCGTCCTTGTGCGGAAGCTTGAAGCTCAGGAACCACAGCCACAGGAACATCGCGCCGGTGACGATCGGCAGCGGCGCGAGGTAGGCGATCTCGGGCCAGGTGAACCACTTCTCGAAGATGCGGGGGCTGGCAAAGGGCGTCGCCAGCGAGACCACAACCATGCCGACGGCGGTGAACACGAGCGCGGAGCGAAGGAAGCGCACGGCCTTTCGCTGCAATTCGCCCTCGGTCTTGTAGATCAGCCATGCCGCGCCCATCGCCGCGTAGGAGGCGGCAAGGCAAAGCGCGACCAGTATTCCGAAGCCGAACGTCGCCGGCCCGCGATCGAGGCCCATCACGTAGACGCCAAGCATATAGCCCTGCGCAAGCGAGGCGGTCAGCGAGCCGGCAAAGAACAGGAAGTTCCAGCGCCCCTTGCGGTGCACCGGCACCTTGGCGCGGAAATCGAACGCGACGCCGCGGATGATGAGGCCGAGAAGCAGCACGAAGACCGGCAGGTAGAGCGAGGTCAGGATGATGCCGTGCGCGACCGGGAATGCGACGAGCAGGAGGCCGACGGAGAGGACGAGCCAGGTCTCGTTGGCATCCCAGAACGGGCCGATGGAGTTGATCATCGTGTCGCGTTCCTCGTTGGTCGCGACGGAAAACAGGATGCCGATGCCAAGGTCGAACCCGTCGAGGACGACGTAGATCAGGATCGACAGGCCCATCAGGCCGGCGAAGATCAGGGGCATTGCAACGTGCCAGTCGATGTTCATCGGTCTACTCCCCCGCCACCGGCTGCGACAGCGGCGCTTCTTCGACGGCGGGATCGGGCTCGTCGTCGCCTTCCTTGCCCGCTTTCAGCGCCAGATGGGTGAGGACGCCGAGATAGACCACCATCAGCACCAGATAGAGGACCACGTAGATCGCCAGCGTCAGCGCGACATGGGCACCGGGGACAGGGGCCACGGCGTCGGCGGTGCTGAGGACGCCCGTCACCAGCCAGGGCTGGCGACCGATCTCGGTGGTGTACCAGCCAGCGAGCGTCGCGAGCCAGCCGGAAAAGGCCATGCCGGCGAAGCCATAGGCAAGCGGGATGGGGAGAGCGTCCCGGCGATAAAGATAGAACGCGCCCGCCCAGGAAAGCGCCAGCATTGCCATGCCTGTCCCGACCATGATGCGGAAGCCCCAGAAAACCGGGGCGACGGGCGGATGCTCGCCCTCATAGTCGTTGAGACCGGGCACGACGCCATCGGGCGAATGCTTCAAGATGACGCTTGCCATGTTGGGAATGGCGATCTCGAAGCGGTTCTCGCGTGCCTCCTCGTCTGGCAAGGCGAAGAGGACGAGCGGCACGTTGGGGCGCGTCTCCCAGTTCGCCTCCATTGCCGCGACCTTCTGCGGCTGGTGCTCGAGCGTGTTGAGGCCGTGCATGTCGCCGACGAAGATCTGCACAGGGATCAGGATCGCGCCCATGTAGACGCCCGTCTTCAGCGCCTTGTGCATCGAGGCCGAGCGGTCGCCACGTAGATAGCGCAAGGCCGAGAGGCCGGCGATGAGGAAGGCAACCGTCAGGCCCGACGCGATCAGCATGTGGATCAGACGGTAGGGGAAGGACGGGTTGAAGACGATGGCGAACCAGTCCGTCGCATGCGCGACACCGTCGCGCATCTCGAAGCCCGCGGGCGTCTGCATCCATGAATTCAGGGCCAGGATCCAGAAGGCCGACATGGTGGTGCCGAAGGCTACGAGGAAGGTCGCCAGCGTATGGACGCGGTTCGACACACGGCGGAAGCCGAACAGCATGATGCCGAGGAACACGGCCTCGAGGAAGAAGGCGGTCAGCACCTCATAGGCGAGGAGCGGGCCCGCGATGTTGCCGACCGTCTCCATGTAACCTGGCCAATTGGTGCCGAACTGGAAGCTCATCGTGACGCCGGAGACGACACCGAGGGCGAAGGACAGTGCGAAGACCTTCACCCAGAAGAAATAGGCCTTCATCCACGCATGGTCGCCAGTACGATCAAAGCGCAGCTTGAAGAAGAGCAGCACCCAGCCCAGCGCAATCGTGATCGTCGGAAACAGGATGTGGAACGAAATGTTCGCCGCGAACTGAATCCTGGAAAGGATGAGCGGGTCCATGACGTGATCCTTGTCGGTTGCCTGTAAGGGAACATAGTCCAAGCGGCGGGGGCGTCAAAGGCGCGGCCTGTCGCAGGGGCACCTTGTCGCGCTGCGGCATTTTGGCGGCGGGCAACCGCTGGGCGTGCGCGTTCGTATGCGTTTCGAAACCGGACCGGAGACACGCATGACGCTCGACCGCCGCAAGGCGCGACACCTGATCTTCATTCTCGGCGACCAGCTCTCGCCGGCGATGTCCAGCCTCAACGGCGCCGATCCCGCGCAGGACGTTCTGCTCATGTGCGAGGTCGCCGACGAGACGACATATGCGCGCCATCACAAGCAGAAGATCGCCTTCATCTTCTCCGCCATGCGTCATTTCGCCGACGAGATGCGGCGGGAGGGATTCGTCGTCGATTATGTGAAGCTGAACGACCGGGGGAACACGGGTAGCTTTACCGGCGAACTCGAACGCGCCGTCGCGCGGCACCGGCCGGAACGCGTGATCGTCACGGAGCCGGGCGAATGGCGTGTGATGGAGATGATGCGAGGCTGGGAAGAGGCAGTCGCCTGCCCGGTCGAAATTCGTCCGGACATCCGCTTTCTGGCGAGCCATGCCGATTTCGCAGCATGGGCCGAGGGCCGCAAGCAACTCACCATGGAGTTTTTCTATCGCGAGATGCGGCGCAAGACCGGCCTCTTGATGGAGGGCGACGAACCAGCGGGCGGCAAGTGGAACTACGATGCGCAAAACCGCAAGCCTGCCGCCGACGACCTTTTCATGCCGCGGCCCAAGCGCTTCCAGCCCGATGCAATCACGACAGACGTCATCGCGCTGGTAGAGGACCGGTTCGCGGATCATTTCGGCTCGCAGGAGAAATTCGGCTGGGCGGTGACGCGCGAACAGGCCGAGAGGGCGCGCGATGCGTTCTTGAAAGACGCGCTGGCGGCGTTCGGCGACTATCAGGACGCGATGCTGTCGCGGCAGCCGTTCCTCTATCACTCGCTGCTCTCGCCCTACATCAATATCGGCCTTCTCGATCCGCTCGATCTTTGCCGACGCGTCGATGCGGCATGGCGGGCGGGGGACGTTCCGCTCAACGCGGCCGAGGGCTTCATCCGGCAGATCATCGGCTGGCGGGAATATGTGCGCGGCGTCTACTGGTTGAAGATGCCCGGCTACGGCGACATGAACTTTCTCGGCGCGACGCGCGACCTGCCGGATTTCTACTGGACCGCCGAAACCGAGATGAACTGCGTGCGGCACGTGGTCGAGGAGACGCGCGATCATGCCTATGCGCATCACATCCAGCGGCTGATGGTGACCGGCACCTTCGCGCTTCTCGCCGGCATCGACCCGCGGCAGGTGCATGAATGGTATCTGGAGGTCTATGCCGACGCCTATGAATGGGTCGAACTGCCGAACGTCATCGGCATGAGCCAGTTCGCCGATGGCGGCATTCTGGGCACCAAGCCTTATGCCGCGAGCGGCGCCTATATCGACCGGATGTCGGATTACTGCGGGTCATGCCGCTACGACGTTCGCCAGAAGACCGGGCCGGATGCCTGCCCGTTCAACCCGCTCTACTGGGATTTTCTGGACAGGAACGCGAAGAAGCTGTCGAGAAACCAGCGGCTGACGCAGACCTACCGCAACTGGGCGCGGATGGATCGCGAGAAGCGCAAGGCCTATCTGGACAGCGCGAGAGCGGTGCTGAAGGGGCTCGACGACGCGCCGAAGACCTACGGACGGACCAAGGGCGGCTAGCGCTTGGCGTCCACCTTCGCCAGAAGCGCCTGCTTCGTCCTGCGGTCGCAGAAGGCGGCTTCGATCGCGGTGCGGGTCAGCGCCGTCAGGTCCTTGTCGGACAAGCCAAACTCGTCGCGGCCGATCTCGTATTCGCGCTTCAATGACGTCCAGAAGTATGGCGGGTCGTCGGAATTGAGCGTGACCTTGCAGCCTGCGGCGCGCAGTTTGACGAAGGGATGCTCGGCAAAAGACGGATAGACCTTGAGCTCGATGTTCGAGGCCGGGCACACCTCCAACACGATGCCTGTATCCGCGATGCGCTTCACCAACTCGGCATCCTCGATGGCGCGAACGCCGTGGCCGATGCGAGCGGGGCGGATGTGGTCGAGCGCGTCGCGGATACTTTGCGGCCCGCCGAACTCGCCGGCATGAACGGTGATGCCGAGACCGGCCTCGCGCGCGATTTCGAATGCGCGCACGTAATCGTCCATCGTGCCCATGCGCTCGTCGCCGGCCACGCCGAAGCCGGTGACCAGCGGATGGCCGCTCCGGGCCGCAAAGCGCGCGGCCTTTTCGATCGATTCCACGCCGACATGGCGAACGCCGGTGACGATCATCCGGCACTCGATACCGGTCTTCGCCTTCGCGCGCGCCATGCCTTCGCCGAGCGCGTCGGTATAGGCTTGCGGCGACAGGCCAGCCGCCTCGGCATGGTCGGGCGATGTGAAGACCTCCGAATAGATCGCGCCGTCGCGTGCGATCGAGGTCAGGTAATGCTCGGCAAGGCGGGCATAGTCCTCTTCGGTGCGGAAGAGATCGGCGGCCTCGTCATAGGCCTTCAGAAAACTGGTGAAATCGTGCCAGACGAACGAGCCGTCCTTGATGAAATGGGAAACGTCCTTGCCGTATTTGCGGGCTTGCGCTTCGACAAGCTCGGGCGCGGCGGCACCCTCGATATGACAATGCAATTCTGCCTTGAGAACCATTACGGACTTTCTAACTTCGTTGTTCGGCGCGGCTCTTCATCGCGGGCGGGAAGATAGCGCCCCGATGGTCGATCGGCTATGGTCGCCGCGATTTGCAGGACGAAACAGGTGAATTGATGTCGGACGCACGAACCACCGCACAGGGCGGAATGGAAACTTCCTACGGCTTCCGCCAGGTCGGCGAAGGCGAGAAACAGCCGCTCGTCAACGACGTGTTCCACAAGGTCGCCGAGCGCTACGACGTCATGAACGACCTGATGTCGGCCGGCCTTCACCGGGTGTGGAAGAATGCGATGGTGACGTGGCTCAATCCGCCGCGGCGCCCCGGCTGGAGCGTGCTGGACGTTGCCGGCGGCACGGGTGACATCGCCTTTCGCATCATCGAGGCGTCCGACAGGAACGCGCAGGCGACCGTGCTCGACATCAACGGTTCGATGCTTGCCGTGGGCCAGGACCGGGCCCTCAAGCGCAAACTCGACGCGCATGTGAACTTCATCGAAGCGAACGCCGAGGAATTGCCGTTCGAGAACGCGACGTTCGACGCCTATACGATCGCCTTCGGCATCCGCAACGTGCCGCGCATCGACAGGGCGCTGTCGGAAGCCTTCCGCGTGCTGAAGCCCGGCGGGCGCTTCCTTTGCCTCGAATTCTCCGACGTCGAGATGCCCGTCCTCGACAAGGTCTACGAAGCCTGGTCGTTCAACGCCATCCCGCAGATCGGCAAGATCGTCGCGGGCGACGGCGAGCCCTATCGCTACCTGGTCGAATCCATCCGCAAGTTCCCCAACCAGGCGAACTTCGCCGCGATGATCCGCGAGGCGGGGTTCGATCGCGTCACCTGGCGCAATTATTCGGGCGGCATCGCCGCGCTCCACTCGGGCTGGAAGCTGTGAGGCCGGCCGCTCGATGACCACGCCTGCAGCTTATTTTCGTCTGGCCCATGCCGGCTGGATTCTTGCGCGCGAAGGCGTGATCGCAGCGTTGCCCGGGGACCAGCTCATCGGTGCGCCGCGCATGGCGTGGCAGTTTGCGCGCAAGCTCGCGCGGCGCCGCGCGCGCGGCCATGACGCGGCCGACCGGATGTCGAATGCAGTCGACCGGCTGGGGCCATCCTATGTCAAGCTCGGCCAGTTCCTGGCCACGCGCCCGGACGTCGTCGGCGCGGACGTTGCCAACCAACTTGCCCGCCTGCAGGACCGGATGGCGACCTTCCCGACCGCACTGTCGCGCGCGGAAATCGAGGAATCGCTCGGCCGGCCGGTCGACGAGATGTTCCTTTCGCTCGACGAGCCGATCGCAGCCGCCTCCATCGCGCAGGTGCATGCCGGCACGATCGAGCGGCAGGGTCGCGTGGAAAAGGTCGCCGTCAAGGTGATCCGACCAGGCGTCCGGCGGCGTTTTGCCAACGACCTCGAGGGCTTCTTCCTCGCCGCACACATGCAGGAGCGCTTCATCCCCTCCGCGCGCCGGCTGAAGCCGGTGGAGGTCGCAAAGACGCTGGCGCAGACGACGCGCATCGAGATGGACCTGCGGCTGGAAGCGGCCGCCCTTTCCGAACTCGGCGAGAACACGGCCACCGATCCCGGCTTCCGCGTGCCCTGGGTGGACTGGGAGCGAACGGGGCGCGACGTCATCACGATGGAGTGGATCGACGGCATCAAGATGTCAAACGTCGAGGCGATGCGGGCCGCCGGCCACGACTTCAAGCGTATCGCCGCGAACCTGATCCAGTCCTTTCTGCGCCACACGCTGCGCGACGGCTTCTTCCATGCGGACATGCATCCGGGCAATCTGTTCGTGGAACCGGACGGCACCATCGTCGCGGTCGATCTCGGCATCGCCGGGCGGCTCGGAAAGAAGGAGCGGCGGTTTCTCGCCGAAATCCTCTACGGCTTCATCAAGCGCGACTATGTGCGCGTCGCCGAGGTGCATTTCGAGGCCGGCTACGTGCCGCGCACCCATGACGTGCGCGCCTTCGCGCAGGCGATCCGCGCCATTGGCGAACCAATCCACGGCCAGCCGGCCGAGACGATCTCGATGGCGCGGCTCTTGACGCTGCTCTTCGAGGTCACCGAACTCTTCGACATGGAGACACGCTCCGAACTGCTTCTCCTGCAAAAGACGATGGTCGTCGTCGAAGGCGTTGCGCGCACGCTCGACCCCGCCTTCAACATGTGGAAGACAGCCGAGCCTGTGGTAGGCGACTGGATTCGTGCCAATCTGGGGCCGCGCGGCTTCGTGGAGGATGCCCGCGACGCCGCCGGCGCGCTCGCCGCCCTCGCCCGCCAGGCGCCCGACATCGCCGCGCGCACCGAGCGCCTGTCGCGCGAGATCGACGCCATGGCCGAGAACGGCCTGCGCTTCGATGACGAGACGGCGGCAAGGATCGGCAAGGCGGAGGCGCGGCACACGCGCTCAGGGCGGATTGCGTTGTGGGTGATCGCGACGACACTGGTCTGGATCGCTGTGCAGGTGACCTAATGGCGAAGCTGGGCTATCAAACGCGGAACGCCGTTGCAGGATCGCCCCAACGCATGACCCTTTCGAACACGCGCATTCTCCTGATCATCTCCGGCGGGATCGCGGCCTACAAGTCGCTCGACCTGATCCGGCGCCTGCGCGAGCGCGGCGCGAAGGTTCGATGCGTGATGACCAAAGGGGCGCAGGAGTTCGTGACCCCGCTCTCCGTCGGAGCACTGTCGGCCGACCACGTCTTCACCGAACTCTTCGACCGGCAGGCCGAGCACGACGTCGGCCATATCCGCCTGTCGCGTGAAGCCGATCTGATCGTCGTTGCGCCCGCGACGGCCGATCTGATGGCGAAAATGGCGCATGGGCTGGCGGACGACCTCGCCTCGACCGTGCTTCTTGCGACGAACAAGCCGGTTCTCGTCGCGCCGGCGATGAACCCTGCCATGTGGAACCACGCCGCCACGGGGCGAAACCGGAAGACGCTGGAGGCCGACGGTGTCCGCTTCGTCGGTCCCGCACGCGGCGAAATGGCGGAGAGCAACGAGGCGGGCGAAGGCCGGATGGCTGAGCCGCTGGAGATCGTCGCCGCCATCGAAGCGCTCTTGGACGGATCGCAAAAGCTGCTGGCGGGCAAGCGCGTCATCGTCACGTCGGGCCCGACGCACGAGCCGATCGACCCGGTGCGGTACATCGCCAACCGCTCATCGGGTCGGCAGGGCCATGCGATCGCCGCGGCACTGGCGAAGCTTGGCGCCGATGTTCGGCTTGTTTCCGGTCCCGTCTCCATCGCGGACCCTGCCGGTGTGGCCACGATCCATGTCGAAACGGCGCGGCAGATGAAGGAGGCGGTCGAGGCAGCGCTGCCCGCCGATGCGGCGATCTTCGTCGCCGCTGTCGCCGACTGGCGCCCGGAATCGGAGAATGGCGAGAAGATCAAGAAGGTGGCGGGCTCGCGCGCGCCGAGCCTTGGCATGACCGAGAATCCGGACATCCTCGCGACGATTGGCCATCATGCGCAAAGGCCCAGGCTCGTCGTCGGCTTCGCGGCCGAGACCGAGAAACTGATCGACCACGCGGCGGCCAAGCTCGACCGCAAGGGCGCGGATTTCATCGTCGCCAACGACGTCTCGGCGGCGGGCGCGACATCGGCAGGCGCCATCATGGGCGGGGCGAACAACCGCGTGACCATCGTCTCGCGCGCGGGCAACGAGGCCTGGCCGGAGATGACCAAGGACGAGGTTGCCGCAAAGCTCGCCGGTCTCGTCGCCGACCGTTTGCGCGACTGAGCCGATGGAAAAGCGGCGCGACAGCCAGGCATTGAAGGCGCTCCTCGGCCTGCGCCAACTCGTGCTCGGCGGGTCCGTCCAGCCCGGCCAGCGGCTGTCCGAGATCGGTCTGTCCGAACAGCTCGAAATCTCGCGCACCCCGCTGCGCGCAGCGCTGGCAAGATTGGAGCAAGAGGGTCTGCTGGAGCCCTTGCCGACCGGTGGCTATACCGTGCGCGCCTTCACGCTTGCCGACGTGATCGATGCGATCGAGTTGCGCGGCGTGTTGGAAGGCACGGCGGCGCGGCTTGCGGCCGAGCGGGGCGTCGCGCCCGAGCGCTTGAAGGCCATCCGCGACCTCGTCGACGAACTCGACACCTGCTTTCGCGAGCGGCCGGAGGACATGCTCTTCGACAAATACGTCGAGCTCAACACCGAATTCCACGCCATGCTCGCAGGCCTTGCCGGCAGCGAGACGATGCGCCGCGAGGTCGAGCGGGCGATGCATCTGCCCTTCGCTTCGCCGAGCGCATTCCTGGAGAACCAGGCGGACGTGCTCGCCTTTCGCCGCTCGCTGACCCATGCGCAACGCCAGCACCGCGACATCGTCGAGGCGATCGCGATGCGCGAAGGCGCGCGGGCGGAGGCGCTGGGACGCGAACACGCGCGGCTTGCGCGCAAGAATCTCGACTTCGTCGTTGGCGAGGCGCCGAACCTGATCGGGCGCGTACCTGGTTTGTCACTCATCGCGACCTAGTATCTGTATACAGAAATTGATCCGCTGACGCCTCTTGCGTGCGCATTCGGCTTGACTTCGGTCGATCTGGAGCCATTCTGTATCCAACGATGTGCGCTGCCGGCTTTCGAGCCTGCTGGCGACGCGTCGCGCCATTAATCCACCGGGAGGAAACCCATGAGCAATCTCGAACAGAAATTGAAGTCTGCCGGCAACACGGTCGACATGCTGCGCAACTCCAAGATCGGCGCCTATGTCTATCCAGTGGTCGCGCCCGAATTCACGAACTGGCGCGACGAGCAGCGTGCCTGGCGCGAAAGCGCGGTGCTCTTCGACCAGTCGCACCACATGGCCGAACTGAAGGTCGAGGGACCGGACGCGGAAAAGCTTCTCTCCTACCTCGCGATCAACTCGTTCAAGAACTTCACGCCGGGCAAGGCCAAGCATTTCGTGCCGGTGACACCCGAAGGCTATGTCATCGGCGACGTCATCATGTTCCGCGAGAGCGAGACCGAGTTCAATCTCGTCGGCCGCGCGCCGACTGTGAGCTGGGTGCAATATCACGCCGAGACCGGCGACTACGACGTCACGCTGACCGAGGACCCGCGCTCGCCCTCGCGCCCGCAGGGCAAGCCGGTCCTGCGCCGTCACTACCGCTTCCAGGTGCAGGGCCCGAACGCGCCCGCGATCCTCGAAAAGCTCAATGGCGGCCCGGTGCCGGAGATCAAGTTCTTCAACATGGACTGGATCAAAGTCGCCGGAAAGAAAGTGCGCGCGCTGCGCCACGGGATGGCGGGCGTTCCCGGCCTCGAGCTCTATGGCCCCTATGAGGATTACGACCTCATCCGCGACGCGATCCTCGCGGCCGGCGAGGAACACGGTCTTGTCGCAGTCGGCTCGCGTGCCTACGCGACCAACACGCTCGAATCGGGCTGGATCCCCTCGCCGCTGCCGGCGATCTATACCGGCGAGAGCATGAAGGGCTATCGCGAGTGGCTTTCGGACAAGAGCTACGAGGCGACCGGCGCCATCGGCGGCTCCTACATCTCCGACAACATCGAGGACTACTACCTGACGCCGTGGGACCTCGGCTACGGCATCTACGTCAAGTTCGACCACGAATTCATCGGCCGCGAGGCGCTGGAGAAGATGGCCGACGGCCCGCATCGCCGGAAGGTGACCTTCGAGTGGAACCCGGACGACGTGATCGCCGCCTTCGCAACCATGTTCCAGGAAGGCCAGAACGCCAAGTTCATGGACCTGCCGCTGTCGAACTATGCCTCGTCGAGCTACGACCGCATCATGAAGGACGGCAAGATGGTCGGCCTATCGATGTTCGCAGGCTACAGCTACAACGAGCGCCGCATGCTCTCGCTCGGCACCGTCGATGCCGATATCAAGGAAGGCGACGTGCTGACGCTCGTGTGGGGCGAGCCGGATGGTGGTTCGGGCAAGACCACGGTCGAGCCGTCCAAGCAGGTCGAGATCCGTGTCCGCGTCTCGGCAGTCCCCTATTCGCGCGATGCGCGCGAGAGCTATGTGGAGAGCTGGCGCAGCCGCAAGTCGGCTGCCTGAGGCAGGATTGAAACAAGAAGGCCGGGAGCGATCCCGGCCTTTTTCGTTCGACGCCGGCTATGCCTGCGGCTGCTTCGTCTTTCGAAGATACGGCAGCACGGTCTCATAGTCGCCGAAGCGCTGCTTGGCGTCCTCGTTGGAGACGGCGGCGGTGATGATGACGTCTTCGCCCTGCTTCCAGTTGGCGGGCGTCGCGACCTGGTGCTTGGCGGTCAGTTGCATGGAATCGATGGCGCGCAGGATCTCGTCGAAGTTGCGTCCCGTCGTCATCGGGTAGGTGAGGATCAGCTTGATCTTCTTGTCCGGGCCGATGACGTAGACCGAGCGGACGGTCGCGTTGTCGGCGGGCGTGCGCCCTTCCGAAGACGAGCCGGCATCGTCCGGCAGCATGTCGTAGAGCTTGGCGACCTTCAAATCCTTGTCGCCGATCAGCGGATAATCGACCGAGTGGCCGGTCGCCAGTTTGATGTCTTCCTTCCACTTGCCATGGTCGGCAACCGGATCGACGGAAATGCCGATGATCTTGACGCCGCGCTTTTCGAATTCGGGCGCGATGCCGGCCATGGCGCCGAGCTCGGTCGTGCAGACGGGCGTGAAGTTCTTCGGGTGCGAGAAGAGAACGGCCCAGCCATCGCCGATCCACTCGTGGAAGTTGATCTCGCCCTTTGTCGTGTCGGCGGTAAAGTCGGGCGCGGTCTGGTTGATGCGCAAGCTCATGGTCGTCTCTCCCTTCGCGGATTGTCGTTCAAGGCCATATGGCGTTGGCGACATCCTAGCGCAAGCAGGGGATCAGGCGAGCAAAATCAAGCTGTCGCAGGCGCTGTTTTCGCCAAAATGCGAACCCGAAGGCGCAGCTTGCGCAAAATAATTCCGCAAGCTGCAGATCAGGCCGCGTCGCGCACCTGATAGTCCTTGATTGCCGCGAAGGTGACCTGCTTCCAGCGGTCGGCTTCGTAGTTCAGACCGAATGCGTGCTGCGCGAGGAAGACAGGATCGCCGTCGAGATCGCGGGCGATGTCGCCCTTGTGCGCCTCGATGAAGCGCTGCAGTTCCGTCTTCTCCGCCGTGATCCAGCGGCAGACCGAAAAACGCGCGATCTCGAAATCGACCGGGAGTGAATATTCGGCCGACAGGCGCTCCTTCAGGACGTCGAGCTGCAGCGCACCGACGACGCCGACAATGGCGGGCGAGCCGTCTTCGGGCAGGAAGAGCTGGACGACGCCTTCCTCGGCCATCTGCTGCAGGGCTTCTTTCAGCTTCTTCGCCTTCATTGGGTCGCCGAGGCGCACGCGGCGCAGTATCTCCGGCGCGAAATTCGGCACGCCACGGAAAAGGATTTCCTCGCCCTCGGTCAGCGTATCGCCGATGCGAAGCGTGCCGTGGTTGGGAATGCCGACAACGTCGCCGGCGAAGGCCTCGTCGGCGGTGATGCGACTCTTGGCAAAGAAGAACTGCGGCGCCGACAGGCTCATCGGCTTGCCGGTGCGCACGAGCTTGGCCTTCATGCCACGCTCCAGCTTGCCCGAGCACACGCGCACGAAGGCGATGCGGTCGCGGTGATTCGGGTCCATATTGGCCTGAATCTTGAAGACGAATGAGGTCATCTTCTCTTCCGTCGCCTCCACGCGGCGCGTGTCTGCCTCCTGTGCGCGCGGCTGCGGGGCGAATTCGCCCAGTGCCTCGATCAGGTCGCGCACGCCGAAATTGCGCAACGCCGACCCGAAAAAGACAGGCGTCAGATGGCCTTCGCGGAAGGCTGCCAGGTCGAAGGGGCGGCACGCTTCGCGGGCAAGTTCCAGTTCCTCGGTGAACGCTTCGCGCTCGTTTTCGGGCAGCTTGCCGGCGACGCGGTTGGAATCCGGCCCATTGACCTGGATCCAGTCCTTGTCGGCGTCGCCATGGCGCACCGCGTTCTTGGACAGATGATAGGTGCCGGCAAAGCTCTTGCCCTTGCCGATCGGCCAGGTGACAGGCGCGGTGTCGAGCGCCAGCTTCTCCTCGATCTCATCGAGGATCTCGAACGTGTCGCGCGTCTCGCGGTCCATCTTGTTGACGAAGGTGACGATCGGGATGTCGCGCAGGCGGCAGACCTCGAACAGCTTCAACGTGCGCGGCTCGATGCCCTTGGCGGCGTCGATGACCATGACCGCGCTGTCGACCGCCGTAAGCGTTCGATAGGTGTCGTCGGCAAAGTCCTCGTGGCCGGGTGTGTCGAGGAGGTTGAAGACATGGTCGCCATATTCGAAGGTCATCACCGAGGTGACGACCGAGATGCCGCGCTCGCGCTCGATCTTCATCCAGTCCGAGCGGGTCTGAATCTTGTCCTTCTTGGCCTTCACCTCGCCCGCAAGCTGGATCGCGCCGCCGAAGAGCAAAAGCTTTTCAGTGAGCGTCGTCTTGCCGGCATCGGGGTGCGAGATGATCGCGAAGGTGCGGCGGCGGGCAACCGCCTCTTCGATTTTCTCTGCCATGTCAGGAATCCTGTTGGTTGCCGGGCTTCTAACAAAGCCCGGCTCCGAGCGCTAGCCCATGGCTTCGGCAACATCCTTCGCCTGCGGGATGGCAGGCTGAGCGCCGGGCTTGAGGCAGGCCAGCGAGCCGGCGACGGCGGCACGGCGCAGCGCTTCCTCCAGCTTCATGCCGTCTGCCAGCGACGCGGCGAGATAGCCGCAGAAGGTGTCGCCCGCGCCGACCGTGTCGACCGGCTCGATCTTCAGCCCCTGCGCCTCCAGCATGCCGCCCTGGACGGCCGCCGCGACGCCGGCCGCGCCGAGAGTGACGACGATCGTCGTGCCGGTTTCGTCCGCCATCTTGCGCATGGCGGCGCGGCGGTCGGAGACGGCGATGCCCTTGAGCTCGGCATAGGCGTCGAACTCGGTTTCGTTTGCGACGACATAGTCGGCCAGGTGCAGGAACTCGGCCGCTTCGGGCCGGAACGGCGCGGTATTCAGGATCGAGATCGCGCCGACGCGCTTGGCCTCCTCCAGCGCGGCCCTGACCGTACGCATCGGGATTTCATGCTGGAGAAGGAGCCAGTCGCCCTTTTCCAGATGCACGTTCTTGATATCGCCGGGAACAAGCGAGCCGTTGGCACCCGGCACGACCGCGATCATGTTCTCCCCGTCCTTGGCGACCAGAATGCTCGCCGTGCCGGTTGTGGAATGGGATTCGCGCACGCCCGACAGGTCGACAAGCCCTTCACGCAGGCAGGCGAGCGCCTCGTCGGCAAAGGCGTCCTGCCCGACCGCGCCCACCATGCGCACTTCTCCCCCGGCGCGCTTGACCGCCAGCGCCTGATTGGCGCCCTTGCCGCCGGGCGAGGTTTTGAAGCCGTCGCCGGGCACAGTTTCGCCGGGTTGCGGCAACTGGCCGACATTGGCCACGAGGTCGAGATTGATCGAGCCGATCACCGTGATCATTGAACTTGAAGCCTCCGCAATGTCCCTTCGCGAAACGCCTCTAGTCGATTTTTGCTGATAGGGGCAGAAAAATCGTCATTCTTGCCGGCGCATCGGAACGGTCCGAAAACCGACAACCACCTTTTGGTCCGATGCTAGGTCAACACGTGACCTGCTTCCCAGCCAAGAATCGCGCGCTTGCGCGTGAGGCCCCAGTGATAACCAGTGAGCGCGCCGGACTTGCCGAGCGCACGGTGGCACGGCACCACGAAGGACACCG
Organism: Aliihoeflea sp. 40Bstr573; assembly: GCF_024105655.1. GTDB lineage: Bacteria > Pseudomonadota > Alphaproteobacteria > Rhizobiales > Rhizobiaceae > Aliihoeflea. The sequence goes on from NZ_JAAAMH010000021.1 coordinate 26,105, forward strand.
GATTGGCGCCGATCGCCGCCCCCACTGCGCGGCTCGCCTTCGGGGCGCCGATCTCGCCGGCAATGGCGGAGTAGGTCTTGGCCTTGTGCATCGGGATCTTCAAAAGCGCCTGCCAGACGCGGACCTGGAAGTCGGTCCCGATGAGGACGACGCGCAGCGGCTCCTCGGCGCGCCAGCGGGCCGGATCGAAGATGCGCGCGGCATAGGGGGCCGTCGCGCTCATGTCTTCGACATAGGCGGCGTTCGGCCAGCGGCTGGACATGTCGGCGAAGGCCGCGCGCTCGCCCCCGGCATCGTTGAAGGAGAGGCCGGCAAGACCGCGATCGGTGACCATGACAAGCGCCACGCCGAAGGGCGACAGATGATAGCCATAGCGGATGGTCAGCCCCGCGCCGCGCGTCTTGTAGTCGCCGGGCGACATCGCCTCATGGGTGACGAAGAGATCGTGCAGGCGGCCGGGGCCGGACATGCCGACCTCCATCGAGGCCTCGAGCAGCGGCAGGCCCTCGTCGAGCAGCCGGCGTGCATGGTTGAGCGTCACCGCCTGCAGGAAGGCTTTGGGAGACAGGCCCGCCCAGCGCGTGAACAGCTTCTGCAGCCCTATCGGCGTCTCGCCGACCTCGGCCGCCAGTTCGTCAAGCGAGGGCTGGTCGCGGAAATCGAGGCTGATCTTCTCGATCACACGGCGGACGGTCTCGTAGTCGGAGCCTTCCGGCGTGATGTCCTTTTGAAGCACGGCGCTGTGGGCGTTCATGGCAATCATCTCCTGATGCCACGAATATCGCGCGCCGGAAGGGCTGTCGCCACCCGATTCTTGACTACCGCATCTTCACTGTCTCCAGCGCCTGCCCGAAGGCCGCGGCGAAGCTTTCGCGGTCATCGGGGTTGAGGAACGAGCCGATCGCCACGCGCCTTCCCTCGCCCTCGACCGCCATGTCGGTGATGCCGATCTCGTCGTGGCGCGCGATGCGGAACTTGGTCCAGAACGGGTTGAAGGCGTGGGCTTCCTCCCGGCCGGACGGCGCGATCTTGCGGATGTCGAGACTGGTGCGCGAAACGGCAACTTCTTCGCGGGCGCGGCCGGAGCGGTAGCTGGCGCGAAAGGCGAGATATACCAGGAGGACGTCGAGGCCGAAGAAGCCGAAAATGGGCCACGCGCCCATCGAAACGAACAGGCCGCCCATGCCGATCCAGATGGCGACGAGCAGGCCCATCAGGACGAAGAAGCCGGTTCGCCCGAGCGAGCGATGCGGCGTCAGGAGCGCCTTGAAGATCGGCGCGTCTTCGGCATTTGTATCAGCCATCACCCAAATCTATAGAAGCTGAATGGAAAAGCCCAAGACGAAAAACGCCGCAGGCGCGGACACCCGTTCAATTCTGCGCGATGCTTCGAAACGCAAGCCGAAAGCGCCCTCGCGGCGCACGCGCTACACGCGGGCGGAGATTTCCGAGATATTCCGCCGTTTCCATGTCCAGCGGCCCGAACCGCAAGGCGAACTGGAGCATGTCAACGCGTTCACGCTGCTGGTCGCAGTCGTGCTTTCCGCGCAGGCGACGGACGCAGGCGTCAACAAGGCAACGCGCGCGCTGTTCGCTATCGCCGATACCCCGCAAAAGATGCTGGCGCTCGGCGAGGCGAAGGTCGGCGACTACATCAAGACGATCGGGCTTTGGCGCAACAAGGCGAAGAACGTCATCGCGCTCTCGCAGGCGCTTATCCGTGACCATGGCGGCGACGTGCCGGGCGAACGGGATGCTCTGGTGCAACTGCCAGGCGTCGGGCGCAAGACGGCCAACGTGGTTCTAAACATGGCTTTCGGCCAGCCGACCATGGCGGTCGACACCCACATCTTGCGTATTGGCAACCGGATCGGGCTCGCGCCGGGCAGGACGCCGGACGAGGTGGAGGACATTCTCGTACGCATCATCCCGGATGAATACATGCGCCATGCCCATCACTGGCTGATCCTGCATGGGCGCTATGTGTGCAAGGCGCGCAAGCCGGACTGCCCGGCCTGCGTCATCGCGGACATCTGCAAGTCCGCCGAAAAGACGACATCCGTGCCCGCACCACTCGTTCCGATCGAACCGCTGGAAGAGGCGCCGGCCTGATCACTCGGAACTGTAGAGCTTCCACCCCTTGGTGAGCTTGCCGTCCTTCAGCGCGGAGTGGGAGGTCACGCGGTTGCGGCCGCCATTCTTCGACGCATAGAGCGCGCGATCCGCCTTGCGGTAGAGCTCGTCCGGCCCCTTGGCCTCGGACGCCATGCAAATGCCGAAGGAGACCGTGATCGGGCCGTAGTCGGCGCCGGTCCTTGCGTTGACGAAGGGGGTTTGCTCCACGGCGGACCGAATTTCCTCGGCAAGGTCCGCCACCGCCTTCTCGCTCATGCCGGTGACGATCAGGCCGAATTCCTCGCCACCGGTGCGCGCGACCGTCACATTGGTCGACATGGACGCTTTGAAGAGCGAGGCCACGATCTGCAGGATGCGATCGCCGATCGGATGACCGTGCTTGTCGTTGACCGGTTTGAAACGGTCTATGTCGGCTAGGATCAGCGCACCGAACATCGCCTCGCGGTGGTTGGCATAAACGCCTTTCATGGCCCGGTCGAAGGCGCGGCGGTTGGGAAGGCTCGTCAGCGCGTCGGTCTCCGACAGCTTCTTGTATTGCTCGAGTTCGGCCTTGACGGCTTCGAGTTCAGCCGACTTGTCCTGCATGGTCGAGGCGACGCGCCTCGTGCTGTCGAGCGCCGTGTCCGTCACGCTAGACATGACGGTCGCGACCTGTTGCAGGCAGTCTTGCGAAAAATGGCTGCGGGCGCGCAGACCTTGCGAGGTGACGTCGAGAATCTCGCCATATCTTTCGCGCGAGGAGCGCTCGCTCTTGAGCACGCGCAGGATTTCGTCGAGCTTGACGCTCATCGAGGCATGGGCGCTCTCGATCATGCGTTCGCCACGCCCGCGGCCGAGCGTGCGATCGGCCATGCGGTCGAACCCGTCCTGGCCGGGGGTGGGACCAAGCGCGGCGATCGCATCGACGAGGGCCGGGTTTGCACCGCTCAGCGCTTCATAGATCACTTCATAGTTGCGGGGGATCGCTTCCAAATGCATCTGGCGCAGACGTGCAAGCACGTTTGCACCAATGTCGGCCGCAAGCGGCTCGGGCATTTCCGAAAGCTGCATTCCCACCTGATCCCCAAAGACCACCTTCCGCGCCGAAGGCACGGAAAGCGAGCGGACCACAAGTCACGCCATTTGCTAGACTAACGCTACGTCATTGAAAGGTTCGTTAATCAGCCCGGAAGTCTGGCAAAGGACTATCGCCTTCTTGAAGACCCCGAAATCCCCACCGCCTTTTAGTGACAGACGCGCAGTGCAGGCAAGAGAAATTCACAGATGAGATGCGCCAAGTTCACGTGTCGGTATCTCCGGAGACGACGCAGAGGCTTGAAGATGCTTGATGAAAGCCGAGCGCAATCCTTTCGGACGATCGTCAAACAGCCGTTGCGCGGTCTTCAATGTCGACTTCGCCAGGGCAGCCTTTTCACGTTTGACCAGCTTGCACAGTAAAGTCCGCCGTTTGCGCTCCAGATCAATCTCGCGCGAGCGGAGGAGGGCGAGAAGTACGGCGAGGTCGTTGTGCTCGCCAAGCCGCTCGCCAAGAGCGGAGAGTTGCCGGCGCGCTTTACCGACTTTCGTTGGCCAGAGATCGCGCAACAGGCCAAGCTGCGTCCAGTGCGCCTTCACTGCCTTGCGCAGATCGTGGAAATCCCCGTCGGCAGACCGTTCGCCCGCGCGCTTCGTGGAGCGCTCCGCCCGACGCAGATTGGCGCGCACGCCATCGGCGAGGACCGCGGCGGCCGGTTTCGGATCGACCGGTAGCGTCCAGCTATCCATGTCGCGGCGCATCTGGGCCGATCGGCTCAACCCATCGTCTATCAAGGAGCGCAGCGCTGCTTCGTCGATGACTTGCTCGTCGCGCCGTTTCGTCAGCGGGGATCTCAGATCCTCCAGCAGCTCGGCGCCCTGCGGATGGGAATGGACAAGTCGGTCGACCGCCTCGACCATCGCGGCGGCGTCTCGGGCATGGGCGAGGGAACGGGCCAGATCGCGAAGGCGGGCGTTTTCGGCGGCATAGAAATCAGTGTCGGCAAAACGAAGAAGCTTCAGGAGGGCGCGCGCCTTCTTGATCGATTTGCGGGTCTCGTGAAGGCCCTCGTCGCGCTTCTCGCGAGCGAGCAGCAGGCCGTCGGAAATGGCGTCGAGATCATTGGCGAAAAGACGATGCGCTTCAGCGGCCAGCGGATGGCGCGGGACGATGCGGCGGCTCATGTGGGGTTTTCCGGCAGGCCGTCCCGGACGAGGACGGCATTGTAATAGCGGGAGTCATCCGTCACCTCGCGCCCGATCCACTCCGGCAGGAGATCTTCGCCAACGGTCCGTTCCGTTTCGAGTTCGGCAAGGACCAGGCCTTCCAACCGTCCGTGGAACACGTCGACCTCGAAGACAAGGTCGTGCCAGGGCACGATGTGGCGCTCCTTGTCGATCGTGCGCGCGGCATGGGCGAGGATGGCCTCGGCATCGCCAAGCGGGATGGGGTACTCGAATTCCTCGCGCGCGGGTCCGGCGCGGCCGAATTTCAGCGTCAGCCACGCATGAGGCCCTGCGACGCGTACACGTACGGACCTGTCCGGCGCCGCCGCGACGTAGCCTTGCCGCATCCGCATGACGGAAACGGCCTGGCCGCGCCAGGCTTCGGAACTGAGCAGGAATTTCCGTTCGATCTCGATCGCCATCGCGCTTCATATGAAGCCACGCCACGTCAAGGCAATAGCGGCCCGGCTTCGCCATGAAGCCGGACCGCCGAATTCCACTCCCCGCTATCCCGCTGGCCGCCCGGGGCGAGGGAGAAGGATCAATCTGCCGTCAGCGAATCTCGCACGCTCCCGGCAGCACCGCAACGGCCCAAGCTCCCTGCGCGGGATACCGGCACGGCGAATTGTGACGCTGCCCGAGTTGCCTTCCTATTCGGCCGCCGCCAAATTGACGTCGCCGCTCTCGGCAAGGTCCGTGAGCTTGCGATCCGTTGCCTTCTCCTCATCGAGCGTCTGCTTGAGAAGGGTTGCGCAGTCGCTGCGGCCGAGCTTGTTCGCCCATGCCACCAGCGTGCCGTAGCGCGTCATCTCATAGTGTTCGACGGCCTGCGCCGCCGCCACCAACGCGGCATCGAGCACCTGCTTGTCCTCAACCTCGCCGGCAATCTCGTCCGCCTCTTTCAAGATGCCGTCGATCGCAGGACAGTTGACGGCCTTCGCTTCTACGCCGTGAAGTTCGAAAACGCGCTCCAGGCGCGACACGTGACCTTCGGTTTCGCGCAGGTGCGTCTCGAAACCCTGGCGCAACTGGGGGCTGGTCGCCTTGTCGATCATGGTCGGCAGGTTCTTCAATATCTGCTTCTCGGCATAGTAGATGTCGCGAAGCGTGTGGACGAAGAGATCGTCCATCGTCTTGATGTCCTTGGAAAAGAAACCCATGGTCCGTCTATCCTCGTGGTTGTTGTGGTGGGCCGGATTGCCCGTGCCCGATGAGGTCCCAACGTCCGGTCTGGGGGCATGTTCCGGGGCGACGCCGATCGTGATCGAATGTTTCAGGCCATCCAAAACCGTGGCATTTTGGCAACAGAGCTGACGCCCCCGAATTATGGCGCAAATGCGCCACCAAACCCGCGCATTTCCGCCATTCTTGCAGGCAGATTTGCCGCATGGATTAATTTCCGATTCACCGGAAATTCATCTGAATTCGCTAGTTTGACGCCATTCGGAAGGGACAACCGACTGGCCAAGGATATTGGGTCATGCGTATCTGGGCTCGCCTCAACAATCTTCCCCGCGCGCTGCGCGAGTTTCTCCTGCCAACCTATCGGCCGGAGCGCCATTACATGCGCGGCCCTGGCCCCGCCTGCGCGCGCCGCGGCGGCGGCGGTGCGCTGATGCACTAGGATCAATTAGGTGCGAACGGCGATCGCGGCCGCCGCACCGACCAGGATGCCGGCCGCCGTGCGGTTGAGGCGCTTCAAAGCGCGCGGCGTCGACAACAGCCCCCGCGCCCGGGCGGCGAGCGCGACATAGGGCAGCAGCACCATCATCAAGATTATGAGGGTCAGCCCGGCGAGCACCAGAAGGTCGCCGCCCGAGACCGTGCGCAAATCGAGAATGGTCGGCAACAACGCCAGGTAGAACACCATCACCTTGGGATTGCCGAGCGTCACGACGAGACCGCTCAGGCAGGATGCCAGGGGCCCCTCGCCCTTCCTCGCCTCGACGCGCTCGGCCGCCGGTCCGGCATTCCAAAGCTTGAACGCCAGATAGAGCAGGTAGGCGATACCTGCGTATTTGACGACCAGAAAGGCCGCACCGAAAGTCTGGGCGATGAAGGCCAAGCCCATGACGGCTGCCGTCAGGTAGACGATATCGCCCATAGCGAGCCCGACCGCCATTGGCACGGTCGAGCGGGCTCCGGAGCCAAGCGCGCGCGCAACCAGCGCGATGATGCCGGGTCCGGGAATGGCCGCCGCGATGGCAAGGGCGGCGCTGTAGGCGGCGAAGCCTGCGAGTGTCATGGGCCTATGTCCGGTGAATCCGAGGCCTTATGGCATGCGCAGCATGCGACGAGAATAGCCCGCAAAAAAGAAGCGGCGCGGCAGCCACGAAGGCGCCAGCGCCGCTTGCCCGGCCGCGAGACTGATCCGCTACTCGGCGGCCGAACGCTGTGCCGAACCGCCTTCCACCGCCTCGATGAGGGCGGCACAGAAGGCGTCCAGATCTCCGGGATTTCGAGCAGTGATCAAATTGCCGTCGCGAACGATGGTCGAATCCTCCCACTTGGCGCCGGCGTTGATCATGTCGGTCTTGATCGACTTGTAGGAAGTTGCCTTGCGGCCCTTCACGAGCCCGGCCTCGATAAGGAGCCAGGGGGCATGGCAGATGGCCGCGAGCGGCTTGCCGGTCTTCTCGAACGCCTGCACGAACGAGACGACGTTTTCCTCTACACGAAGCAGGTCGGGATTGATCTGGCCGCCTGGCAGCACGAGCGCGTCGTAGTCCGACACAGACGCATCACCGAGCACCTTGTCGACCGCAACGGCTTTACCCCAGTCGTCCTTGTCCCAGCCGGTAATTTCGCCTGCCTCGAGCGATACGACATCGACGGTTGCGCCGACTTCCTTCAACTTCTTGAGCGGAACCTCAAGTTCCGACTGCTCGAAGCCGTCGGTGGCGAGGATCATGATCTTCGATTGACCGATTGTCGGCATTGCGTGTCTCCTTCATCTGAATGCGCGTCCCGAACGGGTGCTGCATCCAAACGTGGAGCTTCAGCTTTTGTTCACCATCAATTCGCGGCAGGCAACAAGATTTGTGTCAGGCTCCGGTCGACCCGAAGCCTCCTGTGGCGCGCGCGGTCTCGCCCAGATGCGAACGTTCTTCCAGGCGCGGCCGCACGACCGGGGCGACGACGAGCTGAGCGATGCGCATGCCGCGCGTGACGGCAAATTCCTCGTCGCCCAGGTTGATCAGCAGCACCTTCACTTCGCCGCGATAGTCGCTGTCGATGGTGCCGGGCGTGTTGAGGCAGGTGATGCCGTGTTTCAGCGCCAACCCCGAGCGCGGACGAACCTGAACCTCATAGCCGGCCGGTATCTCCATGACGAAGCCGGTCGGCACCAGGACACGGCGACCGGGCAGGACGATGAGTTCGCGGTCGGCCGCGACGGCCGCGCGCACATCCATGCCCGCCGCCTCCTCGGTCGCGTAGGACGGGAGATCGAGGCCCTTGCCGTGGGGAAGCCGCTGGAAACCGATGGTGGTGGAGATGGGGCTGGTCATGGCGGCCTCTATTCGCCATCGCGCGCGGCGCGTCAATCGCCGTCGATCGATTCCCTGCCCGATATCTCGTCGATGGAGATACGGAAAAAGACCTGCTCGGACTTGAACGCCAGTGCCGGTGCCACGGGCTTGTAGGCGCCCGGTTCCCACCAGACCGCGTGACGGCTGAGCAACTGCCATGCCCGGTCGCGAAGACGCTTGAACCCGATCCGGTCCGGAAGCTCCTCGTAGCGGCCGCGCACCATGACCGTGCGCCAGTGCTGTGGCGTGTCGATGTCCTCGACAAGGATCGCCGCTCCCGGATCGGACCGCAACGCCTCGATCTTCCGGCCCGGCATCGAGAACGCGTAGAGATGGTCCTCGGCGTGCACATAGTGGATCGGAACGATGTAGGGCACACCGATACTGATACAGGCGAGCCGGCCAAGCCGGTTCTTCTCGATAATGTCGAGGCACTGGTCGCGGTCGAGTTGGCGAACGGTCATCGCAAATCCCTCCAGCCAGCGATGATGCGCCCGACCTGCCGTGCTGTCACCATCGCTACCGCACGATCGGCGGCAGCATCATCGTCTCCTTTATCTCCTCCATGACGAAGGACGCCGAGACATCCGACAACGGCACCTTGGCGATCAGCCGCTGGTAGAGCCGGTCATAGGCCTTTACGTCGGGCACGCGGGCGCGCAGCACATAGTCGAGGTCGCCGGACATGCGATAGACGCCCTGGATTTCGGGGATCGCCTGGACGGCGGTGCGGAATCGGTCCAGCCAGCCGGGCTCGTGATGCGTGGTGCGCACCAGGATGAAGACCGAAAGCCCGTAGCCTAGGCGCTCGGCGTCGACCAGCGCGACGCGGCCGGTGATTATGCCCTCGTCCTCCATAAGCTTGACCCGCCGCCAGCAGGCATTGCGCGACAGGTGCACCTCCTCCGACAACTGGTCGACAGACAGAGACGCGTCACGCTGCAGGGCGGCGACGATGCGCCGGTCGATTTCATCTATTTCATAGGCCATATTGGGATGGTGTCCCAATAGTTGCTCTTACACAAGGAGGCATTGGGACATATCGGTATGATCGTCGTGCGATCATGCGGTTCTTAAATCGGGGAACCAGTCATGACCACGCGGATCGCACGCATCTTCACCCACCATCCGGCAACCGTCGGCGAGACCTATTTCGGACACATGGCCTTTGCCGGCTGGTTTGCTTCCCGGCTCGGCTTGGCGGCCGGCGCGGCGCTGATCCATGCAATCCTGCCCTTCGCTTTCGAGACGACCGCGAGCCGCATCGTGCGAGAGCTTTACGAGCGGACGTCCAAGCGCGCCGGCACGCACTGACGCCAGATCAGGGTTTGACTCCCGCGTGCCAGGCGTTATGCGTCCTCGCATCAGCCGATTGAACGCGATCCGGAGAGACAGACCATGCAGGGCGTGACCGTCGTCGACCACCCGCTTGTCCAGCACAAGCTCACCATCATGCGCGACAAGGCGACGTCGACGGCCAGCTTCCGGCGTCTCCTGCGCGAAATTTCGCTGCTGCTCTGCTACGAGGTGACGCGCGAACTCGAACTGACGACGCGCGAGATCGAGACGCCGATGCAACCGATGACCGCGCCGACGCTTGAAGGCAAGAAGCTCGTCTTCGCCTCGGTTCTGCGCGCGGGCAACGGGCTTCTCGACGGAATGCTTGACCTCGTGCCCGCCGCCCGCGTCGCCCATGTCGGGCTTTACCGTGACCACGAGACGCTGCAGGCGGTCGAGTATTTCTTCAAGGCGCCAAGCGATCTTGCCGACCGGCTCGTCATCGTCGTCGACCCGATGCTCGCCACCGCCAATTCCGCGATCATGGCCGTCGACAAGCTGAAGGAACGCGGCGCGACCAATTTGCGCTTCCTGTGCCTGCTTGCCGCGCCCGAGGGTATCGAGCGCTTCACGAAGGCCCACCCGGACGTGCCGGTCGTTACAGCCTCGATCGACGAGAAGCTGAACGAGAAGGGCTACATCGTGCCCGGTCTCGGCGATGCCGGCGACCGGATGTACGGCACGAAGTGAGCCGTTAACCGCCCCTTAACGCTTCGGCCATTTCGCGCGCGGCGTTAAGCCTGCCGCAGCGATCGATCGGCTAGTTTCGGCCAGCCTCGTGCCGGAGTGGTCCATGCTGCGCAATCTGATGCTCCTCGGAGCGGCCGTCGTCGCCGTCGCCATCGGCGTTCCCGCCCTTCATAATGTCAACCCGGACCTTCTGCCGGGACTGGCGCAGGCCGCGCTCGGGCGTGGCGACCAGGATGCATCACCGACGCTGTCCATGCTGGCGCAACCGCCAGAGACCGCGACCGGCCGGCGCGTGCGGCTCGAACCGGACGGGCGCGGCCACTTCATCGGCGACTTCCGCATGAATGGCCGCTCCGTCGAGGCGATGATCGACACCGGCGCCAGCGTCGTTGCGATCAACGCGGCGACCGCGAGGCGGATCGGCGTCGCCGTCTCGCCGGCCGATTTCACCCAACGCGTCAATACGGCCAACGGGACCATCAAGGCGGCGCCCGCCACGCTGGCGCGGCTCGAAATCGGCGGCATCGTGGTGCGCGACGTCCAGGCCGTTGTTCTTGACGACAAGGCGCTCTCCGGCACGCTGATCGGCATGAGCTTTCTCAACGGGCTGCGGCGGTTTCAGGTCGAGGACGGCCGGCTGCTGCTGGAGCAGTAGTCAGGCAACCACCCGCCTCAGGATCATGTCCGGTAGGTCCGGCCGATCAGGCGCCAGGCGGATCGAACGGCGCAGCCTGTCGGCCGCCTGCTCTGCCTCGAATTCGCTGCGCGCATGGACGAGGCCGATCATCGCGCCCTTCTCCACACGCTCGCCCGGCATGGCGATCCGGGTGATGCCCACGGTGGGGTCAACCCTGTCTTCCGCGCGTTTGCGGCCACCGCCAAGTTCGACGACGGCCAGACCAATGTCGCGAGTGGCGATTTGCGTGACGATGCCGGCTTCTTCCGCCAGCACCGGACGTTCGAGGGCGGCTTTCGGCAGATATCCATCCATCTCTTCGACGAAGTCGCCCGGGCCGCCAAGTTCGCTCACCATCCGGCCGAAGCGCTCGGCCGCAGCACCGGAGTCCAGGGCATCCTGCGCCCTCGCCGTCGCTTCCTGCGGCGTCGCCGCGATGCCCGACGACATCAGCATTTCGGCCGCGAGCGCCAGCGTGACGTCCTGAAGGCGCCTGTCGCGGTGCGCGCCGGTCAAAAATTCGACGGCGTTGCGCACTTCGACGGCGTTGCCGGCGGCGGACGCTAGCGGCGCGTTCATGTCGGTGATCAAGGCAGTGGTCGGCAGGCCGGCGCCGTTCGCGACTTCGACGAGGCTGGTCGCAAGCTCCGCCGCTTCGTCCAGCGACGCCATGAAGGCGCCGTTGCCGCACTTGACGTCGAGCACCAGTGATTTCAGCCCGGCCGCGAGCTTCTTCGACAGGATGGAGGCGGTGATGAGGGCTATGCTTTCGACGGTCGCCGTGATGTCGCGGATCGCGTAGAAGCGCTTGTCGGCTGGGGCCAGATCGGCCGTCTGGCCGATGATCGCGCAGCCCGCAGCCTTGATGGTTCGGCGAAACAGCGGCTCGTCCGGCTGCGAGCGGTAGCCGGGAATCGAATCCATCTTGTCGAGCGTGCCGCCGGTGTGGCCGAGACCGCGCCCGGAGATCATCGGGACATAGGCGCCGCAGGCCGCGACGATCGGCGCGAGCATGAGCGAGACATTGTCCCCGACGCCGCCTGTCGAATGCTTGTCTGTGACGGGGCCGGGCAGGTCCGACCAGTCGAGCACATGACCGGAATCGCGCATGGCGAGCGTCAGCGCAACGGCTTCGTCGCGGCCCATGCCATTGAGAAACACCGCCATGGCGAAAGCGGCGACCTGACCTTCGGTGAAGGTACCTTTGGACAGACCGTCCACGAATGCGCCGATTTCGGCAGGCGCCAGCGCGATGCCGTCGCGCTTCTTGCGGATGATTTCCTGGGGCAGCATGGTCACGCCGCCCGTGACGGGGGCTGTGATCCGTCACCCATCCAGCGCATCATCCGCGAACATTGCCCTGAAGATCGCCGCCAGGCGCCTGCCGCCGAGCGGCGCCATCTCCTTCGTCTCCTGGTGCGACAGTTCCCCGCCGGTCATGCCGGCGGCAAGATTCGTCACGACCGAGCAGGCGGCGACGCGCAGGCCGAGGAAGCGGGCGAGGATTACTTCGGGGACGGTCGACATGCCGACCGCATCGGCCCCGAAGACCCGCGCCATGCGGATTTCGGCCGGCGTCTCGAAGGAGGGACCGGAAAACCACATGTAGACGCCCTTATGAAGCTCCGTGCCGGTCGTCTTCGCCGCGCGTTCGATCACTGCACGCAGGCCCGGGTCATAGGCTTCGGTCAGGCCCACGAAGCGGCGGTCGGTCTGTTCGCCGAAGAGCGGGTTGGTGCCGGAAAAATTGATGTGGTCGGTGATCATCATCACCGAGCCAGGCGGCATGTCCTCGCGCAGCGAGCCGGCGGCGTTCGTCAAGAACAGCCGGTCGATACCGGTGGCTGCGAGCGTTTCGAGGACCGGGCGCATGGCGGCGGCGTTGCCGTGCTCGTAATAATGCGCGCGGCCAGCGAGCATCAGCACTGGACGGCCCGACAGGTCGCCGGCGACGATCTGGCCGGCATGGCCGGTGACGCCGCTCGCCGGGAACCCCGGCAACTCGCCATAAGGGATGCGGACGGCGTTCTCGACCTCGTCGACGAGGCCGCCGAGGCCGGAGCCGAGGACGAGCGCGATCTTGGGCGCACGCCCTTCGAGGCGTTCGGCCAGGCGGGCAGCCGTATCCTTCATTTCAACGTGTCTCCGCGGAAGCCGAAAGGTAGGATTTCGGCCATGGTCACCGTCTCGACGATGCCGTTCTGGTCGCACAGATGCAGTTTGGTATCGGGATCGGCGAATTCGGCCAGCCGCTGACGGCACCCGCCGCAGGGCGTGATTCGATCCATCTTCTCGGCGACGACGGCGATTTCCGCCAGCTTGCCGCCCCCTGCCATGACATAGTGACCGAGCGCCGTCGTCTCGGCGCACCAGCCCTCCGGATAGGAGGCGACCTCGATATTCGCCCCGGTGAAGACGCGGCCATCGGTCGTCAGGAGCGCCGCGCCAACGGGGAACTTCGAATAGGGCGCGTAGGCGCGGGTCATCGCCTCGCGGGCGGCGGCAAAGAGGTCGCTCGACATCACCGCTCCTTCACATAAGGCACACCGCCGGCGCGCGGGGGGATCGCCTTGCCGATGAAGCCGGCAAGCAGGATCACGGTCAGTATGTAAGGCAATGCCTGCATGAGCTGCGTCGGCACCGGTCCGATGATCGGCAGCGGCGAGCCTTGAAGGCGTATCGAGACTGCGTCGAGGAAGCCGAACAGCAGGCAGGCGAACATCGCCGGCACGGGCTTCCATTTGGCGAAGATGAGTGCGGCGAGCGCGATGTAGCCGCGGCCGGCCGTCATGTCCTTCACGAACCCTGCGCCAAGACCCATCGAAAGATAGGCACCGGCAAAACCGCACAGGATGCCCGTGCAGATGACCGCGCGATAGCGCAGCCACGTGACCGAGATGCCCGCGGTGTCGACGGCGGCCGGGTTTTCGCCGACCGCGCGCAAGCGAAGGCCAAAGCGCGTGCGGAACAGGACCCACCAGGTGAAGGCGACGGTCGCGAAGGCGAGATAGACGAGCATCGAATGGCCGGAGATCAGCTCGTAGTAGATATAGCCGACGATGGGGACTTCGCGCAGTTCCTGCGCGAAGGGCAGGTGGACGCCGGTGAAGCGCGTTTCGGCGGAGAGCGACGGGGTGCGCCCGCCCTGCGCGAACCAGGCCTGGCCGAGGATGACGGTGGTGCCGGCCGCGATGAAGTTGATGGCGACGCCCGAGACGATCTGGTTACCGCGATTGGTAATCGAGGCGAAGCCGTGGACGAGCGCCAGCGCGACCGAGACCATGACGGCGAAGCAAAGGCCAATCCACGCCGAGCCATAGACGGCGGCTGCCGCCGCGCCGGCGAAGGCAGCGGCCAGCATCTTGCCTTCAAGGCCGATGTCGAACACGCCGGCGCGCTCGGAATAGAGCCCGGCAAGGCACGCGAACATGAGCGGTATCGAAAGGCGGATCGTGGAATCCAGGATCTGGATCAGGACGACGAAGGCTTGATCCATCTCAGGCTCCCTTCTGGCCGGCGGCTTCGCCCGCGCCCGAACGCGGCGAGATCGAGGCGAACAGCGCCTGCAGGGACGGTCGGAACATGTGCTCCAGCGCGCCGGCGAAAAGGATCACCAAGCCTTGGATGATGATGATCATGTCGCGGCTGATCGAGGGCATCATGAAAGCGATTTCCGCGCCGCCCTGATAGAGCACGCCGAAGAGGATCGCCGCCGGAATGATGCCGGCAGGATGCGAGCGGCCCATCAGCGCCACGGCGATACCGACGAAGCCGGCGCCGGTGACGAAGTCGAGCTGCAGCCGGTTCGCGTCACCCATGACCGGGTTGAGCGCCATCATGCCGGCCAGCGCGCCGGAGATGAGCATGGTGACGAGCACGATCCGCGTCTCGCCAATTCCAGCATAGCGCGCCGCCTTGGGGCTGAAACCCTGCGTGCGGATCTCGTATCCAAGCTTGGTGCGCCAGATCAATATCCAGACGAGGAAGGCCGCGACGAGCGCCAGCAGAAAGGAAATGTTGAGCGGCGAGGAACGGACCGAAGCGCCGAACCAGTCGAAGACGAAGTTCAGCTTCGGCAACTGCCCGCCGTCGAGGAATGTGCGCGTCTGCGGGGACATCGAGCCGGCCGGCTTGAGCACGGTGGTAAGCAGATAGACCATCAGGCTGGCGGCGATGAAATTGAACATGATCGTCGTAATGACGATGTGCGAGCCACGCCTGGCCTGGAGATAGGCCGGCACGAAGGCCCACAACGCGCCCATGAACGCAGCCCCGACGATGGCGAGCGGAAAATTGACCCACCACGGAAACGTGCCGTCGAGCGCAAGGACGACGAGCGCGACGCCGAGCCCGCCGACGTAAGCCTGCCCCTCGCCACCGATGTTGAACAGCCCGCCATGGAAGGCAACCGCGACGGCAAGGCCGGTGAAGATGAAGCTCGTCGCATAGTAGAGCGTATAGGCGATGTTCTGCCCGCGCCCGAATGCGCCCTCGATCAGGTAGGTAAAGGCTTCGACCGGGCTTTCGCCCACGAGCAAGACGACGAGGCCGGCGACCGCGAAGGCAACGACGACGTTGATCAGCGGGATCAGCCCATAGTCGGCCCAGGCGGGAAGCTTTGCATAAGGTACGCTCATTCGGCGGCCTCCTTGCCGTCGATGCCGGCCATCAGGAGGCCGAGTTCGCCTTCGGTCGCTTCGCCGGAGCGCTCGCCGACCACGCGGCCGTCGAACATCACCAGGATGCGGTCGGAGAGCGATCGGATTTCGTCGAGCTCGACCGAGACGAGCAGCACTGCCCTGCCCTGGTCGCGCATGTCGATCAGGCGCTTGTGGATGAACTCGATGGCGCCGACATCGACGCCGCGCGTCGGCTGGCCGATGACGAGGACGCCGGGGTCCTTTTCCATCTCGCGCGCCAAAACGATCTTCTGCTGGTTGCCGCCGGAGAAATTCGCGGTCTTCAGCCGCTCATTGCCGGGACGGATGTCGTATTGCGAGATCTTCTTCTTCGCATCGGCGCGGATCGCCTCGATATTCAGGAACGGCCCATTCAGATATTCGGGACGGTCGTGATAGCCGAGGATCGAGTTCTCATATTCCTCGAAGGGCAGGACGAGACCGACATAGTGCCGGTCCTCCGGCACATGGGCAAGGCCGCGGTCGCGCAACTCGCCCGGATCGGCCGCGCCGGTGACGTCGATCGGCCTGCCGTCGAGCATGACGGTGCCGGAGACGGCGGGACGGATGCCGGAAATCGTCTCCAGAAGCTGCGACTGGCCGTTGCCGGCGACGCCCGCAATGCCGACGATCTCGCCGCCCCGCACGTCGAAGGAGACATCGTCGACGACTTTGACCCCGCGCGAATCGACTACCGTGAGGTTGCGCACCGACAGCTTGACCTCCCCGGCGCGGGCATCGCCCTTTTCGACGTGCAGAAGAACGCGGCGGCCGACCATCAGTTCGGCCAGCTCTTCGACGGTCGTCTCGGCCGTCTTGCGCGTCGCCACGATCTGGCCCTGGCGCATCACGGAGACATTGTCGGTGATGGCCATGATCTCGCGCAGCTTGTGCGTAATGAGCACAACCGTTTTACCTTCGGCCCGCAGCTGGGCGAGAATGCGAAAGAGGTGATCGGCCTCGGCCGGCGTCAAGACGCCGGTGGGCTCGTCGAGGATAAGAATATCGGCGCCACGATAGAGCGCCTTTAGGATTTCAACGCGCTGCTGGAGGCCGACGGGCAGATCCTCGATGATGGAATCGGGATCGACGTCGAGGCCGTACTCCTTCTCCAGGCGCTTCAATTCCGAGCGCGCCTTGGAAATGGAGGAACTGAGCAGCGCCTCGCGCTCGGCGCCGAGGATGATGTTTTCGAGCACCGTGAAATTTTGAACCAGCATGAAATGCTGGTGGACCATGCCGATGCCAAGCGCGATGGCGTGATTGGAGCTGGTGATCGCCACCGGCTTGCCGGCGACGTGGATCTCGCCGGAATCGGCCTGGTAGAATCCGTAGAGGATCGACATCAGCGTCGATTTCCCGGCTCCGTTCTCGCCGACGATGCCGTGGATGGTGCCGGCCTTGATGTTGAGGTCGATATTCTTGTTGGCATGAACAGGGCCGAAGCTCTTGTTGATGCCGACAAGTTCGATCGCAGCTTCGGACATGCAGGATTTCCGTCTGGACGCTTGGTCAAGCTTCGGAATTAGCATGAGCGCATCCGGCCTGCAAATGCAGGCAGTTAACGCTTTGGCACTCGACAAGCGGCGGGCCGCTTGGCACTTTCGCGCGCATGACAGAAGCCCCCGTTTCTCCCTTCACCTTCAACACAACGGCATCGATCGTGTTCGAGCCCGGCAGCGCCGCGCGGCTCGGCGAGATCGTGGCCAGGCGCGTGGGCAACCGCGTGCTGTTCGTCACCGATCCGGGATTGCGTCGCATCGGATTGTGCGATGAGGCGATGGCCTCGCTCCAAGGTGCGGGATTAACGGTCATGGTGTTCGACGAGGTCGAGGCGGATCCGTCGCGCGCGACCTTGATGAAAGCGGTCGAGGCCGGACGAGGGGCGAGCGGGGTCGTCGGTTTCGGCGGCGGCTCGTCGCTCGACATCGCCAAGCTTGCGGCGCTTTTGATCGGTTCGGGGGAAGACCTCGACGAGGCGTGGGGCGTGGGACAGGCCAAGGGGCCGCGCCTGCCGCTCGTCCTGATCCCGACCACGGCCGGAACCGGCTCGGAAGTGACCCCGGTTTCCATCATCACCGTCGGCGAGGAGGAAAAGCGCGGCGTGTCCTCGCCCATCCTCCTGCCGGACGTCGCCATCCTCGACGCGGACCTGACCCTCGGCCTGCCGCCGGCCATCACGGCCGCGACCGGCATCGACGCGATGGTCCACGCGATCGAGGCCTATGCCTCCAGGAGCGCCAACAACAATCCGCTGTCGAAGATGCTCGCGCGCGAAGCGTTGCGATTGCTCGGCGCCAATATCGAGAAGGTGATCGACAACGGGCAGGACCGCGATGCGCGCGGAGCGATGCTGCTCGGTTCGATGCTGGCGGGCCAGGCCTTCGCCAACTCGCCCGTCGCCGCCGTCCATGCGCTCGCCTACCCGATCGGCGGCACGTTCCACATTCCGCACGGGCTGTCGAATGCGCTGGTCCTGCCGCATGTCCTGCGCTTCAACGCGCCGGACGCGGCACATCTTTACGCCGAGATCGCGGGCGACTGCTTCCCGGCGCTCACTGGCGAAGAGGGCGTCCAGGGGCGTTGCGCGGCGTTCATCGAGGAACTGGCGGCACTGTCGAAACGCGTCGGATTGCAGACGCGGCTGCGCGACGTGGGCATCGGCGAGGACGCGCTTTCCAAGATGGCGGCGGATGCGATGAAGCAGCAGCGGCTCCTGGTGAACAATCCGCGTGCGGTGTCGGAGTCGGATGCGCTGGCGATTTACAGGGCAGCGTGGTGATGACCCGCTCCACCCGCGCCGATTACCGCACCTTCCGCACCATCACCACGCGCTGGATGGACAACGACGCCTATGGCCACATGAACAATGTGGTTCACTACTCGCTGTTCGACACGGCGGTGAACGGCTGGCTGATCGAGGGCGGAGTGCTCGATATCCAAAAGGGCGAGCAGATCGGGCTGGTCGTCGAGACGGGCTGCAAGTATTTTGCCGAGATGGCGTTTCCCGACACCGTGCATGCCGGCATCCGCGTCGCCAGGCTTGGCAATTCCTCGGTGCGCTACGAGATCGGGTTGTTCCGCAACGGCGAGGATGAGGCAGCCGCAGAGGGCTTCTTCGTGCATGTCTATGTGGATGCGGGAACGCGCCGCCCTGCCTCGCTCAATCCGGCGCTGCGCGCCAAACTCAAAAGCATCTCGTCATGAGCGAAGACCGGATTGTCCAACTCGAAACGCTTGCCGCCGAACATGAGCGCACCATCGAGGAACTATCTGCCGAGGTCGCGCGCCAGTGGCAGGTGATCGAGCGCATGCAAAAGAAGCTCGACGCGCTGACGGAGCGCTTTCTCGCGCTCGAGGAGCAATCGGCGCCGGAGATTCCGGTGACCAGGCCGCCGCACTACTGAGCACACGAAAAAAGGCCGGGCGAACCCGGCCTTTCCCTTCCGCTCAGGCCGCCAACTACATTGCGGGCAGGATAGCGATGTCGCGAATGTCACCATCCGCGCCGGTGATCTCCGCCACCATCTCTGTCGCGCCGGTTTCGAGGTCGACCGTGTAAAGGCCATTGCCTGCGACGAGCCAGGCGGTGTTTTCGCCCTCGGCGGTCGCCTGGATGTCGAGCGCGTAGGTCTCAGCGCCCTCGATACCGAGCGAGCCCAGGGTGGCCAGCGTGCCGTCGTTCGGCGCCGTCTGGCGCAGGAGCGCGCCGAGACCGGCGTCGATGTCGTACATCGCGGTCGCCTCGGGCGTGCCGATCGAATTGGTGTAGGCAGTGGCGACCACGTTCGGCGTGGCATCGGCATTTTCGTCACCCGCCTCGAAGTTCAGCGAGCCGTCGACCGTCGTCTCGCCGGTATCAGGGTGGATGCGCAGGTTGGTGCCGTCGGTGCCCATCACGCGGATGCGGTCGGCGACGGGGTTGAAGTCGACCATGCCTTCGACGCCGTCAGGCAGCATCTCGGAAAGCTGCTCGCCAGCCGTCGCGGCGCCGGATTCAAGGTCGATGGTCACAATCGTGCCATCGCCGGCCACACCGTAAAGCATGTTGTCGGCCGGGCGCACGTCGATGCCGATCAGGCTGTCGACGCCCTCGACCTCGGCTGTGTTGGAAATTTCGGGCGCATCGGTATCGAACCAGACGAGCGTCTTGTCGCCGACGAGACCTACGGCAGGGGCGGCAGCGGCGGCGGATGCAAGGCCGAGCGTGGCGACGCCGGCAGCAAGGGCGATGCGGGTGAGACGAATGGACATTGACGGTTCTCCTGTTGGCGTTTCAAAGAACGTTTCGGGGAGAGGCGCGCGTTGTTTCGCGCAGGTCCTCCGACTGCTTTACACGCGAGTCGCCCATCTGGATGCAGCGATGCGGATTTTTTTCGTGCCCTTGCATCGGAAGGGAGTGCGGCATGTGTAAAGTGGGCGGGAAGACAGAACGGGGAGCGACGCATTGGATGCACGAATGGACGATTGCGACAGCTTGATGCGCCGCGTGGCGAATGGAGACCGGTCGGCGCTGGCCGCGATCTTCGACCTCGAAGCCGCCCGCCTCGTCGCCATCGCCAAGCGCATCGTGCGCCGGCGCGAACTTGCCGAGGACGTCGTCCAGGAAGCCTTCGTCACCATCTGGCGCAAGGCAGCGCTTTTCGATCATGAGCGCGGTGCGGCGCGTGCCTGGATGACCACGATCGTTCGCCACCGCGCGCTCAACCTCATCCGCGACGGCAGCCGCCTCGATTTCCACGATGCCGACCAGCTCGCCACGCTCGGCGACCGCGCCGCAGACGCCGACGCGGCCTATGCCGACCTGCCGGAGACGGAAGACCTGAAGCGCTGCCTCGACCAGCTCGAGCCGGAGCGGCGCCGCTCCATCGTCATGGCCTACGTCGTGGGCTTTTCGCATGGCGAGATCGCCGCCCATCTGGGCGCACCCGTGGGCACCGTGAAAGCCTGGATCAGGCGCGGCGTCGCTTCGCTCAAGGAGTGCCTGTCATGACGAGCCAGGAACTCATCATGCGCGCCGGCGATTACGTGCTCGGCCTGATGGACGAGGCCGACCGCGCCCGCGCCGAACGCGACATGACGATCGACCCGGAATTCCGCGAGGCCGTCTGGTCGCTTGCGCAGCGCTTGGAAGTCCTCGACAGAAGTGCGCCGTTTGAGCCGGTGAGCGATACCTTGTGGTCGCGCATTGAGGCGGCGACCGCTGGTACGTCCCAGCAAACGCGTCTTGAGCTCGTGCAATCGGACATGGCGGCCTCCGGCACTCCCCTCACCGCGCCTGACCGCCATGGAGTTCTCGGCCTCAGGCGGCCGATGTCCGGCTTCTTTCGCGGTGCGCGGGGAACCGCACTCGCCGCCACCATGCTGGCAGCCTGCGCGCTCGGCTATGTGGTCGGCCAGGCGTCGGTCACCGCTCGCGATCCGGAGGTGGTCGTCGTGCTTCTCAATGAAGAGGACGTGCCCGGAGCTCTGGTCGAGGCCTATGGCGACGACCGCGTCCGCATTCTGCCGCTGACCGATTTCGACGTGCCGGCCGGCAAGGTTCTGGAAGTTTGGACGCTCTACGACGCAGCTGTCGGGCCCGTTTCCCTCGGCACGATGTCATCGTCGCGCGAGGCGGTGCTCTCCGGCCCCGACCTGCCAACGCCGCGCCCCGACCAGCTCTACGAGATCACGCTCGAGGATGCGCCACGGTCACCTGCCGGCCGGCCGCTCGGGCCGATCCTCGTCAAGGGGCTCGCCGTTTCCCCGCCGCGATGAGCGGAACAAGGACCGCCGCACCGACCAGCCCGGTGAGGCCGAGGAACCAGCCATGGCCGGTCCAGCCCGCCCGCTCGATGATGAAGGCGGCGAGCGGCGGGCTTGCAAGGGTCGCAAGGCCGCCCGCCTGGCTGACGAGGCCGATCGCGGCCGGAATTGCCTGCGGCCGCGAGACCAGGAACGGGATCACCGCAAACAGCGCCGAGGCGACAACGCCGCTCGCCACCGCCATCGCCACGGCACCCCAGCTTGCCGCGAGCGGACCGCCCGCCACGAAGGCGAAATGGGCGGCGATGGTTGTCACGACGAACGCGGCCAGCGCCAAGAGCACGATGAAGCGCGCGGTGCGACCGGCAACAAGAACGCCGGCGAGCGCATTGCCGATAGGTGTCGCAAGCGCCACCATCGCGGGTGCGATGAGGAGCGTGCCCGGGACCGCGGCGAAAGTCGGCATGAAGGTGAACAGCGCCACCGATTGCAGGACGAAGGCGCCGAAAGCGAATGCAACGAGCAGGATCGGCAGGCTGAAAACACCGGATGCGCCAGCCGCGGCGGGCGCGGCGTCGGCCGGAACGCCCGTCAGCCAACGCAGGACGATGTTCGAGGCGAGCGCGAGCGCTGCGAAGAGAAGGACAACGACGAGCAGGTAAGACTGCGCACCGAAGGCGGGCACGATCAGGCCTGCCAGCACATCCGACACCGCATAGCCGAGTGGGACGAAGCCGCTCCAGATTGCCAAGACAGGGCCGCGCCAGGCGGGCGGCGAGATTGCCGTCAGCAGCGAAGGCAAGCCGACGCAAAGAACGACATAGCCAAGCCCCTCGATCATACGGGCGATAAAGATCAGGCCGGGCTCGGTCGTCGCGGCGAGGACCAGCCCGCCTGGAACGATGATGGCGGCGGCGACGACGAAGGCGCGCTGCGGCCCCATCCGCGCGATGGCGAAACCGGCCGGCAATGCGGCGAGGGCAACAAAGATGCCGATAAGCGCCGTCACCCAGCCCGCCTCGACCAGCGTCATGCCCACCGCCTCGACATACCACCCGATCAGCGGCGCGGTCTTTGCGAGTTGCGCGCCGGTGAAGACGCCGGTCGCCAGCAGCAAGACGATAGCGGCAATGCGCAGGGGTCTGTCGGCAGGTAGGGTTTGCAAGTGCCGGCTCCGGCGCGTTGTGTCGCGCACTTCTTATCGAGAGAGGTTTGCCTTGTCGCTTTCCAACCGACCCATTTGCATGGGCCAAGTTGTCCGTGGGCAAGCGCCGGCCGGCGCCGCAAACGAAAACCGCCGGACTATGAGCCCGGCGGTCCTAAGACTGGTCTTGCTTGATCAGTAGGGGCAGGCGTTGTCGGACATGAAGTCGTGCACTTCGACCGCGCCGGAGATGATGTCGGCCTTGGCCTTTTCGGCGGCCGCCTTCATTTCCTCGGTGACGAGTTCGGCATTGTTCTCGTCCATCGCATAGCCCACGCCATCCTCGGCAAGGCCGAGATTCTGGATGCCATAGTCGAACGAGCCGTCCTTGGCGTCCATAAAGGCATTGTAGACGGCCACGTCGACCCGTTTGATCATCGAGGTCAGCACCTTGCCCGGGTGCATGCCGTTCTGGTTGGAATCCACGCCGATGCCGAGAATGTCGGCATCTGCCGCCGCCTGGAGCACGCCGACGCCGGTGCCGCCGGCCGCGTGGTAGACCACGTCCGCGCCCTGGTCGATCTGGTTGCGGGTGATCTCGCCGCCGCGGGTCGGATCATTCCAGGCAGCGGGCGTGTCGCCGGTATAGTTGCGGATGACGTTGGCATCCGGATTGGCTGCCTTGACGCCGCCGACATAGCCGCACTCGAACTTGCCGATGAGCGGAACCTGCATGCCGCCGACGAAGCCGACCGTGCCGGTTTCCGACGCCATGCCCGCGAGGATGCCGACCAGGTAGGAGCCTTCCTGCTCCTTGAAGACGATCGAGCGGACGTTCGGCTTCTCGACGACCATGTCGATGATGGCGAAGTCCGTCTCGGGATATTCCTCGGCAACAACCTCGAGGGCGGCGGCCCAGTTGAAGCCCGCCATAACGATCGGGTTGCGGCCGTCCTCGGCGAAGCGGCGCAGCGCCTGCTCGCGCTGGGCCTCGTTCGAGATCTCGAACTCGACATATTCGATCCCGGTCTCTTCCTTGAACTTCTCGGCGCCGCCGAACGAAGCCTCGTTAAAGGACTTGTCGAACTTGCCGCCGAGATCGAAGAGAAGACCGGGGCTGATCTCGTCCTGGGCAAAGGCCGGAACGGTCAATAGTGTTGCGGCCAGAAGGCCAAGAACCATACGCTTCATCGTGATCCACACCCTGTCGGTTGTCTTGCCTGGTGCCGGCGCGACGGGCGATCCCCGCACGCCGGTCGGCGGGGTATCCCCCGCTCTGGCAGCACTCTTGCACGCAGGCGCACAAAATTCACGCGGAATTTTGACCTTTGGCTAACAGGATGAATGGCTTCGCTCGCCTTGGGCGAGAAGGCCAGCCTGGACCAATCAGACGACAGCGGCCGCCGCCGACACCTGACAGGCGACGCCCGTACCTTGGAGACCGCAATAGCCGTAAGGGTTCTTGGCCAAATATTGCTGATGGTCCTCCTCGGCATAATAGAACACGGGCGCGGCCATGATTTCCGTTGTCACGCTGCCCAGTCCCTTTGCCTTCAGCGCTCGCTCATACTGTGCCTTCGAGGCTTCGGCCGCCTCCAACTGGGCATCGGTCGTGGTGTAGATCGCAGAGCGGTACGTGGTGCCAACGTCATTGCCCTGCCGCATGCCCTGCGTCGGGTCGTGGCTTTCCCAGAATATGCGCAAAAGTTCGCCAAGGGAGACTTCCTTGGGGTCGAAAATCACCTTGACCACCTCAGCATGGCCGGTGAGCCCCGTGCAGGTTTCCTGATAGGTGGGGTTCGGCGTGATGCCGCCAGCATAGCCGACTGCCGTCAACCACACGCCCGGCGTCTGCCAGAACAGGCGCTCGGCGCCCCAGAAGCAGCCCATGCCAAAGTAGATCGTTTCGAAGCCTTCCGGCGCCTCGGATTTCTGCGCGATGCCGGAGACGTAATGACTGGCGGCGGTGGGGATCGCATTGGCGCGGCCGGGCAACGCCTCGGCCTTGGTTGGCAGCTTCAGTTTCTTGTTCAAGATGCCGTCCATAAAGAACATCGCCTATCTCCTTCGAGCGGCCTGCCGCTCATGCATGCAGCGCCTGCCGCGGGTCTCGCCGGCGCCTGTATCCAATGGCGTAGAATATGAGGGCGAGGCCGCAGAAAACCAAGATGGCGGGGGCGGAAGCTATCGAAACCGTGATCGGTGGCCAGAAATCAGCAACCGGCCCGGCCGGATCGATGCCCGCGAGCATCGTTTCCAGATCGAGCCCGGCGGCAAGCGCCGCATCGCGCAGCGGCGTAAGCGACACGGCATTGGCCGCGATCGAGCGCGCGGCGTCGATGACGGCGACGATCACGGCGATTGAGAGGAAGAACGACGAGACGATGCGAAACAGGAAACCCATGAGCGATCCTTACCACGCCCCCCCACCTTCGGCGAAGCGCTCTCGAGGTGCTAGTCCAAGCTGCCCAAAGGCGCAATCCGGCGCGATGCCATCATGCTTCGCCGATGAAATTCCGCAACGGTTCGCTTTCGCGGCGTTGAGGCCTTCACAAGGCCGTTGCAATCGACTAGATCAGCGCCGTGCCGCCCGAGATGCTCGGCCGCGGCGCGCCGGAGAGGTGGCCGAGTGGTCGAAGGCGCACGCCTGGAAAGTGTGTAGGCGGGAAACCGTCTCGAGGGTTCGAATCCCTCTCTCTCCGCCACTTCAGTCCTTGAGTGGGCACTGAGTTTACGCCGTTTTTTCCGGTGAGCGCCTGGAGCAGCCGGGTCTTCGATCCCATGATCCGGACCTCGCCGTCCGCAACCTCGACGCGCTGGGCGA
>NZ_JAAAMH010000022.1 GCF_024105655.1 Aliihoeflea sp. 40Bstr573
TGCTGGAGCCTATCGGCAACATCCCGCCGGCCGAAGCCGAGGAACGCTACTACGCCATGCTGGAGCAGCCAGACATGGCAGCGTAACTTAATTCAAACGGCCTCCGGCAAACCCGGGGCGATTCAGCTTCATTCCCGAGGCAACCACCAAGTAGACCTCTACTGGGGCGTGTTGCTGCCCAGATTCGGGGGCGAATGAACGACCGTTTTACCAGATTGATCGTCCAGAAGCGGGCAAGCAAAAAACCACCCCGGTCTAGCCGTTCGCAGCTCACGAAGGGGACGCATAGCTGTTTGGCTGGAAGCGACCCCCTTCGCGACATAGCCGACAACGTTACCGTCAACCGACAGCAGACCTCTCGCTTCACGGCCCGCCACGCGGGTGTTGCGTGTTTCCTTGGTCATAGGCTAAAGAGCGCCATCCATCAGGACCCGGTGCAAATCCGGGTGGCTCTTCCGGCCGCCGATCCGCCGGACAACTGAATCAAATACCGTTCTCCCGGTGCGACCCTCCTATGTCAGGGCCGCTGGTTTGGTTTTTCTCATCTGGAACTTCATGACCTCCTTGTCCGCTTACCGCGCGCAATGGTTCGGGAATGTGCGCGGTGACCTGCTCTCCGGGCTGGTCGTTGCACTTGCGCTCATTCCCGAAGCCATCGCATTTTCGATCATCGCCGGCGTTGATCCCAAGGTCGGCCTTTATGCCTCCTTCTCGATCGCCGTCCTCATCGCCTTCGTGGGCGGTCGCCCCGGCATGATCTCGGCAGCAACAGCCGCAACCGCCGTTCTCATGATCACGCTGGTCCGCGATCACGGCCTGGAATATCTGCTCGCCGCAACGGTGCTAGCGGGGCTTCTGCAGATCGCCGCAGGCTTCCTGAGACTGGGCTCGGTAATGCGCTTCGTTTCGCGCTCGGTGTTGACAGGCTTCGTCAACGCCTTGGCGATCCTGATCTTCATGGCGCAGATTCCCGAACTCGTCGGCGTGCCGAACCTGACCTATGTGATGGTCGCAGCCGGCCTCGTGATCATCTATCTCTTTCCCTATGTGACAAAGGCGGTCCCGTCGCCACTCGTCTGCATCATCGTCCTAACCTCGGTCGCCATCCTGTTCGGCTTCGACGTCCGCACGGTCGGTGACATGGGCGAGTTGCCGTCCACTCTTCCCATCTTCCTGATCCCGGACATTCCACTGACCGTCGATACCTTGCTGATCATCTTGCCCTATTCGGCAGCGGTCGCCGTCGTGGGCCTACTCGAATCCTTGATGACGGCACAGATCGTTGATGACCTCACCGACACGCCATCGGACCGGCATCAGGAATGCATCGGCCAGGGCATCGCCAACACGGCGACTGGCTTCATCGGCGGCATGGCCGGCTGCGCGATGATCGGTCAGTCGATCATCAACGTGAAGTCGGGCGGACGCGGACGACTGTCGACCTTTGCCGCTGGCGTCTTCCTCCTGTTCATGATCCTGGTTCTGGGCGATCTCGTAAGTCGGATTCCGATGGCTGCGCTCGTGGCGATTATGATCATGGTTTCGATCGGCACATTTTCATGGTCTTCGATCCTCAACCTGAGGGATCATCCCCGGTCCTCCTCCATCGTCATGCTGGCGACGGTCGTCACCGTCGTCGTCACCCACAATCTGGCCTATGGCGTGCTGAACGGCGTTCTTCTGTCAGGCATCTTCTTTGCCTGGAAGATCGCGCAGCTCTTTCGCGTCTCATCCAGCCTCAGCGCCGACGCGCGTCATCGGATCTACGTCGTCGAAGGCCAGCTCTTTTTCGCATCGGCGGAAGATTTTATGGCCGCTTTCGATTTCAAGGAGGTGCTCGAAAAGGTCACCATCGACGTGTCGGGCGCGCATATCTGGGACATTTCCAGCGTGGCCGCGCTCGACATGGCGGTACTGAAGTTCCGCCGGGATGGAGCCGAGGTGGAAATCGTCGGCATGAATGCGGCGAGCGAGACCATCGTCGACCAGCTCGCCATTCACGACAAGCCCGGCGCGCTCGACAAACTGATGGCGCATTGAGGAAAGGGACATACGAATGACCGAAAAACTCATCGCCCTGATCGACGGCTCGATCTATTCCAAGAGCGTTTGCGACAACGCCGCTTGGATTTCGCGGCGCACTGGTGCGCCCATCGAACTCCTACACGTTCTCGGCCGGAGGGAAACGGCGAGTTCGGACCTGTCCGGCTCGATCGCACTTGGCGCTCGCACGGCCCTGCTGGAAGAACTGTCGAGCCTCGACGAGCAGCGTTCCAAGCTGGCTCGGAAGCGTGGCCGTGCCATCCTCGAAGACGCCGAAGAAATTCTCCGCTCCGCTGGCGTCGAGAACGTAACTTCACGGCTTCGCCATGGCGATCTCCTGGAAGAGGTCGCGGCAGCCGAGTCGGATTCGCGCGGCATCGTCATAGGCAAGCGCGGGGAGGCTGCAGATTTCGCCAAATTGCACCTGGGCTCCAATCTTGAGCGCATCGCGCGATCTGCGACGAAACCGGTCTTTGTCGCCGCACGAGCATTCCGCCCGATCGAAAAGGTTCTCATTGCTTATGATGGTGGGCCGAGTGCGATGAAGGCGGTCGATCATATTGCGCGAGCGCCGCTGTTCTCGGGACTCGATATCCGACTGCTGACCGTGGGAAGCGAGAGCACCGACCTGGGTCGGCGGCTGGAGGACGCGAAGGCCATCCTCAAGGCAGGCGGGCATAACGCATCGGCCGAAATAGTTCCTGGCCAAGTTGAAAAAGCGATCTCGGGCTTTGTGGATCGCGACAGCATCGACCTTCTCGTCATGGGAGCTTACGGTCACTCACGCATCCGCGCGATGATTATCGGTTCCACGACAGCGGAGATGATCCGCTTATGCAAAGTGCCGGTTGCGCTGTTTCGGTGAGTGAGGCGTCCGCCTTCTGCAATATGACCCTTGAAGCTGCTGGTCCGCTTCCCACCCCGCCGAGCCATTCCGGCGTGCGCAGCGCACACTGCCCGTGGACCGACAGGAGTCGACCCCATTGTGGTCATTTAGCTCGCATCGGCGGCGTCCCGAAAGCTGCCCTTAAACACCTAAGTCTGCGCTGAGGGCACGAGTCCCCAAATCTGCAACTGTTTATCCCGTATGGGCGGACGTAGCGTTGGCAACCGAGGAAATGCAAACCGTAGCGTCTGCAGCTACCTTCAGCATAAATCCAGCGTTTGCTATGCCACCCCCAGCTCAGTTTTCCGCCCGGAATCAACGTCCAATCGCCGAGCCGCCCACCAGCTTAGGCCCGCCATGGTGCCTGCCGTTGCCAGGCATAAAGTCAGTCCGCCCATCTGATAGCTGATGCCAGACAAAAGCGTCCCAAGAAGGCGTCCGGCGGCGTTAGCCATGTAGTAGAATCCGACATCGCGGGTGATCCGACTGGCGTCGCCGTAGGCGAGGATCAGGAACGAGTGAACGGCCGAGTTGATAGCGAACACGAAGCCGAACACGAACAGTCCGCCGATAAGGAAGGCCGTCAACCAAGGAGACGGATTGCCCGAAGCAAACGCGGTCGCAGCCAAAATGAATGGGATAGGAACCAGCACACCGGCCCACCAGATGGCTTTCCTGGCAACTGCATTTTCATCGAGACTCGCGGCCTTCAGAATGCGGGGAGCCGAAGCCTGGACCGCTCCGTATATAATGATCCACGCAGCGAGGAAGCCACCGATCACGAAAAAGGCCCAACGTCGCCCTTCCTCGGTGCCGTCCGACAGGACGGCTTGGAAATAGATCGGCACGCCAACCACGAACCAGACGTCGCGGGCCGCGAACAGGAACATGCGGGCGAGGGAAAGTCGGTTGACGCGCTGATCCGGCGAACGCCAGGCAGAGAACTTCGCTCCTTTGTCCTTGGCGGGCAGCCCTGCCGGCAGGAAGAGGGCGACCGCAATCAAAATGGCGAGCAAAATCGCGGCCATTCCCCATATGGCCGTTTCGAACCCCGCCAGAGCCAGCAAAGCAGCACCTAGAAAAAATCCTAGACCCTTTACCGCATTCTTCGAGCCGGTCAGCAGTGCAACCCAGCGGAATAACGTGCCATCCCCTTGGGGCGCGAGCAGCTTGACCGCGGATTTCGAGGACATTTTGGCAAGGTCCTTCGCGACGCCGGAAATACCTTGGACTGCCATGACAAACACAACGGATGCGACGACACTCCATGTCGGATCGAGTTGCGCAAGCGCCGCCAATGCCGCGATTTGCAACGCAAGCCCGCCGTAGAGCGTAGCGGCTAATCCGAACCGCGCGGCCAGCCAGCCCGCGTATAGATTGGTCACGATCCCGGCTACTTCGTATAAGAGGAACAGCCAGGCGAGCTGGATCGGCGTGAAGCCGAGGCCATTGAAATGAAGCAACACCAGCATGCGCAATGCGCCGTCCGACAGCATGAATGCCCAGTAGGAGGCCGTGACGGCAACATAGGCGCGCATAGGGCGGGTGGCACTCACAGCGCACCCGCTATCATGCGGACGATATCGGCAAGACGGCAGGCATAGCCCCATTCATTGTCGTACCATGCATAGATTTTAAGCTGCGTGCCGTTGATCACCATGGTCGATGGGCCGTCGATCACAGCCGAGCGGGGATCGTTGGTGAAGTCGCTGCTTACAAGGGGACGCTCTTCGAAGCCCAAGATGTTCTTCAGCGGCCCTCTAGCCGCAGCCTTGAACAATTCATTGACCTCTTCTGCCGTCGTGGCTCGCTCAAGCTCGAAGACGCAATCAGTCAGTGAAGCGTTCAGCAAGGGTACGCGAACAGCGTGGCCGTTGAGACGGCCCTTCAGCTCGGGGTAGATAAGCGTGATTGCCGTTGCGCTGCCGGTCGTCGTCGGAATGAGATTCGTCAAGGCGGAGCGGGCGCGCCGCATGTCCTTGGCCGGACGGTCAACTATCGTCTGGGTGTTTGTGACGTCGTGGATCGTCGTGATCGATCCGTGACGGATCCCGAGATTTTCGTGAACGACCTTCACCACTGGGGCAAGGCAGTTGGTCGTACAACTCGCCGCCGTCACCAGCCAGTGGCGGTCAGGTTCGTAGAGCTCATGATTGATTCCGTAAACGAGATTGAGTGCGCCGCCGTCTTTGACCGGGGCTGATACAATCACCTTCTTCGCACCGCCGGTTCTATATGGTTGCACCTTCGCGGCGGTCTTGAATACGCCAGTGCAGTCGATCACCACGTCGACGCCGAGTTCAGCCAGTGGAAGCGCCTCGATCGTTCGTTCGCGAGCGAGGCGAATGCGTTTGCCGCCGAAGGTCAAGCTGTCGGCATCATGGCCGATTTCACGTTGCCATCTTCCGTGGATGCTGTCGAATTCCATGAGCAGCGCATGTTGCTCCGCATCTCCAGTTGCATCGTTCAGAAGAACGATGTCGCCTCCGGAGCCGTTGTCGATCAAATCCCTCAGAACGAGCTTCCCGATCCGGCCAAGACCGTTCAATGCGATGCGTGTCATGAGGATAGGGTTCCGATCCGGTCAAGTTGTCGTTGGAGGTCACGCGCTTCGAGCGCGTCAAAGGGGAGGTCTGAAAAAACTTCTATTCGTCGCCGTAGTGTCGCGTAGGTTTCCCGGAAAGCCTCGTTCTCATCGGGGCGGCCGACCGGGTCCGGTACGCCCCAATAGGAAGCAACAGGTCGACCTTTGTGGGGGATGCTGTCCGCGACTGCCGCGCGGTCGCAAACGGTCAGCACGATGTCCATAGGCGGGCCGTCGACCAGCGTCCTCACACTCTTGGAGGCCAATCCCGACGTTTCGTGTCCGTTGCGGCCAAGGATAGCGAGCGTTCCGGAATGGATACGGCCCGTAGGCGAGGTGCCGGCCGAGAATGACCGAAACCGCTTTCCGCCAATGTCGCGCAGAAGCACTTCCGCGCAGATCGAGCGGGCGGAGTTCCCCGAGCACAGAAACAGCACATTCAACCTGTCATCCGATCGCCGCCGCTTCCCTTTCGTAATCGGTCCGCACAAATCCGGCCGTCCTCGACAACAATCGTCGACGAGAAATTGGACCAGGTTCTCGGTTGCCGCGAGATCTACGGAGTAGAATAGCGACCGGCCGCTTCTTTCAACCGACACCAGGCCTTGTTCGAAGAGTTCGGAAAGGTAGTGCGACAACGTGTTGGGCTTGAGACCCAGTTCAGCCCCGATCTCCGTAGGCCGCATTCCGTGTGGGACGAACCGCATGAGGAGGCGGAATACCCCCATACGGCCGGGATGGCCCAACGCGGCAAAACGCGAGACTGCTCGACTCGTTTCCATATTTCCCGAATATGGGAAATGTTATGCCGGGTCAACCATCTGACGTATGGCCTCGCGGAAGTTGCTGGGGTTGACGGCACGGCGATGCATGAATATCTATAATTCTAGTTATATCGAATAATAGGAATCAGTGTTGCCCCGCAACCATATCGAAATTGACGATCTGCCCAACATCTCCGCCGCTGAGTTCAAGGGCATCGACCGGGATGCCCTGTTCGGCGGGGGAGCATCAAGTCATGCCCCTCGTATCCTGATGCTCTATGGGTCCTTGCGTGAGAGATCCTTCTCGCGGCTTGCGACTGAAGAGGCTGCCCGCATCTTGAGACGCCTCGGCGCTGAGGTTCGGATCTTCAATCCATCCGGACTACCGCTCCCGGATTCGACCTCGCCCGATCATCCCAAGGTAAAGGAACTGCGTGACCTGTCACTTTGGTCGGAGGGCCAGGTCTGGTGCTCGCCCGAACGTCACGGCTCCATGACGGGAATAATGAAAGCCCAGATCGACTGGCTTCCGCTCTCGTTGGGTGGCGTCCGGCCAACTCAGGGCCGAACGCTGGCGGTCATGCAGGTATGCGGCGGCTCGCAGAGCTTCAACGCGGTCAACCAACTGCGCGTTCTCGGCCGGTGGATGCGGATGTTTACCATCCCCAATCAGTCCTCGGTCGCAAAAGCTTTCAATGAGTTCGACGATAGCGGCCGCATGAAACCATCTGCCTATTACAACCGCATCGTCGACGTCATGGAGGAACTGGTGAAGTTCACGCTCCTCTTGCGGGATCGTACCGACTATCTGACGGATCGTTATTCCGAGCGCGTTGAAACCGCCGCCGAGGTTTCTAGGCGGGTTAATCAAGGATCGCATTGACGAATGCTAATTCGATGATAATCGAAATTCATTTGACGGTGCCATTTTGCCCGCATAGGCTTTGGCCATGAACCTCGATCAAGCAGCACGGCAACTGGAGGCGCTCGGCAATCCGACGCGTCTCAACATCTACCGGATCCTCGTCAGGGCGGGGGCCGAAGGACTGCCCGTAGGCAGCATCCAGGATAAGATCAAGATCCCGGCATCGACGCTTTCGCATCACTGCAAGAGGCTTGTCGATACCGGTCTGGTCACGCAAGAACGGCAGGCAACGACACTCATCTGTCGCGCGCAATATCCGGCAATGCAGGCTTTGATAGGGTATCTGGCGGATGAATGCTGCGCAGATGGATCATGTCCTCCGGTATTGGCGTCGCGACGATTGAAATCCGAGGCTTAATTTTTTTACCGTGCTATTTCGAAATTTCGAGAATAACCAAATGAGGACGGCCGCTATGTTGGATTTTCCAGTCGCGATCATCGGTGCCGGACCGGTCGGGCTTGCGGCCGCTGCCCATCTCGTCGAGCGCGGATTGAAACCGGTCATCTTCGAGCGCGGCGAGGATGTCGGGGCGTCGATGCTTGAGTGGGGCCATGTGAGGGTGTTTTCGCCTTGGCGGTACAATATCGACCAAGCTGCGAAGCGTTTGCTGGAAAATGAAGGCTGGGTCCATCCTGATCCCGATGCCTATCCCACCGGTCGGGAGATCGTCGACTGCTACCTGCGCCCGATCGCACTGACGGCACCAATCGCCGCGGGCCTTCACCGGGGTTCCGAAGTCACCGGAATAACGCGGCGCGGCCACGATCTGATGTCCAGCAGTGGACGCGAAGCCGCCCCGTTCGTCGTCCGCTACACTTCGCAGGGTGGGGCGCGTTCGTTCCTCGCACAGGCCGTTATCGATGCGTCGGGTACGTGGAGCCGTCCCAATCCGATCGGCGTCGATGGGCTCCCGGTCGATGGGGAACTCGAGAACGCAAACCGCATCGCCTACGGAATTCCAGATGTGCTTGGGCGGAATCGCCAAGCGTATGCCGGACGCCGGGTCCTGATTGTCGGAAACGGCCATTCGGCCATCAGCACCGCGATGTCCCTTGTCGAACTCCAGAATCACGCTCCGAATACGGAAATCTTCTGGGCCCTTCGCCGCAATCGCGTCGAAAAGTTGATTGGCGGCGGATTGAACGATCAGCTGCCTGAACGAGGCGCTCTTGGTCTGGCCGCAAAACGGGCAATCGATGCTGGGCGGGTTACCTTGTTGGCTCCGTTCTCGGCCGAGCGTATCGCACGCATCGGCAATGGGCTGCAGTTAGAAGCGATACTTGGGGGCAAGCCCTATACCCTCGTCGTCGATCAGATCGTCGTCGCGACCGGGTTCCGTCCCGACTTCTCGTTGCTGCGTGAACTGCGCATCGGGCTCGACCCTGTCGTGGAGGCCCCGCCCGCACTGGCTCCATTGATCGATCCCAACGTTCATTCCTGCGGAACCGTCCGTCCCCATGGGGTCGCGGAACTGCGCCATCCCGAACTCGGCCTTACGATCGTCGGGTCGAAGTCCTATGGTCGGGCACCAACATTTCTAATGACTACGGGATATGAGCAGGTTCGGTCCGTGGTTGCAGACCTGGTGGGAGATCACGA
Source organism: Aliihoeflea sp. 40Bstr573 (assembly GCF_024105655.1). Classification (GTDB taxonomy): domain Bacteria; phylum Pseudomonadota; class Alphaproteobacteria; order Rhizobiales; family Rhizobiaceae; genus Aliihoeflea. The sequence continues at coordinate 8,803 of NZ_JAAAMH010000022.1, forward strand.
GGCGGCACGCGATGTCAGGCTTATCTTGCCCGAAACCGGGGTTTGCGGCGTGCCTGCCGACAACCCGGCGTCCACGCAGTGCTGTGGTGAACCCGCCGTAGCCGTGGATACTTGTTGTGCGGACGACGCCGCCGCGAAAGCGGCAGGTCAGTCGGGCTGCGGCTGCAGTATCGCAATACCGTCCCGCACCAAAAATGCGGTCGGTTGCTGCCCATGAAGGGCGCGCCAGTGCCGGAACCGACCGGCTGGTTCATCAGCGCGCTCGGTATTGCGCAAATCTGCTCATGGGGCACGCTCTTCTACGGTTTCCCCCTGATCGCGGAAGCCATGCGCGCCGATCTGGGATGGTCCAAGCCGACGCTCTACGGTGCCGCGACGGTGGGAATGCTGCTCGCCGGGTTGGCCGCATATCCCGTCGGTGCCGCAATTGACCGCGGCCACGGACGTAGCCTGATGGCCGGTGCTTCGGTGGCGGCAGGGATTCTCATGGTGGCTTGGTCGCAGGTGCAGGGCCTGACGATGTTCTATCTGGTCCTGGCGGCACTGGGATGCATGCAGGCCGCGACGCTCTACGAGCCCGCCTTCGCAGTGATCGCGCGCCGCGTCGGACCGCTCAACGCCCGCAAGGGAATCACGGCACTCACCTTGTGGGGCGGCTTCGCGAGCACTGTATTCATTCCCGCAATCCAGATGACCATCGAGTGGTATGGATGGCGGGGCGCGCTGCTGGCGATGGCGGCGGTCAACGTCGTTGTCTGTGGCGGGCTCTACTTCCTCGCTATCGATCCGTCCCGCGATGCCATAATCCGTGCCGTCGATCCGGAAGGCCAATCGCCGCCGACCGGCAGGTCGGCCGTTGCAGCGGCGATGAGGAAGCCTGCATACTGGGGATTGTTGATCGCATGGGTATCCTATGCGGCCGCTTTCGCCTCGCTCACCTACCACTTGTTCCCGCTGCTGCTTGAGAGAGGGCTGGATTCCGCTGGCACAGTGATCGTTCTGGCGGTCATCGGTCCCGCGCAGGTTGTCGGGCGCATTCTCGTCCGCGCATTCGCAGCCGAGGCACCAGTTCGCAGACTGGGCTCGATCATCGTCGTCGTCTTCCCGCTCGCTGTGATCGGCTTCGCGTTCGCACCTCCGGAGGTTACGACTATTGCTGCCGTGGCGGCCTTTTACGGCGCTGCGAACGGGATGATTACAATCGTGCGCGGAATGGCCGTGCCGGAGATGATTTCGCGGGAGGGATATGGCGCAGTCAACGGCTCCCTGGTCGGGCCGATGAACATCATGACGGCGCTGGCACCCTTGACTGCTGCGCTCATCTGGCAGGCGAGCGGCGGATACGGGACCGTTCTGGTCGCAATCTTCGCAGGTTCAGTGACCCTGTGCGCGGGATTCTGGTTCGCGGCTTGGCAAACCCGAGGATGAGCCTTGGCGCGCGACGTTCCTAAGCGGTAATCTGCAAGCTGGAGGTCCGAATGAAGCGTCGCGAGTTCCTGCAAATGACGAGCGCTGCGGCGCTATTTCCTCGCACGGCCCACGCGGGTTCGACGCCGTTCCGCTTCGGCCTGACGCCCGTCTTCTTGTCGAACGATCTCGAGGTCACGGAACGCCTCCGCAGCTACTTTGCGGCGAGGCTCGGGACTGACGTGGAGCTCGTCACCCGCCGCACCTATCAGGAGATCACGGCACTCGTCGTTTCCGGGCAGATCGATGCAGCCTGGATTTGCGGCTATCCTTACGTCCAGTATCGCGAAGAACTCGAGCTTCTTGCGGCTCCGGTATGGCGCGGCCGGTCACTTTATCAGTCCTATCTGATCGTGCCGGCCGGTCGCCCGGTTGATGACTGGACGGACCTGCGCGGCGACGTCCATGCCTTCTCGGATCCGGATTCCAATTCCGGCTACCTCGTCACCCAAGCCCTGCTCGCCGAGAGCGGCCTTCGCGAACAGGACTTCTTCCCGCGGACAATCTTCACTTACGGCCATCGCAACGTGATCCGCGCTGTCGCTGCAGGCCTTTGCACGTCGGGGAGCGTCGACGGTTATGTCTGGGAGGTCATGCGGGCAACCGAACCGGCGCTGGTCGACCAGACGCAGGTCTTGCGCAAATCGGAGTGGCTTGCTTTCCCTCCGCTGGCAACTTCGAGGGGATTGCAAGACGACAAACGGGTTCGTGACTTTCGCGATGTACTCCTGGCCATGGCTGACGACCCTGAAGCGGCGTCGATCCTGTCCCAACTCCAACTCGATGGATTCGCCCATTGCGATCCTGCGGAGTTTGACGCGATCGCAACGAAGTTCGCAACCTACCGGAGGTTCGGTTGATCGCTCGTTGGCGAGAGATACCTGTCACCTACAAAGTGCCGTTCATCGTGGCGCTGTTGATGGTCGCGATCAGCGCCGTCCTGTCGGAGCGTGTTCTCGATCGTTTGTCGAGAACGCAGGAAAGCCACATTCAAGGACTGGCCAGCACCTACCTGGATGGTCTGTCGTCGACGGTTTTGCCTGCGGTGTTGCGGCAGGACGTCTGGGAAACGTTCGACGCGCTCGACCGGTCCGCCGATGCCTACGAGGCTTTGAGGCCGATCGACGCCGTCGTGACCGGCACCGACGGCAATGTCCTTGCTTCCAGCGACCCGGCGATGATCCCCTCGTTCCAACCACCGCCCGAAGGCTTTTTGGATCGGTATGTCGGCACGGGAATCCAGATCGAAAAGTCTCAGGAAGTCGGCTACGCCAGGCGGGATCTCGTGTACCAGGGACTCCCGGTGGGCGCGATACACGTCTCTTTCGACGTTTCTCATCTGTTCGAGGAACGTCGCGAGATCCTCATGACCTTGTTGCTCACCAATGGCGTTCTGGCGCTTCTCTTCGGGGTGGCCGGCTTCCTCATCGTTCGTCAGATGATCGGGCCCATGCGGATTCTGGAAGACCATATGCGTGCTGCCGCATCCGGAATCGCCAAGCCAATTTCCGAGGGACTGGCAGGTCGCACGCCGTCAGAGGCCCGGAGACTCTTCGAGGGTTACAACGCACTGGTCGAAGCCGAGCGCGAGCGCAAGAATCTCGCGATGCGGCTTGTCGAAGAAGAGAAGGTGGCTGGTCTCGGGCGGCTCGCCTCTGGCATGGCGCATGAGGTCAACAACCCCCTCGGGGGGCTCCTGAACGCAGTCGACACACTCAAGACCCATGGAGAGAGCGAAAAGGTTCGCCGTACGTCGATCAGCCTGATCGAACGCGGGCTGCAAGGGATTCAGGCGGTGGTCGAAGCGATGCTGTCCACCTATCGTCCGGAACGACAGGGCCGATCGCTCTCCCGTATAGATTTCGATGACATCGCCCTTTTGGTGGCACCGGAGCTGCGTCGGCGACAGCAGCGTATCGAATGGAGCTTCAACTGGGCCGGGCACCCTGAGTTAGACATTCCGAGCGGGCCTGTCCGCCAAGCTCTGTTGAACCTCGTGCTGAATGCCATTGCCGCCTCGCCTGAACGCTCCGAGGTGCAGATCAACATTGGCGTGGATACCAGACGGATCCACATCGAGGTGATCGATGCCGGGGAAGGCATTCCGGCCGACATGGCCGTGATCCTGACCGACAGGAATCCTGATCCTATTCTGCAGTCCGGCAGGGGGCTGGGGCTCTGGATGGTGCGCCGCATGGTTGACGAGGTCGAAGGATCGGTCTCAATTTCGTTTTCGCAGGAAGGACACACGACAGTGTCGCTGGAATTGCCGTTTGGACGGGAGGAGAAAGCCGATGCAGCCTGACCGGCCGTTGATCGGCCTTGTCGAGGATGACGCGGTCATGGGCGGATCGCTTGTCCAGCGGCTTGATATCGAAGGTTATCGAACGGTCTGGTGGCAGAGCGGCGCAGACGCTTTGGCAGCATTGTTGGCGAGAGCCAGAGAGTTCGATCTTGTCGTGTGCGACATTCGCCTCCCTGACATGACGGGTGAAGACGTCTTCGAACGCCTCGCCAAGGAGCCGGAAGCGCCTCCAGTCATGTTCGTTACGGGATTTGCGGAACTGGATCAGGCCGTCCGGCTGATGCGCGCGGGGGCTGTTGACTTCATGACGAAGCCCTTTGCGACGCCAGACTTCCTGCAACGGCTTTCGAACAACCGCCGGAACAAAGTCCAACGCGAGCCGACCTCCTACGTGCTTGGCGAGTCGCCTGCAATTCGACGTGTCGAAGATCTGGTGCGCAAGTTCGCGGCGCACGACCTTCCGGTCCTCGTTACAGGTGAAACCGGGTCTGGCAAGGAAGTGGCGGCCCGTCTATTGCATGACCTGTCTCCGCGTGCAAATGCGCCCTTCATTGCCGTCAACTGCGCCGCCATTCCCGCAGAGCTGCTCGAGAGCGAACTGTTCGGCCACGAAAAAGGCGCGTTCACGGGCGCGGTCCAGCGACACCTGGGGTACGCCGAGCGTGCGGGAGACGGAACGCTTTTCTTGGACGAGATCGGAGATATGCCGCCCTTGATGCAGGCTAAGCTCCTGCGACTGATCGAGGCCGGTTCCTTCTCGCGCGTCGGCGGAGAGGTGGAACTTCCCTTCCGCGCACGCGTGGTCGCAGCGAGCCATCGCGATCTTTCCATTGGCGGCGGATTCCGTGAGGACCTCTACTTCAGGATCGCCGTCTTGCCGGTCTCGATCCCGCCGCTGCGATCCCGCCCCGAGGACATCACCTGGCTGATGGATCGGTTTCTAGACGCAGCGGCAAGTCGGAGTGGCGGGCCCGGGTTTCGTATCAGTGCGCTCGCGGAGGACATGGCCCTGGAGCACGACTGGCGGGGAAATGTCCGTGAGCTAAGGAACCGGTGCGAACGGGCGGCCGCCTTGGCAGTGGATGACTGGATTATGCCGGGCGACCTCTTTCCCGAAAAGTCCTCAATCCAGGGAGCAGGCGACTTCCTGCCATTGGCGGACGCTCGTGAGGCCGCAGAACGAAGGCAGATCGAACGCGCCTTGCGTGAGACATCCGGCCACATATCCAAGGCTGCGACCTTGCTCGACGTGTCCCGAACGACACTGTTCAACAAGATGTCGAGGCACGGTATCGGAGAGCGTGAACGTTCAGAAACGTGAACATCGCCGGTCACGGACTGTTAAGTTTCTTGCACATTAGGATCGACAAAAAGCTTCGCGAACCGTTGGATCTCCGGGCTTTCACTATCTGGCATGCAGGATGCAGTGATCTTCCCGACGAACAGTGTGGGAGGACACCATGTCAGGTTGCGAAAGACTCATCGACGCTGGGCGACGGCAATTCCTGCGGGGCAGCGCTTTTGCTGCCGCGGGCGCGGCCGCCTCGGCAACTCTTCCGGGCAATGCTGTCGCGCAGACTGCATCTCCCGCCATGGCACGGGTGGTTTACCCGTCGAACCGTCTCGCAAACGTCGCCGATCTGACGGTCAACGAACCGTTGGACGTCGCCTACCCGGACGATACGGCCACGGGCGTCCTGTTGAAGCTGGGAACCAAAGTCGAAGGCGGCGCGGGTCCGGACGAAGATATCGTCGGGTTCTCAACGGTGTGCCCGCACAAGGGCTATCCGCTGGTGTACAGCGCCGATGACCGGACCCTCAATTGCCCCGGCCACTATTCCCGCTTCGACTGTGAGGCTGGCGGCCAACAGATATGGGGCCAGGCAACCCAGAACCTGCCGCAATACGCACTGCGAGTGGACGAGAAGGGCGACATCTATGCCGAGGGCGTGGATGAACTCATCTACGGCCGCTTGTCCAACGTGCTCTGAGGGAGGAAGTCATGGCATACAAGAGACAGATCGATCGCCTGCCGATCATCCCGGCCGATGCGACCCGGCAGAATGTCACCTGCCACTATTGCATCGTCGGTTGCGGCTACAACGCCTACTCGTGGCCGATCAACAAGCAGGGCGGCACGGCTGCGGCGGATAATGTTTTCGGGGTTGACCTCGCGGAGCAGCAGTACGCCGATTCAGACGCTTGGTATTCGCCGTCGATGTACAACATCGTTAAGCAGAACGGGCGCGACGTCCACCTCGTGATCAAGCCTGACCAGGAATGCGTGGTCAACTCGGGACTGGGATCCGTGCGCGGCGCGCGCATGGCCGAAATGAGCTACTCGCGTGCGAGGTCCACCCAGCAGCAGCGTCTGACTGATCCGCTTGTCTGGCGGTATGGCCAGATGCAGCCGACATCCTGGGACGATGCCCTCGATCTGGTAGCGCGCGTCACTGCCCGCGTCGTCGCCGACAAGGGTGAGGACGCGCTTTTTGTTTCCGCCTTCGACCATGGCGGAGCAGGCGGCGGTTACGAAAACACCTGGGGCACCGGCAAGCTCTATTTCGGCGCGATGAAGGTGAAGAACATCCGGATTCATAATCGTCCGGCCTACAATTCCGAGGTCCATGGAACGCGCGACATGGGCGTGGGCGAACTCAACAACTGCTACGAGGATGCCGAACTCGCGGACACGATCATGGTTGTGGGCGCGAACCCGCTTGAGACCCAGACCAACTATTTCCTGAACCACTGGGTACCGAACCTTCGTGGCACATCCCTGGACAAGAAGGACGAGCAACTCGGGGGCGAGCCTCACGACCGCGGACGCATCATCATCGTCGATCCGCGCCGCACCGTCACCGTCGCGGCCTGTGAGGCCGAGGCTGGAGCCGAGAACGTCCTTCATCTCCAGATCAATTCCGGCACCGACCTCGCCTTGTTCAACGCGATATTCACTGAAATCGCAGAACGCGGGTGGGTCGATCATGAATTCATCGATGCGAGCACGGCGACGGAGCTAGGCACAGGGGACGGCACCGATCCCGCCCGCCCGGCAGTATTGACGAACTTCGCCTCGGCGCGCGACGGCAACCGGATGACAGTGGAAGAAGCGGCAGAGATAACCGGCATTTCCGCCGACGAAATCCGCAAGGCCGCAAGCTGGATTGCCGAGCCCAAGGAAGGTGGTGCGAGACGCCGCACCATGTTCGCCTACGAGAAGGGGTTGATCTGGGGCAACGACAACTACCGCACTAACGGAGCGCTGGTGAACATTGCGCTGGCGACAGGCAATGTCGGTCGTCCGGGAGGCGGCGTAGTGCGGCTTGGCGGCCATCAGGAAGGATATGTCCGTCCGGCCGATGGTCACGTGGGACGTCCGGCCGCTTATGTCGATCGCCTCCTGATAGAAGGCCAGGGCGGCGTCCATCACATCTGGGGTTGCGACCACTACAAGACGACGCTCAATGCTGCCGAATTCAAGCGGGTCTACAAGCAGCGCACCGACAAGGTGAAGGACGCCATGAACGCGGTCCCCTATGGCGACCGGGAGGCAATGGTTGACGCCATCGTCACTGCGATCGACGACGGCGGTCTCTTCGCGGTGGACGTGGACATCGTCCCGACGAAGATCGGCGAGGCATGCCATGTGGTCCTTCCGGCGGCGACTTCGGGAGAAATGAACCTGACTTCGATGAATGGCGAGCGCCGAATGCGTTTGACCGAACGCTATATGGACCCGCCCGGACAGGCCATGCCGGATTGCCTGATCGCGGCACGCATCGCCAACAACATGCAGCGCGTGTTCGGGGAGATCGGGAAATCGGAGATCGCTGGGAACTTCAATGGCTTCGACTGGCGGACCGAGGAAGACGCGTTCATGGACGGATACAACGCCAACGCAAACGGCGGCGAATTCGTCACCTATGAGCGCCTTCGCGAGATGGGCAACAACGGCTTCCAGGAGCCCGCGACAGCGTATGAGAACGGCCGGATCGTCGGAACGCAGCGGTTGTACGCCGACGGCAAATTCGGGACGGAAGACGGCAAGGCTCGCTTCATGCTGGCTGAATGGCGCGGACTGCAGGCACCTGGCAAGCAGGAACAGAAGGACCGGTTCCCGTTCCTCATCAACAACGGGCGGGCAAACCTGGTCTGGCAGTCGGCATATCTCGACGTCGAGAATGATCTAGTGATGGATCGTTGGCCGTTCCCCTTCATCGAAATGCATCCCGACGACATGTCGAAGGTCGGGGTCAAGGAAGGTGATCTCGTGGAAGTCTTCAATGAGGCCGGATCAACGCAGGCGATGGTCTATCCGACGCCCTCGGCCCGGCCGGGGGAAACCTTTATGCTGTTCGGCTATCCGACGGGCGTGCAGGGCAACGTTGTCAATGCCGGAACCAATGAACTGCACATCCCGAACTACAAGCAGACCTGGGGCGACATTCGGAAGATTTCGGATGCCCCCGCTTCGGTTGCCCACCTCTCATTCAAATCCAAGGAATACAGGGCGGGCTGAGGGCCGATTTTCGGACCGCCGTCATCATCCGGCGGCGGTTTCCCTTTCGACAGCATTTCGGAGAGATGATGAAATACCTTATCAAGTTTTTCGCCCCGGCGATTTTCGCAGCAGGTATCGGTCAAGCGACGGCCCAAGATGTGGAAGCAGGCAAGAAGCTCTTTGCCCGCTGTGTCGCGTGCCACAACATCGATACTACAGCCAACAAGATGGGACCTCATCTTCAAGGGATTCTGGACCGCCCGGCGGCCTCCGTCGAGAGCTTCAAATATTCACCCGCCATGACCGAGGCTGCCGACGCGGGACTTGTCTGGGACGAGGCATCCTTGCGCGAGTATCTTGCTGATCCGAAAAAGAAGGTTCCAGGGACACGGATGGTTTTCCCGGGATTGAAGAAGGATGACGAGTTGTCGAACATCATCGCTTACCTCGAAAGTGTTCCGGCAACCGAATGAATACGCGGGCGGCAATCGCTTCCCACGATTGCGAAGCAGCCGCTGGAAAAGCGCCGGCGGTCAGCGTGGATGCTGCTCGAAGAATGGCTGTGGAGGCTGCCGACGCGGTCGCGCAGACGACAACGCTCGACCTGGGTTCGGCGATCGGGCGCGTGATCGCCGCTGATTATTCGTCGCGTCTGGATTTGCCTCCGTTCAACGCTTCCGCAATGGATGGCTACGCCGTTCGCGGCCCCTACGGGTCGAACGAAGGACCAAGTCGGTACCGTATCGTTGCGGAGACCCGCGCAGGCGATGCTGCCGCTTCCTGCATCGATAGCGGAGAGACCGTACGCATCTTCACCGGCGCGTCGGTGCCGACGGGCTGCGACGCCGTCCTGGTGCAGGAGCAGTGCATTCAGGTCGAGGATTCGATCGAGCATTTCGGTCGGGTTCGTGCTGGGCAAAATGTTCGGAGGCGCGGCGAAGACGTCAGGCTTGGCCAGAGCCTCGCACAGTCCGGCATCACCCTGACGGCAGGTCGAGCGGCATTGCTGGCGGCTGGCGGCCACTCTGCGGTCTCTGTCTTTCGAAGGATAAAGGTCGGGCTGCTCTCCACCGGAAACGAGCTGCGCGAACCTGGAGCGGACTTGTCGTTCGGCCAGATTTACAACTCGAACCGCATGTTCCTGTCCGGAATGCTGGCAACCCATGCCTGGGTCGAGATCGTCGATCTTGGAACCGTCCCGGACGATCCTGCATTGCTGCATCGCGTCTTCCGCGAAGCGGAAGACTCCTGCGACGCCCTGCTCACGACGGGCGGTGTCTCCGCCGGATCGGCTGACCATGTGACACGCGTCATGCGAGAAGCAGGCGCACGATTCGACGTGATGAAGGTTGCCATGCGTCCGGGAAAGCCTTTGAAGATCGGGCGGCTCCGGAAGCTCATGGTGCTGGGGCTTCCCGGTAATCCGGTAGCTGCCTTGGTCGGGTTCCGCCAATTTGCACTGCCGGCCCTTAGAAAGATTGCCGGGCATGTATCTACCGGGCCTGTATGGAGAACAGGTGTTGCCGCCTTTTCCTATGCCAAGCGAACGGGACGGACAGAATTCTTACCGATCAATTTGGTCGGCGAGGACGATGACGGACGGCCGCTAGCGCACTTGGCAGGCAGCGGATCGTCGGCCAGCGTTTTTGGTTTGGGCAGCGCGGAGGCGATCTGCATGCTGCCTTCGGGTACCGACCGTCTTGTGCCGGGGGATCGTGTATCCTTCGAAGCGCTGTACTGAAGGTTTGGCCCGTCCACTGCTGGCTGAAGGCGCTCGGACCGCAATCTAACTGTCATCCACTTGTTACATGGACTCGGTACTCCAAGACCGTCGCCTCGCAAGGCGTCAGCAGAAGAAAATTCTGAACAGGAGTGGGCTCCATGAACAAATTCGTCTTGACGGCCTCTGTGGCCGCCATCGCAATCGGCGCGGCCGCTGGCATCGCCAACGCTCAATCGCGCGACCAGATCCGCATCGTCGGCTCGTCGACAGTGTTTCCCTATACGCAGGCGGTTGCCGAAGAATTCGCCAACATGGGCAACACGGCACCGGTCCTGGAATCGACTGGCACGGGCGGTGGCATGCAGATTTTCTGCGGCGGAGTCGGCACGGAACATCCGGACATCACGGGTGCCTCGCGTGCCATGACCGAGGGCGAGTACGAGACCTGCGTCGCAAACGGCGTCGACAACATCACCGAAGTCCTTATTGGCAATGACGGCCTCGCAATCGCCATCTCGCAGGATGGTCCGGACATGGACCTGACCAAGGCCCAGATTTTCCAGGCGCTCGCGGCTGAAGTCGAGGTCGATGGCGAAGTCGTCGCCAACCCCTATACGCGCTGGAACGAGATCGACGCGTCGCTCCCCGACACCGCCATCAACGTTTTCGGCCCACCGCCCACATCCGGCACGCGCGACGCATTCGTCGAGCTTGTGATGGAAGAAGGCTGTGAATCCTTCGAGGCCATCGCCGCTCTGGAAGAAGAGCGGATGGAAGAGGTCTGCCAGCGCATGCGTACCGACGGTCCGTTCGTCGAAGCTGGCGAAAACGACAATCTCATTGTCCAGCGTCTCCAGGCCGACGACAATGCGGTCGGCATCTTCGGGTACTCGTTCCTGTTCGAGAACCAGGACACGCTGAAGGCGGTCGCCGTAGATGGCGTCGAGCCGAATGCCGACACCATTGCCGACGAATCCTACGGTGTCGCGCGCCCGCTGTTCTTCTACATCAAGAATGCCCACCGGGGGGTGATCCCGGGTCTGCAGGAGTTCGCGGAAGAGTACGTCTCGGAAGAGTCGTTCGGCCCGGGCGGCTATCTGGAAGAACGGGGCCTGATCCCGCTCGCGGACGAACAGCGTGAAACTACGCGGACGACCGTGGCAGAAGGTGCGCATTTCGACCGCTACACGCAGTAACCGTATCCCTGGGTTATCCGGGCCGCGTTTCGCTATGCGGCCCGGATAACAACCTTTGCTGGCGACATCTCGAGGGGTGCCATGACCGGATATCTCTCCCTGACGATCATCTTGTTTTCGCTGGCCGCGTTCTATGTCGGAAGATCCGCCGCAACCCGCTTTGCCGTTGCCGGAGACCGCCTGGCCGTCCATTCCAGACCAATCTATCACGGTGCGTTTGCCGCCATTTGGGTCGGCTTGCCCGCTCTCGTCCTTGTCTTGGTATGGTTGCTATTCCAGGACGGAGTGGTGCGGACCCTAGTCGTGCAATCGCTGCCACCCTCACTGACGGAAGGGGCGAGCTCGTCCCAGATTTCCCTGTTCGTCAGCGAAATCCGCAACGTTGCGGCCGGTCGTATTTTCGCCGAGCCGCGACCGGAAATCGCAGCCGCTGCCGAACGCTATGCAAGTTGGACCGTCCTTGCCAATTGGGCGATGGTCGTTGTCGCGTTATGCATGATGGCCTTGGCCCTCTTCCTGGCGCGGGTTCGGATTTCCCCGCGCTACCGTGCCCGTCAGAGCTTCGAGCGCGCGCTCGACATCATCATGATCTCCTCGGCTGCGCTCGCCATTCTCGTGACGTTCGGGATCATCGTTTCCCTGACCTATGAAGCGATCCAGTTCTTCCGGCTCGTTCCGCCGACCGAATTCTTCTTCGGTCTGAATTGGGAGCCCCAGATCGCCATCCGCGCCGACCAGGTCGCTGGGACCGGTGCATTCGGTGCCGTTCCGGTCTTTACGGGTACATTGCTGATTGCCGCGATCGCGCTGATCGTCGCCATACCGGTAGGGCTCCTGTCCGCAATCTACCTCGTGGAATTCGCAAACCGCCGAGTTCGCGGCATCGTCAAGCCGATCCTGGAAATCCTCGCTGGCGTCCCGACGGTTGTCTACGGCTTCTTCGCAGTCCTGACCGTCGCGCCGGCAGTCCGACAGACTGGCTCGCTGTTCGGTATTGCCATTTCCCCCAACAGTGCGCTCGTTGCAGGCGGGGTGATGGGCATCATGATCATTCCCTTCATCTCATCCCTTGCGGACGACGCTCTCAAGGCTGTGCCGCAGTCCATGCGCGACGGTTCGCTTGCATTAGGCGCTACGCCCGCGGAAACTATCACTAAGGTTCTGGTGCCGGCAGCCTTGCCCGGAATCATGGGCGGCATCCTCCTGGCGGCCAGTCGGGCAATCGGCGAGACGATGATCGTCGTCATGGCGGCCGGACTGACTGCCAACCTTACAGCAAATCCGCTGGAGGGCGTTACGACCGTCACGGTCCAGATCGTCACTCTGCTGATCGGCGACACTGCCTTCGACAACCCAAAGACCCTATCGGCCTTCGCACTCGGTCTCGTGCTGTTCGTCGTCACGCTTTGTTTGAATGTCGCGGCCCTAAAAATCGTCCAGCGATATCGCGAGAAATATGAGTAATCCGATGATAGAGCCAACGACGACGACCCGCGCGGCAGCCAGGATTGACTGGAACTCCGGCACGGCACGCTCCCTGCGCAAGAAGCGATACGCGGCCGATCGACGGCTGCGGTTCTACGGCATCGCGGCGATCTCCATCGCGGTTCTCCTGTTGGGCATCTTGCTCACCTCGCTCGTATCCACAGGCTATCTTGCCTTCGTACAGACACACGTGACGATGGACGTGGCCATCGATCCGGAACAAGTGCCGGTCGACAATCCGGCCGAAGGCAATTACCGAGCGATCGTCGCGGACGCTGTCCAGCGGCTGTTTCCAGACATCGATGGTCGTTCCGAGCTTCGGAACGCGGTAGGGATCGTCACGAACGGCGCACAGGTGATGTTGCGCAACCAAGTGATCTCCGACCCTTCCTTGATCGGCAAGACGTTCTCAATCCAGGTCCCCGTGTCGGATCCGTACGACCAGCTATACAAGGACGTTATCGACAGGGATTTGCCTGAGAACCGGAGGCGTTTGAACGACGAGCAAATTGCTCTCTTCGAGACGCTGGAAGACCGCGGGCTGATCGAGGCCAAGGCGAACTGGGCACTTCTGTTCAATGCCGACAGCCGCTTCCCCGAACTGGCCGGTCTGGCGGGGGCGATCGTTGGCTCGTTCTACGCGTTGCTACTGTGCTTCGTGATCTCGTTTCCGGTCGGCATCGCGGCCGCTATCTATCTGGAGGAATTCGCGCCCAAGAACCGCTGGACGGACCTGATCGAGGTCAACATCAACAACCTCGCAGCGGTGCCATCGATCATTTTCGGCCTGCTCGGACTCGCCGTCTTCATTCAAGTCTTCGGCCTCCCGCGTTCGGCCCCACTGGTCGGCGGCCTGGTCTTGGCATTGATGACACTCCCGACCATCATCATCGTCACGCGCAACTCCCTCAAAGCAGTGCCGCCCTCGATCCGCGAGGCCGCCCTGGGCATCGGCGCATCCCGGCATGAAGTGATCCTGCATCACCTTCTGCCGCTTGCTATCCCAGGTATCCTTACGGGAACCATCATCGGAATGGCCCAGGCATTGGGTGAGACCGCTCCGCTGCTCCTGATCGGCATGAACGCCTTTCTTACCTCTCCGCCTGGCGGAATCATGGAGCCGGCGACATCTCTGCCGACGCAAATTTTTATCTGGGCTGACAGTCCCGAACGCGGATTTGTTTCCCGCACCTCGGCGGCAATCCTCGTCCTGCTCGGCTTCCTGATCCTCATGAATGCCATCGCCATTTACCTGCGATCGAAACTAGAGAGAAAATGGTAGGGGGCTTCGAGGAATGAATCGCATGACCCAGTGGACTCTTGATCCTGAAACCAGAACGACCGAGCCGGCTTCCCTGCCGAAGATGCGGGGGGAGAACGTCAACGTCTTCTACGGTACGAAGCAGGCTCTCTTCGACGTCAATCTCGCCGTGCCGGAGCACCAGGTCACGGCTTTGATTGGGCCGTCCGGCTGCGGCAAGTCTACGTTTCTGCGCTGTCTCAACAGAATGAACGACACGATCGACATCGCTCGCGTCGAGGGCGAGATCACGCTCGATGGCCGTAGCATCTACGACCCGAAGATCGATGTCGTGGAACTTCGCGCCCAAGTGGGGATGGCATTCCAAAAACCGAACCCGTTTCCCAAATCGATCTTCGAGAACGTCGCCTACGGCCCTACAATCCACGGCCGCGCCTCCGCAAAGGCGGATCTGGAGCAGATTGTGGTCGACAGCCTTCGAAAGGCCGGTCTGTACGAGGAAGTCAAAGAGAGGCTTCACGAGCCCGGAACCGGTCTTTCCGGCGGACAGCAGCAACGACTCTGCATTGCACGCGCGATCGCCGTCGCGCCCGAAGTGATCCTAATGGACGAGCCTTGTTCCGCACTCGATCCCATCGCAACGGCGAAGATCGAAGAGCTCATCGACGAACTGCGCGAAAACTTCACCATCGTCATCGTTACACACTCGATGCAGCAGGCGGCACGCGTCTCCCAACGCACGGCCTTCTTTCACCTCGGCGTACTCGTGGAGGAAGGTCCGACGAGCGAGATATTCACGTCACCGAACGACAAGCGGACGCAGGACTACGTCACCGGACGGTTTGGCTGACCGCTAGGGAGCACCGATGATGACCGCGCATATTGTAGCTTCGTTCGACGACGAACTCGCCAAAATCGACCTTCTGATAACCGACATGGGAGACTTAGCGCAAACGATGCTTGCTGACGCCACGCGTGCTTTGGTCGAGGCTGACCTGCCGTTAGCGCAACGCGTTATATCCGACGATGTCGTCATGGATGCAAGACAGAGAGAAATAGACGAACGGTGCGTCGCTCTCATCGCCAAGAGGCAACCTATGGCGCAAGACTTGCGGGCAGTGATCGGCTCAATCCGAATAGCAAGCGACCTTGAACGGATCGGCGATCTCTCGAAAAACATCGCTAAACGTGTGGGGGCTGTCGGCGCAGGTCCGATGCAACGTCGGTTTTCACATTCGTTATCCGGCATGACGGGGATGGTCGGCGACCAGCTTGAAGGCGTCGTTCGAAGCCACGTCACCAAAGACGTTGATGCGCTCGTCACACTGAGAGCGGACGACAAACGGATCGACATTCAGTACACCGCCGTTTTCCGCGAGCTCCTCACTTACATGATGGAGGATCCGCGCAACATCACGGCCTGCACTCACCTTCTATTCTGCGCCAAAAACCTCGAACGCATCGGCGACCACGCGACGAACATCGCCGAGAACGCTTTCTACATGACTACGGGACGCCAGCTTCCCGCAGATCGTCCCAAGACCGACGAAACCACTCATACCGGGAGCTGAACAATGGCGGCGATGGCACCAAAGATCATGGTAGTCGAGGACGAAGAGCCGCTATGCGAATTGATCCGATATAATCTTGAAGCCGAAAACTACGCCGTGGAAATCGTCAATCGCGGCGATGAAGCTGAGCTGAGGCTGCTCGAATCCGTTCCGGATCTCCTCGTATTGGACTGGATGCTGCCGTCGCTTTCGGGAATCGAACTCTGCCGCCGTTTGCGCATCCGACCGGTGACTGAGCGGTTGCCCATCATCATGCTGACGGCGCGTGGCGAAGAGATGGATCGAGTACGGGGACTGTCGACGGGTGCCGACGATTACATGGTCAAGCCGTTTTCCGTTCCCGAATTGGTTGCCCGCGTTCGGGCGCTCCTACGTCGAGCCAACCCTGCAGTCATCGCGAGCATTCTGACGGTGGACGACTTGATGCTGGACCGGGAACAGCACCAAGTCTTTCGTGCCGGTGCGAAGGTGCATGTGGGCCCAACGGAATATCGACTGCTCGAGTTTCTGATGCTCGCCCCGGGTCGCGTCTTCTCACGCGAACAACTGCTCGACAGCATTTGGGGCAATACGGTCTATATCGACGAAAGGACCGTCGACGTCCATATCGGTAGGTTGAGGAAATGCCTGAACCCTGAGGGAACTCGGGACGTAATTCGAACCGTGCGCGGCGCGGGTTATGCCTTGGGTGGCAACTAGCGCAGATTGGGAATGCCTCGGCAGTCCGACTGGTCTTGATACTGAATTGGCGGCACCTCAGCTTACGAGTAAATGCACCGTTTGCCTGAACCCCCGAGTTGGGTATCGCATTGCGTTGCGAGCCCGGCGACCACTGAAGGGCCGCTTTCCAACTCCATTGCCCGTAAGCGGACAGACCGGAAGCCATCCCATTTCGGTCGTTGCCGAGTCAAAAATGGAATCTCAAAAGCGGATCGCAGTGCCCATGCTCGGTGGCATGGTGTCATCGTTGCTGTTGACGTTGATCGTCATCCCAGCGGTCTACGCGATCGTGAAGGGCTGGGGCTTGAAGGAAGGCGCTCCATCCGAGGCCGATACAAGGCTCCGGATTTCCGTCGAGCCCCAACCGGTTGGATGAGCGACGAGACTCGACCATGCAGGCTCCATCCCCGGGGTGTCATGAAAGTTGGCCGAAAGCTTCACTGATGCCGGATGAATCGTCTGCGGCCCCGGCTCGTTGCCGCAGACGCTAAGGCCTTATGGAGTGCTAATCAGGCAGCCATGCTGCGGCAGGATTCGGCGCAGCGGCGGCAGGCCTCGACACATTCGTCCATTTCGCCGACCCGCTCGCAATCATCTGCGCATTGCGTACATATTTCTGCGCATTCGGCACATAGATGTTTGTGATGCTCGGAGCCAATCAACATGAAATGAGCCGCGGTCCGGCAAATTTCGGCGCACGCCATCATGAGCTTGAAGTGCTTCTTTTCGGTGTGCTGGCCGCCCATTTCCAAGCAGTGCCCCATCGCGTTCGACAGGCAGACACCGTAGCAATTCAGGCACTCATCGATGCAACGTTTCAACTCTGGGTCCATGTGATGCATGCAGGTTTCTCCGTAGATCCGTGATCGTGCAGGCAAGCTCTTGCAGCCTGGCCGCGCGCTTTCCAATCGATGGAGGCACAGGTTGTTCCCGCCCACATCTGGCTTCGTCTTGTTGACGAGCAAGCGAGTCTCCAGGCTTTTCGCCGCGCGAGAGCTAGACGGAGATCGTGGTAAAGGCGTAGCCCTCGTAGGCTGCATCACCTTCGTTCTGCCGTCGGCGGCTGATCCAGTCCTGAAACTCGAATGTCACGGGGAATTTCCCTCGTTTGCTCGCGTTCGCTCGCGACGTCGTATCGATGAGGATGTCATATCGCTGTGCGGTTGACAGGTAGATGGTCTCGCCCGCGGGAATCACGACGCTTTCGTTCCAAGGCTGGTTGAGCGCCCTTCCGTCGACCGATACCACAGCCTACCGTAGCCAAGATGCTAAAGCGTCTGGCCGCCGAGGGCCTGGTCCAGCAGAAGCGCTATCGCGGCATTTTTCTAACCGAGGAAGGTGCCGGGCTCGCCGCGATGTGCCGCGACCGCCACCAGGTGGTGGAATCCTTCCTTCGTGCCCTTGGCATCAGCCCCGAGACGGCACGGCTCGATTCGGAAGGAATCGAACATCACGTCAGCGTTGAAACGCTGGATGCGTTCCGGCGCTTTGCAGCGGGGAAGCCAATCGGTGACGATCGATAGCGGTCTTCGTCCGCTAGAGGAGATCTTTCAGTACGCAATGCCCATTATCGACGATGGTTACGATTCCGGCATCTACCGAATTTATCGAAACCGCTCCCGAGTCGAGGTCGATCACCAAGCGGTGCTCCGGGGTAGCCGCTGTCTCCGATCGGCAGGCAAGGGTTGCCTTGCGATCGCCAATTTCCGTCGTCATCGCTCGCTGACCGCATTCGGCAAGACGCGATCCGTTGAAGGTGCCGTCCGACTCGCGGCGGATAACGATCTTCAAATTGACGCCTGACGTCAGATTACAGGTCGCTAGCGTGCCGCCTGCATGCGGCAAGGCGACTGACGGGATCAGCAGGAACAACGCGACGTATCGAAGCATGGCCAACTCCCAGGTCAAAGAATGCGCCTTGCTCTTCGGCGCGTCAACGACCTCAAAACAGTGCACGCCACACGTTCGAAGCAGCCGTACCAGTTTCAGAACAGGCAGTTCGGGACGGTGGTTTTCGAAAGCACACGTACCGGGACTTGAACCTCACCCTGCTAGAGGTCTTAAGAGCATTTTCAAGATACCGGATCAGGAACCCTTTGATGCTTTTTCTCCGTTTAGGACTGACCGCCGCCATCATCGCCTCCGGGTCGATCGCTCGACTCGATTTCGCCTTCGCAGCCGAGAGCGAAGTTGTCATCGAAGAGGCGAAGATTGCGATGCCTCCCCGGGGGGCACCCTCGATGGCCGGCTATCTCGTCATCAGGAACGGTTCGGACGAGGCCGTTGCCGTCGAGGCGGTCGAAAGCGAGATGTTCGGTTCGATTTCGATCCATGTCACGACAATCGAAAACGGTGTCGCCTCGATGCGACCCGCGCCCATACCGTTTCAAATCCCCGGTCATAGCGAATTGCAGATGAAGCCGGGCGGCGTCCATCTCATGATCGCGGACCCCAGCGCCGGACTTGAAGCCGGTGGCAGCGTCGGCCTCGACGTGCGGTTCACCGACGGAAGCGTCGTTAGAGCTGAGGCCGAGTTAGTCCCGTTCGGCGGGCGTCCCGCCGACCACCACCACGGAGCCTCGCACGAATGAGCGCCATGGGCATTTTCCGCGCCGCGGTATGGGGCCTGATTGCCGGATGCGTCGCGATCATCGTCTATTTCGGCGCGTTGCAACCGCGAATGACGAATGAACTGCCGCCCGCAGCTGCGGCAGGCGCGGATTCAACGTCGGGAATTGGCGGGCCGTTCACCATGACGGCGCATACGGGTGAAACGGTCACCGAAGCCACCTATTCCGGAAAGCCCTGGCTGATGTTCATGGGCTTCACCCATTGTCCCGACATCTGTCCCACGACACTCGCCGAAATGACGTCCTGGTTCGAGGAACTCGGATCGGATGCCGATCTCATCCAAGCCTTCCTTGTGACCGTAGACCCTGAGCGCGATACCGTCGATGTCCTCGCGCAATACATGACCTCCTTCGACGAACGGATTCTCGCTCTGAGGCCCGCGCCGGAGGAACTGGAACGGTTCGCCAAGGCTTTCAAGATCCACTACGAGAAAGTACCGTTCGGGGAAGACGACTACACGATGGACCATACTGCTGGCGTCCTGATGTTCGACAGCGAAGGAGAGTTCTCCGGAACGCTTGATCTCCACGAACCGCGCGACACCACGATCTCCAAACTGCGCCGCCTCATCGGAAAGGACCGAACGACATGAGCATATTCCGCATTCCGTTGGCCGCTGCCGCTCTTTTCGCCCTGACGGGCATCGCTGCAGCCGAAGCCTTGACGTTCGACCTGGCCAGGACGCAATCCTGCGGTTGCTGCCTCGCCTACGCCAAAAGGCTGGAGGACAGCGGTCACGTTGTCCAAGTCTCCGACCTGCCCATGGCGTCTCTCATGCAAATGAAGAACGAACTCGGTGTCCCGGCCGAACTGGCAGGATGCCATACGTCAAAGGTCGGCAACTACGTCATTGAAGGCCATGTGCCGGCGGCAGACGTCGAGCGGCTCGTCAGCGAAGCACCCGATGCGGTCGGCCTCGCAGTGGCCGGAATGCCGGTCGGGTCACCCGGCATGGAATATGGCGACAGACGCGACGCCTACGATGTCACCTTGATCCACCGCGATGGCTCGACATCCGTCTACAACAGCTATCCGGCAAAAGACTGAACGGACCGGTCGGCCAAATGAAGGGAACGCCAACCATGATGGACGGAATGGGCACCATGATGTGGGGTATGGGATTTGCCGGTCTGCTCGGGCTGGTCGTCCTGATCCTTATGGTTGCCGCCTTGATCAAGTACCTGTTCTTCCATCGGCCTTAGGATTCGCTATGTCGGCGCATTCGCACGGGCACGCGAGCGGGGCTTCCGGGGACCGACGGGTAATTTGGGCCATCGGGGTCAACCTTTTGCTGACGATCGCGCAAGTGGTGGGCGGTATCGTTTCGGGCAGCCTTTCGCTCGTCGCCGATGCCATCCACAACCTCAGCGACGCCATGGCCTTGGTGATCGCCTTCGTAGCTAGGCGGGTTGCCCGCAAGCCTGCCGACGAATTCATGACGTGGGGGTACGGCCGCGCCGAAGCGGTAGCCGCGCTCGTCAATTACACGACGCTCATCGTCATCGGCCTCTATCTCGTCTACGAAGGCGTTTTCCGACTTTTTGAACCCCAACCGGTGGGAGGCTGGATCGTGGTCGCGGTCGCGGGATTGGCCTTGGCGGTCGACACCGCGACAGCGGTTCTGACCTATGCGCTTTCGAAACGCAGCATGAATATCCGCGCGGCCTTCCTGCACAACGTATCCGACGCGCTCGGCTCCGTCGGCGTTATCGTGGCGGGCACGCTCATCATCCTCTATGACTGGCGCATCGTCGATCCGATCGTAACGCTGATGATCGCGGCCTACGTGCTGTGGCAATCGTTCCGGGAGATAGGCGCGTCCATCCGCCTGCTCATGATGGGAGCGCCGGCGGGCCTTGATCTTCGAAGCCTGGTCGCTGACATTTCAGCGATTGAAGGTGTTCGCGCCGTCTATCACATCCATGCCTGGACGGTGACCGAGGAGACAAGCGCGTTCGAGGCCCGCATCGTCATTTCCGACGACCACTCGCCCAAGGATGTGCGCGAACAGGTCGATTCGCTGCTTAAGGAAAGGCATGGCATCACACATGTCAGCCTCGCGATCGAGCGCGGCCAAGGCAGCCACGGCGAACATCCTGTCGTGGGTCACCGCCAAGAGTGAAGGTCCGTGGCCGGGTTGCGGCTAGTCACTGCCCCGCCACGACAGCAGCCGCATCGCGTTCGCTGTGACAAGCACGGTCGCGCCCGTATCCGCCAGGATTGCTGGCCAGAGGCCCGTGACGCCAATGACGGTCGTGACGAGGAACACGGCTTTCAGCCCGAGCGCTATCGTGATGTTCTGGTAGATGTTCCGCAAAGTCAGTCGAGACAGAAGGACCATGTCGGCGACGTCCCTCACGCGTCCGTGCAGGACGGCGGCGTCGGCCGTTTCGAGCGCGACGTCCGTGCCGCTTCCCATGGCGATACCGATGTCGGCCGCAGCGAGAGCAGGCGCATCGTTGATGCCGTCGCCGACTTTCGCGACGAAGCTTCCCGACTGCCGCATCTCCGCGACGATGCGTTGCTTGTCCTCCGGCAGCAGTTCTGCGCGTGCCTCGATGCCGAGCGTTTGCGCGATCGCCTTGGCGGTTCGCGCGTTGTCGCCGGTCAGCATGATCGCATCCGCGCCGATTGCGCGAAGAGCCGCCACACCCTCCGCCGCGTCGTCTCGCGGTTCATCCCGCATGCCTATAAGGCCTGCAACCGTGTCGCCGACCATCAGAACCGAAACTGTCTTGCCTTGGTCGTTGAGGGCTTCGATCTGCATGGACAGATCGTTGTCCATGGCGATGCGCTGGGCTGCGGCACCGGGCGAACCGAGGAACAGCCTTTCCCCGGCCAGCGTCCCCTGGACACCCTTGCCGCCGAGCGCCGAGGCCTCTTGCGCAGCGGTGATCTGGATGCCGTCATCTTTGGCCCGGGCAAGGATAGCTGTAGCGAGCGGATGGCTCGAGCCGACTTCGAGCGACGCCGCCAACCGAAGAACCTCGCCGCCCAAACGGCCAACGGCCACGATGTCCGTGACCACTGGTTTGCCTTCGGTCAGCGTTCCCGTCTTGTCGAACGCGACGCGATCGACCTTTCCCAAGCCTTCCAGAACCGCACCGCCCTTCATCAAAAGCCCGCGCCGGGCCCCCGCCGAGAGTGCCGCCGCGATCGCCGCAGGCGTGGAGATGACAAGGGCGCAGGGGCACCCAATCAGCAGAACCGCGAGCCCGCGATAGACCCACGTCGCCCAATCCTCCCCAGCAAAGAGCGGCGGCATCACTGCGACGAGAGCCGCCACCACCATCACGCCGGGCGTATAGTATTTGGAGAACTTGTCGATGAAGCGCTCGGTCGGAGCCTTCGATTCCTGCGCCTCTTCGACGAGTGCAATGATGCGGGCGATCGTGTTGTCGGCGGCACCCGCCGTCACCTCGACGCGCAGCACGCCGTCGTGGTTGACCGTTCCAGCATAGACCCTGTCGCCTTCTTCCTTTCGCTTGGGCACCGATTCACCGGTTACCGGAGCCTCGTCGACCGTGCTTTCTCCCGAGGCGACCGTTCCGTCCGCCGGGAGCCTGTCGCCAGGCCGCACGATCACGATGTTGCCGATCGCAAGGCTATCGGCGGGTACTGTTTTCGTGGAATCTCCGTCCTCGAGGAGGGCCGTCCGGGGCATCAGCTTTGCGAGGGCACGGATGCCCGCGCGCGCCCTGCCGGCAGCGACGCCTTCGAGCATTTCACCGACGAGGAAAAGGACGACGACGACCGCCGCCTCTTCGGCCGCATTGATGAACACGGCACCGACCGCCGCGACCGTCATGAGGGTTTCTATGGAGAACGGACTGCCGTTGACCGCGCCTGCGACCGCCCGACGCGCGATGGGCACCAGTCCCACCGACATGGCCAGGATAAAGCCCCAGGGTTGCGTGGCCGGAACGAGATACGAGAAGACGAAAGCCACAGCCAGAGCGAGGCCGCAGGCAATCGTCAGCCGCGCCTTGCGTCCCGACCACCAAGCTCCTTCCGGGTCGATTTCCGCATGATGGGAGACATTGGCCGCGCTGCCGGTCACTGCGTCCGGATCGCGGGTACTCTTGCCCTCGGCTCCCGCCAGAAGAGCAGCTTCGTAGCCCAGCGATTTCACCTTCGTTGCGATCTCTCCAAGGTTCGCGCCGGGCCCGTGCAGGACTGTCATCGAACCCGACACCACCGAGACCTGAACGTCTTCGACCTCCGCCATCCGGCGCACTGCGGTATCGACCTTCGACGCGCAAGCGGCACAATCCATTCCGGATACACGGAAGCGGGTCGTCGTTTGTCGTTGCATGGCTTGGCTCCTGATAGCGAGAGCATAGCCATAGGACCTCTAGTACCTATAGGATCAAGCGTAATTCGTCAGAGGGGCGGATGATTGCACGATGGACAAAAAACTATGTCCGGATACTCACTCGCGTTGATCCGCTGCGTTGCGGCCGCATTTCTGGCCAGTCAGGCTCCCGACGTAGCGGCAACCGGTAGCGAAAGCCCGCGCGCATATCTCTACCATCCAGACCAGCAGGAAGCGCCTACGGAAGCGGACTGCGTAGCTGCCGTGTCGCGAACACGCGCATCGACCGAGAAGGCCTTGGCGTCGCTCTGGGGACGAAATCCCTACGGGGCCGAGCTCGAATTCTATCTGGTGATATCGGACGGTCGAATGGATACGACGTTCGCCGCCGAGGGCGACTATGATTCCGGAACGGTGAATTTCGGTCCGACGATTCTCGACCGAACGCCGTTCCTGCTTGTACCCGACGACCATCCGAATCTCCGCCTGCGCGGCGAGATTGCCTCAAGTCCCGGAAGTCCCGTCGTGACGGTCATTCTTCGCGACGTCCCGTCGGTTTCGGGCGCTGCGGACCGCACGAGCTACTATTGCAGCTTGGACGACGGGACCGTGACCTGAAACCCGGCCTTGGCTAGTGGTCCGTTTGGCAAAGGTCGTGGTTCGATAGCGATTGGATGACGTAGCAATCCCGCACCTGTTCGCCGTGACAGCACGAGGAGATGCGGCCCAGTTCCCGTTCGAGACTCTGAAGCTGGACAATCTTGGCGCGGACAGCTTCGAGTTGGCGTGCGGCGATCTGGTCTGCATCGGCGCACGGCTTCTCCGGATGCGCGGACAGTTCCAGGAGTTCCCGGATCGCTTCGATGGTGAAGCCGAGATCCCTGGCATGTTTGATGAACGCGAGCCGATTCCTGTCTGCCGATTCATAGCGGCGCTGGTTTCCGCGCGATCGTCCCGCCTCGTGCAAGAGGCCCATTTGTTCGTAGTAGCGGATCGTGGGCACCTTGACCCCGGTGTCGCGCGCCAGATCACCGATTGTCAGCATTGCTCACCCCCGAGCTTGACCGTGCTGGACCGCCTCATCTATTCAAGCCTTCATACGTGATATCGGCCGAAACACCCATCTCGCGCTGCGCATGATCAATGCTAAAGGCGTACATCGCGCCGGTTACGGCAATTAGAGCGGCCCCGATCCACAGGTTCGATCTGGACCTTGTCCGGCCTATCTGTCTGGTATCGTCGACACTCAATTGCTTCTCGATTTCCATGTATGGCTCCCTTGGATCATTCGGCTGTTCGATCAGATAGAAGGTGATGGTGGTTTCCCAGAGGCGCGCAAAGTGCGGTCGATTGCCGCTGGCGCTGTCGGTATACGCCATGTTAACCAAACCGGTGCGCAGATGTGCTGTCGATCCGAAAGCGACGACAGACGGGACGGAGACGATGAAGCGACTGATCACGTTGGCGGCCTTCGGTTCGCTCCTGTTTCTCGCGGGATGCGTGACGAGCGTTCTGGACGTGGAGTCCCGTGGCACCCAACCGGTTCCTTCGCGCCTCCTCGCCGAGATGTCGGCGAAGTCGATGCAGCCGGCGAGCCCGGTCCTTGTCCGCATCTTCAAGCAGGAAAGCGAACTCGAGGTCTGGAAAACGGACCGCAGCGGCCGATACGCCCTCCTCAAGACATATCCGATGTGCCGCTGGTCGGGAAAGCTCGGACCGAAAACCCGCGATGGGGACAGGCAAGCGCCTGAAGGATTTTACCACGTCTCCTCCGCGATGCTGAACCCGACCTCGCAATACTACCTGTCTTTCAACCTCGGGTATCCCAACCGCCTGGAATCGGCGCTTGGCTATACGGGCGAGGCGTTGATGGTCCACGGCGCATGTTCGTCCTCCGGTTGCTTCGCCCTTACAGACGAGGGCGTCGCCGAAATCTACGCCGTCGCGCGAGACGCGCTGAAAGGCGGCCAGGCATCCTTCCAGGTCCAGTCATTTCCATTCCGGATGACGGCGACCAACATGGCCAAACACAGGCAAGACCCGAACTTCGCCTTCTGGACCGATCTCAAGCGTGGCCACGACCTGTTCGAAACCACACGCCGCCAGCCAAAGGTGTCTTATTGCGGCGGCCGCTACGCATTCGACGTAGCCTTTGCCGGAACCGACCCGCTCGCTGCTTGTCCTCCGGAGGCAGACACACCGCCGCCCGCGATCGCCGCGAAATTCGAGGCCGACCGGATCAAGGCGGATGCGTTGATCAGCACGGGGACGGCGCTCTCGGCCCATGCCTATTCCGATGGCGGAATGCACCCCGTGTTCCGCAAATTGCTCGCGCGCGATGGTGAGAAGTCGCTGGCGAAGCGGGTGTCGACTTCCTCCGTTCCCATCAGCAGACCGGCGGCGGCGCTCGCCGATCCGCATTCGCCGCGCGAGTAGACAAGCAGTGAAACTATTGGCCGCGCTCATTGCCTGTCTCGTCTGCCTGCATCTTGCGGCACCTTCGAGTGCCAGCGAGGAAGTCAGGCTAAGACCGCAAGTGGATGCGCAGGAAATCGGCTTCGATACCGCTATCGCGGTCAATAGCACGCCTGACACCGCCCACTTCAAGGGAGGCAAGGTCGCCGCGGCTTGCGGCGACCATTGCCATGCCACGGCGCAATCTTTCGACCCGTCCGTAGGCGACATGACTGCTGCTCCGGCGATGTCCTCGATGCACGCCTTCAGGCCGACGCCGGTCCGTCTGCTCGTTCCCCCTCCACAATAGATCGACTTCGCCGGACGGACAGCCAACTTCGCCTCCCGCATCCGCGCGGGCTGGAGTGCTGTCGCCGTTCAAGACAATCCGTCCGCGACGCGCGGACGTGACCCAAGCGAGCGATCCATTGAAAAGCAGAATCCTTGAGACTCGACACTCCCGACGCACGTTCCTGTCGCTGGCGGCAACGTCCGCGGCGGCGCTAACTTTGCCAGGGTGTACGACGGCCGGCGATGCCCCATCGGAACCCGCAACAAGCGCGCCGACCATAGATCCGTCCTACGTTGCCATGTATCGGGCGATGCCGGAGGAGGAATACCCGCTTCCCGCCGTCGATTTGACACGCCTGGACGAGCGGTTCTTCCGCCAGATCGTCGACGACCCCACAGGCGAGCGCCCGGGCACCATCGTCGTCGATACGGAAGCTTATTTCCTCTATCTGGTCCAGCCCGGCGGAAAGGCGCTACGCTACGGCGTCGGCCTCGGCCGCCAGGGGTTCACCTGGTCGGGTAACGGGGTCATCCAGTACAAGCGGGCGTGGCCCACGTGGACTCCTCCCTCCGAGATGATCGAGAGGCAACCGGAACTGGCAAAGTTCAGCGCCGAGAACGGCGGCCAGCCACCGGGGCTGGACAACCCGCTCGGCGCGCGTGCGCTCTACATCTTCCAGGACGGCGAGGACACGCTTTACCGCCTTCACGGCACGCCGGAATTCTGGACGATCGGCAAAGCCGTCTCCAGTGGCTGCGTGCGCCTCATCAACCAGGATATTATCGATCTCTACGGCCGCGTCTCCGTGCCGTCTCCGCTTGTGGTCAGGGGCGGCCCGCGATCCGCGTGATCCCTCACAATTCGGCCTTGCCCCTCAAGGGGCTAGAGGTTGCATTCAGAAAGAAAGCGAAAGGAAAAGCGATGAAACGTCGTGAATTTATCATGCTGATGGCAAGCGCCGCGGCCTCGTGTTCGATACCCTTGGCAGCGAATGCGCAGCCGACCGCACAGGATCTTCTAGAGTCCGGCGATCTTCCCGAAATGACGCTTGGCTCTGCCGACGCTCCGGTGACGGTCATTGAATACGCATCGATGACCTGCGGACATTGTCGGACCTTTCACCTCAAGACCTGGCCGAAATTCAAGGAGAAGTACGTCGATACCGGCAAGGTTCGGTTCATCGTCCGGGAGTTCCCCTTCGACCCGCGCGCATCGGCCGCCTTCATGCTGGCCCGGTGCTCGGGCGACGACAAATGGTACCCCACCATCGACCTCCTATTCCGCACCCAGGATCGATGGGCGCGCGCGCCCGAAGGTGGCGAAGCGTTGAAGACCGTCATGGGCATGACGGGGATGAACGCGGCGGCCTTCGAAGCCTGTCTGGCCGATGAGGACCTGCTCGCCAAGATTACCGCCGTGGCGGATCGCGGCAAGTCGTTCGGGGTGGATTCCACGCCGACGTTTTTCGTCAACGGCGAGATGCACAAGGGAGCGCTCTCGATCGAGCAGTTCTCGCAGATCGTCGACCCCCTGCTCGCCGCCGTGAAGGGTTAGAACCGTGACTGTTGAACTCATTTCCAAAAGCACCCTACGGGGTGTGCAGACGACCTTCGCCACGATCCTTTTCGGCGTGTCGCTGTTCTGCGGGCAACCCGCAAGTGCGCAGGACGACAGGGCGGTCGCTCGTGTCAACGGCGACGAAATCACGGAAGCCGATCTGGCGTTGGCCGAAGAAGCGTTCGCGCCACAGCTCGGCGAAATGCCGGAGGACGCCAAACGCTCGATCCTCGTGGACGCCCTTATCGATATGCGCCTCGCAGCGGATGCCGCGAAGGCGGACGGCGTTCTCGAGCGCCCCGAGGTCAAGCGCCGCCTGGCGTTCATGGAGCAGCAGACGTTGCGGTCGATCTATGCCGACGAAGCCTTGGCCGACGCTGTACCCGATGACGCCGTCCGCGCCCTTTACGACGAGCAGATGGCCTCGATCCCGGCGCAAGAGGAAACGCGGCTGCGTCACGTCCTTGTTGGCACTGCAGCCGAAGCCAGAGCCGTCATCGACGGAATTGCGGCGGGCGAGCCATTCGAGGATGTCGCCCGGAATAAGTCTCTCGACGAAATCTCAAAATCGGAAGGCGGTGACCTTGGGTACCTGACCGAAGACGAAATGCTGCCGGAGATCGCTTCGGCTGTCGCCGGTCTCAAGAAGGGCGAGCATACGGTCGAGCCCGTCGAGACGGCTTTCGGCTTCCACGTCGTCAAGGTGGAGGACATTCGCGACCAGCCGGGTCCGGCTTTCGAAGAACTCGCGCTGCGGATCAGGCAAGCGCTCGAGGCTCGCGCGCAGAGAGAACTGATTGCGGGCCTGCGCGAAAGCGCGGAAATCGAGAAACTCGTGCCCGACGTCGCGCCACCGCCGCCCGATGACGGTCATCAGCACTGAGGCGGCGGTATGGATACGGGAACGGTTCTCGTCGTGGGGGCGGGTCAGGCGGGCCTCGCCGCCGGATATTACCTCCGTGCTTCCGGAACGGCTTTTGCGATCGTCGAGGCATACGATCGCGTAGGCGACGGCTGGCGAAGGCGCTACGACGGGCTCACTTTGTTCACGCCCAGGCGGTTCAGCCGTTTGCCGGGATTGGCCATGCCGGGCGATCCTGCTGGCTACCCGACGAAAGACGAGTTCGCGGATTACCTCGAAGCCTATGTGCAGAAGTTTCGGTTGCCGGTCCGGACGGGCAAGCGCCTTGTGCGTTTGGTAAAGGAGGACGAGCTCTTCTCGGCCTCCTTCGAAGACGGAACAGTCCGACGCGCCGAAAGAGTCATCGTCGCGACGGGAGGTTTCCAGAAGCCGGTCGTGCCTCACCTCGCGTCCGGGTTCGGCTCCGAAGTTTTGCAACTGACGGCCGAGGACTACCGTAATCCGCTCGACCTCCCGTCCGGCACCATCCTCGTCGTCGGCGACGGCGCGAGCGGCCGCGACATCGCCACCGAGTGCGTCGGGCGGGGCCGGGTCCTACTAGCCGTCGGAAACCCTCGCAGGTTGCTGCCGGAGCGCGTGCTCGGCCAGCCCATCTGGTGGTGGCTCGACGCGAGCGGCCTGCTGCGTGCAGGCCCCCAGTCCATCGTTGGCCGAATGTTGCGCAAAGCCGATGCGTTTCCCGATCGCGGCAACAGTCTCGACGCGCTGGCGGCAGCGGGTGTCGAGATCATGCCGCGCTTGGTGGGCGCTGATGGGAATCTGGCGACATTCGAGGACTGCCGTTCATCCGACATTAGCGCCATCGTTTGGTGCGTCGGCTACAGGGACGAGACTGGCTGGATGCAGATCGAAGGAGCCACGGACGGGAACGGAGCGCTTCTGCACGAGGAAGGCGTCTCTCCGGTCCCGGGTCTCTACTTCGTAGGCAAACCGTGGCAGCGGAACCGCTCTTCCGCCCTGGTCATGGGAGCAGGACCGGATGCGCGGGCAGTGACGGAAAGCATTCGTCGTGCGGCGGAGAATCCAGCAATCCGGAGCCGGTCTTATGGTGCTCCAAGATGGAGCCGCCAGTGAGAACCGGAGCCGTGCCGTCATCCGCAATCATCGGCCTCCTGTGCCTGGCAACAACGTTCACGCTGGACTTCTTTTCGAAGACGCTGATCGTCGAACTGGTGATGCAGCCGCCACGCAACATTCCGCTCGCGAGCTTCATGAACCTCACGCTCGGATTTAACGAGGGGATCAGCTTCGGCCTCTTCGCCGATTTCTTCCGGTCGTTTCCCACACTGCTCGTGGCCATCACCATCGCCCTGACGACAGGAATCCTGGTCTGGATGATGCGGTCGACCAGCAGGCTCGAAGCAGCAGGCTTGGGAGCGATCGCAGGGGGTGCGATAGGCAACATCGTTGACCGCGTGTCCCGCGGTGCGGTCGTCGACTATCTCGATCTGCACGTGGCAGGGTGGCACTGGCCAGCGTTTAATCTCGCAGACGTCGGCATCGTCATCGGCGCGCTCGCCGTCACTGCCGCATCGCTGCTGGAATGGCGCACCCGCGAGCGTCGTGGTGGATAGGCGCGGAAGAATCGACCTGGTCGATTCCGCCAGGGGTCTCGCGATCCTGGGCGTCGTGCTGTTTCATGTCGTGTGGGACCTGGAATATGTGGGATTGATTTCGGGCATCGTCCGGAACGAATGGTGGCTACTGTTCGGCAGGTTCCTGGCGATGTCCTTCATGTTCCTCGTCGGCGTCAGTCTGGTACTGGCCCACCGAGCAGGTTCACGGCCTGGCGCATTCTCGAAGCGAGTCTTCGTCATCATGGCGGCTGCCGCAGCCATTACGGCTGTCACATACGTCGTGTTTCCGCAGACCTTCATCTACTTCGGCATCCTGCACGCCATCGCAGCCGCCAGTTTCATCGGACGCCCGTTCGTCACGATCCGGCTCCGGATATGTGCGGCTTCGATCGTGCTCATGTTCGCAGCGCCCTTCGTGTTCGACATGGCATCTTTCGACACGAGGTGGCTAGCATGGACCGGTCTTGCGGCGAACCCGCCTGCCAGCAATGACTTTGTACCGGTTCTACCGTCGGTGGCCTTTACGCTGCTGGGTATCGTTGCAGCGCGCCTTTTGCGCAAACACACATTGGCGGAAGGCCGCATTCGATCGGTTGCCAATTGGGCATTTCTCATATGGATGGGAAGAAACAGCTTGGCGATCTATCTGCTCCATCAGCCAATCCTGTTGGGGGTCATTGTCTCTGCGGCGACCCTTGCGAACTGATTGCGCTCATGGACCGCCTGCCGGAACAGACAGCGGCCAGAATTGTCTCGCTCAGGCGCGAAGGTAGGCGGGTCGTGACGGTTGGTGACGGCGTGAACGAAGCGCCCGGGATAGTCGAGTCCGATCTCGGCATCGGACCGAAGTTGGAACGGATGTCGTCCTCAATTCCATGCAGCGACCTAAGGGATGTCGCTACGGTACTCGGTCTGTTCCGCGCAACGTATCGACGCAGCTGCCATTCCGATGGCAGCGTGGACACGTTCGCCACCTGACTCCCAATGACCAGTCGTAGGGGAACCTTTCATGTCGTTCAGCACGGTCAAAGTCATCGTGCGCGCAGTTGCTTATATTTATCGAATGCAGCGCAACCACGATCGACGATCGTCGCGATGATAGGGAGCGAAGCGGACACCGCAGGGTGCCCGCCCCGAATGAATTACATGCCGACCTTGAAGGGCAATGCATAAGGCGTGTTGTCGGGACGCATTCCGGGCGTGTCGACATCGGTCATGCCCTCGGCGAAGTCGTACGTGTCGTTGTCGTTGGTCTCGTAGTGGATCATCGCAACGTAGTCGGTGCCTTCCATAGCTCCGCCTTCGATCTCGACGGAAACGTTTTCGCTATCTCCAGCGGATACGGCAGTATGTCCGATCGACGCCGGGATGACAGGTTCGCCGCTCTCTACTGCATGGATCACAACGTAGCCGTCCTGGTCGATCTTGACGGCCGGAAAGACCACCGAATTGCCTTCGATCGTCGCGCCCTCGACATCGATATTCAGATGGTCGGCGTGAGCGACGGCCGGAACGGCCGCAATCGCGGTGACGAGTGCAATCTTGATAAGGTTCATGGAACTCACTCTCTTCTCGTTTGACCGCGCAGGTACGAGCGGCATACGCAACAAGTTTCAGAGGCGGAAGGTTGAGAACAGCGGGCGAAGCTTATGCAAATCGTTTTGCCGCGCTTGCCGATACCGATAATGTCAGCTTCTTGGGCATTGCGACGTGAAAGCCGACTGGCAGGAAACCACCCCTTTGCCGAAGTTAGCTCGCACCGAGGTCATCATTTGCGAGGGATCCATTTCCGTGGTTTTCGGCGTGTCTGCGAACGACGCGATTCTGGGATATGCGTCGCTGTAAGCGGCCGATAGTCCCGCGAAAATGCCTTACTAAGTTCCGCTTGATCCATGGCGGCGTTCCCAGCGCTGTCCTCGTCTCCAGTCGTCGCCACGGGCCCGGCCGGTTGAGATTCGCTCTGCGCCGGATTTAAGGCGACCCAGTGTTTGCCGGGAATTCAAGCTGGCGCTGAGAAACTTCAGCCACGCCCTCCAGAGCCCCTGGCAGTGCCGAGCTCTGGAGGCGGCAGCGACGGCACCGGTCTCACCAACTGTCGTGCTCGCTGCCATCCCGCCCCCCTGAGGGGATGAATGACCGGGATGGGGGCGCAAAGCAGCCGGATTAATCGCGGCGATAGCGCACCTATTGTCGGGAAAGCATCTGCTCTCTCGCTTCAATCACGCACTCCATCAGCCTGTTCAATTGGCGCAATGATCCACCGTCCCAGACACTTAAAATGGCTTGGCGTTCGATCTCATCGAGAGGAATCGCCCATCGGTGATCGAAGCCACGTTCGCTATAGATTCGGCTCAAGATGCTGCCGCTGAGCGCAGCCAAGTGACTCCGGTTAGGTCGCGGAAAGCGGACGACGCGACATCGGTCAAGCAGCGGTTTTGGAACACCTTCTAGGTCGTTCGCTGTCAGTATCCACGAAACCAAAGAGAGATCGCATTCCATCTGAAGGTATGGGTCATACCACCGCCGCGCCGTTTCATCCTCAAAAAGACCAATGAGGACGGCATGTATACTTCCACCATGACCACCCGTCGCGACCTTTTCGAATTCATCAAGAATGACGCCCGGGCCACAGCTGTTCGCGCGACATGCAGCGCTTATCGCGATACATGGCGCGCCAGTCTTCCATCGTCGGGGCGTTCCGCCAATGGCGCTGTCGCTCGTCCCTCCACAGGAAACGAGAGTGTAGGCCATCCCCAATTCTTCAAAAAGGCGTCGTGCAAATCTGGTCTTCCCGCTGCCCGGTTCGCCAACCAGAACCGTTGGTCGTACGCGAGGCCTGTTTAGACCCGACAGTTGTGCGAGAATACCTTCGATTGCTTCAGACGCATAGGGAAACTCCATCACGAGGTTTTGACGGACATGGGTCGAATTCACCATCGCCGGATAAGGCAGGCGAGTTCCTACAAACGCGCTGAAGCTTGCCGAAATGTCCCGTCCTTCCGATGTCAGCTTGTTGCCAATTGCCGGGATTACGACGACCCCACCTTCGTCAGAATGGTTTGCGGGCTTTTCCTTTGCATGCTGCGGGTCGGCCAGGCGGGCCGTCGAGGGTAGCGCCACTTTAAAGACCCCATCGAGCAATTCATCGCCATTGCGGATGATCTCTTTCATCATGTTGGGCGACATTGAAAACTTAAGGAACTCGCTGTCGAGCGACACCGCAAGATGACTCCACGCCAGCGCCCGTTTGAACATGCTTGGGCATTCTGCGGAAGGCGGTATCTCCAACGCGTCTTGTGTCAAACGTCTTGAGACAGCCCACGCGGAGTCTGGGTCTCCAAAATAAGCAAGGTAGATCTGACACCTCAACATCGGATTGGCGACGTGCCGCGACTCTGTAGGCGGCATCTCGATCAAGGCATGGCGGAGGTGATCGACTAATTCTTGCCGAGGAGAAATAGCCAAGGCACCTGCCAATTCTGCCAACGGCTGGTATTTACCGCCGACTTTGGCCCACGCCGAAGAGTATCTGGTTGCAGATTCACGGATGTCGCTCGCGAGCAATGCCTCGAAGAAGTTCATTCCATATGCCAGCTCGCGCTCGGACGGCAAATAAGTTCCTTGAGTAGCTTTCCGATCGCGCGCTTGAAATCGCGCAGAATTAGGATCTAGCAACTTCACGCGGAGCGCCCATCGCAACGAGTTCCGCGTCTTCGTCCAAGGCGGTAGTAGCGGGACAACGTGCGCGCGTATCCTTGTCCCTCATCGATATGAAGCAACAGCGACGTGCAAATGGGACGCGCGTATCCCGTCAGCTGCGGATGCCCGTAGACGAGGCCCTCCAGCCGCGGGGAGGAGAGTTCGTCACAGAATATCTCCCACTCGGTCAAGATCGGCATTGATGCGGGCTGCTGCTCGACAATGCATTCGAACCTCCCTTCAACAATTAACAAGCGATGGAGGGAATCCCTGGCTAATCGAAATTTTTCGAGATGCACATCCGCCCCGGCTATATTTTCGGCGGCGATTTCACTGATCGAAAGGTCAAGCTGCCTTACCAGTTCGTCGAGCGTCCACTTTGTCGAACCACGAAAGCGCTCGTACCCCTGAAATCGGCTCGTCCCGATCTTTGAGTTCAACATTTCGTCGGCTCCAGGCAACGATTTTCGGAGGGCGGGGACACGGCTGAAAAACTTGAAAAGAAGCATAATGCCTCTTTTATAGAGCCTATTTGCCTCAGTTCAAGGTGTGGGTCGACAAATTGTTGACACCGTGCCCGGTACTGGACACCTCGGACCAATGGGTCCACGTTTTAGCTCCGACAGTATTCGCGCCGCGCGCGTCCTCGCCGATTTGAGCCAAACCGATTTGGCCAAGCTAGCGCGCGTTTCTCGTGTCACCGTTCAACGAATTGAACAGGAACCGAACGATATTAGGAAGAATTCTTATGATCGCGTGATTGCAACTCTGGAGAGCCGCGGGGTTAGGTTGAGACGCGATCAAGACGATCCAAAGCTAGAGTGGCTTGGTAAACGGACCGACTGGGATGGTTCTGCTTAAATGTCATATAGGGTCAAATCATACCCTGAGCCATCGATGAAGCGCGAGATCAATCTCGCGAGCTTGCTGACGCTCGAGTGAAATGCGGGCATGGAAACGCCGAACCATCGCGAATCGGCAGCTGCCCGCAATCCAATCAGTGATTATCGACAAGCGGATTCGGCCCCTTCCCTGAAAGGAGACACATCTCAAGGCTCTAAGGCCAGCACTAAATCAGCGGCCTTTTTTTTGCGCCGTCATGACTGGCCGCAAACCAGCTGCAGACGACGAGTCGCCGAGAAAGCCCCTCCTTTCAGTCGGGGTCCAACAGCCAGGATGGATTCGGGGGCGGGCTGCGGCTTGCAGTTGAAGGCCTCCCCAGCCCGCCCCCTGATCGGCAACGCAGGCGTTATCCAATGCAACACCCGCTCACACTAGACCTACATGCCGAGTGCGTTCATATAGAGCTCGACCAGCGCTTCTTCTTCCTGGCGCTCGTTCGGGTCTTTCTTGCGCAGGCGGATGATGGTGCGGATCGCCTTGGTGTCGTAGCCTTATCCCCCCTACTCAGAATTGTCGTTTGCGATAGTAGGCGGTGCGGCGAGGCTTCCACAGCGCAAGCGTCGCACCGCCTACGGGTCCAGCTTGGCAATTGGACCCGGCCGCAGGCCGGGCTTTCTCATCCCGATCGAACGGAGCCTTCAGAGCTACACTTACAGTAAGTGGTGTTCGGCTTAGGAATAGAGATTCCGTGCAGGCAAAGTTCGGCTGCTGTCGTCGAACACTAGCCTTTTCTACAGTCGGCTACCCGCCCACCGCGCCGGGATCGCCCAGCCCAGCCATCTTTTCCAGTAGCCTGAGTTCCTCCGCAACAACGAGATCAGACCCAGGCGCATAGTCCATCTTGATCCGGTCGCCACTATAAGTGAGCCCGAACTCCGCAAGCGTCTTGGCGTCTTTAAGCCGACACACAAAATGCTGTAGAATCTCCTGTTCACGCGACGAGAGACTCGAAATGTCCGTGATACTCAGCCGTCCCTTTCGGAGGCCTTCGATGTCGGCGACAGGTCCTTGGCGCAAGGCGGCGCTCAGTATGTCAAACTGCCGCTTCCATTGCCGTCCCTCGGCAAGAGCTTGGCGCAACATTGCCTGACCGGTGAGCCCAGGTACGGTGTTGACGATTTCCTCCAACTGGTGCGCGCGGTTGCTGCGAGCCTTGGACCGTTTGGGTGCGCTCACCTCGGCGAAACGGAGCTTGACGTAGTCCCTAAGTTCTCTATCGGCGCGGATCGTGGTGCCAACAGGTCCTGTCCACTCCGACGAACCTTTCTCAGTTCGTTTGCGCAAACGGACGTACGTTTCAATTATTCGCGGATTGAGCTTGGGAAACTGAGGGTTAAAAGACTCTGGATTTTCGCCCACGGATTTCGCCCTGTGGTACGCCGCTCCCGACAAAATTTCGTCACATGCCTCGACCAAGCGGGCCAACGTACCAAGTCTGCGCCTGTCGCCGGCCATCCTCGCCGCAGACCGCAGGCGGTCCATCAGCTGTTCGGCGAGGGAATTCTGGTCACTACTGCTCATGCCGGACATCCCTCTTGGAACCGGCCGATAAGCTGGGGACCACTGTTGCGATTTCTGCACGGATGCTGTCGAGAACGCGTTCGTCCAAACGAACAATTCCTTCGAGCAACTGTTGAAATCGATCAGCGTCCGGAGAATCATCGAGTAACGCGTCGCCGATTCTTAAACAGGCGTCCGTTTCATCCTTCATTGGAATTCTGATCATCAGATCACCCAAGTCGTTGACGCGCATTATCTCTCGCACCATAGCAATCATGTTTGCCTCTGCCCCATGCGGGATTTCCATGATTACTGATGGAAGTAGTCGCATGTCCCTCACTAAGGAGTGTAGCAACTCAAAGTGATGGACTTCGACCAAGCTGCACGAAATAGCACTTGGATCGAAACCAGGTACGGATGGAATGAGGATGTTATCGGCCGTTTTTCCTTCTGACTTCGCTGCCCGCTCGACCTGCCTGATTATCTCGCTGACTTGCAGTTCTCTTGACAGCTCGAACGTGAGATTGTCTTTGAGGCTGCTGTCTGCGTGCCGCAATTTACGGAGCCTGTGTGCCGTCTTGCCGGTCCGTTGCTCCTCGGCCTCTATTTGCTCGGCCAGTTGTCGCATCCGAACGCCGGTCAGTCGAAGCTCGGCCATGAGAATATTGATTCGACGCTTGATTCCGTCCTTGAACCTAGGCCCGGTTGCTCGGAAGCGGCATCCTGAGCATGCTCGATCTCTCCAAACAGGGCGAAACTTGCCCTCCATGTATTTCTGTCCGCCGATTGAACAGGTTCCTCCGGGACAGATGCCGTGATCGAATACATCCAGCAATGAGGCGCTCTTGTCTTCCGCGTGACGCCGCAGCAAGCCCGCCCCCACATGATCTTCGACGAATGGCGGCGTGATGGTTTGATCGGCGTAATCCCGGATTAGATCGCTATTGCCTGAGACCAACTGGTCAAGTGCTTCGCTACGCATCGCCATAGCCTGCGCCACGGCAGTATTTAGCCGCGCACTGCGCAGCCCGTTGTAATGCCAGGTCATTATCCAAGTGGCATGCCCGACCAAATCCTTTACTATCTCAATATTGACCCCAGCAGACAGGAGGTTCGAGACCATGGTCACGCGCAATGAGTGGATGTCGAATAGTGGCCCGTTTTCATCCACCAGCGGGTACTCGTGACCAAGGAGCTTGTTCACGCCGTCTTGGCACGCATGCAGCAGTTCTTTCCAATACCCGCGGACCTTTTCCTCACTGATAGCAAGATTCAGAGCCACCCCGGGGTCGCGGAAGAGAGGATAAATATCGGGAAATAGATTTGCGTCCGCCCTGGATGCTCTCGTTGTCTCTAATCGCTGGGTTACCGGCGACGTGATCGGATTGTATTTTTGCTGCAGGGCAAGCATCCTCTGTGTCGCTTGCACTATCGCGGGGTCCGTCCACGGAATGACGAATGGCTTTCCCGTTTTGTTCAGCCCCACACGCATTCCTATGGTCTTGGACGCTTCCCTTCCGGGTAGCGTGACCAATTGAAGAAAGCCCTCGTTTCGATCGACGGTTGCGCAGACATGCTGGTTTGGGACGGGTCTTCGCCCCTCAACGTCGAGGACGTATTGATCTCCTTCCCCGCTGTCGAGCCAGCGCGCACTGACAAGGCGCATTCCGGAATTCAGCAAAATATCCACGATGATCGCCTCAGCTGGCCAGAATACGACTTCGAACTCACCCGTTTGGCGGTTACGAAGCCTGTATTGGAAGCGCCCGGGAGCGAGACTTCGTGCAAACGCAAAATCGCCTTCCCGGTTCATTCGAACAATGAACTCCCACACTTCCTGCTCCAGCGGCTTGCGAGGAGTCACATCGCTACGCTTTGCGCGCGACCTTCCTAGGCGGTCGTGTTCGAGGTCAAACGGGCTTGTCTCGCTTACGAATTCGTCCCGTACGGATGCTAGGTAAAAAGCCTTTGCCATCGCGGAAATCGCACGATTTGCCCAGTCGGCTGCCTTCCCTGAAAAGTTCGCGACGAGAAACGTACGGAAGCCGGTTTTGTTGACGCCGCTCAAGTCGTGAACGTGCTTCGGGCGCGAGATCGATCGGAAGTCCGGCGGGGCATCGGCCGCGTCCAGCGTCAGTAGATATATGAGCCATATATTAAGATCATTTTCGATCTGGCGGATGTCCTTGACACCGAAGTGCGGCAGTAACTCCCTCAATTGACCTGCCCACGATTTGACGTGCGCCGGAATAGCCGTGACTGGCGATCCGGTAATTCGCGCTGCTCGCTGGGTGTTTCGGGGCGTCGGTCTAGCTGTCCAGTCGAAGGCATCGACGCCGATCACGCCAATCCGGGCGGATGTCAGGAATAACCTAGCCTCGGGACCGCGGGGAGTGGCGTCTCCGAACCACTCGGTCGCCAGTTTGTAGACGGCATTGATCGACGTCGAGACTTGCACCTTGGACGAGAATTGGCCGGAGCATTCTTTGAAGGCAGCGAGTGGATACCAACGAAACGGGCTGTCTTCTGACAGCCAAGTATTGCCTGCCAATGCTGACATTGCGAAGGCCTGTATGGTCATCGAGGCCGTTTGGTGTCGCTTGGTCTGATGAAAGCGGTAGACGAAATCGGCAAATTCACGCCGATCCCGACCGACCGACATCCGAGTGGCGAGCGGTAGATAACGACTGGGGTACAGGTAAATTATCCGCCCGACGTATCGTGCCGGCCATATCCAAATGCCTCGTCTGGCTAGATACTGTGCGAACCAGCCATGGGCAAATTCCACAGCCTCTTCCGGTTTGAGGGATCTCCTGACCCGAACGGCAGTGTCGCCCATCCAACGGTCAACCTTTCCGGCCAAGTAGCTGAGAAAGCTGAAGACGTCATCCGCCCGCGCGACCTTCTCGCGGAGCTCGCGCCATCCGACAGTGGAACCCTGCGACACCACCATCCAATCGTCGATGTCGCCCTGATTCACGATCGCTTCTATAAGGCACAGCTGTTGTTGACGGCTCAGAGTGAGCGTGAAGTCGACGATTGATCCCGTGCCTCTAGGCGAGTTTGTTCGTCGCTTGCCGTGCGGAGTCTTGTCGGACAGATATCCGAGCGCCACCGCAGCTTGAGTTAGCGCACTTTTCTTGAAATGCACTGATTTTGCCGGTTTGGCATACGAAATCATGCCGAATGGCAGATTCGCACGGGCCTCAAGGTTTACCGCCCGGAAGTTCAGACCGCCGAGATTATCGGCCAGTTGGACACTTCGAACTACCGGCATTTAGTAGACCGTAGGGCCGCGATTTGAGTTCTGCACGGCCTGACATGTGGCTGCGGCTTCGGCATCGGTCATCTGGGTTGGTGCGGGGCACCGATTTTC
>NZ_JAAAMH010000023.1 GCF_024105655.1 Aliihoeflea sp. 40Bstr573
TCGCCCAGCGCGTCGAGGTTGCGGACGGCGAGGTCCGGATCATGGGATCGAAGACCCGGCTGCTCCAGGCGCTCACCGGAAAAAACGGCGTAAACTCAGTGCCCACTCAAGGACTGAAGTGGCGGAGGGAGTGGGATTCGAACCCACGGAGACATCGCTGCCTCGCCGGTTTTCAAGACCGGTGCCTTAAACCGCTCGGCCATCCCTCCGCTGCCGCGCATCGCCGCGGCACGCGTTGGCATTTAGGTGATCCGGGCCGCGCCGGTCAACATCCCTTCGCTCACTTGCACTGCGCCGCGTCGGCGCTATCTTCGCCACCGATCGGAATTGGCCGCAGCACACTTGCGGTCTTGCACAGAGGCGGGAATGGCTGGCAGAGACAGGACGGACATCGACCACGACCTCTTGAAGAAGGTGGTCGATGGCATTGCTATCGAGATCGCCAATGCGACCGAATGGGGCAAGGCGGCAGATTATATTCCCGAGCTCGCCAAGGTCGACACCAAGCAGTTCGGCATTGCCGTGCTAACGCGTGACGAACAGATGATTTCCGGTGGCGCATCCGAGACGCAGTTTTCCATCCAGAGCATTTCCAAGGTCTTTGCCCTGACGCTCGCGCTGAAGAAGCATGGCGACAAGGTCTGGACGCGTGTCGGCAAGGAGCCGTCGGGCGACCCCTACAATTCGATCGTCGACATGGAGCGCCACAAGGGCATCCCGCGCAATCCGTTCATCAATGCCGGCGCTCTGGTCGTCGACGACATGCTGCTCGACGAGCGGACCGGCGACGATATTCCCGACACGGTGCGCGATTTCATCGCCGAGATGATCGGCGACGGCGGGATCGGCATCGATGAGGACGTGGTCGCCTCCGAACAAACCTCCGGCTACACAAACAAGGCGCTCGCCAATCTGGCGAAATCGTTCGGCAATCTGCATCATGAGGTCGCCGACGTGATGCATATCTATGTGCGCCAATGTGCCGTCGCGCTCTCCTGCCAACAGCTCGCGCGCGCCGGGCGCTATCTGATGCTCGACCGTGAGGACATCGACGACAAGGTCTCGAAGGACGATGCGGAGCGCGCGCGGCGGGTCAACGCGATCATGCTGACCTGCGGCCAGTATGACGGATCGGGCGACTTCGCCTACCGCGTCGGCTTACCGGCGAAAAGCGGCGTCGGCGGCGGCATCCTCGCCATCGTGCCGAACACGGCGTCCATTGCGGTCTGGTCGCCCGGCCTTGACGACAACGGCAACTCGCTACTCGGCACATTGGCGCTGGAGCGCCTGTCGAAGCGCATGGACTGGTCCATCTTCGGCGCCATCCGCCGCGTCTGATCGACAGTGTCGCTGATCTTCGACCACATAGCCGAGCTCAATTCGACCCGCCCCTGGGGCCGCGTTCTGGACGCCGGAACCGGCATCAATTCGCTGCGCTGGCTGCGCACCCTGCCCGCGGACGATCTGACTGCGGTCACGGGGGCCGATCTCATGGTCCGGCGCATGAGCGACGCGCTCGGCCCCTCGCCCGTGCATGAGCGCATCCTCACCGGCAACTGGGCCGATCCCGATTTCCTTGCCGGCGAGACCTTCGACACCGTGATTGCAGATTACCTGATCGGCGCGATGGACGGCTTCGCACCCTATTTTCAGGACGAGATGATCGCCCGGCTGCGCCAGCTCACCGCCGGCCGGCTCTACCTCGTGGGACTCGAGCCATATGTTCTCGAAAAGCCCTCGACGCCCGCCGGCGACATCGTCTTCAGGATAGGTCGTCTGCGCGATACCTTCTTGCTCCTGTCGGGCCAGAAGCCCTATCGCGAGTTCCCGATGTCGTGGGTCGAGGCGCAGCTCGAACGGGCCGGTTTCGCAATCGTTTCGACGAAGCGCTTTGCGATCCGCTACCGCGCCCGCTTCGTCAACGCACAGCTCGACATGTGCGCCCACCGCCTGCACCTCGTCCCGGAAGATCTGCGCAGCGCGCTCTCCGCCCATGTCGAGGGCCTGCGCACCGAAGCCCTTGCGATGGAGGCCAGGCTGGGCGGCCTGCGTCACGGCTTCGACTACGTCATCGCTGCCGAACCCCGCACAAATTCGTGAGTGCAAACGACGTCTTGCACCGATCCGATCCGCGCCCACGCGCGTAAACAGGCCATTGATCGACCGGGACTTCGCACGGGACACGCTTTTTCGACCGATGGCATCCAAAGACCACACTTCCGGCCGGCCCGCGCTCGTCCTCTTTCGCCACGATCTGCGGCTTGCCGACAACCGTGCGCTGCGCGCCGCCGTCGACAGCGGCCGGCCCGTCGTTCCGGTCTTCGTCTTCGACGAGATGAGCGAGGGGATGCGCAGGATCGGCGGCGCGCGGCGCTGGTGGCTGCACCATTCGCTGGAAGCGCTGGCCGCAGCGCTGGAAAAGGCCGGCGCGGATCTCATCTTGCGTGCCGGCCCGATGGCCGATGTTGCTGGCGACCTCGTGAAGGAGACCGGTGCCGAGGCCGTCTACTGGAACCGCCGTTACGATCCGCCCGCGATCGCCGCCGACAAGGAGATGAAATCCCGCCTCATCGAAAGCGGCATCGAGGCGCAAAGCTTCG
Source organism: Aliihoeflea sp. 40Bstr573 (assembly GCF_024105655.1). Taxonomy (GTDB): domain Bacteria; phylum Pseudomonadota; class Alphaproteobacteria; order Rhizobiales; family Rhizobiaceae; genus Aliihoeflea. Next base: position 2,601 of record NZ_JAAAMH010000023.1, read on the forward strand.
AAGGCCATCTCCTGCATGAGCCGTGGCAGATCAAGACCAGGACCGGCGGCTTCTACAAAGTCTACACCCCCTTCTGGCGGGCGCTGGTCGCCGAGATCGAGCCCCGCGCGCCGGTCGCAAGACCCCGCGAGATCGCGCCGTTTTCAGGCGATCTGAAATCCGAAAAGCTGGCCGATTGGGGGCTCATGCCCGAAAAGCCCGACTGGTCAGGTGGCTTGCGAGACACCTGGAAACCCGGCGAGGACGGTGCCCACGAAGCGCTCGGCGCGTTCCTGTCCGGGCCGATCAAGGGCTACGGCGAAAACCGCGACCGGCCGGATTTCCATTCCACTTCGCGCCTGTCGCCCTATCTCGCCCATGGCGAGATCACGCCGTTCCAGATCTGGCATGCGCTGGAAACGCGCAAGATCGATGCCGCGCCCGGCGACATCGAGAAGTTCCGCAAGGAGGTCGCCTGGCGCGAGTTCTCGTACCACCTCCTCTTTCACAATCCCGATCTCGGCGTGACCAACTTCAACCGGGACTTCGACGCCTTCGCCTGGAAGAAGGACGCGACCGCCCTTCGCGCCTGGCAGCACGGCCAGACCGGCTATCCGCTGGTCGATGCCGGCATGCGCCAATTGTGGCAGACGGGCTGGGTCCATAACCGCGTACGCATGGTCGTCGCATCCTTCCTGGTCAAGCATCTCCTTCAGGATTGGCGCGCCGGAGAGGCATGGTTCTGGGATACCCTGGTCGACGCCGATCCGGCCAGCAACACGGCAAGCTGGCAGTGGGTTGCCGGCTCCGGCGCCGATGCCGCGCCCTATTTCCGCGTCTTCAATCCGATGCTCCAGGGCGAGAAGTTCGACCCCGACGGCAAGTATGTCCGCCATTTCGTCACCGAGCTCTCGCAACTCGGCAATGGCGATCTGCAGGCGCCGTGGACGGCTTCGAAACACGCACTTTCAGCCGCTGGCGTGAAACTCGGCACTGATTATCCCGTACCTGTCGTCGACCATTCCAAGGCCCGCGACCGGGCGCTCGAAGCCTATCAAGAGATGCGAGGGAATACATGAACATCGTTCCGATCAGCCGCACGGCGGACGGCCGCAGGAAGATCGCCGTTGTCGGCTCCGGAATTTCGGGAGCGTCGGCGGCGTGGGCCTTGCGCGACGTCGCCGAGGTAACGCTGTTCGAGGCCGACGCCCGCCCCGGTGGTCACACGGCGACGGTCGACATCGACTATGATGGAACGCAAATCGCGGTCGATACCGGCTTCATCGTCTACAACGAGCACAACTACCCGGATCTCACCGCCCTCTTCGCGCATCTGGGCGTAGCCACGCATGAAAGCGACATGGGCTTTTCGCTCTCCCTCGACGGAGGCAGGCTCGAATGGAGCGGCCAGAGCTACGCATCGATCTTCGCCCAGCGGCGCAATCTCTTCTCGCCGCGCTTCTTGAAGATGCTCGGCGAAATCCTGCGCTTCAACAAGCAGTGCGTCGCCGACCGGGACGGCGGCCGTCTCGCCGGCATGACGATTGGCGACTACCTCGTCGAGCGTCGCTTTTCGCCGGGCTTTCGCGACAACTACCTGATCCCGATGGCAGCCGCGATCTGGTCGACCCCGCGCATCAAGATGCTCGACTATCCGGCCGCGACCTTCGTCAATTTCTTTCAGAACCACCGCCTGATCCATCACGAGCGTCCGATGTGGCGCACGGTCACCGGCGGGGCCAGGACCTATCTCGACGAGCTGCTCGCTTCGCTTCAGGGCCGTGTCCGGCTCGCAAGCCCGGTCGAGACGATCATCCGCGACGCTCTCGGCGTCACTGTCTGGACGAAGGACGCAGCGCCCGAGCGCTTCGACGCGATCGTCGTGGCGACCCATTCCGATCAGGCCTTGCGGCTCCTCGGCGATGCCTCGCCTCTTGAGCAGACCATCCTCGGTGATGTCCACTACCGCTCGAACCGCGTCATCCTCCATCGCGATCAAAGCCTGATGCCGCGGCGCCGCATCGCATGGTCGGCCTGGAACTACCTGCGCGCCAGTGAAGCCGAGGAAGAGCGCGAGGTCTCGGTCACCTACTGGATGAACCGCCTGCAGGGCATCGATCCGGCCAGGCCGCTCTTCGTCTCGCTCAATCCCGCCGTCGATCCCGCGCCAGGAACGATCTTTGGCGAATGGGCCTATGAGCATCCCCAGTTCGACGCCCGCGCTCTTACCGCGCAGTCGCGTCTCGACGAAATCCAGGGCGTGCGCCACACTTGGTTCGCCGGCGCGTGGACGGGCTACGGCTTCCACGAGGATGGCCTGAGGTCCGGGCTCGACGCCGCTTTCGCGCTCGGGGCGACGGTTCCGTGGACACGCGGCAGCAAGGCGAGCGAGGCCGAGCTCCCGCTGGCCGCCGAATAGGCACCGATCATGATCCGCAAGGAGCGCATCACCACCATGGAAGCGAACGGCGCGGCGCCCACCGCTGCCGCCTCGCTCTATGCCGGCGAGGTGATGCACGCGCGCATGCGGCCTTTTTCGCACCGCTTCACCTACCGCGTCTTCTCGCTGCTCCTCGATCTCGACCGCCTGCCCGAAGCCGGCCGGCAGTCGGCGCTGTTTTCGGTCGACCGCCCGGGGCCCGTTTCCTTCCACCAGAAGGATCACACGAGGCGCGAGGGCGAAACGTTGCGCCAGATGGCCGACCGGCTTCTGGCCGATGCGGGTCTCGCCGAGCCGCCAACTCGCATCCTGCTACTCGCCTATCCGCGTATCCTCGGCTACGCCTTCAATCCCATCTCGATCTACTTCGCCTATGGCGCGGATGATGAACTGGTCGCCCTGATCTACGCCGTCCGAAACACTTTCGGCGAAAGCCACACCTATGTCGCGCTGGTCGAGGATGGAGAACTGACGCCGGCCGGCATCCGTCAGGAGCGGACCAAGGTCTTTCACGTCTCGCCCTTCATCGACATGGGCGCGCGCTATCATTTTCGCGTCCTGCCGCCCGGCAACGTCGTGCGCCTGCGCATTCACGAGACCGAGGCCGGCACGCCGCTCCTGTCGGCCACCTTCGCGGGCGAGCATCGCGAGCTGACGACTCGCGACCTTGCGCGCACCCTCTTGCGCACGCCCCTGATGACATGGAAAGTGATCGCGGGGATACATTACGAAGCGCTGAAGCTCTGGCTCAAGGGCGCGCGATTCCACAAGAGCCCGCCGCCGCCGAAACCGGCCAGTTTTCGGGACGCGGCAAAGGTTCTTACGGCCGGCGAATAGCTGGCGACGCAGTGAGGTGGAGGGCATGGAAGACAGCGCTACGATGCAGCAGATGGCCGGTGCGATGGTTCTGACGGACGCCAACTTCGCGCAGGCGACGCGCGGCCTGCCGGCGCGCGCGCGCATGGCGCTCAAGGTCGGCATGTCGATGCCGCACGGCACGCTCACGGTCGAGCTTCCGGACGGCCGCGCCCTGAAGGTCGGCGGCAATGGCCCCGGCCCCGACGCCCATGTCCGGCTTAACAACTGGAACCTCGTCGGCCGCGCCTTTTCCGGCGCGACGATCGGCGTTGCCGAATCCTATGTCGACGGCGACTGGGAAAGCGCCGACGTCACGTCCTTCCTCGAACTCTTCGTCGTCAACGAAGAGGCAGGTGAAGCCGTCGCAGGCGGTGCGAACTTCATGCTGACGCTCTTCCAGCGTCTGCGCCACTGGTTCCACCAGAACTCGAAGTCCGGTTCCAGGCGCAACATCTCCGCCCATTACGATCTCGGCAACGCCTTCTATCGTGAATGGCTCGACCCCTCGATGACCTATTCCTCGGCGCTCTACGCCTCCGGCGCCAACGACCTCGAGGGCGCACAGGCCGAAAAATACCGGGCGCTTGCCCGCGACACCGGCATCGGGCCGAACGACCATGTGCTGGAGATCGGCTGCGGCTGGGGCGGTTTTGCCGAATTCGCCGCCCGCGAGATTGGCTGCAAGGTCACCGGCCTGACGATCAGCCGCGAGCAGCACGACTTCGCCACCGCCCGCATTGCAAAGGCGGGACTCTCAGACCGCGTCCAGATCAAGTTCCAGGACTACCGCGACGAGGCCGGCCGCTACGACCGCATAGCCTCGATCGAGATGTTCGAGGCGGTCGGCGAGAAATACTGGCCCGTCTTCTTCTCCAAGATGCGCGACTGCCTCAACCCCGGCGGCGCGGCCGGGCTTCAGATTATCACCATCAAGGACGAGATTTTCCCGACCTACCGCGCTCGGCCCGATTTCATCCAGCGTTATGTCTTTCCGGGGGGCATGCTTCCCTCGCCAAAGATCCTGCGCGCCCTTGGCGCCGATCACGGCCTGAAACTGGCTGCCGAACGGGTCTTTCCCCAAGACTACGCCCGAACGCTCGCCGAATGGCGCGACCGTTTCCACGCCTCCTGGCACAAGATCGTGCCGCTCGGCTTCGACGACCGCTTCAAGCGGCTCTGGGAGTTCTACCTGCACTATTGCGAAGCCGGCTTCCGCGCCGAATATATCGACGTCCGCCAGGTCATCTACCGGAACTGACGTCCCGTTCACGCGCAGGAAGGGCGGCTGGATAGCCGCCCCCGATACGTTTGATCCGAGCCGCTTTAGAGCGTGATGCGATATCGCGCGAACCCGTTCTCGCCCTCGCCTGCTTCCTCGATGGTCACGCCCTTGACGTCGGAAAGAAAGGCGCTTGCCTTCGGTCCGGTGTCGAACACCACCGTAGTGCCCTCCATGGGCGCGAACGACCAGTTTGCATCGGCGGCCGGGTTGATCGTGCCTTCCTCGACGATGTAGCGCACGATCACGTCGCGGTTCGTGTCCGGCGCCTCGTAAACGACCTTGTCGGCCGCGATGTCGGGAAAGTTGCCGCCGCCGCCGGCGCGGTAATTGTTGGTGGCGACGACGAAGCGTGCCTCCGGGTCGATCGGCTCGCCATCGAAGGAAAGGTCGATGATGCGGTTCGCATCCGCATTCACCGCCTCGCCGTCCTTGTCGTATTTGGCCGGCTGCGACAGGTCGATCTTGTAGGTCACCCCGTCGATCACGTCGAAATTGTAGGACGGGAAGTCCGGGTTGATCAGCGGCGCGTCGCTCACCCCCGCCTTGACCTGGTTGAACATGCCCGCCGACATTTCCAGCCATTCCTTCACCTGCGCGCCGGTGATGACGACCGCCTGCACCGTGTTGGGATAGAGATAAAGGTCCGCCACGTTGCGGATCGCCACGTCCCCGGCCGGAACGTCGGTGTAATAGTCCGGCCCGCCGCGCCCGCCCGCCTTGAAGGGCGCTGCCGCCGAAAGCACAGGCAGGTCGGCATATTCCGTGGCCGAAAGCATGTCGGTAATGTACCAGATCTGCGCCTGGCTCACGACCTGCACCGACGGATCGTCGGCGACGAGCGCGAAATAGGAATGGAGCGGCGCCGAGGTCTGGCCGACCGGCGTGCGCACATATTCGATCGTGGCCTCGTGGTCTTCCTGGACGGCGGCTTCGACCTCTTCGTCGCTCTCGACGAGCGGCTTCACCTCGCGCTCCACGCGCTCGAAGATCGGCCGCGCTTCGGAAGTCGAGGCGACGACTTTCCAGGCTTCGCCGTCGCGCTCCAGCATCAGGTCGATGAGGCCAAGATGCGAGCCCCAGAACCCGCCCATCACCCCCGGCTTGCCGCCGATCAGCCCGGCCGAATTGTCGAGCCCTTCCGTTTCCTCGAAATCCGGGCCGGGGAAGACCAGATGGGCATGACCGGTGACGATCGCGTCGATCCCCTCGACGCCGGCGATCAGGATCGAGGCGTTTTCGAGGTTCTCGGCATATTCCGTCGGTCCCATGCCCGAATGCGAGAGCGCGATGACGATGTCGGCGCCCTCCTCGCGGATCTTCGGCACCCAGGCCTCTGCCGCCTTCACCATGTCGCGCGCCTCGACATTCCCGACGAGATGGCGCGAATCCCAGGTCATGATCTGTGGCGGCACGAACCCGATCAGCCCGACCTTGATCGGATGCTCCTCGCCCGCGCCGTCGACCACCGTCTTGTCCAGGATGATGTAGGGCTCGACCAGCAGGTCGTCGTCGAGCGGGTCGTCTGCCAGCGTCCCCCTGGCGACGTTGGCGCAAACGAACGGGAAGTCGGCTCCGTCCAGCACCTTTTGCATGTATTCGAGCCCGTAATTGAACTCGTGATTGCCAAGCGTCGAGCAATCATAGCCAAGCACGTTCATCGCCTTGATGATCGGATGCACGTCGCCATCGTTCATGCCCCGCTCATAGGCATAGTAGTCGCCCATCGGGTTGCCTTGCAGGAAGTCGCCATTGTCGACCAGCATCGAGTTGGTGGCCTCGGCGCGGATCTCATCGATGATCGTCGCGGTACGCGCAACGCCCATCGTGTCGTTCGGCCGGTCGCCATAATAGTCGTAAGGGAAAACGTGAACGTGGAGGTCGGTCGTCTCCATGATGCGCAGATGCGCCTGGTTGGCCTGCGCGCGCGCCGAGAACGGATGCAGCGCGATCAGCGCGCCGGCAGCGGCGGAGCCTGCAAGGAACGCGCGGCGCGACAGCGGATGAAGCGTGGCGGACATGGGGATCTCCATCTGAAGGATTTTTCGGTGGACGAATGACGACGACGCCGCGATTTGAACGTCGCGAAGAGCGCTAGTCCAGCAGTTTTTGGTGACGCGTCGATGACGCGGCAGCCCGCCGTTGCGTCACGCCAGTTCCGGGTCGATGCCCATACTGGTCCGGTCGATCACCTCGCGCAGCGCGAAGGACGAGTTGATCTTGGTCACATGCGGCATCGCCGTCAGCCAGTCGCGGTGGATGCGCTCGTAGTCGGCGAGGTCCTTTGCCGCAATGCGCAGGATGTAGTCGTATTCGCCCGACATCAGATGGCACGAAAGCACGTTCGGGCAGCGCTTCACGGCGCTCTCGAAATCGGCGAGCGTCTTTTCGAACTGGCCGGAAAGCGAGATGTGGACGATGGCCGTCATCTTGTGGCCGAGCGCGGCGTTGGAAAGCCGCGCATGGTAGCCGCGCACGACGCCATTCTTCTCCAGAATGTCGAGCCTGCGCGAGCAGGCCGATTGCGACAGGCCGACCTTCTCGGCAAGGGCCGCGTTCGAAATTCGCCCCTCCGCCTGAAGCGTCTCCAAAATGGCGACATCCGTCTTGTCGAGCTGCATCATTCGCAGAATTCACCTATTTTCGCCCATCACATGCAACAATACGCAATTCCAGCGTGAAACCGCAATCGTTGCTGCAAGCCCGTTCGACGCCTTGGGCACTAAAATCGCACGATAATTCAGGGACAGAGGAAAACTTCCATGCGCGTCGGTTGCCCGAAGGAAATCAAGAACCACGAATATCGCGTCGGGCTCACCCCCGGCTCGGTACGAGAATACATCGCCCATGGCCATGAGGTGATCGTGGAGACCGGCGCGGGCGCCGGAATTGGCGCCGACGACAACGCCTACCGCTCTGCCGGCGCGACCATCGCCAAGTCCGCCGCCGAGGTCTTCGCCAAGGCCGACATGATCGTGAAGGTGAAGGAACCGCAGCCGTCCGAATGGGTGCAGCTTCGTGAAGGCCAGATCCTCTACACCTATCTCCACCTCGCGCCCGATCCGGAGCAGACCAAGGGCCTCCTCGAATCAGGCGTCACTGCCGTCGCCTATGAGACCGTGACGGACGATCGCGGCGGCCTGCCGCTCCTCGCACCGATGTCGGAAGTTGCCGGCCGCCTGTCGATCCAGGCCGGTGCGACGGCGCTGCAAAAGGCCAATGGCGGGCGCGGCGTGCTTCTGGGCGGCGTTCCCGGCGTGCTGCCGGGCAAGGTCACGGTCATCGGCGGTGGCGTCGTCGGCCTCCATGCGGCCAAGATGGCCGCTGGCCTTGGCGCGGATGTGACGATCCTCGACCGCTCGCTGCCGCGCCTGCGCCAGCTCGACGACATCTTCAACGGCCGCGTCCACACCCGCTTCTCCACGGTCGAAGCGCTCGAGGAAGAATGCTTCTCGGCCGACATCGTCGTCGGCGCTGTCTTGATCCCCGGCGCCGCCGCGCCCAAGCTCGTCACCCGCGAGATGCTGTCGGGCATGAAGAAGGGCGCGGTCCTTGTCGACGTCGCGATCGACCAGGGCGGTTGCTTCGAGACCTCCCGCGCCACCACCCATGCCGAGCCGACCTACGAGGTCGACGGCATCATCCACTATTGCGTCGCCAACATGCCGGGTGCCGTGCCGGTCACTTCGGCCCACGCGCTCAACAATGCGACGCTGCACTACGGCCTTCAGCTCGCCGATCGCGGCCTTCAGGCCATTCTCGACGACAAGCACCTGCGCAACGGTCTCAACGTCCACAAGGGCCGCATTACCAATGCGCCGGTTGCCGAGGCGCTCGGCTACGAAATGGTCGACGTTCAAAAGGCGCTTGCCGCCTGATCCGGTTCGCTGCGGACCCTCCTCCCCCGCAGCGATGCATCGGACCGAAAACTGGTACCCGGTATTCGGCCATCCGATGTCCTCGAAGCCCGCCGATCCCTGGATCGGCGGGCTTTCGCTTGACCGGTTAACGGACGAATTCGTCGATCCGGCGGATCGTCACGCGGCGATTGCGCCAGTCTTCCAACGGGGTGTCGACCAGCAGGAAATCCTCGCCGTAGCCAACGGTCTCGAGAATTCGCGGCTGCACGCCGAACTCGTTGACCAGCACACGCTTCAAGGATTCGGCGCGTCGTTCGGACAGGATCTGGTTCGACCCGCGCGACCCCATCGCATCCGTGTGGCCTTCGATCAGGAAGCGCGCGCCGCGACGACGCCGGCCAAGCTGGTCGAACGCGGTCGCGATCTCGCGAACCTTGCCAAATTCCGAGCGAGGGATTTCGGCGGAGCCGAACGCGAAATTGATAGCTTGAATGTCTATGGACGGCGCCTGCCGGCGAAGCTCCGGCCTGCGCCGGAATTCCTGGATCGTCACACGATCCTCGGGGCGAACGCGTCGGCGCGGTGCCGCATCGAGCTGGCGCATGATCTGGCCCGATGAGGGCCCGCCCCGATCCTGCGCAAAAGCGATTGATGGCAATGCGATTGCAGCGGAGGCGGTAGCTGCGGCTGCGCTGGCAAGGAAAACTCTGCGGTTCATGGTTCGTCTCCTTCTCGTATGTCGATCAGGAGCGGAAATTGGCAGCGCAAGGGTGAAGCTCGCCTGAACGCGCTCGTTGGCAGACATTCAGCATCGTTAACGCAGGGGCATTACACCCAGGGTTCGACGTCTTCCTCGTCGAAGCCGACCGGCACAAACCCCATGCGCTGGTAAAGCTGGAGCGCGCGCGGACTGTCCAGCGTGTTGGTGTGGATCGTCACCTTGGCGGGATCATGATCCCACGCAGCATGAATGCCCTCGGACAGGAAGAACTTGGCCAGCCCCCGGCCCTGAAACTCGGGCATCAGGCCGAAATAGAGGATCTCCGCCTGGTCGGGCTTCTGCGAAAGGTCGAGCTCGCAGAACCCCGCCGGACATCCATCAACATAGAGCACCTCGATCTGCGCATTCGCCGAGCGGATGATGGCGGCTAGCTCGTCGTCCCGTGTCTCCCGGCGTAGCATCCAGTGATGCGGCTTGCCGACCTCGCGATAAAGATAGCGATAGAACGAGACCGGCATTTCGCGGGCCCGCATCAGCGCGACGCGCTGGCCGTGCGGCATGGCTATGCGTGCCGCCGGCCGCGCGTTCATTTCGAGATGGGTAATCCGGGCCTTCAGCCGCTCGGTCACGATCCGGTTTCCACCGGCGTGTCCGATCGCCCGCCCCATTCGGTCCACGACCCGTCATAGAGCTTGTTGTCGGTATGCCCAACCGATTCGAGCGCCAGCGTGATGACGGCGGCCGTTACGCCCGACCCGCAGCTCGTTACGACCGGCTGGTCGAGATCGACGCCCTTGCTCCGAAGAAGATCGCGCAACTCGTTGACCGGAAGCAGCTTTCCCTCGCGAGAAAGGCCGGTGGCGGGTACGTTCACCGCGCCCGGCATATGTCCGCTGCGCACGCCCTTGCGCGGCTCGGGATCGGTTCCGGCAAAACGTCCTGCCGGCCGCGCATCGGCGATCTGGCCATTGCCGGCCAGCGCGCGCATGTCGTCCAGCCGCGCCACGCGCTCTTCGTCGAATCGGGTCTCGAAGAAGCTCGGCGCCACCTTCGTCGGCTCATCCGTCACCGGCCGGCCGTCCGCCTTCCAGCGATCGAAACCGCCATTCAGAACAACGACTTCCCGCGCTCCCATGATTCGAAACATCCACCAGACGCGCGGTGCCGAAAACATCCCCAGCCCGTCATAGACGACGATCGTGTCGTCTGCCGAAATCCCCATGGAACTGGCAAACTGGGCGAAGACGGCCGGCGACGGCAAGGTGTGGGGCAACTCGCTGTCGGGCTCGACGACGAGGTCCTGGTCGAAGAACACCGCGCCTGGAACATGGGCCGCGTCGTACTCCGCCTTGGCGTCGCGCTTTTGGGCCGGCAGATACCAGGAGGCGTCGACGATCGAGACGCCGGGCGTGCCGATCTTGCCTTCAAGCCAGTCGAAATCGACGACAAACGGGCTCGTTTCCATCAGTTTTCACCTCGTTTATGCCGGCAAAGGACCGAAACGGAGCCGGAATCGGCGGTTTTCGCGGCCTTTTTTCTCGATCTTTCCGACATGTATCTCGCCAATCTCACCGGTGGAACGCACATGCGTGCCGCCGCAGGGTTGGCTGTCGATAATGCCGTTTTCGCCGATGAGGACCAGCCGGATTCGGCCCGATCCGGTCGGCGGTCGAACGTTCTTCGACTTCACCAGTGAAGGGTTCGCCTCAAGCTCGTCCTCACTGATCCAGCGCGTCGAGACCGGATGGTCGGCGGCGATCAACTCCTGCAGCCTGGCGGTCACCTCTTCCTTGGTGAAGCCCGCATCGGGCAAATCGAAATCGACGCGGCTGTCGTCTTCGGAGACAGCCGCGCCGGTGATCGGATAGGGGCAGATGACGGTGAGCAGGTGGCAAGCGGTGTGCATGCGCATCAGCTTTTGCCGCCGCTCCCAGTGTATCTGAAGCGTCACCGCCTCGCCCGGGCCGGGAACCGGCTGGCCGGGCGCCGGCAGGTGAATGATCTCGTCCTTGGTCTCGCCCGTTATGGTACCGGCAATGTCGATCGCCTCGCCATTGGCGCGGAAGATGCGACCGGTGTCGCCCGGCTGGCCGCCAGACGTTGCGTAAAAGACGGTCCGGTCGAGAAGAATGCCGCCGCGCTCGTTGACCCCGACGACTTTCGCCTCTGCTTCACACAGATAGGAGTCCTCGCGAAACAGCGCTTCCGTCTTCGCCATCAGGCGACGTCCTCGAAGGGCACGGCGATCTTGCTCTCCTGTTCCATCCACGCCGGCACCGGCAGTTCCTTGGTGCGCAGGAAATCGGGGTTGAACAGCTTCGACTGGTAGCGCGTGCCGTAATCGCACAAAATGGTCACGATCGTATGGCCCGGCCCCATTTCGCGCGCGAGATGGATCGCTCCGGCAATGTTGATGCCGGACGAGCCGCCGAGACACATCCCCTCCTCCTGCACCAGGTCGAAGACGATGGGCAACGCCTCATTGTCGGGGATCTGGAACGAGAAATCGGGCTGGAAGCCTTCGAGATTAGCCGTTATGCGCCCCTGCCCGATGCCCTCGGTGATCGACGAGCCTTCCGACTTCAGTTCGCCATTGGTGTAATAGGAATGAAGCGCGGCGCCCAGCGGATCGGCCAGCGCAACCTTGACGCCGTTCGACTTCATGCGCAGCCCCGCCGCGACGCCCGCGAGCGTGCCGCCCGTGCCGACCGCCGAAACGAACCCGTCCACCTTGCCGTCTGTCTGGTCCCAGATCTCAAAGGCCGTCGTCTCCATATGGCCGTCGCGATTGGCCACATTGTCGAACTGGTTCGCCCAGATGGCGCCGTTCGGCTCGGTCCTGGCAAGCTGCTCGGCGAGCCGGCCGGAAACCTTCACGTAGTTGTTCGGGTTCTTGTAGGGCACCGCCGGAACCTCGATCACTTCCGCGCCGAGGACGCGCAGCGCGTCCTTCTTCTCCTGGCTTTGGGTATCGGGAATGACGATGACCGTCCGATAGCCAAGCGCCTTGGCGACGACCGTCAGCCCGATGCCGGTATTGCCGGCCGTGCCTTCCACGATCGCGCCGCCTGGCCGCAGCAGCCCCTTCTTCTCCGCGTCGCGGATGATGAACAGCGCGGCGCGGTCCTTCACCGACTGCCCCGGATTCATGAACTCGGCCTTGCCCACAATGGTGCAGCCGGTTTCTTCCGACGCGCGCTTGAGCTTGATCAGCGGCGTATTGCCGATGACATCGATGACTGAACGGTCCATGATTGATCCTTAGAGATTGTGTCCGAGAAACTAGAAACCCTTCGGAAAGCTTTCAAGGATGGAATTTCGCGGTCTCGCCCCGGCGCGAAAAATCTGTTCGCCCCAATGGCGACCCATTGAGGTGATCCGGATTGTGCTTAGGGCCGTATCTCATGAAAACAAGCGGAAACCGCAATCTGGGGAGCCGGGAGCTGAATTGAACACGGGCAACGCAGTCGGGGCATGAAATGACGGCAGAGACCATCGACACGATCGACGCGCTGATGGCGCGTTATGCGGCTGGCACGCTGCCATATCCGGCCCATGTTCTGGTCCAGTCCCATCTGGAGATCGCCAACGCCAATCGCGACCTCGTCGCCGGCCTCGAGGAACTTGCAGCCGGCGCGCTCGACGCCGCCGAGCCACAGCCGATGGCCGATCACGCGCAGCGCCTGTCGTCGATCTTCGGCAGCGCCCCGCCGGTCGAAGCGATCCGCCGCCCCTCCACCGGCATCTTCCCCGCGGCCCTGCGCGATTTTGTCGGCTTCGACGCCGACGATGTGCCATGGCGGACCAAGATGCCCGGCTTTCGCGAATACGACATGGATGTCGATGGCTGCCACGCGAGCCTTTTCTGGATCAGGCCGGGCCGCAAGATTCCCGCCCACACCCATGAAGGCCAGGAATTGACGCTCGTTCTGGACGGTGCCTTCACCGACATTTTCGGCCGCTACGGGCGCGGAGACATTTCGGTCGCAAACGAAGCGGTGGACCATCGACCGATCGCCGAGAAGGAACGGCCCTGCATCGGCTTTGCCATCACCGACGCCCCGCTTCGCTTCACCGGCCCGCTGACCCAGCGCCTGACCGACATTCTGGGCGCATGATTCCCCGGGACGCACGATGAGCCTTTACCGCGCCCGACCCGAAGACGGCGTCGCATGGATCACAGGCGCCTCCACCGGCATCGGCCGGCAGGTGGCGATCGACCTCGCACGCGCGGGCTACATTGTCGCCGCGACCGCGCGCGACGACGACAAGCTCGAAGAAGTCGCCGAAGCCGCCATCAAGGCCGGCACCAGGGGTCGCATCGTGCCCATGGCATGCGACGTCAAGGACACCGCCGCCATGGAACGCACTGTCGACCGGATCGAGGGCGAACTCGGCCCGATCGTGCTCGCCATCTTCAATGCCGGCACCTATTCGCCCACGCTTGGCGAAAGGCTTGAGGTGGAGAACTTCCACGGCACCTTTACCGTCAACCTGTTCGGCGTCGTCAATGGACTGGTTCCGGTGAGCGATCGGATGCGCGAGCGCGGCCATGGCCAGATCGCGATCACTGGCTCGGTGACCGCCTATTTCGGTCTGCCTTCCGCCGCCGCCTACGGCGCGACGAAGGCAGCGCTGAACAGCATGGCGCGCAGCCTGAAGTACGATTTCGACAAGCTGAACATCCGTATCCAGGTGTTCAACCCCGGCTTCGTCGACACGCCGCTGACGAAGAAGAACAAATTCGCGATGCCCGCACTGATGAAAGTCGAGGACGCCGGCGCGCGCTATGTCGAGGGGCTGAAGACAGGCGGTTTCGAGGTCTCCTTCCCGCGTCGATTGTCCTATGTTCTCAAGGCGTTCGGCTACCTTCCGGATTCACTTTATTATCGTCTTGTCAGGCGGGTCACCGGCTGGGACGAGCGCCGCGTCGCTTCCGGCAAGGACAAGCGCCGCGTGGTCAGCCGGTAGCCTCGATCCGCGACCGCAGATCCCGCTGCGCGATCTCGTCGAGCGGAAAGTTCCACATCAGCGCGATGGCGCCAAGCTTCAGCGCGACCGGCACCCACGCATAGATGATGGCAAGCGCTGTCAGCGCGCGCGCATCGTTGTCACCGCCGGCCGTAAACCCGAAGAACTGGAGGACCGGAAAGGCGAGCCCGACGGCGAGCGCAAGCGACAGCTTGGTCACAAGGCTCCACGCCGCGAAGTAGAGCCCTGAACGCTGCTCGCCGGACGATGCCGTATCGACGTCGATCACGTCCGCCTGGATCGCCGCCGGCAAGGCGAGATCGAAGCCGAGCGTCAGCCCGGTTGCGACCGACAGGGCGGCGAATGCAGGCCAGTTGCCCTCCCCGATCAAGGGCGCGAAGGCGAAGACGACGCAGATGAAGAGCATGGCCACGCACCACGCGCGGTGCTTGCCGAGGCGCCGCGCCGCGGCCAGCGCCAGCGGCATGCCGGCGATGCCGGAGAGAAAATAGACGAAGAGCAGCGGCCCGCGCATCTCGGTCATCCCGAGCCTGTCGGAAACGAAATAGAGAAAGAGCGTGGCGGGAATGCCATTGGCGAGCCCGTTGATGAGAAATGCCGCGATCAGCCGCAGGAACGGGCCGTTGCGCGCCATATGGCGCAGACCGCCGCGAAGGTTCAGCCGCGAGTGCGAGTGGTCGCGCGGTTCGGGCACGCGCCAGACGGTGAGCCCACCCAGCGCCACGAGCAGCACGGCGACGGCGATCCCCAGCACGGCAAGGCCCTGCAACCCCTCGGCGCTTTCCATGCCGATGGCGAAGGGCAGCGCGATGGCGAGTAGCGTGCCGGCAAGCGTGAACCCTTCGCGAAAGCCCGCCACCCGCGCGCGCTCGCGGTAGTCTCCCGCCATCTCCGCCCCCCACGAGGTCAATGGAATGATTGCCGCGGTATAGCCGATCGAAAGCATCGCTCCCCAGAAGACGAGATATCCCGGACCGGCACCTTCCGGCGGCCAGAACAGCATCAGAGCGGAAAGCGCCGCGATGGGCAGCGAGACGAGAAACGTCGCCCGCCGCCGTCCCATCTTCGCCCGCCACCGATCCGCCGCCCAGCCGATGAGCGGGTCGTTGACGGCGTCGAACAACCGCACGAGCAACAGCGCCGTACCGACGGCGGCGAGCGACAGGCCGAGCGTCTCGGAATAGAAGGTCGGAACGATGATGTAGAGAGGAAGCGTCAGCGCGGCCAGCGGGATCGCCGGCAGCGCGTAGAGGACGAGGCGGGTGGCCGGCAGGGACATTCAGGGCTTTCGCGAAATTCGTAACCGTTGATCTTTACGTCCGAAAGGCACAAGCGGTTTCAGCAAATGAGGTAGACGGCATGGCGGCGAAAACGAAATCGGCAGGAGGCAGGTGGCGCATGTGGCTGATCGGTGCGGCAGTGCTCGTCCTTGCGCTTTGCGCGATCGCCTATCTCGCCGGCCCGCGCGTTCCCGTCGACACCGCGATCCGGTTCGACCCGGCGGCAATCGGCGGCGACGTCGAGGCCTATGTCGATGCGCGCGAGCGCGACGTCCCGAACCTTCGCGATGGCGTCGGCAAGGAGATCGTCTGGGCGTTCCCGGCTTCGAAGGCCCGCACGCCACTCGCCATCGTTTATGTCCACGGTTTCTCCGCCTCCAGCGGCGAGATCCGGCCGGTGCCCGACGAGGTCGCAGCGCGGCTCGGTGCGAATCTCTTCTTCACCCGTCTGACCGGCCATGGCCAGGACGGCGGGGCGATGGCGACGGCGAGCGTCAATGACTGGGTCAACGACTATGCCGAGGCGATCGAGATCGGACGTCGGCTCGGCACGCGCGTCGTCGTCATGGCGACGTCCACCGGCGCCGGCCTTGCGACATGGGCGGCAACGCAGCCTGAGCTTTCTGAGGATGTCGCTGCGCTCGTCCTCGTCTCGCCAAACTACCGCGTCCGCGCAACGGGCTCCTCGCTTCTGACAGGTCCCTGGGGCGGCCAGATCGCGCGCCTTGCAAGCGGGCCGGAGCGGCAGTTCACCCCACGCAACGAGGCGCATGGCCGACTGTGGACCGCGCGTTATCCGACCGAAGCGATCCTGCCGATGGCCGCGCTGACGAAACTCGCGCGAAACGCGCCTGCCGAGGAGATCGGCATCCCTGCGCTCTTCATCTATTCGTCGACAGATCGCATCGTCGATGCCGAAGTAACGCGAGACATCGCCGCGCGCTGGGGCGCGCTGTCGGACAGCCTTCTGATCGAAAGCTCCGGTGATCCGCAGAACCACGTCATCGCCGGCGACGCGCTCTCGCCGCAGACCAACGAGCTGGTCATCGAGACCACCGTCAACTGGCTGCGCGAGAACGCCCTCTAGGCTGTGGCCAGTTTCGCGCGTTCCGGCTTCGCGTCCCGAACGAACAGGAAGATGAATAGCGCGATCGCAAGCATCGCGGCGTAGAAGGCAAAGAGCGCAGCATAACCCGCCTCCGGCTGGCCCTCGACAGCATTGGCCGAGACGATCGGCCCGGTCGCGAACTGCATGATGCCGACACCGCCGATGGAGAAGAAGTTGAGAAGGGTCACGCCGCGCCCCGTCAGATGCGTCGGCAGGAACGCGCGGCCATGCGCCATCAGGAGGCCGTAGGCCGCGCCCGTCACGCCGATCAGCACGAAGATGATCGTCGTCTGGGCAATGCTCGTCACCGGATTGAGCGCGAGATAGACGATGACAGCGAGGCTGAGCGAATTGCCGACCATTGCCACCCATTTGCGCGTGCGGAACATCGTGTCGAGCGGCCCGTAGATGAACCCGCCGGCCACCATGGCAAGCGCCATGAAGAGCGTGACCTGCCCGATCATCAGCGCATCGGCGCCATAGACGTCGGCGAGATAGGGACCGGCCCATAGACCGCGAATACCCGCAGCGGCGGCATAGTTGATCGCGGTAAGCGGGAAGAGCGCCCACAGGGCGCGAATCTTGAAGAGCTCCAGATAGCCGGAAAAACCGACGCCGGCGACCTGCCCCCCATCTCGGTGCGGATCGCGCAGGAAGATCATGATCGAGGCGGCAGTTAGCAGCGTGACGACGCCAAGCCCCATCATCACCGGACGCCAGCCAAATGCACCGGCGGCGCTTGCCAGCGGCGAGGCGCCGACGACATTGCCGAGCGAGCCGAAGGCGACGAGCCAGGATGTGAGGATTGCAAGCCGCGCGGTCGAATAGGTGTGCGCGAAGATGAAGACCGAGGCCATCAGCACCGGCGCGCAGCCGACGCCTATCAGCGCCATCGCCGTGATCACCATCCAGGGTTGCGTGGCAAAGGCGAAGAGCAACGCACCGCCCCCGCCGCCGATAGCGAGCAGAACGGCAGCCGTCCGCTTGGGGCCATATTTGTCGAGGCACACGCCGACCACGAACTGCATCGCCGAAAACGATGCGAACCACGCACCTGACGCGAGCGACAGGTCGGTATTCGTTGCCCCCAGTTCCGAACCGAGGACCGGTGTGAGCACCGCCAGAAACGAGCGGTAGAATTGCGACAGCACATAGGCGATCGCAAGAGCGGCCAATCCAGCCATGAAGCGTTTCCCGTCGACTTTTATTGGTACGACCACCGGCCGACGGGAAACGGATTAGTTGATTAACGCGTTAGGTGCAATCAGGCAGCGCGGCGCGAGCCACCGCCATTGCTTGGGCCACGGCGCTTTGCGCGGAAGGGTCGCTTCTGACCTTCGGCGGGCTTGCCCGAACCGTGAGCGACACCTGGCTTGCGGCCTTGGCGCGGCTTTCCGTTGCTGTTGGCCGGACGGCGATTCTCGCGCTCCTCGGGCAGCGGCTCGGACTTGCGCTGCACCGGATCGGCCTGGCCGAGATGGTCCGCCGCGATCGGCAGCTTCATGCGGATGATCTTCTCGACCTGGCGCAGCTTGGAGCCCTCGGAAGGGTCGCACAGCGTTATCGCAATGCCGTCCGCGCCGTTGCGCCCTGTTCGGCCGATACGGTGAACATAGCTCTCCGCCTCGTCCGGCAGATCGAAATTCACCACATGGGTGATGTTCGGGACGTCGATACCGCGCGCGGCAATGTCGGTCGCAACGAGAATGCGGACCTCGCCGTCGCGGAAGCCGTTCAGCGCGCGCTGGCGGGCGTTCTGCGACTTGTTGCCGTGGATGACCGCAGCCTCGAATCCGTCGCGCACGAGATCGCGCGTGACGCGGTCAGCGCCGTGCTTGGTGCGCGCGAAGATGATGACGCGCGACATCGCCTCGTCCTTCAGCATCGTCGACAGCACGTCGCGCTTCTGCTTCAGGCGGGCCATCACGACGCTCTGGTGGATTTCGGCCGCCGTCGTACCCTGCGGTGCGACTTCGACATGGACCGGATCGCGCAGGATGCCGCGTGCGAGCTGCTCGATCTCGTTCGGCATCGTGGCCGAGAAGAGCGCCGTCTGGCGCTTGGGATGCGTCGCGCGGGCGATCTTCTTGACGTCGTTGATGAAGCCCATGTCGAGCATGCGGTCGGCTTCGTCGAGCACGAGCCAGCGCGTCTCGGCGAGCACGATCTCGTTCTGGCGAACGAGGTCGGTCAGACGGCCCGGCGTGGCAACGAGAATGTCGACGCCCTGCGCCATGCGCTTGACCTGGCCACCGCGCGAGACCCCGCCCAGAACGAGGCTGGTCGAGATGTGGAGGCCCTTGGAGATGGCGCGGATCGTCTCTTCGATCTGAACGGCGAGTTCGCGCGTCGGCGCAAGGATCAGCGCGCGGCAGGTTTTCGGCTTGCGCTTGTCGCCAAGCGCGGCGATGTGCTTGAGGATCGGCAGCGCGAAGGCGGCCGTCTTGCCGGAGCCGGTCTGGGCGACGCCCAGGATGTCCTTGCCGGCGATCTGCGCCGGAATGGCCGCGACCTGAATCGGCTTGGGCTCCACGAAGCCGGCGCGGGCAGCGCTTTCGAGCAGCTTGCCGTCGATGCCGAGTGGGCCGAAACCGCTGTTCGCGGCGGTGGTCTGATTTTCAGTCGTCAAAGCAGTCTTCTTTCTGGCGCGCGGCATTTGCCGGGCGCAAAAATCGATGCCGCAGGGCGCAACCTGCGTGCGATATGTCAAAATGGGATCGACAAGGCGGCGAACTCTGAAGCCCGCGCGGCTGCGCTGTCGTCGCCGCGATCATTCGCGGGCTTGCCTCGAAGATGATCCAAGGCAAAGACGCAACCAGTCCGTATTCGGGAAAGCCGGAAAGTCCGGCCCAAGCGCCTTGTCGGGCTCATATGGCCCTGTTCGCCTCCAAATGCAACTGAAACTTGCTGCGCTGCAAAATCAGATGACGAGCCCGGCAATGGTCTCGTTGTCGGTGATGTCCTGGTAGGTCCATCCCGCCGCCTCGAACTTTTCCGCGAGCACGGCGAAGTTCGCCGGGTTCTTGGTCTCGATGCCGATCAGTACGGAACCGAAATTGCGCGCCGATTTCTTGAGGTATTCGAAGCGGGCGATGTCGTCCTCGGGGCCGAGCAGGTCGAGGAAGTCGCGCAGCGCGCCGGGGCGCTGGGGAAAGCGGAAGACGAAATACTTCTTCAGTCCCTCGAAGCGCAGCGCCCGCTCCTTGACGTCGGGCAGCCGCTCGAAATCGAAATTGCCGCCCGAGACGACGAGCACGATCGTCTTTCCGGCGATCTCGTCGGCCGGCAAATCCTTCAGCGCGTCGATCGCGAGCGCGCCAGCCGGCTCCAGCACCACGCCCTCGACATTCAGCATCTCGATGATCGTCGCGCAGACCCGGTTCTCGGGAATGCGCGTCACGTTGTCCGGCGAAAAATGCGACAGCGCCGCGAAATTCGCTTCGCCGATTTCCGCCACCGACGCCCCGTCGACGAAATTGTCGACCTGCGGCAGCCGCACGCGCCGGTTCTCGGTCAGGCTGGAATGGAGGCTCGAAGCGCCCACCGGTTCGGCAAACAGGAACCGCGTGCCGGCATCGGCAAGATAGCGCGTCACGCCGGCGGCAAGCCCGCCCCCGCCTACCGGCAGGACGATCAGGTCGGCGCGCGTGCCGGCAGGAAGCTGGGCCTCGATCTCCTGCGCGACGCTCGCCTGCCCTTCGATGATGTCCTCATGGTCGAAAGGCGGCACCATCAGACCGCCGGTGTCGGCGGCGAAAGTCTGCGCGGCGCGATAGCAGGCGTCGAAATAATCGCCCGTCAGGCGGATCTCGACGAACTCGCCGCCGAACAGCCGCGTCTTGTCGATCTTCTGCTGCGGCGTCGTCACCGGCATGAAGATGACGCCCCGCTTTTCGAGGTGACGACAGACATAGGCGAAACCCTGGGCGTGGTTGCCTGCCGAGGCGCAGACGAACACATCTGGCCCGGCGCCCGCTTCCAGAACCTTGCGGAAGAAGTTGAACGCACCGCGGATCTTGTAGGAGCGCACCGGCGACAGGTCCTCCCGCTTCAGGAAGATGCGTGCGCCGGACTTCTTCGACAGATACGCGTTCTCCTGCAGTGGCGTCTCGGGAAAGAGCGCGCGCATGGCGCCGGCTGCCTGGCGGACGGAAGCTTTGAAGTCACTGTGCAAGGGCTTTGGACCTTCTCTCGGTCTTTGTCTGTTGGCGCGTCAGCCGCGCTATTGCATATTCGATGCGCGGAAGCCACTGTCGCGCCGCTTCAAGGGGTCAGGTCGGGGAAGACGTGCAGTATCTCGCCATTCGCACCGCGATTCACATCGCGGCGATCTTCGCCATCTACCTGTCCCTGGCCATGTTCATCCCGGCCGGCGTGGATCTTTACTTCGGCAACGAGGATTGGCAGGTCTTCGCCTTTTCGGCGCTTTTGACCGGCGGGCTCGCGCTGGCCGTCGCTGCGGCGACGCAAGGGCGGCCACCGGTGCTTTCGGCACGTTTCGGCTTCTTCGTCGTCAACCTCCTTTGGCTGACGACCTGCGCCGTCGGCGCCATTCCCTTCCTGGCCTCCTCACTGGAAATCGGGCTGACCGATGCCGTGTTCGAATCGGTGTCGGGCATTACGACGACCGGCGGCACGGTGCTCGTCGGGCTCGATGCCATGCCGCCCGGCATCTTGATCTGGCGCTCGCTCCTGCAATGGATCGGCGGCCTTGGCGTCATCGCGCTCGGCCTTTTCGTGCTGCCGTTCCTGAATGTCGGCGGCGTTTCCTATTTCAAGATCGAATCCTCCGACATCTCGGACCGCCCCTTCGAGCGTTTCTCGACCTATACGACGAGCCTGATTGCCATCTATGTCGCGCTGACGGTCCTGTGCGCGATCTGCTACGCGGCCGCGGGCATGACCGGCTTCAACGCCATCAATCACGCGCTGACGACCATTTCGACCGCCGGCTTTTCCACGCATGACTCCTCGATGGCCTTCTACGAGGACAACCTGCCGGTCCTTTGGATCGCGACAGTCTTCATGTTCATCGGCGCACTGCCCTTCGCCATCGTCATCCTGCTTTTCACGCGTGGCCGCCTCGAAACGTTGCGTGATCCGCAGCTGCGCGTCTTCGCCAGCTATGTCCTGCTCTTCATCCTGGCGGTGACGATCTATGTGCGCCTGTCGAGCGACATCGCGTTCATCGATGCGCTCACCCATTCCGCCTTCAACTTCATGTCGATCATCACGACGACCGGTTACGCGAGCTCCGACTATACCGCCTGGGGTCCGTTCGCCTTCGCCTGCGCCTTCGTCGCCATGTTTCTCGGCGGCTGTTCAGGCTCGACCACCGGCGGCATCAAGGCCTACCGGTTCCTGATCCTGTTCGAGCTGGTCCTGAACGGCTTGCGACGCCTCGTCTATCCCAACACGGTGCAAAGCGTGCGCTACGGCAATCGCCCGGTCGACGACGCGATGCAGCGCGCCGTCGTGCTGTTCATCGCCGCCTTCTTCATTCTCTGGCTGATCATCACGATCCTGTTGTCGGCCACGGGGCTCGACTTCATGAGCGCCATGTCGGGCGCCCTGACGGCGCTGACCAATGTCGGCCCAGGACTTGGCGACGTCATCGGCCCGGTCGGAAATTTCGCGGTGATACCGGACCCGGCGAAATGGATCATGGCCATCGCGATGCTCCTCGGCCGCCTCGAGATCCTTGCCGTTCTGGTGATCTTCACGCCGATCTTCTGGAACCGCTAGACGAACAGATCCACCTTCTGGAACGTCCTGACGTCGACCAGCCCCTGATCTGAAATCCGCAGTTCCGGAATGACCACCAGCGCCAGGAGCGAGTGCTGCATGTAGGCGTTGTTGAGGTCGCATCCGACGTCGCGCATCGCGGCCGTCAGCTTCGCGGCCTTTTGCGCGACGATTTCGGCCCGCTCGTCCGACATAAGCCCGGCGATCGGCAGTTCGACCAGCGCCAGTTCCCGTCCCTCCGAGATCAGCACCACGCCGCCGCCGACCTCGCCCAGCCTGTTGGCCGCCAGCGCCATGTCGGCCTTGTTGGTGCCAACGACGATCATGTGATGGCTGTCATGCGCCACCGTCGAGGCCATGGCACAGGGCTTCTTGTAGCCGAAGCCCGAGACGAGCGCGTTGACGACGCCGCCTGTCGCCCGATGCCGCTCGACGACCGCGATCTGGCAGACGTCGTTCGCGCCATCCATCGCGACCAGGCCGTTTTCGATCGGCATGTCCATTTCGAGCGCGCGTGTCGGCGCCTGGTTCTCGATGACGCCGATCACCCGCGCCCGGACCGAATTCGCGCCCTCTGGCGCCGCGATGTCGAAATCGGCTGCAGCGAGCTGCTTGCCCAGCTTCACCGTCTGCTTGGCCTTGGCCGGATAGGGATAGGGCTCGATCTCGGCGACCAGTTTGCCCTTCTCGGCAAGCAGCCTGCCATGCGCATAGACCTGGTCGATGGCGAGCGCGGCAAGGTCGGAGACGATCAGGAAGTCTGCGAGCCGCCCCGGTGCGATGGAACCGATCTCGCGCTCGATCTTGAAGTGCTGCGCCGTGTTGAGCGTCGCCATCTGGATGGCGGTGACGGGCTTCAATCCCTGCTCGATCGCATGACGGACCACGCGGTCCATATGGCCCTCCTCGACGAGCGTGCCCGAATGGCTGTCATCGGTGCACAGGATGAAATTGCGAGGGTCGAGCCCGGATTCGGTCACCGCCTTGACCTGTTCGGCTACGTCGTACCACGCCGAGCCGAGCCGCAGCATCGCGCGCATGCCCTGCCGCACGCGGGCGATGGCGTCCTCGGCGCGGGTGCCTTCATGGTCGTCCTCCGGCCCACCGGCGACATAGCCGTGGAAGGCGGGGCCGAGGTCGGGCGAGGCATAGTGCCCGCCGACGGTGCGGCCGGCCTTCATCGTCTCGGCGATCTCGGCCACCATTTTGGGATCGTTCGCAGATACGCCCGGAAAGTTCATCACCTCGCCGAGCCCGATGATGTTGTCCCACCTCATCGCCTCGGCGACGTCCTTCTCGTCGAGCGTCGCACCGGGCGTCTCCAGCCCCGGCGCCGAAGGGACGCAGGACGGCATCTGGACATGGACGTTGACCGGCATGGCCAGCGCCTCGTCATGCATCAGCCGGACGCCGTCGAGGCCGAGCACGTTGGCGATCTCGTGCGGATCGATGAACATCGATGTCGTGCCATGCGGGATGACGGCGCGGCAGAACTCGGTGACCGTCACCATGCCGCTCTCGACATGCATGTGTGCGTCGCAAAGGCCGGGCACGAGGTAGCGCCCGCCGGCGTCGATCACCTGCGTTTCCGCGCCGATTGCGTGGCTCGCATCCGGCCCGCAATAGGCGAACCGCCCGCCGGCGATCGCAAGGTCGGTGCCCGCGATGATTTCGCCCGAATAAACGTTCACCCAGCGCCCGTTGCGGATGACGAGATCTGCCGGCCTACGCCCCGTCGCCACGTCGACAAGCGTGGCTGCCATCTCATGCCAAGGGGCTGGCTTGCGGCGCGGACGGGTGAATCGGGCTGACGTCATCTCGGCTGAATCTCCATTTGAGCCGAATGTGCCAAGCCGCTGGACGGAAAGCCAGATCGCTTTCCGTCCGATCACCCGAAAACTGTTTCGCCTAATCCGCCCCGCGCGCCAGCGTTCGCGGCTCCACCACCCGCTTCTGGTAGAGGAACAGCGCACCGCCGACGGCAAACCCGATCAGGTCCGACGCCCATCCGCCCTTGATCATGGCGAGCGCCCCGAACATCAGCAGGATGCGCAGCACGACGTTCAACGGCCCGAAGAACCAGCCGATCACCGCCGCCGACAGGAGATAGATACCGATCGTGGCCGTGACGAAGACGTGGAGGATGTCGAGCCATTCGCCCTGCATCAGCATCTCGGCCGAATAGAAGAACATGAACGGCACCACGAAGGCCGCAAGCCCGATCTTGAAGGCCTCGACGGAGGTCTTCATCGGGTCCGACCGCGCGAGCGCCGCGCCCGCATATGCGGCCAGCGCCACCGGGGGTGTGATCGCCGACATCACCGCGTAATAGAAGATGAAGAAATGTGCGACCAGCGGCTGGATGCCGAGCTGGATCAGGCCCGGCGCAAGCACCGATGCCGCCACCGCATAGGCCGCCGTCGTCGGCATGCCCATGCCAAGGATGATCGAAACGCACATGGCGAAGAACAGCGCAATGAGCTGGTTCTGTTCGGCAAGGGCAAGAAGCACGGCCGAGAAGCGCGTGCCGACCCCCGTCAGCGCGATCACGCCGACGATGATGCCCGCCGCCGCGCAGACCGCCACGAGCTGCAGCGACATCTTGGCGGCCAGTTCGAAGGCATAGAGGATCGCCCGCGGCCCCATCTTGTTGGGCGTGAGCCACGAGACGACGGCCGCCGCGATCATCGCCAGCGTGCCGGCGCGGATGACCGAATATCCGGCGAACAGCGCGTAGATGAGGATAACGATCGGGACGAACAGGTAGACCTGCCTCAGCAGCTTGCCGAACTGTGGCAGTTCCGACCGCGGCAGGCCCTTCATGCCCTTCTTGGTCGCCTCGAGATCGACCACGAAATAGACCGAGGCGAAATAGAGAATCGAGGGGATGATCGCCGCGATCACGATCTCGGTATACGGAATGCCCGTGATCTCGGCCATGATGAATGCGCCGGCACCCATGATCGGCGGCATGATCTGACCGCCCGAGGAGGCGGCAGCTTCGACGGCTGCGGCCGTCTGCGGCCTGTAGCCGACCTTGCGCATAAGGGGGATCGTCAGCGAGCCGGTCGATACGACATTGCCTGCGGATGTGCCGTTGATCGTACCCATCAGGCCCGATGCAAAGACGGCAACCTTCGCCGGTCCGCCACGCGCCTGCCCGGCTGCTGCGAAGGCGAAATTGACAAAATATTCGCCCACCTTCGAGGCCTGGAGAAAGGCGGCGAATGTCACAAACAGAATGATGTAAGTCGACGAGATGGCCGTCGTCGGCCCGAGGATGCCCTGGTCGGTGTAGACATAGGTGAAGAACCGCGAGACCGAATAGCCACGATGCTGCAGGAAGCCCGGCAGGAATGGCCCGACGAAACTGTAGAGGATGAAGACGCCGGCGATGATGACCAGTGCCAGTCCGGCGAGCCGCCGGGTCAGTTCCAGGATCAGGATAACGCCGGCGATCGACGCCCACATGTCGGCTGGCTGGGCCATGCCGGTACCGGCGCGAAGCCGCAGCGCGCCCGCATTGTAGATGATGTAGAGGCAGACCGCGCCGGCCGCGACCGCGAGCAGCACGTCCGCGAGGTTGATCCGGTCTTCGGCCGGATCGGCGAAGAACCAGCCGTGGACGACGGCGAGTACCGTGCCGACAAGGAGGGGGATGCCGAATGTCTGGAACGCGAAGGCGGGCGGCGCGGCTTCACCCGTCGTCCACCAGCTGCCCCAGGCGACCAGCATGCAGAACATGCCGTAGAGGATGCCCGCAGCAGCACCGAAAAGGACGACCAGGGCGAGCGGGTTGCGCCTGAAAGGAGCAGCCTCCTTGGTAACGCCATGCGCGGAATAGAGCAGGAAACCGATGGCCAGACCGCCCGCGACATGGATTAGACGATAGGTCCAGGTCTCCAGCGGGTAGAGGTTCATCACCGCGATGTGGAAGACGGTGTAGGCAATGCAGGCAGCAACCACCAGGCCGTGCATGGTTCCGCGGAATAGCCGCTGGTTGTAGCCCTGCGGCTCGATATCCACGCCTTCGGCGAGGTTGACCGCGTCTGGCGATGCCGTGTTCGTCTGCGTCATGATACCCCTCCCCGAGGACACCCGTCAGATGGCAAAAGCCCCGGCGGCGCGGGTGCGCAACCGGGGCGTGAAAGGCGCGAAGGCGATCAGTCCTTCAAGTTGTCGGGCACGGTGATGCCCTGTTCTTCCAGATACCGCACGGCGCCCGGATGATAGGGCATGAAGGAGTTCTTGTCCCAGTTCTCCGTCAGCGTCTCGGCCGATGTGGCATGAATCTGCATCATGCGCTCGTTGTTCTCGAGAACGAGTTTGGTGATCTCGTACGCAAGGCTTTCGGGCATGTCCTTGTGGGCGATGGCGAAATTCCAGAGACCGACGGTGGGCTGATCGTAGTCGTGGCCTTGGTAGGTCCCGGAAGGAATCGTGAAGGCCGCCATTTCGGGATGCGCCTCCAGGATCTGCGCAAGCTCTTCCTCGTTGAACCCAAACATCCTGACGTCGTTTTCGGCGGCGAGTTGGGCGAAGGCCGAGATCGGGACGCCGGCCGCGAACGCGAAGGCGTCGATCAGCCCGTCCTTCAACTGGCCGCCTGCATCGGAGGCGCCGGCAAAGGATACGTTGGCGTTGACGCCGAGCGTCTCCATGAAGCGCGGCCAGTAGGTGCCGGGCGTGCCGCCCGCCGGGCCGACGCCGACGCGCTTGCCATCGAGGTCGGACACGGATTCGATGCCAGAATTGGCCAGAACAACCACCTGGAACGGCGTCTGGTACATCGGGAACAGGGCACGGATGTCTTTATGCTCAACGCCTGGCGCCAGTTCGCTCTCGCCATTCCACGCTTCGAGCGCCGGTCCCATCGTCACGAGGCCGATCTGATGATCGCCGGTCTGCACGAGCGTCACGTTCTGCACCGGGCCGCCTGTCACTTCGCCGGACGCGTTGATGCCGAGGTTTTCAGAGATGAAGCTCGCCATGCCGTTGCCATAGATGAAGTAGGTGCCACCCTGGCTTGCAGTGCCAATCGTCAGATCGTTCGGCCAGTCGGCGCGATCGTCCTGTGCATAAGCGGCGGAGCCTGCGAATGCGACCGAAACGGCCAAAGCGATGGTACGTGTGAGTGTCAGCATGATTTCCTCCCTGATTTCCTTGTCGCTACGGTTGTAACGATTGAAACCCGGGCGGCAACCAATTTGGCCTAAGACTAAAGTCTAGGTTGGGAAATGGTGCGGGCGGCGGGACTCGAACCCGCACGGCCATGGCCTCCGGATTTTAAGTCCGGTGTGTCTACCGGTTCCACCACGCCCGCGCCGTCCGCTTCTTTCCTCCTTTGTTGGCACGCGTCAAGCGCCGGGCTTGCGACGGCAGGCCGGCTCGGTTATCGCCACGACAACGCGTTCGGCAGGAGGTTTGACGATGACGAAGTTGATTGCGACCCTGATGACCTTGCTGGTGCTTGCCGGATGCGGCATCGGCACCCCCATGAGCGTCCAATCGCGGGCCGGCAAGACGGATGAGGTCCATGCGACAGAGATGCGCGCCGCCTCGATCCGCCTGACCCAGCGCTCGCGCGGCGCGGACTGACGGCCCGGCCACGCTTGCTGCGAGATCCTCCTCGCGCCGACCATCAATCGATGCGCCCGCCGAGCCGTTGAACGGCTCCTTGCCCCCGGCGCCCGGCCCCGCATTCCTGGCCACAAACACCGTCGGCAGTCACGCCCGTTTCGTTTCCCCGGAAGCGTCTCCGCTCGCAGCCGCTGGTGTGGACGACTGGAACGCGCGCGCGGCAATCCGGCGGATGAAGGCCACAACCTGGCCGGTCACGACGTACTGCGGCATGTGCCCAACGCCCTCGGCAATTTCAAGATCGAGGTCGTCGATCTTGTCGCGCATCGAAAGCCCGTGCCGGCGGTAGTCGAGCACGCGGTCCTTGTCACCGAAAAGGATGC
The DNA here is from genome assembly GCF_024105655.1 of Aliihoeflea sp. 40Bstr573. Classification (GTDB taxonomy): domain Bacteria; phylum Pseudomonadota; class Alphaproteobacteria; order Rhizobiales; family Rhizobiaceae; genus Aliihoeflea. Next base: position 30,826 of record NZ_JAAAMH010000023.1, read on the forward strand.
CGACCGGCAGCTCGATCTCGCCATAGCGCGTCTCGAAATCCGCCAGGTCGTGGCGCAGCGCGACGAGGTCGGTCGAGGTCGCATAGATGTGGCTCGGGCGCATCCCGGCGAGCGCGCCGCCCGCGACCGCGAAATCGATCGGCGGCTTTTGCGGGCCGAACACGAAGTCGAGCGTGCGCGGCGCGTTGCGCGCCGACATGGGCACCGCGACCGTGTTGGCGATCAGCCGGCGCAACACCGGATTGGGAATGTGCAGCGGCGCGAACTCCGGCGGCACCTCGGAATAATGGTGCGTCAGCGGAGAGATCAGCGCCAGTCCGCTGATCTTGTCGGGATGGCGCAGCGCCGTGGCGAGCGCGATCGCACCGCCGAGCGAATGGCCGACGACAAGCGGCCGCTCGAGCTGCATCGCGTCGATCAGATGGGCAATGAAATCGGCCTGCTGCGAGAGGCGTCCGTCGCCGCGCGGGCGCGTGGAATAACCCGAGCCGGGTCGGTCGATCGCGATCAGCCGATAGTCGTCGCCGAAGGCCTCCATCAATGGCCGGCGCATGTGGTGGAGATGGCCGCCAAGGCCGTGGATCATCAGGATCGGCCGCCCCGCCCCGCTTTCCACGTAGTGAACGTCGTGTCCGTCGACGGTGATCCGCTGGCCCGCCGCCGGAACGAGCTTTTCGGCCTGGCGCGAAATGCGGCGCGTCACATGCATCAAATAGCCGGTCACCAGCAGCAGGATCGAAACGGCCGCCACGACCAGCCAGAACAATAGGGAAACCAAACTCATGCGCCTCTCCTGGTCAGAGCCGCATTTAAGGCCCGCATGGCTCGACGGCAAAGAAAAAAGCAGGCGCCGCTCTCGCAACGCCTGCTTGCCGCAAATCGATGCCGGACAAGCTATCCGTGAAGCTTGATCGTAATCTCCGCAACGCGCTTGCCCTGGAACTTCGCGCCTTCCAGTTCCTGCGCGGACGGCTGGCGCGATCCGTCTGTATCGCTGGTCGTCGTCATGCCGTAGGGCGACCCGCCGCGCACGACGTCGTTGCCGGACTGACCCTGATAGGCATAGGACAACGGCACGATGATCATGCCGTGATGCTGGAGGGAGACCTGCGCCGAGATGATCGCCATCTCCGCGCCGCCGTGCTGCGTGGCGGTCGACGACATGACCGAAGCCACCTTGTTGACGAGGGCGCCTTTGGCCCAGAGCGGTCCGGTCTGATCGATGAAGTTCTTCATCTGCGCCGACATGGCGCCATAGCGGGTGGAGATGCCGAGGATGACGGCGTCGTAGTTTTCCAGTTCGAGCGGATCGGCGATTGGTGCGTCCTGGTCCAGCTTGTAGTGCGCAGCCTTCGCGACCTCGGTCGGCACGATTTCGGCAACCCGCTTGACGGTTACCTCGGCGCCCGCTTCGCGCGCGCCTTCGGCCGCTGACATGGCCATCTGTTCCATATGACCCCAGCTCGAATAGTAGAGAACCAGTACTTTCGCCATCGATCGATCTTCCTTTTGGGAGTGTTGCGAGCGGAAGACTAATGCGGCGCGTTCCTGCTGCAACCGTGCACAGGCAGCACGGACTGTTCACCGCAAAGACACGATTGCTGGAACGCCCGGTTCGCTCTACTTGATGGCGAAACGCATGGGGACCGACATGACCGAAATCATCACCGCCGCCATGGTCGTCATCGGGGACGAGATCCTGTCGGGCCGCACCAAGGATCGCAATATCGGCCATCTGGCGGACGTTCTCACGGCGATCGGCATCGACCTGACGGAAGTGCGCATCGTCGCCGACGACGAAGCGGCGATCGTCGAGGCGGTCAATGCGCTTCGCGCCAGATACACCTATGTCTTCACCACCGGCGGCATCGGCCCGACGCATGACGACATCACCGCCGATGCCATCTCGGCCGCCTTTGCCGTGCCGTGCGGCTACGACGAGCGCGCATTCGCCATGCTCGAGGAGCATTATGCGGCGCGCGGCATGGAGTTCACCGAGGCGCGCAGGCGCATGGCGCGGATGCCGCAGGGCGCCACCCACATCGACAACCCGATCTCGATCGCACCGGGCTTCGTCATCGGCAACGTCCATGTCATGGCGGGCGTGCCGGCGATCTTCCAGGCGATGCTGGACAATGTCGTACCGACGCTGAAGGGCGGCACGAAGCTCCTGTCGGGCACGGTCCACTGCCCGCATGGCGAGGGCACGATCGGCGGCCCGCTGGGCGAGATCCAGAAGCGACATCCCGACACGATCATCGGCTCCTACCCCAAATACCAGGACGGCGCCTTCTGGACCGAGCTCGTCGTGCGCTCGAGAGACCAGGCAAAGCTGGATGCGGCGCTGGCGGAAGTTCGCGCAATGGTCGAGGGCCTTTCAGCCAAAGCTTGATATCGATCAAGGCGTGGCGCATCATGAGTGGCCTGTCGGTTGAAATACAACCATGGGAGGCTTGGATGAGCTACAAGACGATACTCGCCGTTCTGCAGGACGAAGCCGACGCCCGTCGCGTTCTCGACTGCATCGCTCCGCTCGCCGAACGCTTCTCCGCCCACGTGATCGGCGTCCACGCCGAACCGCTCCCTGTCCCGTACGCGACGCCGATGGGCTTTCCAGACGCCGATTTCATGGTCACCAGCAGCGAGACCAACAAGGAACGCTCCGAAGCGATGCGTCGCATGTTCGATGACCAGATGTCGCGCTCGGGGGTTTCGGCCGAATGGCGCGCGCTGGAGAGCTTTTCGGGCGACAGCGCGATTTCCTCGCTGGAAAGCGCCCGCGCCGTCGACCTCATCGTCGTGCAGCAGCGCGATCCGTCATCCCACCTGTCCGGCACCAATGTCGACGCGCTGCTGCTTCAGACCGGCCGACCGGTGCTCTTCGTGCCTTACGCCATGCCCGTCAACACGCGCTTCGAAACGATCCTCGTCGGCTGGAACGGCACGCGCGAATCCACCCGTGCGGTCTTCGACGCCCTGCCCTTCCTCACGGCAGCTCGCCAGGTCGAGGTGTTCACCGTCGATCCGGACCGCTATGGCGGCCATGCATCGATGACGGCCGGCGGCCAGATCGCAGCGGCCCTGTCGCGCCATGGCGTCCGCGTCACCGTCCAGAGCCAGCACAAGTCGGAGCTGACCCATGGCGAGGCGATCCAGAACCGCGCCGTCGAACTCGGCGCCGATCTCCTCGTCACTGGCGCCTACAGCCAGTCGAAGCTGAAGGAATTCTTCTTCGGCGGCGTGACGAAGACAGTGCTGGATTCCATGCCTACGGCGACCTTCATGTCGCGTTGAGGGCATCGAACCGAAAGATGCGTTCCGGTTTTCTGGTTCGTCCGATGCCCGACATTGCCTTCAGAAGGCTTTGGACAGCCGCATGAGCGCAATGAAATGCGCGAAGGGCGAACCGGCATTCCAGGCGAGATAGCGCGGTTCCTCGCGGCCGTGGAACCGCCGCTTGAACGCGGCATGGCCGGCAAGGTTGAACACCTTGCGATTGACCGCGCCGGACCGATATAGCCGCTGCAGCATCGTGCGGAACGCCGCGCTCTCGGCAAAGCCGCTCGGCTCGACGTCGCAGAGCGGCGACAGGCCGAGCATCAGAACCTCTTTCCCCTCCGCCTTGAAGATGTCGGCGGCGCGCTTGGTCAGCCCGATCTCGGCATGGGACGTCGTGTCCGGCAGCTTGCGCTTGAAGGCGGTCAGATAGCCGATGACCGCGCCGTCACGGCAGATCGGGTCGAAATAGAGAAGGCAGCCGACGCGCCCGTCCGGCTCGATCAGAACGAAGCGACGCATCATCGGCCCCCCCGCCTCTGGCAGCGGTCGGTTGAGGAATTCCATCTCGCGTTTCTTCACGATGCGCGAGGCACGCCAGCGCTCCGAAAGGTCGCGGATCATCGCATCCGCGCCCTCCACTTCCTCCGCCTCGGCGAGGCGATAGCCTTTCTTTTCGAGCCAGCGTTCCGAATAGCGCACCGTTTCCTTGCGCTTGCCGGAAAAGTCGTAGGTCTGAAGGTCGAGCGCGCTGTCGATGCCCATCATGGCAACCTTGTAGCCGCGCCCGGCGAGATGCTGCGCCGTCGCGCGGCATATCTCCGCAAAGACCGGCGTCCTGGCCGCGTCCACGAAAGCGTCGAGCAGCCGCGCTCGGTCCTGCGTCGCGCAGACCGGATCGCCGAGCGCGATCAGCGATCCCATCTTGGCCGAATGCGCGATATAGCCATGCGCGTCGCCAAAGTGGCAAAGGCCCTTTTGCACCGCCGCCGAATAGGCGAGCGAAAAATCGCCGTATCGCGACACGAGTTCCAGGCGCTCCGCTTCACTCAGCGGCGCTTCGGGCAGGTGGGCGAGCTTACGTTCGAGAAGGCGGTCGATCAGCTTGCGGCTCATGCCGAAATCTCCGGTCTGACGAAGACGAGCGTGCGATAGAGCGCGGGGCCGATGCCGAACAGGCGGTGGTCGTGCAGCGCGACCTGCCGGAACCCGAGCCGCTGAAGGGCGGGCCGGTAATCGTAGATCGGGTGTTGGGAGGCGAGCCCGAGCAACCAGAAGAAGCTGAGCCCGAATTTGAGATAGAGCCAGGCAAGCGGGCCAAGCAGCCCCGAGGGCGGCGCCATGTCGGCGATCATCAGATGTCCGCCTGGCCGCACATAGGTCGCGGCCCTGGCCAGGACGACCGGCATGTCGTCCGGCCCGAAGACATTGAAGAAGTAGTTTCCGCATACAGCATCGAAGAGCGGGTCGGGCGCGAGCGCCAGCGCGTCGCCGGCGATCAGTTCCGCCTCCAGCCTCTTGCGCGCCATGCGCCGGCGCAGCCGGTCGATCATGCGTACGGAAAGGTCGATCGCCGTGACCTGTGCGCCCATGCGCGCCGCGGCCACCGCATCCTCACCCGAACCTGCTCCCAGATAGAGCACCCGGTCCCCGGGCTTGAGATGGTCGAGTTCTGCCAGCTTGGCGCGCCGGATCAGCCCGAAGGAATAAAGATTGGCCAGCATCTCGTAGATGCCCGCCACGGCGTCGTAATTGCGGCTCTTGACCTTCTTTTCGGCGATGGGTGGATGCACGCGTGTGACTGCCTTTCGCGGGTCGCTATGGAGAGCCTTCTATCGCGGGCAGGTGAACTGGCACAACCGCCAGGCGCTTGTGCGGCAAAATGCTTGCCAAGTGTCGCTGAATACGTCTAATTCCGCGCGCATTCCGCCAATTTCCTGCCCCGCGCTCCGGAGTGCCTTGCAAAATGTCCCTGCCCGAGAAAGCCTTTCCCGTTTCCTGGGATCAGTTCCATCGCGATTCCCGCGCGCTCGCCTGGCGCCTTTCCGGCATCAACGGCAACTGGCGCGCAATCGTGTGCATTACGCGCGGCGGTCTGGTGCCCGCCGCCGTCATCTCGCGCGAACTCGGCGTGCGCCTGATCGAGACGGTCTGCGTCGCCTCCTACCATGACTACACCGAGCAGGGCGAACTGAAGGTCCTGAAGGAGATCAACCCGGCGCTGCTCGAGCACGAAGGCAAGGACGTCCTCATCATCGACGACCTGACCGACACCGGCAAGACCGCCGCCATCGTGCGCGCGATGATGCCGAAGGCCCATTTCGCCACCATCTACGCCAAGCCGAAGGGCCGACCGCTCGTCGACACTTTCGTAACGGAAGTGTCGCAGGATACGTGGATCTATTTCCCTTGGGATCTGGGGTTCACCTATCAAAAGCCGATCGCCGAAGGCCATCTCGGCTGAACGAACCGAAAGCGAACCGAAACCGGTCGAAACTTGCGCGGAGCTTGCATTTTCGCGCAAGAACGCCCATTTTTATGCAATCCCCAAGGCAAAAAGGCTTTGAAACTCTCGACTTGAGGAGGATACTCCTTGAGTTGGCAAACGAATCGGACTCGAAACATCACCATGTTCCTCACCCGCCAGACACGCGCGCATGTTGCCGAACGGCTTCGTCGGCTGATCGGCGGTTTGCCCTGCCGTACGCAAGTTGCCGCCCTGCCCTTTCGCAAGGGTGACGATGGCTATGAGGTGATGTTGATCACCAGCCGCGGGACAGGCCGCTGGGTCATTCCGAAGGGCTGGCCCGAGGGCGAGGAAGCGTTGTGGCATGCCGCAGCGCGCGAGGCGGACGAGGAGGCCGGCGTTGCTGGCGAGATCGCGCAGGATGCGCTTGGCCGCTTCTACTACGCCAAGCATTTGGCGCGCGGCCGCGAGTGGCGTTGCGAGGTTCTCGTCTACCCGCTCGAGGTCAAGGACGTGGCCGACAAGTGGCGTGAGAAGAAAAAACGCCGCCGGCGCTGGTTCCCCGCTCAGGATGCCGCACGCCTCGTCAACGAGCCGGACCTTGCCGAACTCATCGCCAGCTTCGGTACTCATCCCCGAAAATCTGCCGCCTGACGGTCGCATTTCTTCGTCATATGGGCTAGCCGGCTAACGGGGATCATTCCCGGCGCCGCAAGAGTTCTGGATTGACGATGGCCGATACGACGATACGCAAGGAAACGCTCGACAAGGATCTGGACAAGCTCGTCCATGTCGAGGAAGCGACCACCGTAGTCGCGCGCGGCCTCGTCGCGCCCGGCCTGTCTCTGCTCTTCCTGGCGATGAGCGCGGTCTTTGCGGCACTGTATGTCTTTGACGAGCCGCGCGCGGTACTGATCGTCGTCGCCGCTGTCCTCGGTGGCTACATGGCGCTCAACATCGGCGCCAACGACGTCGCCAACAATGTCGGCCCCGCCGTCGGCGCCAAGGCGCTCACCATGGGCGGCGCGATCGCGATCGCCGCGATTTTCGAAAGCGCTGGCGCGCTCATTGGCGGCGGCGACGTCGTCAACACCATCTCGCGCGGCATCATCGACATTTCCTCGGTCGGCAGTCCCGAATTCTTCATTCGCGCCATGATGGCGGCGCTGATCTCGTCGGCGCTCTGGATCAACCTCGCCACCTGGATCGGCGCGCCCGTCTCGACGACACATTCCGTCGTCGGCGGCGTCATGGGCGCCGGCATCGCGGCCGCCGGCATGTCCGCAGTCAACTGGCCGATGATGGGCGGCATTGCCGCAAGCTGGGTCATCTCGCCACTTCTCGGCGGCGCCGTCGCCGCCATGTTCCTCGCCTTCATCAAGGAAGCGATCATCTACCGCGAGGACAAGATCGCCGCGGCCCGCCGCTGGGTGCCGGTCCTCGTCGGCATCATGGCCGGCGCCTTCGCGACCTATCTGTCGACCAAGGGCCTCGGCCGTCTCGTCGACTTTTCCGGCCTTCACCTGATTCTGATCGGCATCGGTTCGGCGATCCTCGCCTGGTTCTGGTCCCGCATTCACGTGCGCCGCCAGTCCGCAGGCATGGAAAACCGCAACCAGTCGCTGCGCAAGCTCTTCAACATCCCGCTGATCTGCTCGGCCGCCCTCCTCTCATTCGCCCACGGCGCAAATGACGTGGCGAATGCCGTCGGCCCGCTGGCTGCGATCGTCTATACCGCTGAAGCAGGCGCGGTCGCCTCATCGGTCACCATTCCGCTTTGGGTCATGGTCATCGGCGCGTTCGGTATCTCGCTCGGTCTCATCCTCTTCGGCCCCAAGCTCATCCGCATGGTTGGCGAGCAGATCACCAAGCTCAACCCGATGCGCGCGTTCTGTGTCTCGCTGTCGGCTGCCATCACGGTCATCGTCGCCTCCTGGTTCGGCCTGCCGGTCAGTTCCACCCACATCGCCGTCGGCGCGGTCTTCGGCGTCGGCTTCTTCCGCGAATGGTACACCGCCAACTCGCCGCGTCGCCGCCGCTACATGGAGCGCAAGAACGCGCTTCACCGCGCCGCTCGCGGCCAGCTCGCCGAGGACCAGGCGAGCGAAGCCTCGAACCCCTTCAACGGCAATGGCAATGGCAATGGCAGCGCCGATGCCGATCGCGACCTTGACGCCGCGCCGATCTCGACCGAGGAAGCCAAGCGCCGACGCCTTGTGCGCCGCGCCCACGTCTCGACCATCGTCGCCGCCTGGGTCACGACCGTCCCCGCCGCCGCGCTCCTGTCGGGTCTCATCTTCCTCGCCTTGAACGCGCTGGCGTGAACCGGGAAAGCACAGCCAAGCACGGTTGACGCTTCTCCCCGTTATCCACACCGGTCTCCACAATATCTAGCGGTCGGCTAACGATCGTAAACGATCCCTTGACGCTCCCGCCCGAGTCGCGTTGTTATGATCCCCATGCGCTCTTTTGAGTTGCAGCGAGGCGGGTTTCTTCGGGGTCGGGGCTTTCCTGTAGTTGGACGGATAGGGGTCGGAACGGTGCATCGAGGCGCCGCGCCGAGCTGACTTTGGCGTGCAAATTTTCTGCGTTCAGGGTTCGGAATTTTTGACCTTAAACACTATATTTAGTGTTGCGGCACTAGAGTGACCCAAGATAGAGTTGGGTTCTGGTTTTCGGGATCGGGGCACGGGGCTGATCCCGCCGGTTCGCAAAGCGGGCATGAAGCCCGCGACGAGGATCGGCCAAGCGTAGGATTTTCAAGCGTTTTCGAGGGAACAGGCTTTGGCGCGCGCGGCGCCGGCCGGATGCGGAAATCGGGTTCTTGCGGCAATCGCCCCGCGGCGGCGCAGAACCACAACATATAGACGATGGGACAACACACGATGCGTATCGAACGTCGCTTCACCAAGCCCGGCCAGTCGGCCTATGCGGAAGTCGAGTTCCGCAAGGCGGTCAGCGAAATCAAGAACCCGGACGGCTCCATCGTGTTCCGCCTGGCCGACATCGACGTGCCGGCGCAGTTCTCCCAGGTCGCCAGCGACATCCTCGCGCAGAAATATTTCCGCAAGGCCGGCGTGCCCGCGCGGCTGAAGCGAGTCGAGGAAAATGACGTCCCGTCCTTCCTCTGGCGCTCCGTCGCCGACGAAGGCGCCCTCGCCGACCTTCCCGAATCCGAGCGGTACGGCTCCGAGACCGACGCCCGCCAGGTCTTCGACCGCCTCGCCGGCACCTGGACCTATTGGGGCTGGAAGGGCGGCTATTTCGCCTCCGAGGAAGATGCCTCGGCCTTCCGCGACGAGCTCGCCTACATGCTCGCCACCCAGCGCGTCGCGCCGAATTCGCCGCAATGGTTCAACACCGGCCTGCACTGGGCCTACGGCATCGACGGCCCCGGCCAAGGTCACTATTACGTCGACCCCTTCACGGCCAAGCTGGTGAAGTCGAAGTCCTCCTACGAGCACCCGCAGCCGCATGCCTGCTTCATCCAGGGCGTCGAGGACGACCTCGTCAACGAGGGCGGCATCATGGATCTGTGGGTCCGTGAGGCGCGCCTGTTCAAATACGGTTCGGGCACCGGCTCGAACTTCTCCTACCTGCGCGGCGAAGGCGAAAAGCTGTCGGGCGGCGGCCGCTCGTCTGGCCTGATGTCCTTCCTCAAGATCGGCGACCGCGCCGCCGGCGCCATCAAGTCGGGCGGCACCACCCGCCGCGCCGCCAAGATGGTCGTCGTCGACGTCGACCACCCGGACATCGAGGAATATATCGACTGGAAGGTGAAGGAGGAGCAGAAGGTCGCCTCGCTCGTCACCGGCTCCAAGATCGTCAAGCAGCATCTCGCGGCCATCATGAAGGCCTGCGTCAACTGCGAGGCGGACAATGGCGACTGCTACGATCCGGCGAAGAACCCAGCGCTGAAGCGCGAGATCAAGGCGGCGAAGAAGAACTTCGTGCCGGAGAACTACGTCAAGCGCGTCATCCAGTTCGCGCGCCAGGGCTACACCTCGATCGAGTTCAAGACCTACGACACGGACTGGGATTCGGAGGCCTATCTCACCGTCTCGGGCCAGAACTCCAACAATTCCGTCTCCTTGAAGGACGACTTCCTGCGCGCGGTCGAGAATGACGGCGACTGGAACCTGACCGCCCGCAAGGACGGCAAGGTGATGAAGACCTTGAAGGCGCGCGATCTTTGGGAAAAGATCGGCCACGCCGCCTGGGCGTCCGCCGATCCGGGCCTGCACTTCAACTCCACGATGAACGACTGGCACACCTCGCCGGCCGCGGGCCCGATCCGCGCCTCGAATCCGTGCTCGGAATACATGTTCCTCGACGACACGGCCTGCAACCTCGCCTCGATCAACCTCCTGCCGTACCGCAACCAGGACGGCTCGATCGACATCGCAGCTTACGAGCACACGGTGCGCCTGTGGACCATCGTCCTCGAAATTTCGGTGATGATGGCGCAGTTCCCGTCGAAGGAGATCGCGCGGCTGTCCTATGAATACCGCACGCTTGGCCTTGGCTATGCCAATATCGGCGGCCTCTTGATGACTGCCGGCATCCCATACGACTCAAAGGAAGGCCGCGCCATCGGCGGCGCGCTGACCGCGATCATGACGGGCGTCTCCTACGCGACCTCTGCCGAGATGGCCGGCGAGCTCGGAACCTTCCCGGACTATCCGCGCAACGCCGACAACATGCTGCGCGTCATCCGCAACCACCGCCGCGCCGCCCATGGCAAGGTCGATGGCTATGAGGGCCTGTCGGTCAATCCGGTTCCGCTGGAAGCGGCCGATTGCCCGCATGCCGACCTGATCGACCACGCGCGCCTCGCCTGGGACAACGCGCTCGCGCTCGGCGAAAAGCATGGCTACCGCAACGCGCAGGTCTCCGTCATCGCGCCCACCGGCACGATCGGCCTCGTCATGGATTGCGACACGACCGGCATCGAGCCCGATTTCGCGCTGGTCAAGTTCAAGAAGCTCGCCGGCGGCGGCTACTTCAAGATCATCAACCGCGCCGTGCCGGAAGCCCTGCGCACGCTCGGCTATTCGGAAAGCCAGATCGCCGAGATCGAGGCCTATGCGGTAGGCCACGGCAACCTGAACCAGGCGCCTGGCGTCAATCCCGGCTCGCTCAAGGCCAAGGGCTTCACCGACGAGAAGATCGCCGCGCTCAATGCCGCCACGGCACAGGCCTTCGACATCAAGTTCATCTTCAATCAGTGGACGCTTGGCGCCGACTGGCTGAAGGAGACCTTCGGCTTCACCGACGATCAGCTTTCCGACTTCTCGTTCGAGCTCCTGCCCGCGCTCGGCTTCTCGAAGAAGGACATCGAGGCCGCGAACATCCATGTCTGCGGGGCGATGACGCTGGAAGGCGCACCCTTCCTCAAGGACGAGCACCTGCCCGTCTTCGATTGCGCCAATCCCTGCGGCAAGATCGGCAAGCGCTACCTGTCGGTGGAAAGCCACATCCGCATGATGGCGGCCGCCCAGCCGTTCATTTCCGGCGCGATCTCCAAGACCATCAACATGCCCAACGACGCGACGGTGGAGGACTGCAAGGAAGCCTACATGCTGTCGTGGAAGCTGGCGCTCAAGGCCAACGCGCTCTACCGCGACGGCTCCAAGCTCTCCCAGCCGCTCAACGCCTCGCTCCTGGCAGACGACGAGGACGACGCCGACGACCTGATCGAGGAGCTGGTCGCCGCCCCGACGGCGCAGCAGGCGCAGATCGTCACCGAGCGCATCGTCGAGAAGATCGTCGAGCGCGAAGTCCGCTCGCTGCGCGACAAGCTGCCGAACCGCCGCAAGGGCTACACCCAGAAGGCGGTCGTCGGCGGGCACAAGGTCTATCTGCGCACCGGCGAGTTCGACGATGGCCGCCTCGGCGAGATCTTCATCGACATGCACAAGGAAGGCGCCGCCTTCCGCGCGATGATGAATAACTTCGCCATCGCGATCTCGATCGGCCTGCAATATGGCGTGCCGCTGGAGGAATATGTGGAGGCATTCACCTTCACCAAGTTCGAGCCGGCCGGCATGGTCCAGGGCAACGACGCGATCAAGAACGCGACGTCGATCCTCGACTACGTCTTCCGCGAGCTGGCCGTCTCCTATCTGGCGCGCAACGACCTTGCCCATGTCGACCAGTCGGACTTTTCCAACACCGCGCTCGGCAAGGGCATCTCCGAAGGCAAGGCCACGCCGTTCTCGCGCGGCTTGACCCGCGGCGCCTCCCCCCTGAAGGTCGTCTCCGGCTCGTCTGAGCCCAAGGGCGCGGCCGCGAGCACTGCCGCCCCTGCCCGTCCGGCAACGGCGTCCTACGGCTCCAACGTCCGCTCGATCTCCTCGGGCAACACCGCCATCGCCCTCAAGACCGAAGGCGCCACCGCCTTCAAGCGCGACTATGAGGAACGCGCGGCCGAGCTCGCCGAGGAAATCGCCGAAGACACCGCCAGCACCCTCTTCACCGACGCCGCTGCGGACGAAGCCACCGAAGCCAAGGCCCTCGCCGCCCAACGCCGCGCCAAGTCCATCATGCAGGGCTACACCGGCAACATGTGCACCGAGTGCCAGAACTTCACGATGGTGCGGAACGGCACGTGCGAGAAGTGCGATACATGCGGGGCAACGAGCGGGTGCTCGTAAGCTGATCGAGATTGTATTGTGTGCGCATGATATGATCTCGTCGGGGCCCTTTGGATGTGCCGTAGGTTGTGGAGGCCTCGAAAGAAGTTTTCACACCGAGTCCTGCGGGGATTGAGCCGCTTACGTACATTTTTACGACCGAAGGCCCGGGCGGGCTCCGATCTGCCTGGGCCTTTTGATTCAGAACTGCATCCGGCGGGCAAAGCCGATGTCACTTGATGGAAGGCAGGTTGATGGCGATCCTTGGTTTCAACCTTCAAAAGGGCGAGTTGCACTTCTGCATGATGAATGGAACGAGGGCCAATCCGCGCTACGTTGCGCATGACCGCCATCGGTTCGACGTCGACCAGACAAAGCCCGAAATGGCGAATTTCTTTAAGCAAACGTTTAACGAACTGATCGAAGCGCAGAAGCCTCGCGGACTTGCCTACCGCCTGTCGATGGACGGCAAGAAGGCCGACCAGATCGCGTACCTTACGTTCCCATTCGGAATTCTATCGCTCGTCGCTTACGAACGAGGGCTGACCGCCGACCAGTCGACAATCCACACTTTCACAAAGAAAGCGCTAGCGCACCCGGGTGATAAGTTCACGGCCTGCGACGATCGCATCGCGAACCGTCCGACGGCTTGGCCGAACGCGAGCAAGCTAGGGTCAGGACTCATTGATCCAGAAGATGAAGACTGCCGCGAAAGCGATTGCTGACAAGAAGGTGTGAGCGCATCGTTCGTACCTTGTGTGGATGCGCCGCCAGTCCTTAAGGCGAGCGAACAT